>DASVDI010000046.1:0-109927 GCA_036381175.1 Gammaproteobacteria bacterium
AGCAACCGGCCCTGTCCGAGGCGCACGCCCAGCCGGCGCAGGTGTTGCAGTTGCGATGGCTTCTCGATGCCTTCCGCAATGATTTCCGTGCCGATTGCGTTCGCGAGTTCAACAATTGATTTCAATACCCGCTGACCACGCTTCGAATTGTCCGCCTCGACGACAAACGAACGGTCGATCTTGATCGTATCCAGCGGATACCGGTTGAGGTGCGCGAACGAGGAATAGCCCGTGCCGAAATCATCCAGCAGCAGGCGCAGGTTCATCGCGCGCAAATTCGAAAGCCGCTCGGCCGCGATGCGCGCATTGCCCATGAAGATCGATTCGGTGAGTTCCAGGTGCAGCGTGCCGGGCAGGATCGCCGCACGGCGCAGCAGGTCGCGCACCTGGTTTTCCAGTTGCGGATGATGAAACTGCCGGTGTGCGATGTTCACGCTCATGCACAGTGCCGGATGCGACTGCTGCCACGTTTCAAGCTGGCGCAACGCTTCGTCCATCACCCACTGTCCGAGCGGCAGGATCAGGCCGGTTTCTTCCGCGACGGCGAGAAACTCCGCGGGCAGCAGCAGGCCGAGTTGCGGATGCCGCCAGCGCACGAGGGCTTCGAAGGCTTTGATCTGGTTGCCGCGCAGATCACGAATCGGCTGGTAATGCAGCTCGAACTCGCGGCGGTCCAGCGCGAGGCGCAAGTCCGTTTCCAGTTGCAGCCGCCAGCGCGCGGTGTCGTGCATGTGCCGATCGAACACCGCGATGCCGGAAGCGGTGTCCTTGGCGTTGTACATCGCCGTATCCGCATCGCGCAGCAACTCGTCGGCGAATTCGTATTCATCGCCGCCAAAGGCAATGCCGATGCTCGCCTTGGTGAACACTTCCGTACCGCCGACGGTGAAAGGATCGGCCAGCGCCGCGTGCAAGCGCTTGGCCGCGGCGATGGCAACATCAGGCGCCGTCACCTGTTCCAGCAGCAGCGTGAATTCATCACCGCCGTGACGGCTGACAACATCCCAGGGATGCAGGCAGTCACGAATACGCCCGGCAATCGCACGCAATAATTCATCACCGGCGGCATGGCCGAGCGAATCGTTGACCACCTTGAAGCTGTCGAGATCGAGAAAGCAGACGGCGTAGTCGTGGCGGCCGTCACCACGTCCGCGCGCGATGGCTTTCTCCAGCCGCTCGATGAACATGATGCGGTTGGGCAGTTCGGTCAGCGGATCGTGCGTGGCGTTGTGGCGCAAGGTGCGTTCGATGCGTTTCTGTTCGCGCACGTCGGTCACCGTGCCGGTGGAAACGCGCGTGCCGTCTTCGAGATCCAGCATGCTGATCGTGATCACCACCGCGACGCGCTCCTCGCCATCGCGATGCAGGAGCGTCGTCTCGAAACACTCGGGCGACGCATCACCGCGCTCGCGCTGGCCGAAACGTTCGTGCGCGTCAGCGAGCGCTTCCGGCGCATAAATATCGCGGAAATCGCGGCCGGTGAGTTCCGATTGCGAATAGCCGAGCATTTCGGCGAAGGCCGGATTCACGTAGGTATAGACGCCGTCGCGGTTCACGAAAACGCCGACGCGGCTGTTGTCGACCAGCGCGCGGTAGCGCTGTTCCGATTGCCGCAACGCAAGTTCCGCCTCGCGGCGCTGGCTGATGTCCTGCAAGGTGCCTTCGTAGTAACGCACCTCGCCGTTCAGATCGCGCACGGCGCGACCGTGTTCCAGTACCCAGATCACCTCGCCGTCAGGCCGGCGCAACGGAAATTCCACGTGCGCGCCATCGCCGGCAGCCAGGCGTTCCAGCAGCGCATTGCGCTGCGCGTTTTCGAGATAAAGGCCGGAAATATCCGTGACGCGACTCAGCAGATCAGTCGGATCACGGTAGCCGAGCAGTTCGGCGAGCGCGGCATTGGCTTCAATGAAATGTCCATCGACCGTGCTGCGATACATCCCGATGACAGAGCTTTCGAAGAACGCGCGGTAGGAATCGTCCGCCTGCGTTCGCTCGCTTGGTGCTTTCAATGAGGTGATATCGACGAGCGTGCCTTCCAGTCCTGCGAGGCGACCCTCGGCATCGTGCCTGGCGCGTGCATACTCCGCCACCCACACGCGGCTGCCGTCCTTGCGCAGGATCTCCGTTTCCCGGTGATGCACATTGCCGTTCTCGGCCAGCGCTTCCAGCAACTGATCGCGATGATCCGGGTGGACGTACAGCTGGGTTCGGATATCGGTAATGGCGGCCTTGGCTTCCTCGGGAGAGGAATATCCGAGCAACGCCGCAAGACGCGGGTGCAGGTCGAGAAACTGGCCGCCAAGAGTGCTTTGATACATGTCCGAAAATCGATGAGCCGCGAAAAGGAGGGCGCGGCAAAGCGGGCGATGTTCAGGGAATGGCGTACTCAGGTCAATAATTCCCGACGAGTGGCGGACGCAAATGCTGTTACTCTGGAAAATTCCCGGGGAAATTCCGGTTTGCTTGAATGTGACCCGGTCAACACGGTTATGATTATTGTCAACTCGCTGCACGACCGAACAGAAAGTCCGGGGGGACACGCAAAATGACGGACGCCGTTGCCACGGAAACTGCCGAAACGCGCCCGCGCATCCTGTTGGCCGATGATTCCCGGGTGATCCGCACCTCGGCCGCCCGTATTCTCGGCGACGAGTTCGAGGTGTTGCTGGCCGTGGATGGCCAGGATGCCTGGGACCAGCTTCGCCAGCACGACGACATCTGCGCGGTATTCACCGACATCGGCATGCCGTACATCGACGGCCTCGCACTGCTCGCGAAAATCCGCGGCCACGAAGACGAAGGTTTCAGCGCGCTGCCGGTCATCGTGGTCACGGGCGACGAGACGGACGAGGCCCGCGAAGACGCGCTCAAGCGCGGCGCGACCGATTTCATCACCAAGCCCTTCAACCGTGTCGATCTGCTGGCCCGCGCGCGCTCGCACGCCACGTCCCAGCGCGAGCGCCGTGAGCTTGCCGCCTACACCACCATCGACCGGCTCACGCGGCTTGGCAACGAGCAGCACTTTCTCGCCAGCCTGCGCGACGCGCGCTCATTTTCTGCCCGTCACGGCCAGCCGTTTTCCGTACTCAGGCTGCATATCGATGGCCTCAAAGGTGTCGTGCAGAAAATCGGCAAGGAAACCTTCCTGCGCCGCATGCGCGAACTTGGCGCGGTCATCAAGGCCTGCATCCGCAATGAAGACACCGCCGCGCGCCTGGAAGCGGTGCATTTCGCCATCATCACGCCGGTCTGCGACGCCGATGGCGCGCGCAAGCTCGCAAAACGTATCCAGGCAACAGTCGCGGCCGCCGGCAAGCGCGCCGGCTGGGATCTGCCGCTGACGCTCAGCATCGGCATTTCCACGCCCTCGCTGTTTCCCGATGCGGAATTCGAGACCATGACGCGCGATCTCGCTTCAGCCGCCCGCGCCGCCGAGGCGAATGGCGCGGGCTCCATTGTCGTCAGTTCCGCGACCCGGGAAGCGGGTGGCGGCGGTTCCGCGCCGATGGAAGTGGGCAGCGCGCTGAAACTGCTTGCTGAAGGGCATGACGAACGGGTGAAGACGCAACTCCCGCGCCTGCTGGAGAAGCTCGCGCCGCTGCTGAAATTCGCGCGGAAGACGGACGCCGAGTTGCTGAAGAAAATCCTGAATTCTTGAAGGCGGGAAGAATAGACAGGATTAACAGGATTTCTCAGAATTCACAGGATTTTCTGAATTTTTTGCTCTGAAAATCCTGCCAATCGCTTTTCAAATCCTGTTAATCCTGTCCATTGCTTTTGCTTTGCAACGGTTCAGCTCAATCCCCGCCGCGATACGGAATCACTTCCACATCATCGTCAGTCGACTCTCGCGCATCGGCATCATTTTCCACCGCCGCATCCGTGCACCGGAAAATCTCGTATTTCCGCGCGCCATCGGTAACCGCGCCGTGCGGCACTGCCGTGTCGCCGCCTTTTTCCGCCGCGTAGTTTCGCGCGAGGATGTTCAGGTCTTCGATCACCTCGTCATCATGCCGCTCCAGCACGCCGACCTTCGCCGCCACGCTGACCGTGACGTTCCCCAGCGATTCGCAATCCGCCGTCAGGCGTTCGGGCGGCAGCACGAGCACGTCGTTCGCGCCCTTCTCAAGCGCCACCCACGAACACGCGGTGACAAAACCAAGCAGGGCGAGTGCGGCGATGCGAATGAGCAGGCGGGACATGAGGCAACCTCCGGTTGATGAATTCGCTGACAGGATAACGGATGCGGCGCGCGCGTCTGCTGCGGTGGCGCAAATCCGGAAAAATGACGAATTTATCTTTGCGTCGCTGGTTAGTCCTTCTAAACTCAAGGTATGGCTATTCACGATCGCATTCGCGAAGCCCGCGAGCAGGCGGGCATTTCCCAGACCGAGCTGGCGCGCCTGCTCGGCGTGACGCGTAGCGCGTGCAGCCAGTGGGAATCTTCGAGCGGCACCGCGCCACGGCGTGAACGCCTGGAGCAGCTTGCCGCACTGCTCGGCGTCAGCTTCGAATGGCTGGCGACTGGCCGCGGCGGGACGGGCCTCGCGACCGCGGAATCCGATCCCGCAACGCCCGCCACGCTTCCCGCCGACCAGCAGGAACTCCTTTTGCTGTACCGCCGCTTGCCGGCACGCTTTCGGCTCGCCGCGCTGAATCTCCTGCGCGATCTGCAGGCCGACCGCGGCGCTTGACGCGATTCCCCGGTTTTTCCTGAACCTGTCGTCTGTCCGGCTGTCGAAAGCGGGTGCAAAACCATTAGCCGGTGCTGCTAAGATCACCGGTTGTGCGTAGTGAAAACCACCTGATTCGAGGGGAATGAGATGAAAAAATTGGCGGATGCGGCAACAGCCGCAACCCGGACACTGGTCGTAGCCGCCGGCATGACCGCGCTGCTCAGCGCGTGCAGCGAGCAGGCGGAACCGATGGCAGAAGCGGCTGCCGGAACCGAGGTGCTGGTGTCCGGTATCAACATGGCAGCGTTCGACACGAACGTGCGCCCGCAAGACGATTTCTTCCGTTACGTGAACGGCACCTGGCTCGCGAACACGGAAATCCCGGCGGACAAATCCAATTACGGCTCGTTCAACGTGCTCGCCGATGAGGCCGAAGCCAACCTTCGCGTCATCATCGAGGAAGCCGCGGCGGCGGATGCCGAAGCCGGCACCGACACGCAGAAGGTCGGTGATTTCTACGCCTCGTTCATGGACGAAGCGCGCGCCGAATCATTGGGCATGAAACCGATCGCGCCGTATCTCGAAGCGATCGCCGCGATCGAGAATCACGAGCAGGTCGTCGCCCACATGGCCGAGATGTTCTCGCTCGGTGTGCAGACGCCGATCGCCGGTTATATCGGCGCCGACGCCAAGAATTCCACGCAATACGCGCTGCGTTTCTGGCAGAGCGGACTCGGCATGCCGGACCGCGATTACTACCTTTCCGACGCCGAGAAATTCGTGAAATTGCGCGCTGCCTACGTCGCGCACGTGGAACGCATGCTCGCCATGACCGGCCATGAAAACGCCGCCGAGGCTGCCGCGAACATTCTCGCGCTGGAAACCCGCTTCGCCGAAAACCACTGGACCAACGTCGAAAACCGCGACGACAACGCGACGTACAACAAGCTCGCCGTTGCCGATCTCGATACGGAACTCGACGGCTTCGGCTGGGCGCATTACCTGGAGCTGGTGGGCGCGGGCTCGGTCGAAGATGTGATCATTTCGCAGCCGAGTTACTTCAAGGCGTTTTCCGCGATGTTCCAGGAAGTGCCGGTTTCGACCTGGCAGGATTACATGACCTATCACACGGTCAGTGAATTCGCGCCGCTGCTGTCGTCGGAATTCGTGAAGGCGGATTTCGATTTCTACGGCAAGACGCTGCGCGGCATTGAAGAGAATCGTCCGCGCTGGAAGCGCGGCGTGGATGCCGTCGAAGGCGCACTGGGCGAAGTCGTCGGCAAGCTTTACGTCGAGCGTCATTTCTCGCCGGAAGCGAAAGCGCGCATGGTGAAGATGGTCGACAATCTGCTCGCGACGTTCGATGCGTCCATCGACACGCTCGAATGGATGGGCCCGGAAACGAAAAAGGCCGCGCACGAGAAGCTCTCCAAGTTCACCGTGAAAATAGGTTACCCGGATGAGTGGAAGGATTACTCGGCGTTGAAGGTTGTCGAAGGCGATCTCGTCGGCAACGTGATCCGTTCCCGTGAAGTCGAGCACGCGCGCGAACTCGCGAAGCTCGGCACGCCGGTGGACAAGGGCGAGTGGTTCATGACGCCGCAGACCGTGAACGCCTACTACAACCCGACCACCAACGAAATCGCCTTCCCGGCCGCGATCCTGCAGCCGCCGTTCTTCAACATGGCCGCGGACGATGCGGTGAACTACGGCGGCATCGGTGCGGTGATCGGCCATGAAATCAGCCACGGATTCGATGATTCCGGTGCCGATTACGACGGCGACGGCAATCTCCGCAACTGGTGGACGGAGCAGGATCTCGCCGAGTTCAACGCGCGCGGCGAAAAGCTTGCCGAGCAGTACAGCCAGTACTCACCCATCGAAGGCATGCACGTCAACGGCAAGCTCACGCTGGGTGAAAACATCGGCGACCTGTCGGGCCTGACCATCGCCTACAAGGCCTACCATCGCACGCTTGGCGATGAGAAGGCGCCGGTGATCGACGGCCTGACCGGCGATCAGCGCTTCTTCATGGGCTGGGCGCAGGTCTGGGCGCGCAAGTACCGCGAGGAAGAGCTCATCAATCGCCTGAAGACCGATCCGCATTCGCCGTCGGAATACCGCGCCAACGGCGTGGTTCGTAACATGCCGGCGTTCTACAAGGCGTTCGACGTGGCGGAAGGCGACGAGATGTACCTGGCGCCTGAGAAGCGCGTGAAGCTCTGGTGATGTTTGTAGGAGCGCCTTTAGGCGCGAACACTCGCGGCTGAAGCCGCTCCTACAGCGCACATTTCGTTTGCAGATAGAAACCGGCATCATTGATGCCGGTTTTTTTTGGATTCGTGGAATGGAACTGACACTCACCACGCCGGCATTGCTGTTCCCGACCATCTCACTGCTGCTGCTCGCCTACACGAATCGCTTTCTTGCGATCGCGAACGTGATCCGCGGCCTGCACGCGCGGTACGAAAGCCAGCCGTCGGAAATCCTTCTTGGGCAGATCGAAAGCCTCCGGCAGCGCGTGGGACTGATCCGCAACATGCAGGCGCTCGGCATCAGCAGCCTGTTTCTCTGCGTGCTCAGCATGATGGTGATTTACGTCGGCTGGCAGCAGGGCGCGAAGATCATCTTCGGCATCTCGCTGCTGTTGCTGCTGGTTTCACTGGGGGTATCGTTTCGCGAAATCCAGCTCTCGGTGAACGCACTGAATCTGCATCTGAAGGATCTGAAACGGCGTTGAGCGGAAGCGGTCAGGAAGTTGAACGTAGCAATGTGGGAGCGGCTTCCAGCCGCGAATCAAATAAAGCGGGGTGCAGACCAACAGCGAGAATCGGGGGAACCGAAACGTCCGGCCAAATGGGGGAAAAGCCGGTGAGAGAGGGCTGTTTCGGTAATCCCGCTGTCATAGGGCCTGCACCCCTTAGACCGGTAACTTTGCGCACCCGCCTTTCGAACGGGTTGGCCTTTATCGTACGGCGCGTACTTTACCAGCAGGGCCGGAAAACACAAGTCGCTATAATTTTGTGCAAATACGCTCAAACTCGACATCAAACCAAATGCCATCACATGGCATCCAAGCGAAACAGACGTTGTGTTGGGAACCTGGAGGACTGGAATGAAAACCCTGATGCTGGCGGCGATGCTGCTGCCCCTGACTGCGGTCGCCGCGGACTCGCGCGACTTTTCCCTGGATGTGCCGGCCGACGACATCCAGCGCGTCGAACTGGACGGCAATGTCGGCGAGATCGACATTCGCGCGGCGGACATCGATGCCATCGAAGTGCGCGTGCGGCTTGAGCCGGGCGACGACGACTGGTTTGACGCCGACACCCTGGAGAAGCGCCTGGCGGATGCCGAGCTGCAACACGAAATCGACGGCGACACCTTGCAGCTCTCGCTCGATTACGAAGACGGTTTCGGCGACGACGCCGATCTCGAAGAGCACTGGGAAGTCCGCGTGCCGGCGCGCATGGCATTGAACGTGGAACTCAACGTTGGCCGCACCGGGATCGAAGGCACTGCCGGCGGCGTTGAAGCGCAGGTCAATGTCGGTGAACTGGATATCGACGTGAAAGGCGGCGACATCGACGCCGAAGTGAATGTCGGCGAAGTCGATATTCGCAGCACAACGGAATCGCCGGGCGAATTCGATCTTGAAAGCAACATCGGCGATGCGCGCCTCAGCATTGACGGCGACAACGCCGGTCGCAACGAAGGCTGGCTCGGCATGAGCGTGCGACACGATGCCGGCGGCGAAGACGACGTTCGCGCGCGTGCCAATGTTGGGGAAGTTCGCGTCGACATTCGCTGACGCGTTCAATGCCACCACATCAAACCGCCCCTCGCCGACTCGGGGGGCGGTTTTTTTATGTCCGGTTGCCACAAGAAAACGCGCGCGAATTATTGTCCGCGCAGATGTTGTGAACCGCACGCGCGGTACCCATTCCTTCAAGCACAGGTAATTCCCGAAACCATCCCGCGGTGCCGCATCCGGCAGGAGGAAAGCATGGCAACGTCTCACGCTCGAAAAATGAAACCGAATCTTCAGAAGCTTAACGAACAGGTGATCGTCATCACCGGTGCTACCAGCGGCATCGGGCTCGCCACCGCCCGCATGGCGGCGAAACGCGGCGCGCGGCTCGTGCTCGCCGCGCGTGACGAGGCTGCCGTGCGACAGCTCGCCGAGGAATTGAACGCCGCCGGCTGTGAAGCCGTTGCCGTCACCGCGGACGTCTCACACGAAGACGACGTGCAAGCGATCGTCGAGGCCGCGCGCGAGCGCTTCGGCGGATTCGACACCTGGGTCAACAACGCGGCGGTGTCGATGTACGGCCATCTGCTTGATGAACCCATCAAGGATGAACGGCAATTGTTCGAAACCAACTACTGGGGAACCGTTCATGGCTCGCGCGCGGCGGCCATGCACCTGCGCGACAAGGGTGGCGCGATCATCAACGTCGGCAGCGCAAACTCCGATTACGCCGCGCCCCTGCAAGGAACATTCAGCGCATCGAAACATGCCGTGAAGGGCTACACGGATGCGTTGCGCATGGAACTCGAAGAAGAAGGCGCGCCGGTTTCAGTGACGCTGGTAAAACCCAGCCCTATCGATACGCCGTATGCGCATCACGCGCGCAATCATCTTGAAAACGAACCGCGGCAAACGCCGCCGATGTATTCACCGGAAATCGCGGCAAAAGCCATTCTTTTTTGTGCGGAACATCCGAAGCGCGACATCTACATCGGCGGCGCGGGAAGATTGTTCTCACTCGCAGGGCACGTCGCGCCGCGTCTCATGGATCGCATCATGAGTCGTGCGGGAACGCGCATGCAGAAAACCGGCCGCCCCGACGACGGTCGCGACAGTCTTTATTCACCGGACTCCGACATGCAGGAACGCGGCGAACAGCAAGGGCGCGTCATGAAGACGAGCCTCTACACCAGTGCGGCGATGCATCCGAAACGCACCGGCGTATTGATCGTGGCATCGGGCGTTGTCGCGGGTTTGTTGTGGCGCGCGTATCGAAATAACGGAAGGAATGGCCACGCGCATCTCGACGGGCTCGCGCATGAAAGCAGCAAGGCAAAACGTTCGCTGAAAAAAGCGAGCCACCTCCTGGAACACGAAGGAAAGCATTTCGCGCACACGCTGCCGAAGCTCGGCCGCAAGGCAAGACACGCCATCGAACGCAACCTGCCGCGGCATTGATCGTGCGGAAACAAAAAGCCCGCCGCGCAGGGGACGGGAGGCGGGCGGGCTGAAGTCCGCGATGAGCCGGGGGGAGCCCATGCGGCAGTGTTCATGATGGACTGCGAGTTTGATGAACCGGTGAACGAAATGCGGAGTTGCGCTGACGTCGTTCTTCTTTATGCGCTGCGTCAACCTTTGTGACGGATCGAAAAAAGCTCGAGAGTTTGCTGAACGAAGCCGTCATTCCCGCGCAGGCGGGAATCCAGTTCAATAAGGAAACCTCGGACCGGCGTTGATCTTAAGAACCAGAAACTTTCTGGAAAACACCAGAAGGATTGCTCAATCGCGCCATTGAGGCTGGCTTTCCCCCGCCGTCACAACCGCCGATACATCACATACAAATCCACGTATTCGCCATTCGCGCGCTGAAACGCCTCCGGCACCGTCCCCACAATCTCGAAGCCCAACGCTTGCCACAGCGAAACCGCCGCGCGGTTGGATGACACCACCGCGTTGAACTGCATCGCGCGGAAACCCTGCTCGCGCGCCCAGCGCAACGCGTATTCGCCCAGCGCCCTGCCAACGCCCTGGCCCTGGTGAGCCGGATTCACCATGAAACTCGCCGTCGCCACGTGCGCACCTGGCCCCATCTGGTTCGGCCCCATCTTCGCCGTGCCGAGAATTTCGCCGTCTTCATCCACTGCCACCACGGCCTGGGCGGGCGGCGCGGCAAGCCACAGCGTGCGCGCATAACCTTCATCGGCATCCGGCGGATACGTGTACGTCTCGCGCGCGGCAACAATGCCGCGAAAGATCGGCCAGATCGCGGGCCAGTCTTTTTCCTCGAAAGGGCGGATCAGGAAATTGCTCATCAATGCTCCTGTGAATGTCGGGTCTGGTGGCGCGAGCACGGCATGATAGTCGGATAACGTCTCCGTGATCACACGACTGACAACCACGAACGCCTGCCGGAGCACGACAAACTCGGAAATTGTCCCGATCAGTAAAAGATCATGCCCGAACACCGTTTTGAATCTTTATTTGTACCGATCGGGATAGAAATGGCGGCGATCAGTTTTTCTGCCCAAATCCGGGGTTCGCTGACGCGCTCTGCGTAGGTTGGCGGTGAGCGCACGAGGTCCCGGTACTCCGGGGGCGAACCCCAACATCACGTTCCGCGGCGCTGATCGCACGTAATGCCTTTCAACGCGATCAAGGTTTCGCCCGCTGCGCGGGGCGAACCACTTTTGTCTTGTCCAAAAGCAGGTTCGCAGTTCAGGGACATGGGTAACAGCTCGCGTAGCCCGGATAGAGCGGACCACAGGGGAGAGAAATCCGGGACTTTTCAAGGCGTTTCTCGTCCGCTGTCCGCTGCGCTACACGGGCGGCCGACTCACTTTTCTTTGCGCGGCCAAAGAAAAAGCAAGCAAAAGAAAGGCCGCCCGATCAGCACTTGTTCATTCAAAGGAGACCTGCGGTGCGCGACGTGCGCGGGCACGCTCGGTAACTCGCCGGTCAGGCCGACGCTCGCTGTGCTCGCTTGACCCGCCTCGGTCTCGCCACCCCTCGCTGCGCGACGGAAACCGCTGACCCTCGTTGCACTCGGGTTCCGGTTTCCTGCTCCGACCCGCGCACGTCTACGCTCCTCGGTGTGCCTCAACGGGGGAAAAGCAAAAGCGCCAAGCCGCGTGCTCCGTCGATGCCGTGACGCAAGCAGTATTTCTCCAGGGGGGTGGGAACGATGCCAATCAGGATCAATTCTTCATTTGCGCGTTTCGCACCATCCACGCTTCGACGTCATCGATCAAACATCGCGCTTCATGAATGCATGCTGCAAGTGAGGCGTCGTCTATGTCTTCCCCTGTGTAATCGGCAAGATTGCGCTTGTGCCGCAGGCGGTCGAGAACCGCAACACGCGCCGATTCAGTTCCGAGGGTTAACGACAGCGACTGCAGCGTTGTGCGGTGGTGTCCCGGCACGCTCGTTGAAGGGCGATAACCGTTTGCCCAGAGCGCTGCGGTAGCGGTTTGCATGATTGCGCGGTAGGCGGCATCGAAGCGGGTTTCTGTGGAGATTTGCTCGTTGGCCGCGTCCTTGATCGCCCGATGTGCTGCGTCCAGCAACTGGCGCAAATCAGTATTGCGCGCGTAGTGTTCAATCAGCTGGCCAATCTTCAACAGATTTTTCAAGCTCATCGTGATCTCCCTTCACATGAATTTTCGGCTCCTTCCCTATGCGTGAAACAAACCGATCACGCATCGCCATCTTTCGCATGAAATCATCCATCGTCATCACCACCGGGTTCACCTCGCGGCCGAGCTTGTCGTGAATATCCATCAACGCTTGCACAACATTCGCAAACGAAACATCGCCGATCACCAGCAGATCAATATCGCTACCGGCTTTTGCCGTGCCGCCGGCGATCGATCCGAACACGAACGCGTGCGTAACCGATTCACCCAGTGAAGCCAGCGCATCACGCAAGACATCCGCAATGCCGGATGTCTTCAGCACAATGCCTTGCAGTTCATTGAAGATCGGTGAACGCGGATTCGCCTCGTAATGCCGCTGGTTGCCGATGCTGCGAACAGTCACCAGACCCGATTTCACCAGCCGCTCCAGCTCCCGCTGCACACCGCCGCGCCCCACGTTTGCGGCACGCATGATCTCGGCGAGGTAAAAGCTTCGGTCAGGCTGCGCAAACAGCAGGCCAAGCACGCGGGCCTGGGTGCGGGTGAAGAGCGCTTCGGAGAGGGAAAGGTTATTACTCATATTGGGTATTATCGTACCCGAACAGGGTAACTTACAGTCAGATTCATTCGCCCGTTAGTCCAGGCGCATTGCTGGTCATCGAAGGAATGTGGGAGCGGCTTCCAGCCGCGAATGACGAATCGGAAGTGTTCGTAGGTTGGCGGTGAGCGCACGAGGTCCCGGTACTCCGGGAGCGAACCCCAACATCACGTTCCGCGGCGCTGATCGCACGTAATGCCTTTCAACGCGATCAAGGTTTCGCCCGCTGCGCGGAGGCGAGCCACTTTTGTCTTGTCCAAAAGCAGGTTCGCAGTCCAGGGACATGGGTAACAGCTCGCGTAGCCCGGATAGAGCGGACCGCAGGGGAGAGAAATCCGGGATATTTCAAGGCGTTCTCGTCCGCTGCTCCGCTTCGCTACGCGGGCGGCCGACTCACTCTCCTCCACTAAATAGATCAACAAAATTTGTTAAGAACGCGTTCGTGAGCTAAAGTTTTCTTAAAATCCAAATGGACCGGCTAAGACAACCAAAGTTGTCTTAGGAATTCCGACAAATCCTGGCCAGAGGAAAGGCACATGCGACGCACTACCGGAGAATATGTTGAGGCGAGCCTTTCCGGCTCCCGTTACCAGGCATTCGTACCGTCACCGCTTCCACCGAATCCGCCCATCGAATGGTCTGCCGATCTCAGCACGCTTCGGGATAAAGCGAACCGCGCGCTGGGGCGCCTGGACATGATCGACGGCATTCTTCCGGACAAGCACCTCTTTCTCTATCAATACGTCCGCAAGGAAGCCGTTCTGTCATCTCAGATTGAGGGTACGCAATCATCTATTTCGGACTTGCTGCTTTTCGAAATGGAAGAAGTGCCGGGCGTTCCTCTTGATGATGTACGCGAGGTGTCCAATTACGTCGCTGCCATGAATTACGGCCTCAAACGGGTCAAGGATGGCTTTCCGATCTCCCTGCGTCTGATCCGGGAAATTCACGGCGTATTGCTCAACGGTGGGCGAGGACGCGACAAGGAACCGGGTGAATTCCGGCGTAGCCAGGTCTGGTTGGGAGGCGCATCACCAGCGGACGCAGAATTTGTGCCGCCCCCGCCGGAACGCCTCATGGCCTGTCTTGATCCTTTCGAAAAATACCTGCACGACCAGCCCGAACGCGCGCCGGTACTCATCAAGGCCGCCCTGGCGCACGTGCAGTTCGAGACCATCCATCCGTTCAAGGACGGCAACGGGCGGCTGGGAAGGCTTTTGATCACGCTCCTGTTGTGCACTGAAGACGTACTGCACGAACCGATGCTTTATCTCTCATTGTTCTTCAAACAGAACCGACAGGCTTACTACGATCACCTGCAGGCCGTGCGTGTCGAGGGTGATTGGGAAGGCTGGCTGAAATTCTTCTTTCAGGGTGTTTATGAGTCCGCAGGCCAGGCCGTGGGAACGGCGCAAAGGCTGCTTCAACTATTCGAATCCGACCGCGTTCGCCTGCAAGGCATTGGCCGCGCTGCGGGTTCGGCAGTTCGCCTGCATCAACACCTGCAGGCCAAGCCAATGACCACGGCGATGGATGCGTCGAAAGCCCTGGGCTTGTCAGAAACCGCCGCAAACAAGGCACTCGCGCGCCTGGAAGAAATGGGCATCGTCAATGAACTCACAGGACAGCAGCGTTACCGCATTTTCGGATACGGTCAGTATCTGAATATCCTTGCGGAAGGCACGGAGCCTTTCGAGCGTTAATCCTTCGGGCGCCAATCGAAGTCACGTAGGAGCGGTCTGTGACCGCGATGGTGCCGTCTGCTTTTCGTAGGTTGGCGGTGAGCGTAGCGAACCCCAACATCCTGTTTGGCACCTGCGGCGCCAACCATTACGTAATGCCTTTCAACTCAATCAACGTTTCGCCCGCTGCGCGGCGGCGACCCACTTTTGTCTTGTCCAAAAGTAGGCAAAAACGCTTTCCCGATCGGTTCTTGTTCATTCAAACGAGACCTGCGGTGCTCGACGCTTGCGGGCACGCTCGGTAACTCGCCGGTCAGGCCGGCGCTCGCCGTGCTCGCTTGACCCGCCTCGGTCTCGCCACCCCTCGCTCTGCGCGACGGAAACCGCTGACCCTCGTTGCACTCCGGTTCCGGTTTCCTGCTCCGGACCCGCGCCCGTCAACGCTCCTCGGTGTGCCTCAACGGGGGAAAAGCAAAAGCGCAAAGGACTAAATGCTTCTGGCTGTTTGGTGGGCGTGAGCACCGCTGGATTGAACCCGCCCATTCTTCATTTTGCCATTCGTGAAACAACCACAACGTTAATGCTCTAACACAACTTTAAACGATTCCAAAATTCGGTAAGTGCATTCCACGGCCTCTTTTATCTCCCGAAATGTCATTGTCGCTCCATGTGCATGTGCGACATCATTCCGGGCGCCTATTGCTGAAGAATATCGGCTCACGTCCTGCTCCGTTAACGCTTCGCTCCATTCCGTCTTACCCGCCTCTCTGAATAAACCGAGTAGGCCGGACAACTGTTCCTTCTTCACGCCCCTCAGCACATTACGCATCGCTCCCTTTGTGAAAGACGCAAGCTTTACGTCTTCGGAGCTATCTGCCATTTCGCGGACAAGTCCATGAACAATTTGCTCTACCTCAGCGCAGAAAACGATCAGCAAATATTGCGTCAGAAAAGCTTCTATTTCTGTGTCGCGCGCTCCTGACTCGTCCAAATGCCTTTCGCATTGCTCCAAGACTGTTTCCGTTCTTAGAAGTTGTATGGCCATAACTAACGATCAAATGCGGCGTATACAGTCTCGAATCGCTGTCTGACGACTCGCTCATCGCTCGTGCTAACGGAAACAGAATCAATGAAACCGTCGTCGGCCCTTAGAGCGGTAAAGATTTCGTCCAAGTTTTTGTCTCCCAACGCTTCATGATGTTCCATGCAAGCGGAAAGAAAACAATCCAGAGCGGCATAATTTAATCTGCCTCTTAGATGAAACGCTCGTTCCGGAAGCTGCTCCGTCACGGCTTGAACTGCCGCTTGGAACCGTCGTTCAAGTTGGTGAATACTCTCGGTGCGTTCTGCATCCGGTAGGCGATTAACAGACGACATGAAAGCATTGAGAAAACGTTTCATTGGTTTTTCATATGTACGCCAAGTTTTCCAAAGAGCGGTTACTCGAAGAATTAACTCGACGTCGCGAAGTCTTTTGTCTGGTAGTGGTTTTCCCAATAAGCGCCGCCAATTGCGCTCGACGTTCAAGGCTTCCAACGATCTATAGAAGTCTCCGAAGTAGACGCATTTTCTGACTTCCATCGGATTTAGATTGACGCCTCCCGTGTTGAGGCGTTCAAAGATTTGATAGACGCTAGAGTCATCGTTGGGATCAAGCTGCTGAATTACTGTCGCCCTGAGAACTGCGTCGTTAAGCTGAAATTGGTCGGCCTCGTCCAAATCCTGATAATTCTTTCCTTCCCACCTAGGATGTACGTTCTTTAAACGGAAAACGCGATCTTCGAAGTACCCTCGGAAGAACTGGATTGCACTTTTGATCCGTTGCTGTCCGTCGATTACTAGCAACTTATTGGTGTTTCGTTCTTTATAGAGAAAGACTCCTGGTACTGGCAGACCGAGAAGGAACGATTCAATCAGTTTGCTTGCTTTGGATTGATCCCATACATAGTTTCTCTGGAACGGAGGAATCTGTAGTTGGCCGGCATCGTCCTTGTCTATATAGCCTTTCAATGTGAAATCAGCTGGATAGTATGAGATCTGATAAGTAACAGTATCGGCCTCTTCTTCCTCAGGCTTTTCCGTATGCTCAACTTCCCAGTCTTCGTTATTTGCGGCCATCAGGACCTCTGTTTCGGGATGTGTTGCACGATTTTGGCGCGTATCAATGCGACGCAGCAAGGCGAGTTATTGCTCCGACATTAGAATTTGCAATTAAAGTCCTTGATCCCGTCTCCTTTGCTAGGTATAAAAGCGGACAAAATGTCCGCATAACAACCCAGAGGGGATCGACATGGAAGCCGGTTATTTACTGTCTTACGTAAGAAAATTTTATACACAACAAGAACTTGCGGCTCACCTCGGTGTGGATGCGCGCACTGTTCGCCGCTGGGAAAATGGCGATTCTGTCGTGAAGCCAGCGTTACTGCCGGCCCTGCAGAAACTGGCGCAAACCGGAGGTGTGCGCGAGAGCGGTGCTCACACCTTTTCATTTATTGATCTGTTCGCTGGTATCGGCGGCATTCGCCTCGGATTCGAAGGATTCGGAGGAAAATGCGTCTTTACCAGCGAGTGGAACAAGTACGCTGCTCAGACGTATCGGGCAAATTTCCCGCAGGATGACCATGAAATTTCAGGAGACATCACCGCGATCCACGAGGATGAAGTACCGGATCACGATGTTTTACTAGCCGGATTCCCATGCCAGCCTTTTTCTATTGCTGGTGTTTCAAAAAAGAAATCGCTTGGGCGGGAGCACGGCTTCCTGGACAAAACGCAGGGAACTCTTTTTTTTGATGTTGCCCGCATTATTCAGTCGAAGAGGCCGAAAGCGTTCTTGCTGGAGAACGTTAAAAATTTACTGGGTCACGACAGAGGTAATACGTTCAGAACCATTTGCGAGACTTTGCAGCGGGATCTCGGCTATCACATTCATTATCGTGTTATCGACGGGCAACATTGGGTCCCACAACACCGCGAGAGAATCGTAATTGTCGGTTTTCGTGAAGATGCCAGTTTTTCGTTTGACGACTTGCAGTTGCCAAAGGGACGACGGCCGACCATGGACGATATTCTGCATCCAGAAGACGGTTCGGAACGCGCTGAAGATCCGTACACTCTTGGAAAAAACGCGGAAGTGAACAGCAAATATATTCTGACGCAGAAACTTTGGCAGTACTTAAAAGGCTACGCGGCAAAGCATAAAGCTGCTGGCAATGGATTTGGTTTCGGATTGGTTGAGCCGGGTGATGTGTCGCGCACTCTGTCCGCCCGATATTACAAAGATGGTTCTGAGATACTTGTTTCCCGGGGTCCGCGAAGTCGCCCTCGACGCCTTACGCCACGTGAATGCGCGCGTTTAATGGGATTTGATAGCTCGACGCGCCAGATTCTTATCCCGGTCTCGGATACGCAGGCATATAAACAGTTCGGCAATTCTGTAGTTGTTCCTGTTATGCGTGAGGTTGCACGAATCATGCTGCCGCATGTTTTTGCACAGACATACGCCGGAAGGGAACGAATGGGACAGCTCTCGCTCGTTTAGTGACTGATATCGTCAACAAGAAGACGAGAAGCCGGATGATGTCCGGTATTCGTTCTACGGAAACGAAGCAAGAAGTTGCAATACGCAGTGGTTTGCACCGTAGAGGCTTTCGTTTCCGCAAGAATGTGCGTGGCATGCCAGGGTCACCTGATATTGTGCTTCCTAAGTATCGCGCGGTTGTTTTCGTAAACGGCTGTTTCTGGCATGGCCACACTTGCAGCTTGTTCAAATGGCCGTCCACTCGCAGAAAGTTCTGGAAGGAAAAGATTCTGAAAAATCAGGCCAGAGACTTGCGTGCTGTTTCTACGCTCTCTGAGAACGGCTGGCGTGTTCTGATTGTGTGGGAATGCACGTTGAAGGGAACTGACCGCAGACCTGTCGATGATCTTGTGACAGACATTTCCGGCTGGATTAAGGGATCAGAGGCTTTCAGTGTAATTGAAGGCCAAACGGGGGAAGGATGACTAGCACTTACGATTCAGCTGCGGCCCGTAACTTATCGCTCGATTCGTTGCGACAGATACTTACGGATCTCGGCGTCGACCGCATTCTTTTGAAGGCGCTCGCGCCGAACGATAACAGCAAAAATCAGCCCTACCTCGGAAAGGACATGTCAGTCCTGAATGTAATCCCGACTGGACACATTTCGGAAAGCGACTCGACATCAAAGAAACAGAGGATAGGAAAAAAGGGAAAAAAACTTACGGCGCCGATCGAATTTTATTGGGTCTCTCCAAACGGTGTTGCATTGCCTGCGCCCGAATCCAAGCTGATTCTGTATCCGCAGTATTCCGAGGTACGATTTTCAGGATTTATGAAGAGGTCAGAGGCGGACGTGTCGGAGTGGATGAATCCGTACAAGTCTGGTCGCAATGAGGGTCGATACTTGGTGTTCGGCATAGCGGGAGCAAAGGTTTTTGGTTTTCTCGTAATTCCGGGTACCAGGCTTGCGACCGATCTTAAAAATGTGCCACGAGTACGTGAAATTGGAGTCCTCTTCGAGATTGCGCTGGCTGCCGCACAGGAAAAAGTCGATGCCAAGTATGTGCTCTTGCGCGAGTTGCGTCGGATCCACGAATTGGGCTGGATTCAAGGGAAACGCCTTCAGCAGCTGGGAAAGTACGTTGACTGCAATAACTCAAACTGTGGCGGTTACACTCTTGAAGCAGAGTTGGGTGTGCTTCCAAACGGTGTCGCCGAACCAGATTTTATGGGCTGGGAAGTTAAGCAGTATCAAGTCCCGACTTTTACATCTGCGGCAGGGAAACCGCTGACATTGATGACGCCGGAACCGTCAGGCGGTTTTTACCGAGAAGAAGGAGTTGAGGCATTCGTCCGGAAGTTCGGGTACCCGGACAAAAATGGAAAGGAGGATCGTCTCAATTTCGGTGGAGTACATCGCTTCGGGCAACGACACTCAACTACTGCGTTGGAACTCGATCTTGTGGGGGCTGATTTGCGTACCGGCAAGTTTGACCCTGGTGGTGCGATCGTTCTGCGCAACGCCGGTGGCGAGATCGCCGCGTCATGGTCATTTAGCAAACTGCTAGAGCACTGGAAGCGGAAACATAGCCAGGCCGTTTATGTGCCGGCCCAAGTTCGGAAGAACGGGTCAAGATACTATTCGTATGGTTCGCAAGTATGGCTTGGAGAAGGAACAGACTTTATGCGTCTTCTTAAAGCAATTGGCAGTGGGTCTGTCTACTACGATCCGGGAATAAAACTCGTAGATGCGAGTTCAACGAAGCCAACAACTAAACGACGCAGCCAGTTTCGAATCAACACGCAGAAGCTTTCTGCGCTTTATGATCGATACGCCCATATCGACGTTACTGATTGATTTGGCTGGGTGATGAATGCTAGAAGTCGAACAAATCCTTCGGCTTTACCTTCAACACCTTCAAAATCTTTTCCAATGTCTTCAGCCGTGGCCAATGCTTGCCGCGCTCCATATTGCCCACTGAGTCCTCAGTGAGGTCGATCAGGTCCCCGAGTTTTTCCTGGGACAGCCCGCGGCTCTCGCGAACTTCCTTTAGGCGCTGGCCAAATTTCTTGTTGAGGTCGGACATGGGACTGATCCCTCCCTTGGAATCCGTCCCGAATCGTAGAGAAGTTTAACTTCGGGTTTTACCGAGCTATACTCAGGCTAAGTAAAACTTCGGGTAAGGCGATTATGGGAGTTCGCGGATCTTCGTGTTGTCCCGTTCATCCTGACCGACGCGCGCTCTCGGACTGACACAACGAAAAGGAGTTCTTCATGACCGAACAAATCCCCGCATGGCGCCCATGTCCTACGCACGTGGCACACGTCACTCATCAGCTCTGCATGGCGCTCTCGGATCTCATCGTGGACGAGGCGGGCGGCGAGATGTCGCGCCGCTCGTACCTGAAGTTGTGTGGCCTGGCGATGGCGGCCGAGGTGTTTTCGGCGGAGGTGGCCCGTTTTTTCGGGAACCAGGAGGGCGAGGACGAGGCGGTGCTGGCGGCGTTGGAAGCGCGGTATTCAAGAAGAAATAAAGTTGCTGGTGACGCGTGACGACGTGGCTTTAAATCTGCGATTGCTTCTACGTAATTTTTCGTTCTGAAGGTTCAACGAAATACTGCTTGCGCGTCGTTTTCCGAGAAGCATCGCGCTGCTTTTGCTTTTAGCAGTCGAAACCCGTCGGAGGTAGCCGAGGCGCGAAGATCAAGGCAGGCACGAAGCAGGAAACGGTGAGGTATTCCCGAGCGGATTCCGTCGCGAAGTAACGAGGAGTGTCGAGACCGAGGCGGGTCAAGTGAGCACAGCGAACGCAGGCCTGACCGGCGAGTTACCGAGTGGCCTGCCTGGATCGAGCACCGCAGGTCACATTTGAATGAACAAGAGCCGACCGGGCGCCCTTTCTTTTGGTTCTGTTTTCTTTCGGGGGTTGGAAAGAAAATGAACTCGCCCCTGCCGCAGGCGGGCGAAACTCGTGCTTTTCCACTGGGTCCTCGCCTCCGCGAGGATGGCGCTGACGCACCAGTTTTCGTCCATTTTTGCCGAAACAAAATGGAGGGGCGGCCGGAAACTTCTGATCTTCTGCGCGCCGCAGATCCGCATCGGCGAGTTACCGAGTGGCCTGCCTGGATTGAGCACCGCAGGTCACTTTTGAATGAACAATGCCGACCGGGCGCCCTTTCTTTTGGTTCTGTTTTCTTTCGGGCGTTGGAAAGAAAATGAACTCGCCCCTGCCGCAGGCGGGCCAAACTCGTGCTTTTCCACTGGGTCCTCGCCTCCACGAGGATGGCGCTGAAGCACCAGTTTTCGTCCATTTTTGCCGAAACAAAATGGACCCGGCACAGCGCCGTGGTGTAGCGACAGTGAAGCTGAGGGGCGGCCCGGAACGCTCTCTACTCTGATCCCAATTTCTGATTACGCAATAATTCTCTTATCGCCGATTCCGCGGAAAAATGGCATTCATCACCTTTCGGCGTGTCGTCGTCGTTGGCAGAGCCTGTATCTTGTCCCGCGTGACAACCGCCACCGGCTTGCCGGCATGGCTCAACATGTTCATCAGGGCATCCACCGTGAATTTATCGACTCTGCCTTTCAGTAGCGCGCTGATGCGCGGTTGACTGGTGCCGAAGCGCAGGGCGGCTTCCTTCTGCGTCAATGCTTCCGTCTTGATGATCGATTGAATTTCGATCATCAGCTCCGACCGTGTCTGGAGGTTGGAGGCTTCCGGCTCGGCAAAGCCGAGTGCAAGGAATGCATTGTCGTGTGTAATGTCCGTTTTCATGTTGTCTCTCAATGCATCAACGTTCGGTAGCGGCGGCGGGCGATATCGATGTCCGATCTGGAGGTCTTGCGGCTTTTCTTTCGGAAGACGTGCAGGACGTGAACGCGGGAATCGAATTCAGCCAGGTAGACGGCACGAAATTCTCCATCAGCATGAATCCGGATTTCGCAGACTCCCGGACCGATTGACTTCATCGGCTTCCAGTCACTTGGCATCAAACCCAACTGCAACTTGTGGAGTTCGTGCCCAAGCAAGGATTTCGTCTGTTCAGACAAAGCCCTGGCTACCTTCCTGGTATCGCCGTGCCAATGGATTCCTTTCATGCGGCAAAGTATATAAAAATATTTATACTTGGCAAGTGGGGATTGTCCGCGCAGACCGCGAGCCGATGCTGGAGACGTTGGAGCAGAAGTACCAATCGAGTCGAGGGTCGAAAGGGGAGAATTGATGCGGGAGGTGCAGTCGAGCAGGCGGCTTGAGGATATTCAATACCACCTGTATGTGCTTGAGAAAATCTGGCGTGCTGGACCGGAATCTTCTGTTTCTCTGCGCGCCGCACGTCATTTGAATGTGATGCGTGATGTCTTTGCGATGGAATGATCGCCACAAAACACCGGGCTTGCTGACACAATTGATTTTGGGTATTTCACCTAAGGGAAATCCTTGGGGGATCAGCCGATGATCAAGCTCTTGCCGGCTTTGCGCGCGAGCCTCGTTTTATTTGTGTTTTCGTTGCCCGCGCACGCCGCTGAAACGCAGTTCAACCCGGTACAAAAAGGGCCTGCCACGGCCTACGTCCCATTGGGTGATACGTATGAACGGGAGATTTATGACGCTGCCGGTGCGCAGGCGCTTTTTCTTGGAAACCTCTGGGATGAGGACGGCAATTACCTGATCGCGCCGGGTTCGACGTGGACGTGGATCTGGCGGCAGGAAGCGCCGTTTCGCGCTCAATTGGCCAGCGTTTCCGTCGAATACGTCGGCGGCGAGGACTTTTGCTGGTCGGGCCTCAATTATTGCGGCCCGTTGCGTTCGATCACGTACACAATCCTTGCAAAGTGCCTGCCGGCGGAAGCCCACTCCGTTGAATTACTCTACAACGGCAATTCCCTCGGCACCCAGGTTTTCAAACCGACGCGGTTTGAACCGGCCCTGCAGTTCCTGAACATTTATGAGCCTTCCATCGCACCGACCTGGCCCGCAAAGGCGGATGATTATCCGGCCGGCAGCACAACCGTTGGCACTGGGGTGAGGGATTCGCTGGGCTGCGGCGTTGTGCCGAAGGACGTGATGGTGCGTTTCCAGAGCAACGTGGTTCCTCGTTCCGCTGGCCACGAACACTTCGCCTCGGCCGAGGAAATCGGAACCGGGGAATGGACGACGCCGTTAACCGGCGTGAAGTGGGACCCTGAAGGCGAGCACACGAAGCGGACCATGGTGGACGTGCCGGTCACGCACGAGTTCGGTCGCGTCGCAGTCAGTTACAGGGCAAAGGAACACGGCGTTGCCGAGATAATCACGCTGACGCCGGTTCGATACAAGGAAGACGGTACCCTCGAAAAGTTCGAGCCGGCGAGCGATCTGCTGAATATCGAGATTCCGGGTCTGGAAAGAATCACGACAGCGGACAATGTCGTTTTTGCCTACGGCGGCGGGTGTCCCCACAATCCGCCAGCGCAGTTCTTTACGCCAACCTCCTACGCGAAGATGAGCTTCGTGGCGTGGAAGTTTTTCGAAAAGACCGGAGAGAAGCTTTCGCTGAACGACGCGTCGTTGACTTACGGCGGTGTGATCGATAACGGCGATGGTGGTGGCGGACGCGACAAGAAGTGCCATGTGTCACATCGTGTTGGTATCGATATCAACAATGCCGACAGTGCCGGAAAGCTGTTGCGCGACAAGTTGAAAAAGCAGCTCGATGAGAATGGCGACGAGGTGCTCGACGAGAATGGCAGAAATGTCTGGGTCGTTGACGAAGAGTGCCCCACCATCGAACTCAACGGCAAACCCGTGTGCCGAATCAAGATCGTGCAGTCGGAAATGGACAAGCAAGGCGCCCGGCTCTACCAGGAGGCGCTGTCCATTCACTATCGTTTTGAAGCGCCGTTCTAGGAGATGCTGAAATGAGAATCACTGAAAAAGCTCTTTTGCTCATTGTGTCCCTGGCGCCGTTGCCGGTATTCGCGGACGATCCCCGCGATCGTGATGAAGATATTTCGGCTACTACGCTTGCTGTCGAGGTGCACCAGGAGAATGGCGCCTGGCATTACACGTACACGGTGGAAGCACCGGCGACGAACAAGGGAACAATACAGTTTCTGAATATCGACCTGGCGTGCGATCAACCGGTGTCCGAGTGGGAAGTCTTCGATCCATCGATGCACGTTGCAAACGCGTTCGATGATTATTCCGATCATGCAGCGACCACGCCTACCGCAATCGCTGCTGCCTGGGGGCAGGCGTATGACTTCGGCCTGACGCGCAGAAACGATGCGATGTTCGCGCTTGATCTTGCGCCGGGAAATGTTGCCAACGGCCTTTTGCTGGTTTCGCCTTATGGGCCGAAGCTGCGGACGTACTGGTTACGGCCGGACTTCATGGTGAGCGAGCAGTGGGATTATCCCGAGGATGCTGAAGAGCAGCCGGACATCCCGACCGCGGATGATTTTACCGTGACCGGTGTTATTCATGGGCCGGCATGTCCGGGCGAGGAGATCGAGGAGCCCGAGCCGGATCTCTTCGATGGCTCGGTTTCGCCGTGGCAGACCGAGGAAACGAATGCATTGCTTCGCTACGCGTCGCCGTTGCGTGATCGCTTCGCACGCCCCGACGAAGACGAGCTTCTTATCCACGTGCATTACGCGGAAAACATCGACGCGTCGAGCTTCAAGGTCGAGCCCGTGCGCAATGGAATCCGGCGGCTGTTCAATCCTGAACCCGGTACGGACGAAGAGGTGCGCATACCGCTCGACAAGGGATTGTCCAAGCTGAAGCTGACGGTGCGCGTGATGAGTGGAGATAAAGGGAAAGGAAAGTCTCGCAAGGGCCTTGACCGGGATGTGGACGTGTTCGAGTTTCGGGCCGAGGACGTTGAGGTAAAGGTCCGTGGAGCGGGTAAGTGAAGGCGACAATCGGTGCACTGTTGCTCGTGTTGTTTGCCGTTTTGTTACCGGGTGCGTTGGTCGCCGGCGAGCTCGCTGAACGACAGTTCGTCGAGATCGGGCTCATCCAGGACCCGGAAGTGGCATCGCTTCGATTCGGCGCCGCGAGAGCGCCGGTGTTTGACGTGCGTTATCGGGACGCACTCGATCCCGAGTCACTGCGTGTTTTCCTCGGTGAGAAAGACATCACCTCGCTTTTCAACCCGCGCACGGCAATGGAAGAACAAGTGATGTTGCCATTGCAGGGTGGCGAAAACGTCCTGCATTTTCACGGCGTGGTGTGGTTAATGGATGAATCTTCCGGGCGTTACACGTCACGCACGTTTGAACAGAAGCTGGTTATTCATCGTGTTATCGGGGTGTTTGCGCAGGCGGCATTGAAGGCGGCTGAGCCACCACCACGACCGGCACAAGACTAGCGGCGCAGTCAGGGTGCGAATCAACAGGGTTTCGCCTTTCTCGTTTTAGTTCCGGAGAGCGAAGGGATCGGCGCAAGTTTGGGCTGCGAGAGCTTCAAGGCAAGAAAAGCCCCGTTCGCAAACGGGGCTTTTTGCTAGCGCAGGAGATGTTAGCTATCCAACCGCATAAACCGCTTGCGGTTCTTTCACCCAGCCTTTCTCAACAGAAGCTATCTCGAAATCCATGTCCGTGAGTGGCAGTTCCAGGTTTGTGAGGTTTTCGATTTCGTGCAGGTAGTCATGCAGTGCATGCACTTGCGGTTGCAGCAGTTCCATCAGCGAGACCAGGTTTGAGTGAGCCGACGGCGGCGGTGGGTATTCCGTCATCTCTCCGATGGTTACGAGTTGATGTTTGCGCCAACCCGCACATTCCATGGCGCGACATCATTGGTCAGCGAAATATTCTTGCCCACGAATACGGCCAGATCGATCACGAGATGATTTACAGGACAGCCGTTCGCGACATTCCCGTTCTTGCCGAACAACTGCGGGCGCTGCTTTCGGCGGTCAAAAGCGGCGGCTAATGAATGCTGTCCGCCCGCGGCTCCGCATACGCCGTGGTCTTCATTGCTTTTGTGATGAACGGTGACGTTATCGCGCGAACCAGCGCGCTGTAGTTCAGTCCGAAACGCATCTCGCCACCCACGGCGATGATTTCTTTGCCGCAATCGATGACGAGATGATCCCCGCTCGCACCGAGTATTTTTATGCCCGAAGGCGCCTTCAGCCCTGCGGGATCAATGTCCTGGCGACCGACGGCGAGGATGGCGCGCAGGATGTCGCCGCGGTCTTCGGCGACAGCGGCTTCACCGAACGCGGTTTGCGCGATCGTGCCCCACGGCTTCGATGGCTTGATCTTCGCTTCGATGACTTCGGCGACGAGGGTGATGGCGTCGGTGTGCAAGCCGTCGATTGGCTGGCGGTGGAGCGGCTCGCAGCCGAGGAGGATCGATTCGCCGAGGCGAAGGTTGTTGATCCTGCCCGTGTCCGCGTCGCCAAGCGCCCACGCAAGGTTTGCGGAGTTGCCGCCGGAGACGAGCGCGATTCGCATGCTGAACGTGCGCTCGAGCGAGGCAGCCAGCGCGGAAAGTTCGTTCATGTTGCCGGCATCCGGCGCGACGCCGCCGTGGCAGGCGAGGTTCGCGCCGATGCCGCCAAGGATGACGTTCGGCAGGCGCAACACGGCGCGCACCATATCTTCGAGATCAGCGGGCATGATGCCTTCGCGAAGATCGCCGAGCTCGACCATGAGCACGACGCTGTGCGTGCGCCTCGCATCGCGTGCGGCGCGCGACAGCGCCTTGATGACAGTAATTTCCGTATTGAAGCTTACATCCGCGTAACGGGCGACACGCGCGACATCGCTCAACATGGGCGATCGGATCAGCGTCATCGAGCCCGATACGTTTTCATCGCGCATCGCTTCGATGTTCTCGATGCGCGAATCGCCGAGTCCGCCGACGCCCGCGCTGATCAGCGCGTTCGCGATGCTGGGTGAACCGAGTGTGGCCTTGGTGACGCCGGTGACCGAGATGTTGCGCGCGGCCAGTCTTTCGACCAGCGTGCGCGCGTTATGCCGGATCTTGTCGAGATCGATCTCCAGCCGCGGCGCATTCACTGGGCGCCAACGGCGAGCTTCTTCTCAAGCCCGGGAAATGCCGCGAACACCATGTCCAGCAAATCCTGCGACGGCCGCGTGAGTGCGTCGGTGACGGGAATGCCGAGCTCGCCCGTGTAGGCGTCGATTGCTGCATCGACATCGGCTTCGTTCATGTGCTCGTGGTTGATCGTGAGCCCGATGACTTTCGTGTCCGAGAATGTCTGGATCAGGTTGATTTCGCTCGCGGGCGAGGGCATCGGCATGCCCTCGAAATCGCAGCGCGAGACGCGTCCCGGTGCGTGCTGCAGCACGACGGCATCCGGGCAGCTGCCACGAAGAATGAACGATGTTGTCGAGTAGGCCGGATGGCTCAGCGCGCCTTGCCCTTCGATGAGGATCACGTCGGGACGTTCCGTTTCGAACGCCTCGATGATCGTCGCTTCCAGCTCACCGGCGCAAAACTGCGAGGGCACCGCATCCATCGCGATGCCGAAGCGCGCGCCCTGGATCAAGCCGGTCTGGCCGGTGCCGATAAGGACGGTTTTCACGCCTGCATCATTGAGTGCGCGCGCAAGAACGGTGGCGGTGGTTCGCTTGCCGATCGCGCAGTCCGTTCCCAGCACCGCGATGCGCGGGCAGGTCACGTCCTTGATGCGGCCGGTGAACAGGCGCAGGTCTTTTTTCGCGGCCGGTTTGCGGACATCGAGAATGTGCACGTTGTTGGCGATGCCTGCGGCGATGAACTCGGGATCTTCGGTCAGGAATTCATGCAGGCCGTTCACGATGTTCATGCCGTGGCCCATCGCCTCGAGCACGATGCCGCGCTCGTTGTCCGACATCATGCCGCTGGCCGGCGCCATGCCGAAGATGAAGTGATCCGGCACGCTGCCGGCTTGCGAGAGCGAATCGGCGAGATCGAAACACACGGGAATGCCGTTGGCTTCGTTGTCGAGAACCATGCCGGTATCGAGGCCGGCCTTTTCACTGTCGATGACCGAAAGGATTTCGTATTTTTCGGAATGCCGGACGAGTCCGTTGGCGGTCTTGCCGTCGATCGCACTGAAATTGGCTTCGCAATAAACGATGGCGGTTTCCGTGTGCGGTGTTTCAACGGGGCTTGGATCAACGACGTGAAGATTGCGGCGTTTATTGCCGGGTTTCAGTGAAAGCGTTGGCCGTGTAGCGGGGAGCGGTAAAGCGGCGGGCGACTTGTTCACGGCAACGGGCGGACCCTGCGGTGAATAACGTCGAACCGGCGGCGGCGTGAAAGGAATGGTGGACATGATGACTCCTGAAGCTGGGCAGTGCTTAGGAGGAGTAGCGGAATTGTGTGGCGGATTTGAAACCGCCGGGTTTTCAACGTAACGCCCCACCAAGCAAGTGGGAAAGACGGACTACCTTACCACGGATGGCCCCCTCGCCACGGCGCTCATTGTCCGCCAAATCAAGGGATATGGCTGTTGCGTCGCACTCTTGCTGCGGCAGGTTTTCCGCTTCGTTACGTGCAAAGCGCGCATACTCGAAACGCGACTCGCCGCAACCTGCGGACGGCGCCCGGTGATCCCCAACGTTGCCGGAACGGCGGCAACGCCAGGAGTTCAGTATGGACAGGAAACCCATCAAGGCCGGGCAATTGCTCGCAATTCTCAACCAGCGCATGATGCGCCACGCCGAAACCTCGAAATGCCGCATTATTTCCATTGCGCCATTGATGGCGCCAAAAGATCAGTGCAATTGGTCATCCACCGTGGGCTGGAATGCCAACGGCCAGAACCGCGATCTCGCGATGCCGATCATCCGCAAGGTCGTGATGAACGCGCAGAAGGAGTTCAACCTGCTGCCGGCAGGCGCGAACGCGTTCAGTTGATTGAAAGGCTGTTTTTGAATGCGCGGGCGCGCGGATGGGGAAGGGCCGTGTCGTCTCCGCGCCTTCCCGTGATCCGTGAAAGGCGCGGAGCCACATCTTCTTATTGCTTGTCTTCGTCCAGCACGGTAACGCCGCCTTCCTGCGACGCAAACCACGCTGCAAGATCCTCGATGTCTTCTTCCGTGAGCGGCACCGCGAGGCTGCTCATGATCGGATTCGTGCGCTGGCCGGATTTGTAGGCGCGCAACGTGTGCTCGAGGTACTCGGTGTACTGGCTCGCGAGGATCGGGTACATCGGGTTCGGGCTCATGCCATCCAGGCCGTGGCAGGCTGCGCAGGTCTCGGCCTTTTTCTTGCCGGCTTCAACATCGCCGCCGCGTTCCGGCTCCGGGCTGCCGCCCTGATCGAAGGTGGCGAGGTAGGCGGCGATGTCCTGGATGTCTTCATCGGAGAGCGATGACGCCTGTGCGGACATGGTCGGATGCTGGCGTGCGCCACTGCGGTAGGCCTGCAATGCCGCAACGATGTACTCGGGATGCTGGCCGCCGATCTTGGGAACAGGGTAGTTCGGGTACATGTTCGCGTAGTTCGGAACGCCATGGCAGCCAAGGCAGGTTTCCGCCTTGAAGCGACCGGCTTCGACGTCACCCGCCGCCATCGCCACCGGGGCGAAAACCAGGCCGGCCAGCGCGAAACCGAGGATCAGCGCAGCATTTTTCATGTCCGTGATGTCTCCATGCAGGAATTCGGGCGCGGGGCGCCAAAGGCCGCATAAAATACCAGAAATCCCCGCCGGCTGCTGCCCTGGAAGGCGCCTCACACGCGGCTTTTCCCGCCATTGCGCGGCAAACCTTGGCGAATTCCCGGGATGCGCGGCATGCTTTCGGGAACGCTGGAACATCCGGAGAGGGCACATGGTCAAACGCATTGAAAAGACAGATGAAGAGTGGCGGGCAGAACTTTCGCCGGAAGAATATGCCGTGGCGCGCAAGGGCGCGACGGAGCCGGCCTTCACCGGCCGCTATTATCACAATGATGCGGACGGAATTTATCGCTGCGTCGCCTGTCACACGCCGCTGTTCGATTCCGGCGCGAAGTTCGAATCCGGTTCGGGCTGGCCGAGCTTCACGCGACCGGTGGATGCACAGAATGTGAACACGCGTGAAGATCGCAGCCACGGGATGCGTCGCGTTGAAGTGTTGTGCGCGGCGTGCGATTCGCATCTCGGCCACGTGTTTCCCGATGGCCCCGAGGATGCCGGCGGCTTGCGCTTCTGCGTCAATTCGGCCGCACTGGATTTTGAATCGAAGGAATAGCGATGAAATTGCCGGTCAGCCTGTGTGTGATGATTTTGTTCCCGCTCGTGATACCGCTCGCGCAAGCCGCTGCGTGCGAGAACGGCGAATCGGGCGGTTACGCGTGCAGCCACATCGAATTCATCGGGCACTTGTCGCCCGCCGAAATGGACGGCGACGGCGAAGTGCTGAACGACATCTGGGGCTGGGTTGATCCGGCGACCGGCGAAGAATATGCGTTGATCGGCATGCAGGATGGCACCGCGTTCGTGCGCATCAACGACGACGGCACACTGGAATTTCTCGGCCGCCTCGCGGCGAGCGACGGTGATTCCGGCATTCAGAAGACCGGTGCATCGGATCACGTGCACAAGCGCTGCCATGACGAACTGTGCGGCTCGGAAGATTCCGCGTGGCGCGACATCAAGGTTTTTGAAAATTACGCGTACATTGTCAGTGAAGCGCCCGGTCACGGCTTGCAGATTTTCGACCTGACCGTGCTGACGACCGTCACCACGCCGCAGCAGTTCGCTGCCGACGAGGGTGAAAGTTATTACGGTTATTACTCCGGCATCGGTCACGCGCACAATCTGTTCATCAATGAAGAGACGGCGCGTGCGTACATCGTCGGACACGACAGCGCGACGGTGGCAGGCGGCCTGCACATTCTCGATCTTTCCGATCCGATGAATCCGGAATTCATGGGTGAGGCGAACAGTGACGGCTACACGCACGATGTGCAGTGTGTGGTTTACAACGGACCGGATTCCGATGTTCCGTCGAACAGTGAAATCTGTTTCGCAAGCAACGAAGACACGCTGACCATCTGGGACGTTACCGACGCTGCCGATCCGCGCGTGGTGTCGAGAAACGAATACGCCGGCGCGCAGTACGCGCACCAGGGCTGGTTGTCGGAAGACCAGGAATATTTTTTCCTGAACGACGAGCTGGACGAACAGGAAACCGGCACGCGCACGCACCTGCGTGTCTTCGACGTGAGCGATCTCGACAATCCGGAACTGGCCGCGGATTATCTCGCGCCCACGCTCGCGATCGATCACAACAATTACGTGCATGGTCGCTGGCTGTACCAGAGCAATTACGCGGCGGGTCTGCGCATCCTCGATATTCTCGATCCGCTGCATCCCGTGGAAGCCGCCTATTTCGATCCACAGCCGACGGACAACGCGGATTTCTACGGCACCTGGAGCAATTATCTTTTTCCGAGCGGAAAGGTTGCGTTCAGCGATATCGACGATGGCCTGTTTGTCGTCAAGCCGGTGTTATCCGCCCTCACGGCACCGGACTTGTCGGTCGCATTGACCTTGTCCACGGCAAGTGTCGATTCGGGTGACACAGCGTCGGGCGCATTCACTGTCAGCAATTCCACGTCGCTTGATGCCACGAACCTGCTGGTGACATTGCATCTGCCGGCCGACCAGACAGTCCTGGAAATCGTGGAGTCGTCCGGCTGGACATGCGAGGCGGGCGGACGGGTCGTCGAATGCCGCAAGGATCTGATGGCTGCCGGGAGCGATGATGCGTTCTCGTTCGACATTCTGACGGCGGCTTCCGGCGCGGTGGAAGTCATCGTCATGGTCTATGGCACTGAGGTAGACGCGGCGCCTGCCGACAATCTCGATGCCGCAACGCTTGCGGTCAAGGCGGCGTCTGCGCCCCCTGCTCCGGGAAGCCGTGGTGGTGGCGGTGGCGCGCTTGCCTGGCTATTGCTCGGCGTTTTCGCAGTCGGCATGCGGCGTGCATTGCATTCGTGACCGCTGTATCCACAGTCCGACGCCGGGATGATGCAAGTCCGGTAAAATTCATTCGTTGATTTTTGGAACAGGTTTTTATGAAACAGTTTTTGCAGTACGCCTGGGTTCGTTTTCTTGCCGCAGCCGCCGTCGCGAGCGTGGTCATCGTCATGGTGGTCGGCCTTGGCATTCGCTATTTCGACAAGCCCGAGGATCCGCTGGCGCACGAATATGAAATCGTGAAGATTGTCGATCTGGCGGACAATCCCGCGCTTGCCGAAGCCATTCGAAGAGAGCGCGAGAAGAATGGCGCGACGCCAGGGAATGAGCCACCGCCACCGCCCATGCTGCCCGAGCGCAGGGTGACGGGATTCGTGCACATCGAATACACCATCAATCCCGATGGCACCGTGACTGACGTGCAAGTGATCGGCGCCGCGCCTTCCGGCGTGTACGAGGAACAGGCGGTCGCCGAGGTCAGTCGCAGCATGCACGCACCGGCCTACAACGCTGATGGTGAAGCCGTTGCGCGCCGCGCGACGGAGATCGTCGAATTCAGCGTGCCGGCGAGCGAACTCGCAAATTCTCGACTAGAGTCAGAGTAAGGCCTTCGCGCGGCCTCCCGCGGCGCGAAGGCGCTGCAGGAGGATAAGCCCATGCGCTACTTTGCAGGACTCATTGGCGGGACGATCGTCGCCGTCTTTCTTTTCGCTTTCCAGCAACACCTCATCGCCGGGGAACGTAACGTGGTTCCGATCGACACGGTCAAACCCACGTTGCCGGCGATGCCGGAAAGCCTGCCACCGGAAATGAAACCTTACGTCTCACAAGAGCTGCCGCCGAAGCCCGAGCCGCTCGTGAAACCGGAGACATCGGTGGATCCATCACTGCCGCAAAATCCGCTCCCTGTCCTCGTTGATCTTCCGAGTTTCGAGGTCGATGGCCATCACGGCGCCGTGCCGGAGGTTTACTACGGCGGTCAGCGGGTCACGGACGGGAGCGCGGTGCTCACGATGCCGGTAAGACCGGTTTATCCACCGCAAGCCGCGCGGGACGGCATTGAAGGTGAGGTGGAAGTCGAGTTCACCGTGCGCGCGGATGGCAGCGTCGCAGACATCGTGATCCTGCGTGCCGAGCCACCGGGCGTTTTCGAGCAAAGCGCGCGACGCGCACTCCAGCGCTGGGGTTTCAAGCCAAAGCGCGAGAACGGTCAGCCGGTGTCGATGCGCGTGAGGCAGGTGATCCGCTTCGAGTTGCCGGAACAGCCATAACGGTGAGCAATAACGGTGAGAGTGAATCCGGGAAACGGAATTCCCGCCTCGCTCATTTCAGCAGGCGCGGATTCAGCGTGTAGCTTCCCGTCACTTCCGTTTCCGCGAGCACGTGTCCTTCGATGGCGCGCTCGACATCCTTGCCGCTGAATGAACCGTCAACGGGACAGCGTTCGAGGTTCGTGGCGTAGAGGCGGAAATGATAGTGATGCGGGATGCTGTCGTTCCACGGCGGGCAGGGGCCGTCGTAACCGAAATACTCGCCTTCCATGTCGTCGTCGCCATCGAACCAGTCGGTGTAATCGTTCAGTCCTTGCCGCGCGCCATCGGGGCCGGCGGGATCGTCCTTGCCTTGCGCCACGACGCCATCCGAGCAGAAGCCTTCTTCGATCCCGGAAACCTGCGGCGGAATATCGACCATCACCCAGTGATAGAAATCCGTGCGGCGCAATTTGGCCGGCACTTCGCGATCTTCCTTGTTGACGTCGTCGGGTTGTGTTGGCGCGTCGCCATCGACGCAGATCAGCACGAGGCTGCGCGTGCCGTCCGGTACGTCCGACCAACTGATGCGCGGATTGAGATTGTCACTGAACGTGACATGTTGCGTGGAGTCCGGCTTTGCGAAGGCAAAACGCGCCGGAATTTTTTCGCCGTGGCGGATACCGTCGATCTCAAGGCGCATGCTGTTCTCCTGATGACGCGACGGTTTCGAGTCTAGCAAAGACCACCTGCGAAGGTTCAGTCGCGGCACTCGACCGCCTCGGAAAAATATTCCGTCACCATATCTTCGCCATCGACAATTCCCGCAACGCGCGTCAGCAGGCGTCCGTCAGGCAGCAGGCGATAGGTGATCCGGCGTGGAAAATCGTGCTCGGGATTTTCAAAGGCGGCCTTGTCGGCTTCGAGCTGGACGAGCCGGAACCGCGGCGCATCCGGTTTGCCCTCGGGATACGGTTGCAGCCAGGTGCCGTTGGCATCCGCAACAATGCGAAGAAATTCGAAGAACTTCAGCTGATCATCGCGCACCGTTTTTACTGTGCCGAGCAGGACGCCGCCGTCGCGGCTGCCGTAACGCTCCTCGATGTGCGCGCCGCCGGCTTCGCCCGCCCAGCAACCTTCAAGGAAATCGAGTTCCGCGGGCAGTGATGGCGGCGCCGGTTGCGCGGCGAACATCAAGACGACGAAGGCAATGACTGGCATCATTACGGTCCAGGAATGAATTCCGCACCAGTTTATGTCATCCGGTGCATTCGATGAACGGGGCCAATCCATGACTGAAAATCACGACATGTACCAGGCAGGCGACGCCGCCGCGAATCACGGCGAGCAGCGCGTCTGGCTCATCATTACTTACGCCTTGCATCTTTTCGGCGCGGTGCTTGCCGTGCCGAGCATCATCGGTCTCGTGATGAATTATGTATTGCGCGATTCCGCGGTGGCGGAATTGCGCAGTCACCATGACTGGATGATTCGCACGTTCTGGTGGGCGCTCGCATGGACGGTTGTCACGTGGATCTTGTGGATCACCCTGCTCGGCATTCCGCTCGCCATCATGATGGGTTTCGCCATCTGGGTGTGGTGGATCTATCGTCACGTGCGCGGCCTGATTGTGCTGTCCGATCGCATGCCCATGCCGTATTGACCGGCTTGGTTGCCCGCGCGGGCGGGTGTTAAGGTTTCGCTCCTTCGCCGGAGATTCACTTGGGTCATCACGCCGCTTATTCCATCGCACTTGTCATTGGCCTCGGCCTGCTCGCGCAGTGGGCGGCGTGGCGCGTGCGCTTGCCGGCGATCGTGCTGCTGCTGGTCTTCGGGCTGATCGCGGGACCGGGTCTTGGCTGGATCAATCCGAGCGAGGATTTCGGCGATTTTCTCAGGCCCGTTATCAGCCTGTGTGTCGCCGTGATTCTTTTCACCGGTGGCTTGAGCCTGCAATTTCACGAACTTCGTGAAGCGGCGGCGGGCGTGCGCCGGCTGGTGTATTTCGGTGTGCCGCTGTCGTGGGCGCTGGGTTCGCTCGCCGCGCATTTTATCGGCGGACTTTCCTGGCCGGTCGCGCTGACGTTCGGCGCGATCATCGTCGTCACCGGTCCGACCGTCATCCTGCCGATGTTGCGCCACGCGATGCTGAATCGGCGCACGGCGTCGTATCTCAAATGGGAAGGCATCATCAACGATCCCATCGGCGCGCTGCTCGCGGTGCTGGTGTTCCAGTATTTCATTTACAGCGGCGAAGCCGGCGCGTTGAATGAAACCATCGCGGGGCTCGCGCGTGCGATTGTCGTCGGCGGACTGCTCGGTACGGTGCCCGGCTGGCTCGCGGGACACGCATTTCGCCGCGGCTACGTGCCGGATTATCTGCAACCGCCACTCATGCTTGCCCTGGTGATCGCGGTTTACGTTGGCGCGAATGAAGCGCAGCACGAAGCGGGCCTGCTCGCGGTAACCGTGCTTGGTATCGTCATGGGCAACATGCGCCTGCCCAGCATTCATGAAATGCGCCGCTTCAAGGAATACATCACCGTGCTGCTGGTGTCGTCGGTGTTCGTAGTGCTGACGGCGGATCTTGATCGCGCGATCATCGCGCGTATCGACTGGCATGTTGCGGCGTTGATTGCCGTCGTGATGCTGGTGGTGCGGCCGGTGACGATCTGGATTGCGACCATCGGTGCGGACATGGATTGGCGCGACCGTGCATTGCTTGGATGGATTGCGCCGCGCGGAATTGTCGCGGCGGCCGTTGGCGGTTTGTTCGGGCCAGCGTTGTTCGGCGCCGGTTACGTGGACGCGGATTTGCTCGTGCCGTTGATTTTCACGCTGGTGTTCGCAACCGTACTCGCACACAGCTTCACCCTCGGGCCGCTGTCGCGCTGGCTGAATCTCGCCGCGGAAAAACGCAACCGCGTGCTGCTTGTTGGCGCCTCGCCGTGGAGCACGGAACTCGCGCGCACCTTGAAGTCGATGGATATCGGCGTGCTGCTGGTGGATACGTCATGGCACCGCTTGCGTGAAGCGCGCCTTGCCGGCATTCCGGTTTTCTATGGCGAGCTGCTGTCGGAAAATGCCGAACGATCATTGGAGCTTTCCGACGTTGGCACATTGCTCGCACTGACCAGCAACGATGCGTACAACGCGCTGGTCTGCACCGGATTTGCCGGTGAACTCGATCGCGCGCAGGTTTACCAGTTACCGATTTACGCCGCGGATGACGACGATCCGCGCGCGCTCGCGAAAACCATGCGCGGCCAGGTGGCGTTCGGCGAGCACGCAGTTTACGAAGAACTGTGGACGCATCTCGCGGCGGGCTGGAAATTTCACAAGTCGACGCTGAGTGAAAGTTATTCCTGGGAGGATTACCGGCATGAAATGTCGGAGGACACGCTGCATATCCTGCGCGTGGATTCGGACGGCGAAGTGAGCGTGCATTCGCCGCAGAAAAAATTCGAACCGAAAGCGGGCGACACGGTGGTGAGTTTTGGCCCCGAGAAAACCGCGTCATTGAAAAAGACATTGAGCGCAAGCAACGGAGAATCGAATGCCGGCGGCGATTGAAAGCGAGAAACTGTTCATTGATGGTCCGGCGGGAAAGCTCGAAGCGATACTCGAATCGCCCGGCGATGTCACGGAACCGGCTGCCGTTGCGGTTGTCTGTCATCCGCATCCGCAGCATCTAGGCACAATGCTGAACAAGGTCGCGCACACGCTCGCGCGAAGTTTCGTGCAGCTCGGCGCACCGGCGCTGCGTTTCAATTTTCGCGGTGTCGGGCGGAGTGAAGGTGAGTTCGCGAATGCCATCGGCGAGACCGATGACGCACTCGCCGCGCTGGATTTCATTCACGCGCGCTGGCCGAATGCGCGTTTGTGGCTTGGTGGTTTTTCATTCGGCGCGCAGGTGAGTTTATCCGCAGTGCAACAGCGCGACATCGAATGGCTTGTCACTGTCGCGCCGCCGGTCGAACGCATGAAGCTCGATGATTTCGCCATGCCGGATTGCCGCTGGCTGCTGGTACAGGGCGGCGCGGACGAAGTTGTCGATCCCGAAGGCGTTTCAAGTTGGGCAAAGTCGCTGCAACCGGCGCCGGAATTCGAATGGCTCGATGGCGTCGGGCATTTTTTTCATGGCAACCTCACTGCATTGCGCGAGATAATCCTTCGCCACGCGCCAGGGGCGCGCTGACCATACTTTTCCTGTCGCGATAAAAGCCGGGAACAGGCTTCGGCGGGAATCCGTTCATTCAAATGGAGTGTTTTCAATGCGCAATGTATTCGCCGCAGTGGTCCTTGTGACAGGTTTTGTTTCGCAGGCCGCGGCAGATGATCTCGACAATCTTGATGCGCTGTCACAAGCGCAGTTCCAGCTTCTCGCCGAAGACCTTTCCGGCGTGTTGAGCTACAAGGGTTTGCAACCGGCCGAGCCTTACGGCGTGGTCGGTTTCGGCGTCGGCCTGGAGACGAGCGTCGTTCGCGTGGAAAGCGAAGGTGTCTGGCAGCAAGCCGGTGTCGATGATGTTTCTTCCATACCGGTGGCGCGACTTGCTGTTACCAAAGGTCTGCCGTTGGGATTCGATGTCGGTGGCTTCATCGCCACGGCACCGGGAACGGGCTTCAAGAACTACGGCGCGCAATTGCGCTATGCCCTGGTTGAAGGTGGTGTTGCCATGCCCGCCGTCGGTTTGCGCGCGGCGGTGACGCGCCTTGCGGGTGTCGATCAACTGGCGTTCGACACGCGCAGTCTTGATGTTTCCATTTCGAAAGGTTTCGGACCCGTGACGCCGTATGCCGGATACGGGCGCGTGTGGGCGACCGCAACGCCAGGTGAGAGTACGGGGCTTTCCGAAGTGGATGTTGACGGAAATCGCGCTTTCGCCGGTGTGCGTTTCAGTTTCGTGGTGCTGCAGTTCGTGCTGGAAGCCGATCGCGTCGGTGATACCACGGCGTATTCCGCGAAGCTCGGTTTCGGTTTCTGACGGAGGGAAAAATGCTCGGACGACTCAAGGCAATACTCGAAAACACGCTCGGCGACACCGTCAAGGTTGAAGATGATCTTGAGCACGACGTGCGTCTTGCCTGCGCGGTCTTGCTCGTCGATGCTGCGCGCGCAGACCATGATGCGCATGATCATGAAATGCAGGTAGTGGAGCGATTGCTGCGCGAGCGTTTCGAGCTTGCGCCCGAAGAAACCGCGGCGCTCGTCAAGCACGCCGGTGAAAAGCTGGATTACTCGGTGGCCTTGCAGGGTTTCACGCGGCAGTTGATGGACATGCTCGATGAATCCGAGCGCGGCGGAATTGTCGGCATGCTCTGGGATGTCGTTTACGCCGATGGCAAGGTGGATCCCTGGGAAGAGCACCTGGTGCGACGAATCTCGGATCTGCTGTATGTGCCGCATTCCGAATTCATACGGCACAAGCTTGCGGCGCAGGAAAAGAAAAAATCCTGAGCCTGTTGTTCATGCATAAAAAAAACCGGGACTGGTTCAGTCCCGGTTTTTTTCTATCGGAATCCGGTTTGCGTGGCAAACCTCAGACCATGTCTTTCAGGCCCTTCAGCGGCAGCACTTTCACAGCCTTGCGTGCCGGCTTCGCCTTGAAGACGGTTTCCTCGCCTGTGAACGGGTTGATGCCCTTGCGTGCCTTGGTGGCGGGCTTCTTGATGACCTTGACCTTCATCAGGCCGGGAACCGTGAACAGGCCCGGACCGCGGCCGCTCAGGTTCTTCTTCATGACCTTGCCGAGGGATTCGAAAACGGCGTTGACTTCCTTCTTGCTCAGACCGGTGTCGTCGGAGATGAAACCCATCACTTCGGATTTTGTCGGCGGCTTCAGCGCGGCGGTGTTCTTGCCGGCAGTCTTTTTCTTTGCAGCGGACTTTTTCTTGGCGGCCATTCAGTAGTCTCCTTGCGGAAAGATGATGATATTCACGCGCGCAAAAATAGCATAAACAATTGCGGTTTTGTCCAGTAATTCATGTGTTTTTCGTGATCCAGTCTTTTGATCAGCTCGCAAAAAACTGCTGCTTGAAGTGAACGCTGTAGGTTTCCGACTCGCCTTCCGGCGTCACGTAAACATCGAAGATCAGCATTTCGCCATCGGCGACATTGATTTCCGCGACGTAATAAATGGCCTGGAAATCGCCTTTCTCGACGATCTTTCGCAGCGTCACGTTCTTCACCTGTCCTGAAAGATTCGCGGCATGAACGTTCACCAGCGCCTCGACGGGAACGCCGGTGCTGCCGTCCTCCTTGCGGGTGATGGCGATGTTCAGCAGCGCGCGGTTTCGGCTGCGCACGACGTTGTATGCAGAGGCCACCTCTGGCGCGAGATCGTCAGTCGAGATGGCGTTGTAATGAATCAGGTATTCGCCGACATCGGTGGTGCCGCCGGCGCGTGCGGGGGTCGTGGCGAGGATCAGTATCGAAACCAGCATCGAAACCAGGATGGCCACAAATGAACGTGCGTGCATGAGTTTCTCCCGTGAGGCCGAACAGTGATATCGCTGCACTAACTATAGTCCGCCCGCGCGCGCTTTCAGCGATGAATTTCCATGGGCAGCAAACGGGGTGCGCAAACACGGAATGTTGCGCCGCCCCCGCGCCGGTGTGTCGATTCAGCGCAGCGGATACGGCAGCGGCACCAGGAAGGTCAGGAACTGCAGCAGGATGATCGCGAACAGCGGCGACAGATCAATGCCGCCCAGCGGTGGAATGATTTTCTGAAACGGGCGCAGCAGCGGCGCGTTGATCGCATGCAGCACCGCACTGACGGGACTCCAGCCGGGACGCACCCAGCTCAGGATCGCCTGCACGAGAATGGTCAGGAAATAAAGCTGCAGCACCAGCAGCACGCATTTCAGCACCGCGTAGCCGAGCAGCCACAACACCGGCAGCGATACGCCAGCGATCGCGGCGAGCAGCGCAATGGTGATCAGCGCGACGAGATAAAAAAGCAGCAGTGCCGCGAAGTCGATGCCGAAGGCGCCGGGAATCGCGCGGCGCAACGGACGCAGCAGCGGGTTCGTCGCCTTCACGACAAATTGCGACAGCGGATTGTAGAAATCCGCGCGCACCAGTTGCAGCAGGAAACGCAACAGCACGACCATCCCGTAAAGGCCGAGCAGGGTGTTGACCAGGAACAGAATTGCGGAAGCGAAATTTCCGCTCATGACTTCTGCTCCGCTTGTGCGATTTCTTCCGACAATTCCGCCGAACGCTTGCAGGCCGCTTCGACCGCCGCAGTAAAACGCTCCGCGAAACCGCTTTCATCGAGATGATTCAGCGCAGCCGCGGTGGTGCCGCCCGGCGAGGTAACGCGCTCGCGCAACGTGCCGGGATCCTCGGCGCTTTCCAGCGCCATGCGCGCTGCACCGTACGCCGTTTGCAAGGTCAGAAGCCGTGCCGTTTCCGCGGGCAGGCCGAGATCGCGGCCGGCTTTTTCCAGCAATTCCATCACGAGAAAGAAGTAGGCGGGACCGCTGCCGGAAACCGCGGTGACGGCATCAAGCAGTTTTTCTTCTTCCACCCAGCGGACGATGCCGACCGAGCGCAGGATGGATTCCGCTTTCTCGCGCTGCGCTTCCGTGACTTCATCGTTCGCGTACAAGGCCGTCGCGCCGCAACGTAGCAGCGCGGGCGTGTTCGGCATGGTCCTGACGATCGCAGCACTCCCGCCGAGCCCTGTGCGAATCAGTTTCTCGGTGATGCCCGCGGCAATGGAAATCATCAGCGGCCGGTTCTGGTTGACGGCGGCGCGGATCGATTCCAGTGCGGCCTGCATCACCTGCGGTTTGACAGCGAGCACGATCACGTCGGCCCGCGATGCTGCCTCGACATTGTCGTTGGTGATATGGACACCGAATTTTTCCGCGAGATTTTCCAGCGCTTCGGGGAAGGGATCGGCAACGTGGATTCGGCCGGCTTCACAGCCGCCGCTGATGAGACCGCCGATCAGGCTGCGGGCCATGTTGCCGCCGCCGATGAAGGCAATCGTGGTGTTTTCCATGGTCATGTGCGCGTCGAGTGCTTGAGAATGAAGGCGGACAGGATAGCACTCTCAGCCGCGCGGGCCGAAGATCGCGGTGCCGACGCGCACCATCGTGCTTCCGGCAGCGACCGCTGCGCGCAGATCGCCGCTCATGCCGATGGACAAGGTATCAAGCTCAAGGCCATCAGCGCGCAACTGGTCATAAAGCTTGCGCACGCGCAGAAACGCCTGCCGCTGCGCTTCGAAATCATCCGAGGCGGCGGGAATGGCCATCAGGCCGCGCAATCTGAGGCGCTGCATGCGCGCGACTTTCCGGGCGAGTGCCGGTACGTGATCCGGATCGAGACCCGCCTTCTGCGCTTCGCGGTCCGCGTTCACTTGCAGGCAGATGTTGAGCGGCGGGAGGTTTTCCGGACGTTGCGCATTCAGGCGCGTAGCAACGCGTTCGCGATCCACCGTCTGGACCCAGTCGAAACGGCTCGCCAGCTCGCGTGTCTTGTTGGATTGAATGCGGCCGATGAAATGCCAGCGAATGCCAAGATCTTCGAGCGCCCCGATCTTCGGGCCGGCTTCCTGGAGATAGTTTTCGCCGAAATCCACCTGGCCGGCTTCGAACGCGCTGGCAACGTCCGCCGCCGGCCGCGTCTTGCTCACGGCGACGAGTTGAATCTCATTCGCGTCGCGGCCAAATTCCTGCGCATGACGCGCAATCTCGCCGCGCACCATCGCGAGCCTGTCTTTGACCTGCTTGTCTTTGATATTCGTCATCCGGTTCTCATGTTGCTTCAATACCGCGTTCGCTATACTTTAGCGAAAATTCACGGCAAGAAATCGCCTCCGGCAACATGCGTACCGCCGCTTCGGGCGCACACCGGACTTCAAGACAATAATTCTCTCCAGGGTGGGTCCATGGCAGTCGATATTGCCCAACTGCTTGCATTCGGCGTCAAGAATGGCGCCTCCGATCTGCATCTTTCCGCAGGTGTTCCGCCGATGATCCGCGTCGATGGCGACATGCGAAAGATCAACATGCCGGCGCTCGAACACAACGACGTTCATGACATGGTCTACGACATCATGAGCGACAAGCAGCGCAAGGATTACGAAGAATTTCTCGAGTGCGATTTCTCCTTCGAGATTCCCGGTCTCGCGCGCTTCCGCGTCAACGCCTTCAACCAGAACCGCGGTTCGGGTGCGGTGTTCCGTACCATTCCTTCGAAGATTCTCACGCTTGAGCAACTCGGCGCGCCGAAGATTTTCGAGGAGATCGCGGAGACGCCGCGCGGCATCGTGCTGGTGACAGGACCGACCGGCTCCGGCAAATCGACAACGCTCGCCGGCATGATCAATTACATCAACGAAAACGATGCGGGCCACATTCTCACCATCGAGGATCCGATCGAGTTCGTGCACGAATCCAAGAAGTGCCTGGTCAACCAGCGCGAAGTGCATCGCGACACGCTCGGCTTCACCGAAGCATTGCGCTCTGCGCTTCGCGAAGATCCCGACTGCATCCTCGTCGGCGAAATGCGCGATCTCGAAACGATCCGCCTCGCGCTCTCCGGCGCCGAAACCGGCCATCTTGTGTTCGGAACGCTGCACACCAGCTCCGCGGCCAAGACCATCGACCGTATCGTCGACGTCTTTCCGGCGGCTGAAAAAGACATGGTGCGTGCGATGTTGTCCGAATCGTTGCGCGCGGTGATTTCACAGACGCTGCTGAAGAAGGTCGGCGGTGGTCGCGTTGCCGCGCACGAGATCATGATCGGCACACCGGCAATCCGAAACCTGATTCGCGAAGGCAAGATCGCGCAGATGTATTCGGCTATCCAGACCGGCCAGCAGTACGGCATGCAGACGCTGGATCAGAATCTGCAGGACCTGCTCAAGAAAGGCATGATCACGAAGGACGACGCGCGCTCGAAAGCGGCGAACAAGGAAACCTTCATATAACTTTTTCGTTTATTTTTTGGATGGCGCGCGGTTGCGGCGCCTGACCAGGGGCATTACGTGGAACGCGAACAAGCAATCAAGTTGATGCAGGACCTGCTGCGCGCGATGAAGGCGAAGAACGGCTCGGACCTTTTCATCACCGCCGGTTTTCCTCCTGCGATGAAGATTGACGGATTGATGACACCGGTGAGCGACAAGCCGCTGTCGGCAGACCAGGCCGCGATGCTGGTGCGCGCGATCATGAACGATCGCCAGACCAAGGAATTCGATGCGAGCAAGGAATGCAACTTCGCCATCAGTCCGCCCGGCATTGGCCGCTTCCGCGTCAACGCGTTCATCCAGCAGGGACGCGCCGGTTGCGTGTTGCGCACGATCACCACTGACATTCCGGATTTCGACAAGCTCGGCCTGCCGGAAGTGCTGCGCGAGGTCGTGCTTTCCAAGCGCGGTCTCGTGATTGTTGTCGGCGGCACGGGTTCCGGCAAATCCACGACACTCGCCTCGATGCTCGGCGTGCGCAACAAGCAGACGCGCGGTCACATCATCACCATCGAGGATCCTGTCGAGTACGTGCATCCGCACCAGGGTTGCGTCATCACGCAACGTGAAGTCGGCGTCGATACGGAATCCTGGGAAGCGGCGCTGAAGAACACCTTGCGCCAGGCGCCGGACGTGATTCTCATCGGCGAAATCCGCGATCGCGAGACGATGGAACACGCTGTGCAGTTCGCCGAAACCGGCCATCTGTGTCTTTCAACATTGCATGCGAACAGTGCGAACCAGGCGCTGGATCGCATCATCAACCTCTTTCCGGAAGAGCGCCGCGAACAATTGTTGATGGATCTTTCACTGAACCTGAAGGCGGTGGTTTCGCAGCGCCTCATCAAGAAGGCCGACGGCAAGGGCCGTTCCGCGGCGCTGGAGATCATGCTGAATTCGCCGCTGATCGCGGACCTGATCTTCAAGGGCGAAGTGGCGCAGATCAAGGAGATCATGGCGAAGTCGAACGAGCTCGGCATGCAGACCTTCGACCAGGCGCTGTTCAACCTTTATGAGCGCGGCGACGTTACCTACGAAGAAGCCATTCGCAATGCTGATTCGCAGAACGAGCTGCGGCTGCGGATCAAGCTGCAGAGCAAGCGCACGGTGCAGGCGTCGAAGGACGATGAGCACGGCCTGAAACTGGAAGAACAGGACAAGGGCCACCGTCTTTGAATCAAAACTGCTCCCCGAGTACTGGGACTTCGTGCGCTCGGCAATACTGCGTTAAAAATCGGCTCGGAATGCTCAAGGACTACCGTGTCCATTCCGCTTCCTCACCGATTTTTGCCTTGTCTTGCCTTCGCTCGCGACGTTTTGATTCGGTCTAGCGGTATCTGATGATGGGATCAATGACTACATGAACATTTCGCCGCTGCTGAAACTGATGGTCGAGAAGAACGCGTCCGACCTGTATTTCACCTCCAACTCTCCCGTCAAGATCAAGATCGAAGGCAAGGCGATCAATGTCGGCAAGACGGTGCTCGATGCCGACGCGGTTCGCAATGCCGCCTACGGCATCATGGACGAGGAGCAGATCCAGTATTTCGAATCGAACCTGGAAGTCGATTTCGCCATTTCCGAGGAGAATGTGGGCCGGTTCCGCGTCAACGTGTTCCGCCAGCGCGGCCAGGTGGCGATGGTGCTGCGTTACATTCCCTCCGACATCCCGACGCTTGAAAAGCTCAACATGCCGCCCGTGCTGAAAGACATGATCATGCACAAGCGCGGCCTGCTGCTGATGGTAGGCGCGACGGGTTCCGGCAAATCGACGACGCTGGCGGCGATGCTGAATCATCGCAATGAAAACGCTTCGGGACACATTCTCACTATCGAGGATCCCGTCGAGTTCACCCATCCCAACAAGAACTGCATCGTGAACCAGCGCGAGATCGGCCAGGACACGCATTCGTATCACAACGCCTTGAAAAGCTCGCTGCGCGAAGCGCCTGATGTGATTCTCATTGGCGAAATCCGCGATCGCGAAACCATGGAAGCGGCGATCGAACTCGCCGGCACCGGTCATCTCGCGATTTCCACGCTGCACGCGAACAACGCAAACCAGACCATGGACCGCATCGTGAACATGTTTCCCGAGCAGTTGCACAAGCAGTTGTTCATGGATCTCTCGCTGAACCTGCGCGGCATCATTTCGCAGCGTCTTGTTTCGGCGAAAGACGGCAAGCGCGTTGCCGCTGTCGAGATTCTTATCAACACGCCGCACATCGCCGACCTGATCCTCAAGGGCAAGATCGATGAAGTGAAGGAAGCGATGCAGGAAAGCCCGGAGAAGGGCATGCAGACGTTTGACGATTCGCTTTACGCGCTTTACCAGTCCGGACGGATCGAGCTTGATGAAGCCTTGCGCAATGCGGATTCGCGCGCAAACCTGGAAGCCAAGATCAATTTTGGATAAGAGTAATGGACAGGATTAACAGGATGAAGAGCAGAATCATTCTTGTTTAAGACAACCGGGGCCCGCAGAGCGGACCCATTTTTTTTGCTTTAATCCTGTTAATCCCGCTCTTTAAAATCCTGTAAATCCTGTCCAAGCTTTTGCTTTTCCAGGCAGATACAAAAAAGCCCGGCACTGCCGGGCTTTTCTGTTTTCGTATCGAACGCTTACTTCGCGCGCGTCGCTTCCAGCGAAACGATCACGGTCGCGCTTTCGGGAATCGGGCCGGCGTAGTCGAGTTCGAAGTCGGCAAGGTTCAACTCAGTTGTCGCTTCAAAGCCGCGACGGAAGTTGCCCCAGGGATCTTCACGCGCCGCGAGTTCCTTCACCTGGAATTCCACCGGCTTGGTGATGCCCTTGATGGTGAGGTCGCCGCGCAGGATGGCGGTGTCTTCGCCGGTCTTCTCATACGCGGTGCTCACGAACGTTGCGGTCGGATGTTCTTCGGCGGCGAAGAAGTCTTCGCTCTGCAAATGCTTGTCGCGTTCCGCGTGCCAGGTGTCGATGCTCGGCACTTGCACGGTGAAGTTCACCTTGCTGTTGGCAGGATTTTCCGGATCGTAGACCAGGTCGCCGCTGAACTCGGTGAACGCGCCCGGAATCCAGGCAAAGCCAATGTGGCTGACCTTGAACGTGACGAAGGTGTGGCCCTTGTCGATGTTGAACTGCTGCGGTTCGGCATGCAGCGGTGCTGCGAAGACGAGCGCGGTAAATGAAAGCAGGATGCTCAGTTTGCGTAACATGATTGACTCCGTTTGAACGTTTCAGTATCGGATGCCGAGCATGCGCTTCAGCGTCCGGTTGCGGTTGATGAAATGCTGTTTCAGCGCGCCGCCAACATGCAGCACGATGAGCGCGACGAGTGTCCACGCCAGCCAGAGATGCAGTTTGCCGGCAATGACTTCCTGGTTCTCGATGCCGGTCACGAATGCCGGCACGATGAACCAGCCGAACACGGAAATGCCGTCGCCCGCCGCCGTCGGGATGAGATAGCCGGTGGCAATAATCGCGAACAGCAGCAGGTAAATCAGCCAGTGTGCCGCGTGCGCCACGCGATGCTCCCAGCGCGGCCCCGGCTCGTCGGAAGGCACGGGATTGGTGAGCCGCCACAACAGGCGAACGGCAACCAGCACGAACAGCAGGATGCCCACGCTCTTGTGAATGTCCGGCGCGCGGTTGTACCACGGGCTGTAGTAGGTCAGTTCCACCATCCAGATTCCGAGGATGAACAGGCCGATGACGGTGATCGCCGTCAGCCAGTGAAACAGGACATGCAGCCAGCCCCAGCTTGTTGTTGTGTTTCGCAGCATCAATTTCCGTCCCGGAAAATAGTCCGAACTCGGACTAATATAGCCCTTGCCGGGAAAAATGCAAGGGGTAACGCGATTTACCGCTATTTCGCCGCGAAATGGTGGCTTTCCTCCTTTCACCAACATCTGCTACGGTCCCGCCGCTTCCCGAATTCTTCCGAGAAAACCAATGAGCAACGATGATCTGCGCCTTCGTCTCAACGCCGAAACCGCCCGCATTCCCTGGTCCGAACTCAGCGTCCATTTCGCGCGCGGCGCCGTGGTGAAAGTCGCCCCGGCGCTGGACCTGGTGGAGGTCGCGGCGGCGTTCGTCGAGAACCGGCGCGACACGGTCGAAGCCTGGATGCAGGCGGGGCAGGTCACGGCGGCAACCGACGCTGACGCGCAAATCTGGACGGACAGTGAGGCGATACTGTGGGCGGTGGTCGTTGCACCATGGGTGCTGGTGCAGGAAAGGCCCGAGACGTGAGAAAACGTTGCGCTTGCCCGATAAAGCTGACGTGAATCCCGGCAGATGGCGCTGATCTGGTCAAAGCAGCACGACGGCGTGAATTACGAAGTTCGCGCCGCCGGCCGCACGCGCCGGTTGTATTCCAACGGTGTTTTTCATTCCAGCTACAACCCGGCGCGCCCGGTCACGGGCGGCGTGTGGGACCTGTTGATGATGCCCGCATTCCTGTACCCGCCCGGTACGATTCGCCGCGTGCTGTTGCTCGGCGTCGGCGGCGGGACAGTCATCCGCCAATTGCGTGAATTCGTGCGGCCGCGCGAAATTGTCGCGGTGGATCTCAACGCCGTGCACCTGGATGTCGCGCAACGTTTTTTTGGTGTGCGCGGAAACGATGTTCGGCTAGTACACGCTGATGCGCATGACTGGCTGAAGCGGGATCGAACGCGTTACGACCTTGTCATCGACGATCTGTTTGGTGAGCGTGACGGGGAACCCGTGCGCGCCATCGATGCAGACGCTAACTGGTGCCGGCGATTGCGCGCGCATGCAACCGCGCGTGGCGCTGTCTCGATCAATTGCATATCGCCGGCCGAACTCGCGAACATCGGTTTCATGCGCGACGATTATTTGCGCGATCACTACCGCTCGAAATTCCAGTTGCGCGCGACGCGCGATCAAAACGCGGTCGGCCTGTTCCTGCCACATGCTGCGACGGCGAATGAATTGCGCCGCAATCTGTTTGCTGTGCCGGGCTTGAATCCGCGCCAGGAGCGCAAGTTGCAGTTCGCGGTGCGTGCGCTGGCGTGAGCGGGTTCAGAAAACCGGTTTGCGCGCCAGTAAATTGACGGACCCGATCCGCGCGTCGCGTGGAACTGCATGCTCGCCCGCAGCGCCGCAGAAGCAGTCGAACCGCTCGGTTATGCGAGTGCGGACAAAGCCGGCCATGGATGCGAGTTCGAACAGTTCTTCCTCGCGCAACGCGCCCGCGATGCCGGCCGTCCAAAGTTCGACGCTTGTGGATGTGCTGGCAGGCAGCTCGCATTGAACGACCACGTCGGCGAGATGCAATCGTCCACCGGGTTTCAGCACACGAAAGATTTCCGCAAACACGTCCTGCTTGTCCGCTGCAAGATTCAGCGCGCCGTTGGAAATGACGACGTCGATGCTGGCATCGTCCGCCGGCAAATCCTCGAACCGGCCGTGAAACAGCGATGTCCATCCATCGACCTTTGCCACAACCGCGCCCTGCCAGGCGCGATCCAGCATCGCCTGTGTCATGTCGACACCGATCACGCGTCCCTGCGGCCCAACGCGGCGTGCGGCGAGGATCAGGTCCATCCCCGCGCCGCAGCCGAGATCGAGTACGATTTCACCGATACGGAACGGGCCGGCGCGATGCGGGTTGCCTGTGCCGGTAAACCGGCTCGCGCTGGCGGAGGGGATTCGCGCAAGCTCCTCCGGGGAATAATTGAGGTGTTTTTCCGCGTACCGCTTGCCGCGGTGGAAAGGAAACTCGCCATGCGGGTCGGCGGCAACGCGTTCGAACGTCGCGCGGATGGCCTCGCGCAAGCGTCCGATGTCGAATCCTTCGGGGCACCTCAGCGCCATCCTGTTTCGTCCTTCATGAGAAAGCGCAGATCAGCCTGCACGCACTGGCCATACTTGCGGAATTGATATCGACCCCGGCTCATGTGGTCCTGACAATGTGATGTATGACGCCGCAGGGCGGCCCCGATCCTGCCACCCTTCCACGGTTACCAGGCAGGAGGTTCAATGGAACTCATCGATTGGCGATTCGTGGCGGGCGTGATTGCGATGGGATTGCTGGGCGGCGCTGCGTTCTGGATGCTCGCGCGCCTGGCTACCGCAACGGGCGTTGCGCTCGCGGCCCGGCTGCCGCACAAATCACCGTTCGCGGCGGACCTGCTCGCCGATGCGGGCGATCGCGATCGCAGGCATCACTGGATAGCGGGCCGTGAACTTGCGGCGTTGTCAGGCGCACTGCTGACCGCGCTGATCGTTGAATGCGCAAGCGTGCTGCTGTTCGATGCCAGCCGCTTGCCGGAATGGAAGGCGTGGGCCTGGGTGTTGGTGTGGATCGCAAATGTCGCGGTGCTGGGGCTTGCGGTGTTCGGTGTCGTGCGGCTGGTTCGAATGCGTCGCCATCGGCGTTTTGAATGGGCCGCGCGGGCGGCGGTCGGCAGCATTCTCAAGCGGCTTAATTTCTCGGGAAACCGCGTCTTCCACGAGGTGGTGATTGAAGGCACAACCATCGATCATGTTGTGATCGGCAAGCGCGGCGTGTTCGCCATCAACGTTGTCGCGCGATCGCTGCCGAAACAGGCCGAGGGCAGGCCGGTCGCGGAACTGAAGAACGGCAAACTGCTATTGGCAGGACAACCGGAAGCATTGCCGGTCGGCGATGCGGCGCGAAACATGACGCTGCTGTCTGCGGCGGCAAGCCGCGTTGTCGGGCATCGCGTGCCGGTGCGTTCCGTGCTCGCCGTGCCGGGCTGGCACAGTGTTGCGAACGACGCCGGCAATCATCTCGTTCTCAACGACAAGAACCTTGTCATGCTCACGAGCTGGAACAAGCCGGATGCCTTTCTCATGGACGAGGATTGCATCGCGATCCAGGCCTTCCTGCACGAGGCGAGCCGCGTACGGTGGATGAATTGATTCAGTGGGCCACGTAATTCTTCTCGCCGGCCGTGATTTCAAGCGCGAGGCGATTTGATGCTGGCGGCAATGGGCATGTTGCGAGCACGGTGAATGCGCAGGGCGGGTTGTAGGCCTTGTTGAAATCCAGCACGGCGACACCATTGATTGGCGGATCAATATAAAGATACCGTCCCGCGCCGTAGGTTTCCCGTCCCGACGTCGCGTCCGCGATCATGATGAACCACTGCGCGTCACCCGGCTCCGCCAGCGCGGTGAGGCGATATTCCGCGCCATCATGTTCGAATACCAGTTCACCCGGTGACGCCATCTCGTCCACCATGCCGAGCACATTGATGATCTTCACTGCACGCGGTTCGGACCAAGGCTCGAACCACGCCTCCTTGCGCCACGCGAGCGTGATCGGGAAATAGTCAAGTCCGCGAAATTCAAGCCGCGCGGGATTGTCGAGATCGCGTACGCGAATGCCATGACTGCCTGCGCGCGCAATGACATAAAAACGCAGGCTGCCTGAGGCAAGCATCGTCATGCCGTCATGATGATCGTCGATCATCGTGATTTCCGTCACCGGTTTGCCGTTCGACGTAATAGTTGCGTCAGGCGCTGCACGAAATATGACCTCACCATCCGCGTATTCGAAACTTCCGGCGTGCGTCGCGAGCGCGGAATTCTCAAGCACGAAATCGTTTTCACTTCCCGAACCGAAATCATTTGTGCCCGGTTGAAGCCAGTACAAGCCGATCAGCGACAGCCAGCCGTCTTCCGCCTGCAATCCCGCCGTGCGTTGTTGTTGCCAGTCGTGGATCGCGCGCGCGTGTTCTGATGCAGTCACGGGAAAGTGCGGCTGATCGCAGGCGGCGAGGAGCAGGATGCTGGCCAGCGGTGCAGAAATTCGCATGGTTTTCTCCTGGAAGTGATTACCAGTCCAATGGCTCGCCATCGCGAAAGAAACCGCCGCTCGGGCCGTCCGGTGGCAACACCGCCGCCCATACGATGGACGCAGCACCCTGTTCAATCGTGCGCGATGCATTCTCACCGCCCATCGAGGTTTGCACCCAGCCCGGATCCACGGAATTCACCAAAATGTTCTTCGGCGCGAACACGTTCGCGAACATTGTCGTGACGGCGTTCAACGCCGTCTTCGACATGCGATAGCCGAGATGCGCATTGCCCATGTTCGAGAGCTGGGCCATGGACGATGACACGTTCACGATGCGGCCGTTCTCGCGAATCAGCGGCGCAAGCGCCTGGATGAGGCGCACCGGACCGAGCGTGTTCGCATTGAGGATTTCCATCAGCGTGCTCGCCGGAACGCGCAGCGGATTCGATGAATACTTTCCCGTTGTGTCTTTCGATGACTCCGGCAGGATGCCGGCATTATTCACCAGCACATCGATTCCCTTGTGCTCCTGCTGCACGAAACGCGCGAGCGCCTGGCAATCTTCACTGCTGATGACATCGACCTTGCGCAACTCCACATCCAGCCCTTCATCCTGCAGCGCCTTCAGCGCGACGGCGCCTTTTCTTGCGTCGCGCGCCGTCATGATGACGTGATAACCACGCGTCGCGAGCTGGCGGGAGACTTCGAGCCCCATGCCGCGGTTAGCACCAGTGACAATGGCAACGAGCGTGTTTTTCATGCTTCACCTCCAGGAAGGGTTCAGCTTAACGCAACATCGTGGCAGAGTGAGCGCCGTGAAAAACGAATCGTCCACGCTCCCCGACTGGCTCGCGCCCGGATTGCGCATCGTTTCCATCGGCATCAATCCGTCGCTGCCCTCGGCGCGCGCGGGTTTTCCGTTTGCCAATCCGCGCAACCGGTTCTGGCCGGCGCTGAATGCATCCGGCCTGGTTGAAGCACCTGTAGAACCCGGCATTGCCGCGATGGATATTCTTCTTGAACGCGACCGGATCGGTTTCACGGATATCGTGAAGCGCGCGACGCCGATGGAGAAAAATGTCGGTCGTGAAGAATTCCGTGCTGGCGCCGACGTGCTGCTCGGGAAGCTGCACGCGTATCAGCCGCGCGTGATCTGGCTGCACGGCAAGACGCCGTTGAATTCGCTGTGTCGCGCGGCGGGTATTTCGCCGGGAGGCGACTGGGGCTTGCAGCCGGTGTCGCTCGAAGGCATTCCGCTGTTCGTCACGCCAAACCCGAGTCCCGCGAATGCCGCTTTCTCGCTCGAAAATCTGATCGGATGGTATAAACGGCTGGCGGAAACAGTAGATGGATAAAACTTCAGCGTTCAATCAAATCAACATCGGGGCGGACATGACTTCCAATAACTCAGTCGAAAAATACACCGGCCTTGCGCAGTTGCTGCACTGGATGATTGCCTTGCTTGTCGTCGCGCAGTTCGCGCTCGCCTGGATAGCCGATGCCATACCGCGTGATGAACGACCGGCGGCATTGATGCTGACGCATAAATCGATCGGCATCACAATCCTGGCACTCGTCATCGTCCGGCTCGCCTGGCGCTTCTTGCACAAACCGCCGGCGTTTCCCGCGACGATGCCGGTTATCGAGCAGTGGCTCGCACGCATCGCTCATTGGGGTTTGTACGCGCTGATTCTTGCGATGCCGTTGTCCGGCTGGCTGATGGTTTCCACTGCCGGACGTAACGTTGAATGGTTCTGGTTGCTCACGGTTCCCGCACCGATGGGCGAGAACGAACCGTGGGGTGACTTCTTCCACGATACGCATGAAATCCTGGTCTGGCCGCTGTTCGGTCTCGCGGTGTTCCACATTCTCATCGCGTTGTGGCGGACCTTCATCCAAAAGGACGGCACGCTGCAACGCATGTTGCCTTGATTGAACTTCGATAACGGATGCCGGTTTGAAAAATCGAAACGAATATGACGCCGTCATCGTCGGCGGCGGTCACAACGGCCTCACCTGCGCGTGTTATCTCGCCGCGGCCGGCTGGAAAGTGCGCGTCCTGGAACGTCGGGATGTCGTGGGCGGTGCGGCGGTTACGGAAGAATTTCATCCGGGTTTTCGCAATTCGGTTGCCGCGTACACCGTCAGCCTGCTGAACCCGAAAGTCATTCGCGATCTTCGCCTCGCGGAAAACGGTCTTCGCGTTGTCGAGCGGCCGGTGTCGAATTTTCTCCCGTTGAATGATCGCGAATACCTGAAGGCCGGCCCGGATGAAAAGGACACGATTGCCGAAGTCGCGAAGTTTTCGAAGCGGGATGCCGAACGGCTGCCCGAGTACAACCGGCATCTCGATGTAATTGCCGATGTGTTACGCGATCTTGTGCTTGAAGCGCCGCCGAATGTCGGTGGTGGCATTACCGACATGCTGGGTGCGATGAAACTCGGCAACCGGTTTCGCAAGCTCGACATGAAGCAACGCCGCGACCTGCTGGATCTTTTCGCGAAGAGCGCGGGCGATCTGCTCGATGCGTGGTTCGAGTCTGCGCCGATCAAGGCGCTGTTTGGTTTCGATTCGATTGTTGGCAATTACGCAAGTCCTTACACGCCAGGTTCGGCGTACGTGCTGCTGCATCACGTCTTTGGTGAAGTGAACGGGAAGAAGGGCGCGTGGGGACATGCAATCGGCGGCATGGGCGCGATTACGCAGGCGATGGCACGCGAAGCGGAAAACCGTGGTGTGGAAATCACGACGGACGCAGCTGTTGCGAAAGTGAACGTTGCCAACGGTCGTGTCACTGGCGTGACGCTCGCGGATGGCGAAGTGATCGACGCGAGGCGCGTGGTTTCCAACCTCAATCCGAAATTGCTGTATCTCGATCTCATCGATGCATCGGAACTCGATGAGGAATTCCTGCGTCGAATGCGCGGCTTCAAGTGCGCATCCGGCACGTTCCGCATGAACGTCGCGTTGTCCGAACTGCCTGACTTCACTTGCCTTCCCGGCAACGGCGCGCATCACGGCGCCGGCATCATTTTCGCGCCGTCGCTGGAATACATGGATCGCGCGTTTATCGATGCGAAACAGCAGGGCTACTCGAAGCGCCCGATTGTCGAGATGCTGGTACCGAGCACGCTGGACGACACGCTCGCGCCGAAAGGTCAGCACGTCGCAAGCCTGTTCTGCCAGCATTTCGATCCGAACCTGCCGAACGGACAAAGCTGGGACGATCTGAAAGAGAAAGCCGCCGATGCGATCATCGACACCGTCAACACGTACGCGCCCAACTTCAAGCAAAGCGTGCTCGGCCGCATGGTGCTCTCGCCGCTGGATCTCGAACGAAAATTCGGTCTCGTCGGCGGCGATATTTTTCATGGCGCCTTGTCGCTGGACCAGCTCTACAGCGCGCGCCCCATGCTCGGCTACGCGAATTATCGCGGTCCGCTCGAAGGTCTTTACATGTGCGGATCCGGCACGCATCCGGGCGGCGGCGTCACCGGCGCGCCGGGGCATAACGCTGCGCGCGAAATCCTTAAAGGTGGCCGATGAACATCGGTGTGATCTCGGACACGCACGGCCTGCTGCGTCCCGAAGCGCTCGATGCCTTGCGCGGTTCGGAACGCATCCTTCACGCCGGCGACATCGGCACGCCGGCGATTCTCGCGGAACTGGAAACCATCGCGCCCGTGACGGCGATTCGCGGCAACAATGATTACGAGGAATGGGCAAAGGATATTGCCGAACGCGAAATCATTGAATGTGAAGGCGCGCGGATTTTCATGCTGCACGATCGGAAGGAACTGAATGGTGTTGCCGAGGATTACGACGTTGTCATTGCGGGGCATTCGCACAAGCCATCGATCGAGGAGCGCGATGGAGTGCTTTACGTGAATCCCGGCAGCGCCGGGCCGCGACGATTTTCGTTACCGGTTTCCGTTGCGCGGCTCACGGTGAAGAACGGAAAAGCGGAAGCGGAAATCATTGAGCTGAAAGTGGCGCCGCCAAAACGGCGAGGAAGGAAATGACCATCGCGCGTGTCAACGAGTTCATCGCGAAAGAAGGGAAGTCCGACGAAATGGGCGAGTATCTCGCGTCCGTCGTTCCTGTCATCGAATCCGCCGAAGGCTGTCTTTATGCGCAGCTGCTGCGCGGCGTCGACAACCCCGCGCGCTTTCTCATCATCGAAACCTGGGAAAGCATCGCGGCCCATCAGCTTTCCGTCGAAGGCGTGGACAAGAAGGAATTCCTGCGCGCGATGGAGATGCTGGCGGAAAATCCGCGCGCGGAATATTTCCAGTCGTAAATTCGCACGTTCGCGCGCTACTTCTTCTTCCACCCTGCCAGTGCATCCGCGAACGGATTGTTCGCAGCCGGTTGTTGCTGCCGCGGTTTCCGTGACGCGTTTCCGCGGTCGTTGCGCGGCTGCTCCGTTTGTTCCTTCTTCGTTGCCGGGCGCGCGGCTTCGGAATCCGAACGCATGCTGAGCGCAATGCGCTTGCGTTTCACGTCAACATCCAGCACGCGCACCGAAACCACTTCACCGGCCTTCACGAAATCGTGCGGATCCTTCACGAATTTCTCGGCAAGTTCCGAGATGTGCACGAGTCCGTCCTGGTGCACGCCGATATCGACGAACGCGCCGAAGTTCGCGACGTTTGTCACCACGCCCTGCAAACGCATACCGGGTTTGAGGTCGTTAAGTGTTTCGACGCCTTCCTTGAACTCCGCTGTCCTGAATTCCGGGCGTGGATCGCGGCCGGGCTTCTCCAACTCGCCGAGAATGTCCTTCACGGTCGGTTCGCCAAATTTCGCGTCGATGTAATCGTTCGCGGACAATCCGCGCAGGAACGCGGCATCACCGATCAGCGCGCGGATGTCGCGGCCGCTTGTGGCAAGAATCTTCTCGACAACGGGGTAGGCTTCCGGGTGAACGGCCGATGCGTCCAAAGGATTGTCGCCGCTCATCACGCGCAGGAAACCCGCGCACTGCTCGAAGGCCTTGTCGCCGAGACGCGGCACTTTCATGAGCGTCTTTCGATTTGCGAATGCACCGTTTTGATTGCGGAACTCGACGACGTTCTCGGCAAGTCCCGGACCGAGACCCGAGACGCGCGACAGGAGCGGCGCGGATGCAGTGTTCACATCCACGCCAACGGCGTTCACGCAATCCTCGATCACCGCGTCGAGTGCGCGCGCAAGCTGCAATTGAGAAACGTCGTGCTGGTACTGGCCAACACCGATCGATTTCGGTTCGATCTTCACGAGTTCGGCGAGCGGATCCTGCAGGCGGCGCGCGATGGAAATCGCACCGCGCAACGAGACGTCGATATCCGGGAATTCCTTCGAGGCGATTTCGGATGCCGAGTAAACCGACGCGCCCGCTTCCGACACGACGATCTTGCTGGCCTTCAATTGCGGCATCGCTTTCAGTAATTCGCTCGCCAGCCTGTCGGTTTCACGCGAGCCGGTACCGTTGCCGATCGCGATGAGGTTCACCTTGTGTTTTGCACACAGCGCGCCGAGCGTGGCGAGCGATCCCTGCACATCGTTCCTGGGTGCGAACGGGTAGATCGTTGCGGTGTCGACAAGCTTGCCGGTGGCGTCCACCACCGCAACTTTCACGCCGGTGCGAATGCCGGGATCGAGCCCCATGGTCACGCGCGGACCGGCGGGTGCGGCCAGCAGCAGATCCTTGAGGTTGCGCGCGAACACCTTGATGGCTTCTTCTTCCGCGATCTCGCGCAATCGTTTCTTGATCTCCATTTCGATGTGCCACTGGAGTTTGACTTTCCATGTCCAGCGCACGGTATCGAGCAGCCAGCGATCCGCGCCGCGGCTCTTGTCTTCAATACCGAAATGTTTCGCAATCATTACTTCGCCGATGGAAATTTCACTTTTCGGCTTGCCGTCTTCATCGAGTTCGTCGATGACCAGCGCGAGCGCAAGCACCTCTTCCGCCTGGCCGCGAAACATCGCGAGCGCGCGATGCGAAGGAATTTTCTTCACCGCTTCAATGGCGTCGAAATAATCCGAGAACTTCGCGGCGGCATCCGTCTTGTTTGCGTCAAGCTCGCGGACTTTTGATTGCAGGCGCCCGTTCTCCCACGAGAACTCGCGCAACCTGCCCGTGAGTTCCGGGTCTTCCGCGAAACGTTCCATGAGAATCTGACGCGCGCCATCGAGCGCCGCAGCGGTATCGGCGACGCCCTTGTCGGCACTGATGAATTTCGCGGCTTCGGTTTCCGGTGCGAGTGAAGGGTTGTTGAACAGCGCATCGGCGAGCGGTTCGAGTCCTGCTTCCTTCGCGATCTGCGCCTTGGTGCGGCGCTTTTTCATGTACGGACGGTACAAGTCTTCAAGGCGCGTCTTCGTATCCGCGGCTTCGATCAGTCTGCGCATTTCGTCCGTCAGCTTGCCCTGCTCGTCGATGGACGCGAGCACCGTCGCGCGGCGTTCCTCGAGTTCGCGGTGATAACGCAAACGGTCTTCCAGCATGCGCAGCTGAATATCATCCAGCCCGCCGGTGGCTTCCTTTCGATAACGCGCGATGAACGGCACCGTTGCGCCGGCATCGAGCAGTTCGATCGCGGCGACGATCTGTTTCACGGCGCCGCCGGTTTCCTCGGCAAGACGGGGGAGAATGCGTTCCAGGCTCATGGCTACCTTCTGATCTGCGTGACTCGAAGGCGCGGATTATACGGATGGAGAGCCAGTTGTCAGTCGCGGAAGTTCTCGAACTGCAGCGGTTGTTCGATGTCTGCATTGCGCAACAGCTGTATCGCTTCCTGCAGATCGTCGCGCTTCTTGCCGGTGACGCGCACCTGATCGCCCTGGATCGCCGCCTGGACCTTCATCTTGCTGTCCTTGATCAACCGCACGATTTTCTTCGCGAGATCCTGGTCGATGCCGGTTTTCAGCGTCAGCACCTGGCGAGCCTTGTTGCCGCTCACCGTCTCGATCTTGCCGGCATCGATCGCGCGCACATCGACTTTTCGTTTCGCGAGTTTCTGGTAAACAATATCGGTCAACTGCTGAAGCTGGAATTCGCTGTCGGCATGCAGCACCAGCGTCTTTTCCACTTTTTCGACGTTCGCGCTGGAACCCTTGAAGTCGTAACGGGTGCCGACTTCGCGGTTTGCCTGGTCGGTGGCATTGGTGACTTCGGTGAAATCGAGCTCGGATACGATGTCGAAGGAAGGCATGACGACTCCAGGGTTGCGGTTGGGACGCGAAGTCTAGCGCTTCCAGGGATTCCGGGAAATTCAGCCGCCCTTGCGCTCAGGCGGAACGCGGCAGCGGCGCGAGATCGCCTGCGAATTGCCGCAGCAGCCAGGCGTGAATGTGTTCCTCGACGCGAATGCCGCGTCCGGTCAGCGCCTGGTTACCGAAGCGGACGTTGAATTCGAGGATGTAAGGATGACCGTCAACGATCGCGACATCGAAACCGGCGTGATCGATGCCTAACGCGCGCGCAATCATTGCAACGGCATCGAGCGCGACCGCGGGAACGTCCTCGAAATCAACAAGGCCGCCCTGCGCGACATTGTTCAGGAATCCCTCGCCCTGGCGCCAGTACGCCGCCACGACGCCATCACCGATCCACACGACGCGGAGATCGCGATCAATTGGCAAGTATTCCTGCGCGTACAACACGGATTGTTCGTCGCACCAGGCATTGAATTCGCCGCGGTTCGCGATAAGCTTCACGCCGCGACCCATGGATTCACGCGGAATCTTCATCACGAACGGAAAGTCCATGCGATCGAGGATTTCCTCGCGACTGGCAGGCGTGTTCGCGCGAATCAGCGTGAATGGCGTCCACGCGGGAAATGCCGCCTCGAGCGCGCGCGTCATCACGATCTTGTCGTGACCGATGCGCAATGTGGCCGGCGAGGGAAACAGCCTGCAACCGAGCGCGTACTGCAAGGCGTCAAGCTGCCAGAATTCCGGGAACAGCACGCAATCGGCTGCGCGCAGCAGTTCGCGGTGCGCGAGCCAGTGCTCCGGCTTGAGCACGGTGACGCCGGGAATGCGCAGGCTGCGGAACGGATCGAAGCTGACCAATTGCATGGATATGCGGTCGCGGCAAAAGCGCGGATTTTACGGTGGCCAAAGCGGACTGATGATGAAAAGAATTTATCCGCGTCATGCGATTTGTTGCTTGATGTTCAGAGCTCAGTAGCCACATCCATTCATGATCCGTTCCATGGCACAAACAGACGAACAGCAAGACCAGGAGAAAACAATGTTCCGCGACAAGTTGCACCTGCCTGAACCCGGCGAAGCCTTGCCCGGCCGCGCCGATCCGATGCCTGTCACCGAGCCGCATTTCGTCAACGGACGATCGTTGACGCCGCCGTACCCGGAGGGCATGAAACAGGCGATGTTCGCCATGGGCTGTTTCTGGGGCGTGGAAAAAACGTTCTGGTCGTTGCCCGGCGTCTGGGTGACGGCTTCCGGTTATTCGGGCGGCTACACGCCGAACCCGACGTACAAGGAAGTCTGCAGCGGCATGACGGGGCATGCGGAAGTTGTGCTGATCGTTTTCGATCCCGCGAAGATCGATTACAGCGAGCTGCTGAAAACCTTCTGGGAGAATCACGATCCGACGCAGGGCATGCGCCAGGGCGGTGACACGGGTACGCAGTATCGTTCGGCGATTTATTATTTCGACGAACAACAGCAGGCTGCTGCCCAGGCGAGCAGGGAAGCCTACCAGCGGGCGCTGCGCGAGAACGGCCGCGGTGACATCACCACGGAAATCCATCCCGCGAAAGAATTTTATTTCGCCGAGACGTATCACCAGCAATATCTCGCGAGGAATCCGGAAGGTTATTGCGGCGTGGGTGGAACGGGCGTGAGTTGTCCGATCGGGACAGGTGTGGCGAGTGAACAGTGATCAGTAAGAGCAAAAAAACGCCGGCGCAGCCGGCGTTTTTACTGATCACTGTTTACTGAACACTGATCACTCTCAGATGACTTCATTCCTGAAATACCGTGCCGCCGACGCACTCTCCAGCATGCTCTGGCAAGTGGCAGGCGGCATCGGTTCGTACATCAAATAACCCTGGATTTCATCGATACCCGCCGCGCGCAATTGCGCCAGCTGCGCCTCGGTTTCAACACCTTCAGCGACAACGCGAATGCCAAGTTTGTGTGCAAGCGGCACGACGGCTTCGACAATCGCGAGACTTCCCATGTCGCGCGAAATCTCGTGGATGAATTCCTTGTCGAGTTTCACCTTGTCGATCGGCAGTCTTCTGAGATACGACAGCGACGAAAAGCCGGTGCCGAAATCGTCGAGGGCGATGCGCACGCCGGACAGTCGCAACTGTTCCAGCGTCACCACGCCGGTGTCGAAATGTTCCATCGCGACGTTCTCGGTGATCTCGACCAGCAGGTCCTCCGGCGCAAGATTCGCTTTTCGCAAAGTGCGCATCACGCGATCGATCAAATCGGGACTGCGAAAGGTGCTCGCGGAAAAATTCACGGCGATCCACAGCGGCAGGTCGAACCGCTGGCGCCACTCGGACACTTGCCGGCAGGCGGATTCGAGCACCCAGTCGGTCACGCGATCCATCAGGCCGAGGCTTTCCGCGAGCGGCAGGAATTCGTCGGGCCCGAGCAGGCCGCGCTTCGCGTGCTTCCAGCGCAACAGCGCCTCGAAACCGGTGACAGTGTTGTTGTCCGCCAGCAGCACGGGCTGGTAGACCAGTGTAAACTCGCGCCGCTCGAACGCACGGCGCAGATCGTTTTCGAATTCCAGTTGCTCGTGCGCGCGGCCGCTCATGTCGATTGCGAACGTGACCAGCTGGTCGCCGCCGTATTCGCGTGCGCGGATGGCCGCGGCGCTTGCGTTCGCCAGCAGCGCTTCGGGCTGGCCGCCGTCGTCGGGAAAACTGGATACACCCATGCTGCACGTCAGCAGCAGGTCGCGTTCGTCCAGCGTGAACGGCTCGCGCAGGCGGTCCAGCAATTGTTCGCAGGCGTTCAGCGCGAACGCATTGTTGTCGTCTTCTCGAAACAGCAGTGCGAATTCGTCGCCACCGATGCGCGCGACGGTGTCGACGTGCGGCGCCCGGTGCAACAGGCGGTCACCGAGTTGTGCGAGCAGGCGGTCGGCCTGCTGGTGTCCAAGTGATTCGTTCAACAGGCGGAAACGGTCGATGTTCACGATCGCGATGACGTGGCGCGCACCGTTCTGCTCCTGTTCCAGCGCGTGTGCGAAACGTTCGAGGAACAGCTTGCGGTTCGGCAGGCCGGTCAGCGCGTCATGGAATGAAAGGTGATACAGCCGCCGCGTCGCGTTGCGCGCCCGCGTGCGTTCCTCTTCGAGCAGCCAGATCACCAGCGCGAGCCCGATCATCACCTGGCCGACAAGATTGCTCAGGCCCAGCGTGGACATCCAGCCGAAGGCCACTTCCAGCAGGCGTTGCGAGATGAAGACGCCAAGCACCGCCAATTGCTGCATACCGTAAAGCACGAACGCGATGGCCAAAAGGCGCCGTCCGAAACTGCCGCGCTCCGTTTCGCCCGACCAGAGAAACACGCCGGCGATGAAAAATGCCGCGGCGGTCAGGAAGCTGCGCAACTCGATGCGCAGGAACATGCGGGCGCCCATGGCGTCCGGCGCACCCGCGAACAGCACGGCTGACAGCACGCCGAGCAACGCCGCCCCCAGCAGCAAGGCGCGCAGCCGTCGCGGTGCGAGCCGATGCCGCGTTGCGCCGACCCAGGCGCCGGCCAGCAGCCAGGTGATCTGCAGGTAGGCGGCGGCCAGCGAGAGCGATGCCAGCGTCGTGCGTGCGTAAACGGGAATATCGGCCTGGTGCGCGAGCAGGAGTGTGAAGCCCGCGCATGTGAAACACGCTACACCTGCCCAGAAACTGAACGACCAGAATTGCAGGTGTGCGCGGCGGTAAATGCGAAAGAAACCCTGGAAGACGAGCGCGAGCATCAGCGCGACGATCGCCTGCGCGATGCTGAGCGAGAACAGAAGTAGCGTCGGCTCGGTCACATCTCCCCCCGTCGAATTCCGGCCGCATTACCGGTTCCGTGGGAAACAGGCTCTGCCTGACGAGTCTAGCATCCTCGCACGGCCGGTTTTCCGGAGGGGCGCGAGTTCACGAAATGCTCGCCATATCCCGGCGAATTCAGCAGATACGGGATGACAACAACCAAAAAAAAAGGGCCGGATGACCGGCCCTTTTCCAGCTTCCCGCCATTCTTCAATGACTGGCCGCGTAATCTTCCGTCGCTTTCCAGACACGCAGCGCGTTGCCACCGAGAATCTTCTGGATATCGTCTTCGGAATATCCGCGATCCAGCAGGCCCTGCACGAGCCGCGGATAATCCGCCACGCTCTTGAGGCCGACGGGCAGCGAGTCGCCGACGCCGTCGTAATCGGAACCGATGCCGACGTGATCGATGCCCGCGATCTTCACCACGTGATCGAAGTGATCGAGCACATCATCCAGCGTGGCGAAGGGGAAGGGATGCGCGGCGGCATAACCTGCGCTGAATGCACGCGCGGCGACATCGTTGTCTTCCAGGCCTTCGTCTTCGAGCCATTCACGACGGTATGAACCGAGCTCCGTCGACCAGGCGCGCGAGCGCGCACTGATGAAGGTCGAACCGAAGTTGATCTGGATGACGCCGCCTTTTTCCGCAAGCGCCTTGATCATGTCATCGCTCATGTTGCGCTCGAAGCCTTCGGTGAAGCGGCGCGCGGAGGAATGCGTTGCAATCAATGGCACTTCGCTGATTTCCAGCGCCTGCCAGAACGCTTCGTCGGAGACGTGCGAGATGTCGACCATCACGCCGAGCTTGTTCATGGCCGGAACCAGTTCCTTGCCGAATTCGCTCAGCCCGTGCCACTGGTGATCGTGGTCGTAGGAGGAATCGGAAATGTGGTTCGACTTGCCGTGTGTCAGCGTGATGTAACGGATGCCGCGATCGTAAAAATACTGCAGGTCTTCAAGCGTGCGAATCGGCGCGCCATTTTCCATGCCGAGCGCGAAGCCGATGCGCTTGCCGCCGGCAAGTTCCTCGGCTTTCTCCGTTGAATACACCATGGTGAACTTGTCGGGCGAGTCCGCGACAATTTCTTCGACCGTGTCGATCAGGCGGTTTGCAAGGTCCTGCGCTTCGTCCGCGTCATCCTGGATTCGTGATGGAATGTAGATGGACATGAACGCGACATCCAGGCCGCCCGCATCCGCACGCGGATAATCGAAATCGCCGTTCGGCGTCGCCTTGCTGATGTCCTCGAAATGTTTTTCGAGGCGGTACGGCACGTCGATGTGCGTGTCGATCAGCAGCATGTTGTCTGCGAGTTCGCGAGCGTGATCGGAAACTTCTGTGGCGGCAGCAGCGCTGCCCGCGGCCAGCAACGTTGCCAGCGTCAGTGCAATTCGCATGAAAAACTCCTTCTGGTTCACAAGACGTGAGAGGTGAGACGTGAGCTGACGCGAAAGGTTCATTGCCGCTGTCTCGTGTCTTCGATCGGCCCACTAATCGTTGGGGTTCGCTGCGCTCACCCCAGCCTACGGATCATTCGACAAGACTCGACGGCAGCCGTGGCGAACCCAGCAGTTCCGCAAAGACTTCCCAGCGTTCTTCGCGCGAATCCGCGTTGCGCTCGACGTAATCGCGCACGAGATCGCGGCCGAGGTTGTAGTTGATGACGTAGCTGCGATAGGTGTCGATGAAACCCACGCGTTGTGCCGCGCGCTCCGGTGAATACAGATTGTATTTCACCAGCCAGTCGATCGCTTGCTCGCGATTCATTTCGCCGTTGAGGTAGGCGCGCGCGGCTTCATTGCCGGCGTAATCGAGTTCGGCAAGTTTTTCGCGCAGCGCTGCGTATTCATCGAGCATTTCGGTGTCGATGCCGGCAAGCGGTGCGAGCACGTCGCGTTCGAAAGCGAGACGTTCATCGCCCGGAAAGGCAAGCTCGACGCCGTAGTTCGCGCTGCCTTCGGCGATGAGTGATTGCGGCGAGAACAGCGGATACACGCTGAATTCCATCCAGCCGCGTTCTTCCACGAGTTCGCTTTCCAGCAAGGAATTGTAAACGTGATGGCCGGGATAGCCTTCGTGGCAGCCGAGCTCGACGGCGCGATCAATGAAAATCGGCAAATCCGTGTTTACCTGGATCAACGAATGCGCGTTGCCCTGGAACCAGTTGTAACCGCTCCAGGGTTTGTCGTTCACGTATTCGATGCGAAAGCTTTCCTGTACGGGCATCGGAATGTGCCGAAGCGTGCGTGTGCGGCACTCGGAAATTGCCGCATCGAAAACCGCCGCGAGTTTCTCGCGCGGAATCACGAATTGCTGGCGGAAATTTTCCACGCGCGCCGCGAGCGGACCGTCGCCGGGCACGAGTGCATCGATCTCGGCAAGAATCGCCTCGAAATGCGCGGCATCGAAATGCGGTGGCGTTACGTCGTACAAGGCCTGCGCTTCCGCATCGAAAGACAGTTTCTTGCCACCGAGCATATCGAGATACGCGATCAGCGCATCAAGCTGCTTGCCGAGGTATTCATGGCGCAGCAGTTTCATGCCTTCGGCGGGTGCGGGAACGCTCGCCAGTTCCTCGCGCAGCGTTCGCGCGCGCTCAAGCAGGGTTTCGCGTTCCGCTGATTCTCCGCGAACGTCTGCGCGCCATTCGTCTGGGCCGTAATACGCATCGACATAACCCGGCGCGATTTCGCCGGTGCCGAGAACAAGATGCACGTAGCGCTTCGCGATGTCGTTCATGTGTTCGGCGCGATCGGCGGGAGAGTCACTGTTGCTGCAGGCGCCGAGAAACACGACGGCGAGCAACGGAAGAACAGGTGCGGTAATGAGGCGCATGGATGTTCCTTGTCGACAAATCAGCGGGCGAGGATAAAGCAAGAGAACAGAAAGGTAGAAGTGAGAAGGAAGAAGATAAAAAATCTTCTTCCTTTTCTCTGTTACGTCACTTCGCGGAAAGACGCAGGTGTTTCAGCAATTGATGATCGGGATAACCATCGGCCGGCAGGCCCGCCTTCGCCTGGAACTCACGAGTTGCGGTGCGCGTCATGCGCCCGACTACGCCGTCCGGTTCGCCGCTCTCGTAGCCGAGCTTGTTCAGCAGGCCCTGAATTTCGGCGACCTCGGCATTCGACAGCAGGCGCACGTGCTCGGGCCTCTCGGCTGTGAGCTGCCCCATCCCCGCGATACGGTCGGCAAGATAGCCGACGGCGAGCGCGTAGCTGATCGAGTGGTTCCACTGCATGATGGTGTGGAAATTGTTGTACACGAGAAACGCCGGTCCCTTGTGGCCCATCGGCAGCAGCAGCGAACCTTTCATTTCCGAGTGCGGCAGCGGCCGGCCGAAGGCATCGCGTAGACCGAGCGCGCGCCATTCGCTGACGGTCTTGACGGTATTGAGTCCCGCCTGCGACCAGTCGAACTTGAACGGCACCAGCACCTCGCGGCCCCAGCGCTGGTCAACTTCCCAGCCGATGTCGGTGAGGTAGTTCGCGGACGACGCGAAGGCGTCCGGCAGGCTGCCGAAAAGATCGCGGCGGCCATCCTTGTCGTAATCCACGGCGTGGCCGAGATACGTGGACGGCAAAAATTGCGTGTGGCCCATCGCGCCGGCCCAGGAGCCGTGCACCTCGGTGAGGTCCATCGCGCCGGTTTCATGGATGGACAGGGCGTTCACGAATTCACGCGTGAACATCTCGCTGCGGCGCTGGTCGCAGGCAAGCGTGGCCAGCGCGTCAAGCACCGGCACGGAGCCGAAATAGCTGCCGTAATTCGTTTCCATGCCCCAGAAGGCGAGCAGGTACTCCGGCCGCACCCCGAAGCGCCGGTCGATCTCGTGCAGCAGCTCGTAGTGCTTGCGGTACAGCTCGCGGCCGCGCTCCACGCGCGTGTCGGTGACGCGGCTGTCGAGGTAATGCCAGAAGGTGTAGAAGAATTCGGGCTGCTGGCGATCCGCGGTGATGACGCGGCTGACCGGCTCGACCTTGTTCATTGCGGTTTCGAGCGTGTGCGTGGAAATGCCGGCGTCCACGGCGGCCGCTTGCAGCCGCGCGAGGCAGGCGTCGAAGTTCAGGGCTTGTTCACCATCCACCGAATTATCGACAGCGCCAATCGCCGGCGAGAGAGCCGGAACTACGACGAGCAAGGCTATGTAAAACAGGTTTCGCATTATGTCACCGGGCGTAAATTCTGCCGCACAGCATAGTTGAAGCAGCAGAGGAATTGCACAGTTTTCAGGGTGTTGCAGCGCATTTTTTGACGAAAATCACGGTTCGCCGCGAGCGGTTTAGGGGATTTTACCCATGCAGGCGCTGCCGCCTTGGGCGACACTCCGGTTCTCGCGAATTACCGCAAACCACCAGAGGGTGAAACATGAAAAAGCTGCTGCTGCTTACCGGTGTTCTGATGGCGGTTTTTGCCGCCCAAGCGCGCGCAGGCGATCCCATCGAGGCTGCTGTCGCTGCCGAATCGCGCACGGCCGAGAACGTCGCGCGCGACAAGTACCGTCATCCGGTGGAAACCCTGCGCTTCTTCCAGGTTGAACCGGATATGACCGTCGTCGAAATCTGGCCGGGCGGAGGCTGGTACACCGAAGTGCTCGGGCCGTTGCTCGCCGAGAAAGGCCAGCTTTATGTCGCCGCGTTCTCCGACACGGCCGAAGGCCAGCCCGCGTATCGCGCGCGCCTGAACCAGGCCTTGCGTGACAAGTTTGCAGAACATCCGGAAATCTACGGCGACGTGGAAATCACGCATTTGCACATCCCCGGTGAAACCGCGATCGCGCCGCCGGGCAGCGCGGACCGCGTGCTGACCTTCCGCAACGTGCACAACTGGGTCGCGGGCGGCTTCGCACCGCAGGTCTTCGCGGCGTTTTTCACCGCATTGAAACCGGGCGGCATGCTCGGCGTGGTCGATCACCGCGCGAAGCCTGGCACCGATCTCGAGACGATGAAGAACAGTGGTTACGTCACGGAAGAGAAGGTGATTGAGCTCGCGCGCGAAGCGGGCTTCGAGCTGGTGGAAAAGTCGGAAATCAACGCGAACCCGAAAGACACCGCGGATCACCCGGAAGGCGTGTGGACGCTGCCGCCGTCGCTGGCGCTGGGCGAGAAGGACCGCGAAAAATATCTTGCCATCGGCGAGTCGGATCGGATGACGCTGCTTTTCAGGAAGCCCGACTGAATTTATTGCGCACGAAAAAAAACAAACCGGCTTCACGCCGGTTTGTTTTTCCTGTTCTTCGCAAGTAGCCGGGCAGATCTGTGGGCAGCTCATCCCGGATTCTGGCTCGCGCTGCTCGCCGCCATCCGGGCTACGAAGCGGCGCCGTGTATGTCCGTCACTGATTCGCGGTGTAAAGACTCAGCACGTGACCGTCGGGGTCCGCGAAATCCGCGGTGAGTCCGCCGGAAGGCGCTTCCTGCACGGGCGCGACGATTTCCACGCCCTTCTCGGTCAGCCGGTCCACCAGTGAATGGATGTCGTCGTGGTCAGCGGTAAAGACGACGATGGGTGATCGCCCGGGTTTTTCATTGCCCTTGAAGAAGACCAGTGTGACGTCGCCCGCCTGCGCGATCAGGTACCCGCCGTCGTGACCTTCGGCGAGCGTTGTTTCGAAACCGAGAATGTCGCCGTAAAAGTGTCGCGTCTTTTCCAGGTCGCGCACGAAGAAAACGACGGCGCCGATGTGTGATTTGCCCAGCATGTTGCCTCCTTATTCCGTTTCATCCGGCCGGTTGTTCGGCCGGGATTCATCCTGTTGTTGCCGCGGCGGATCGTTTCGTGAGGCCTTGCCGCTGATCGCGAGCATGTTGCTGTCCGGATCCGCGATCGCGAAACGGAATGCGTCGAGCTTTGCGGGCCCGTGCGCGAGGGCAGCGCGGCGCAGGCCGCCGTCCGGTGGCGTGTTTTGTGCAAGGCGCGCCGCGTAAGTGGCAGCCAGCGCGTGAAAGTCCCGTTGCCGTTCATCGCCGATATGCTTGCGCAACGCACGTAAACGCTGTCGCAACGCGGTGTCGGAGATATCCAGCACCCGGCGGATTTCCGCGCGGCCCAGGCCGCTGAGCGTCAGCACCAGCACGCGCCGCAAGCCGTTCGGCAAAGCCGCAATCTCACGCCATTCGGTTTCATGTACGTCATGCGCTGGAAGGTCTTCGCTGCGATCCGCAATGGTTGCGCTCGCGTTACGGGCGCGTTCACGTACCGCCGTTCGTGCGCGCATGGCCGCATGTTTGCGGATCACGCCATGAAACCACGGCGCGTCCGCGGCGTTCTCCAGCGGCCGGCGGCGCGCTTTCAAGGCGGCGAGCAAGGCGTCCTGCAAAAGATCTTCCGCATCGTCCGCGCGGCGGCTGTAGCGCCGCGCCACGTCGAGCCAGTGCTGGTAAGCGTGCATGGCCATTCCGGTTGCCTTTTTTCTCGAGCGCGAAAAACAGAGTAGCGCGATTGCCGAAACCGCAGAAGCGCCGCGGGCGGGATGCGATAGAATGACGCTCCGTTTGCGAGGTGTCGGTTCCGTGTCTGTGTTGCGTCTTTTCATTGCCGCTGTGATCTTCGCGCTGCCGTTGACGGCGAGCGCGGATTTCGAAAACGTTCGCGCCGCGGCGGTCTTTCGCAATTTTGATACCCAGTTGCGTTTTGAGGACGGCGCCGTGCACGAACGGCACTTTCGCCGCGCCGGTATCGAATACTGGGAAGCGATCGCGGAGCACGTGTACGGTGGTTTCGCGCTGGGTTATTCCGAGAGTGAAGGGCACGATGCGGCGCGGCCGTTTGAAACCGCCGCCGGCAATTATGGATTGCTCGGGCTTCGTGTCGATGCGCCGTTGAACGAGAGGCTTTCCTTGCGCGGTCGCGCGGCGTACCTGCTGCAGCGCGATGTGGCCGGCCCCGTTGACGCGCTGGAAACGCGCAGCCGCGAAGTGCGCGCCGAGTTCGGGCCCGTGCTACATCTTCGCCGGCTCGAGTTTTCACTCGGTGCGGTGTGGCGCGACCTGGATTACCGCGATGTCGTGCACGATAACGGCGTCGAATCAGTGCGGCATGCAGAAGGCACCGAGAGGGGCGGCGGGTTTGCCGCGCTGGGTTTGCGCACCGGCGATGGCGTGATCGCGCTGCGTTACGACGCTGGCGCAGAATCAGGCTGGGGCCTGCGTTTCGAACAGACGTTCTGAGGATTCGAATGGCGACTGAAATCTACAAGGTGTTTCACATCGAAGCGGCGCATCGCCTGCCGAACGTGCCGGCGGGCCACAAATGCAGCCGCCTGCACGGGCATTCCTTCCGCGTGGAAATCCACATCGGCGGTGAGGTTGATCCCGCGCTTGGCTGGGTGATGGATTTCGCCGATCTCAAGCAGGCGTTCGAGCCGCTGTACCGGCAACTTGATCACAATTACCTGAACGACATCGACGGTCTGGAAAATCCCACCAGTGAAAATCTCGCGGCATGGATCTGGCGAAGACTGAAGCCGGATTTGTCCGCGCTCACGCGGATTGTTGTCGCTGAAACCTGCACGTCGGCCTGCGTTTATACGGGCGACTGATAACCGCTTTTGTTTCTGCCGGTTGCGGCCACTCCCGGATTCCGGCTCGCGCGGCTCGCCTGCATCCGGGCTACTCCTCTCCTCGCACTCCTCTCGCTTTCCCTTTACATATCGTGGCGATAAATTCCGATTGTGCGCACTGCGTCACTGTGTCCGACAAAAAATGGGTAGTAAATCACCAATAAATAGCGGTCGAACCTCGTGACCGCGAAAAACCAGCAACAAAGACATGAATCCTGGCAGGGCCAAGCCGACATCGCGTGGAACGCGCGGTGACACGAACCACGGAAACCGGTTCGTGCTTTCTCAACCAGGCAACCTTCCGAGGAAGGGGGATTTATGTTCAGCCAACACATTCGACGCGACACGTGGAAATCGCTCGTCGTCGCGTCTATCGTTTTACTCGTTCCATTTTCCCTGACGGCCGTCGCGGCAGAGCGCGTCGGACCGCCACAGCAGCTCATCGTCAAGTTCCGCGCGCCGCTGGATACCGCGTCCGCGGCGATTCTCAGTGCGCCTGAAAACCGGGTGCTGAGCGCGATCGGCAACCAGCTTGCCGTCGAGTTCCGGCCGGTGCGCCGGCTCGCTGTCGGTGCGGACCTGGTTCGCGTTTCACGCGGCAACTCGCATCTGGGCGAGACCGAGCTCGAAGCCATCGCGGCACGACTCGCAGCGAACCCGGATGTGCTGTATGCGGAAGTCGACCGGCTGTTGCACACCATGGCCACGCCGAACGACACGCGCTACAACGAGCAATGGCATTACTTCGAAGCCACCGGCGGCCTGAACCTGCCGGGCGCGTGGGACCTCTCGACCGGCAGCGGTGCGCTCGTCGCGGTGCTCGATACCGGCTACCGGCCGCACACGGATCTCGCGGCAAACATCATTGGCGGTTACGACTTCATCTCGGACAGTTTCGTCGCCAATGACGGTGGCGGCCGGGATTCCGATGCGAGTGATCCGGGCGACTGGATGACCGCGGGCGAATGCGGCGGCGGCCAGCCGACGCAGGACCGGAGTTCGAGTTGGCACGGCACGCACGTCGCCGGCACGATTGCGGCGGTCACCAACAACAGCATCGGCGTTGCGGGTGTTGCCTACGATGCCAACGTTGTGCCCGTGCGCGTGCTCGGCAAGTGCGGCGGCCTGATCTCCGATATTGCCGATGCAATCATCTGGGCGTCCGGTGGTTCGGTGTCCGGTGTGCCGGGAAATGCCAACCCCGCGGATGTCATCAACATGTCGCTGGGCGGCGGTGGCGCCTGTGGTTCGACCATGCAATCCGCCATCAACACCGCGCGCGGCAACGGCACGGTCGTGGTGGTTGCTGCCGGTAACGCCAATACCAACGCCTCGGGTTCGACGCCCGCCAACTGCAATGGCGTCGTTACGATCGCAGCAACTGGCCGCGATGGCGGCCGCGCGTATTACTCGAACTACGGCAGCGTGGTCGATGTGGCCGCACCCGGCGGCGAGCTGTTCGTCGGCGATTCCAGCGACGGCGTTCTTTCCACGCTCAATGCCGGCGCAACCACACCGGGCGGCGACAGCTACGCGCTCTACCAGGGCACCTCGATGGCGACACCGCATGTTGCCGGCGTGGCTGCGCTGATGATGAGCGTCGATTCGTCGCTGAGCCCGGATGACGTGGAATCGATCCTGGTCAGCACGGCGCGGCCCTTCCCCGCGAGCTGTTCGCAATGCGGCAGCGGTATCGTCGATGCCGAGGCGGCCGTGATCGCCGCGAGCGGCGGTGGTGGCGGTGATCCGGGTGGTAACGCGCTCGAGAACGGCGTGCCGGTAAACAATCTTTCCGGCGGCCAGGGCGCGGAACTGCGCTTCACGCTGGAGGTTCCATCCGGCGCCACGGATCTCGTCTTCTCGATCAGCGGCGGTTCGGGCGACGCCGATCTGTACGTGAAGTTCGGTAGCGCGCCCACCACCGGTGACTGGGATTGCCGTCCGTATCGCAATGGCAACAGCGAAACCTGCAATTTCGCCAGCGCCCAGGCCGGCACCTACCACGTCATGCTTCGTGGCTACACCAGCTTCTCCGGCGTGTCGCTGGTCGGCAGCTACAACGAAGGTGGCGGCGGTGGAGGCGGCAACGAACTCCAGAACGGTGTGCCGAAGAGCAATCTTTCCGGATCGTCGAGTTCCGAAGTGGTGTTCACCATGGAAGTGCCGCCGGGCGAGTCCAGCCTGTCGTTCCAGATGAGTGGCGGTTCCGGTGACGCCGATCTCTACGTGCGTTACGGCGCGCCACCGACCACCTCGACCTTCGACTGCCGTCCGTACCGCTGGGGCAACAACGAGAGCTGCAACTTCTCGTCGCCGCCGGGCGGAACCTGGTACGTCATGGTTCGTGGCTATTCGAGTTATTCCGGCGTTTCCTTGACCGGAAGTTATTGATCCGCGTGGGATGAGGCGGCCCGCGCGAGCGGGCCGCTTCTTTTTGTTTGAATGACGATTAACGGTCGCGAACTGTTGCTTTTTATCCCAAACAGGGATAAAACCGGCCGACAATAAAAAGCAGCGCCGTAAAAAATGCAGGCGCTGACAAGAATAAAACCCGGTGCCACGACGCCGGGAAGGCTCCTGAGAACATCGCGTTGGGGAACGCGGTGACACGAACCACGGTCGGTTCGGGTTTTTTCACCAATCAGGAAACGCCTTCATAGAAGGGGGAAATCATGTTGATTCATCACACCGGGCGTACGCCCGGCGCGGTGCTGCGTATTGTCGCGGCCGCCGCGCTTCTGTCCGTTCCGTTCGCCGCGTTCGCGGCGTCCGCTGACGCGGGTCCACCGCAACAGCTCATCGTCAAATACCGCAAGCCGTTGGCAAACGCGCTCAATAATCCGGGTGCATTGAATCGCAGTGCGCGCGCAACGAGCGTGCTCAATGCGGTGAGTGATCGCCTTGCGGTCAGGTTTGAACGCAAGCGCACGCTTGCCACCGGCGCCGATCTCGTGCGTGTCACGCGCGGTAACGGACAGGGCAACGGCCTGTTCGCACGCCGCGCTTCGGATGCCATGTCGATCAGCGAACTGGAAGCCGTCGCGCGCGAACTGGAGAGAAATCCGGACGTGCTCTACGCGGAAGTCGATCGCATGCTGCGGCCGATGGCAACGCCGAACGACGCGCGCTACAACGAGCAGTGGCATTACTTCGAGGCCGTCGGCGGTCTCAATTTGCCGGCAGCGTGGGACCTTTCCACGGGTGCCGGCATTCGTGTTGCGGTACTCGACACCGGCTACCGTCCGCATGCGGATCTTGCTGCGAACATCGTCGGCGGCTACGACTTCATCTCGGATACTTTCGTTGCCAATGACGGCGGCGGCCGCGATTCCGACGCGCGCGATCCGGGCGACTGGATGAGCGCGGGTGAATGCGGTGGCGGTTATCCGCCACAGGACCAGGGCTCGAGCTGGCACGGCACGCACGTCGCCGGCACGATCGCCGCGGTCACCAACAACGGCACCGGTGTAGCCGGTGTCGCATACGGCGCCGAAGTGGTTCCGCTGCGCGTGCTCGGCAAATGCGGCGGCCTGACATCGGACATTGCCGATGCGATTGTCTGGGCATCCGGTGGCGCCGTTTCCGGTGTGCCGTCGAATCCGCATCCTGCGGATGTCATCAACATGTCGCTGGGCGGCGGCGGTTCGTGTTCGGCAACGACGCAATCGGCAATCAACACTGCGCGCTCGAACGGCGCGGTCGTGATTGTCGCGGCCGGCAACGCGAACACCAACGCCTCGAACTCCAATCCCGCGAACTGCAACGGCGTGGTCACCATCGCCGCGACCAATCGTGACGGCGGGCGTTCGTATTATTCGAACTACGGGAGCGTGGTGGATGTGGCCGCACCCGGCGGTGAGCTGACGCAATCGACATCCATCCACGGCATTCTTTCGACGTTCAATTCCGGCGCCTCGTCGCCCGGCAGCGACACGTACACGTTCTACCAGGGCACATCGATGGCGACACCGCACGTTGCGGGCGCCGCGGCGCTCATCATGAGTGCGAACACCGCGCTTACGCCGGACGACGTCGAAATCATCCTGAAGAACACCGCGCGTTCGTTCCCGGCAACGTGTTCGCAATGCGGGACGGGAATCGTTGATGCCGAAGCGGCTGTGAACGCCGCACTCGGTGGCGGCGGACCGGATCCCGAACCGGGTGACACGGTGCTTGAAAATGGCGTCGCCGAAACGAACCTCACCGGTTCGCAAGGCGAGGAGCTTCGCTTCACGCTGGAAGTGCCGGCGGGCGCGACGAATTTGTCGTTCACGATGAGCGGCGGTTCGGGCGATGCGGATCTTTACGTGCGTTTCGGTAGCGCGCCGACGACATCGAGCTACGACTGCCGTCCGTACGTCGGCGGCAACAATGAAAACTGCGACATCGCAAATGTGCAGGCCGGCACCTACCACGTGATGATTCGCGGTTACTCGGCGTTCTCCGGCGTCTCGCTCACCGGCAGCTTCGACGAAGACACCGGCGGTGGCGGCGGCGACAACGTGCTTGAAAACGGCGTTGCCAAAACGAACCTCGCAGGTGCGAGCGGTTCGGAAACGTTCTTCACCATGGAAGTGCCGGCCGGCGCGTCGAATCTTTCCTTCGTGATGAGCGGCGGTTCGGGTGATGCCGATCTTTACGTGCGTTTCGGCAGCGCGCCGAACACGTCGAGCTACGATTGCCGTCCGTACCGCAGTGGCAACAGCGAGTCGTGCAACTTTGCCTCACCTCAGGCCGGAACGTGGCATGTGATGATCCGCGGCTATTCGAGCTACTCGGGCGTGTCGCTTACCGGCAGTTACACGGAAGGCGGTGGCGGTGGCGGCGGAAATTATTTCGAGAACACCGCGAATGTCGCCATCCCGGACAACGGCACCGTTGACAGCGCAATCAGCGTTTCACGCAGCGGCGATTCGGGCACCATCAGCGTGCACGTCGACATCATCCACAGCTACCGCGGCGACATTCGCATCGAGCTGGTCACACCGAACGGCGCGAGCGTCACCTTGCGCGAACCGTCCGGCGGCGGCTCCAACGACATTCACGACGATTACTCCGTGAATGCCAGCGGCGTGGAATCGAGCGGCGCCTGGAAGCTGCGCGTCACCGACATCTACAACCAGGACACCGGCTACATCGACGGCTGGAGTATCACCTTTCCATAAGAACCGAATGGGTTGAGAGCCTTGGGGCGGCCTTGTGCCGCCCTTTTTTTCAGGATTCGCGGTCGGAGACCGCTCCTGCATGGCCTCCTGCTTGTTGTAGGAGCGGTCTCCGATCGCGAAATCGACATCCGTCAGGGCGCCATGCGCCACAAACCGGGTTTTTCCGCATGGAGGGGAGTGAACGCCATCCACATGATCGGCGATCGGAATATTCCAAGGAGGATTTCCCATGGCTCGCGCATTCCCCCACAATTTTTTCCTGACACGTCTTTCCCCTGTTGCCGCGTTCGTGCTGTTGCTTTCCGCCTGCGGTGGAGGCGGGGGTGACACAAATCCGCCCGACGACGCCGATCTTGTCCCCGACACTTTCGCTTTTGCAGCACTGGAGAATGCCGCTCCCGGTCTGGTTTACCTGTCCGAATCGCAGACCATTGCAGGTCTGGACAACGACGCACAAGTTGCCATCAGCATCAGCGGAGCGGACTGCGCCTACGCCGTCAATGATGGTGAATTCCGGGATGCCGCCGGCAGCGTCAGCAATGACGACACTGTACGCATTCGTAGCAAGGCCGCCGACGGTTTCGAAACCGCAACGTCCTGCACGCTGGATATCGGCGGTGTCACCGGTGCATTCAGCATCACCACCGGCGCTTCGACATTTTCCCTGGAGGTTTCACCCGGCGAGCTGAACTTCAGTTGGGGAACGTTCACCGGCATCACGCGCTACGAACTCACACGGCACAATTCGGTCACGGGCGAATCCGTTTTCATTGCCGATGACATCGAAGGCACAGTCAGCAACTTCACGCTGCCCGTCTCGGTTCATCTCACCGATTGGATCAACGACCGCTTTCTGCTGTCGGCCTGCAACGAACTGGGCTGCATCACGTTGCCGGAACACGAAGCGACCTTGGTGCAGGCGCTCTCCGCTCAAGCCATCACTTATGCCAAGGCATCCAACACGGAAGAATTCAATTCTTTTGGCGTCAACATCGCATTGGACGGCGACACCCTGGTGGTGGGTGCGGACGGTGAAAACAGCGCGGCCACCGGCGTAAACGGCAATCAGGTCAACGATTGTGCTGCGGTGACGCCTGCCAATTGTGCAACGGCGAGCGGTGCTGTTTATGTGTTCCGCCGCAACGGCACGGCCTGGATACAGGAAGCCTACATCAAGGCGTCCAACACGGATTTGAACGATAGATTCGGCGTCAGTGTCGCGCTGGACGGCGACACGCTGGCGGTCGGTGCGTACCAGGAAGACAGCGCCGCGACCGACGTGAACGGCGACGAGCTTGATAGTTCCGCCGCCAACAGCGGTGCAGTTTATGTCTTCCGCCGCAACGGTACGACGTGGGCGCAGGAAGCCTACGTCAAGGCGTCCAACACGGAAGAATTTGACCGCTTCGGTATCAGCGTCGCTCTCGACGGCGACACCCTGGCGGTTGGCGCTTATACGGAAGACAGCGCGACCACCGGCGTAAGCGACGACCAAGATTTCCAAATCGACGACTGCGGTGCCGCAACACCCATCAATTGCGCGGAAGACAGCGGTGCGGTCTATGTTTTCCGCCGCAACGGCATCGACTGGGCTCAGGAAGCCTATGTCAAGGCGTCCAACACGGACGCGAGCGATACTTTCGGACGTGACATCGCGTTGGCCGGCGACACCTTGGCAGTCGGCGCGTATCAAGAAGACAGCGCAGCCACGGGTGTAAACGGCGACGCGACTGACAATTCCGCCGCAACCAGCGGCGCGGTTTATGTCTTCCACCGCACCGGCACGACATGGGCGCAGGAAGCCTACGTCAAGGCTTCAAATACTGACCCGTATGATCGCTTCGGCACCAGCGTTGCGCTGGACGACAACATCCTGGCAGTCGGCGCGGTTGGCGAAGGCAGCGCAGCCACGGGTGTGAACGGCGACCAGGACGACGATTCCGCCCAAAACGGCGGAGCAGCTTATGTCTTCCGACGGACCGGCACGGCGTGGTTCCAGGAAGCCTATATCAAGGCGTCAAACACCGTTGGTGATGAGCTCTTCGGGAGCAGCGTAGCACTCGACGGCGAAGCGTTGGCCGTCGGCTCCAGGCAGGAAAGCAGCGCCGCCACCGGGGTGAACGGCAATCAAGCCAGCGACTGCGATACCGACACATCTGCAAACTGCGCCGACGACAGCGGCGCGGCCTATGTCTTCCGCCGCACCGACGCCGTGTGGACCCAAGATGCCTACGTCAAGGCATCCAATACCGACGGCGAAAACTTTTTTGGTGAAAGTCTCGCGCTGGCTGGCGACACGTTAGCGGTCGGTGCGGAAATGGAAGACAGCGCCGCCACCGGTATGAACGGCAATCAGACTGACGACTGCGAAGTAGACGAGACAGCCGAAAATTGCGCGCAACGCAGCGGTGCGGTTTACATCTACTGACGTTTGGTCCGCGAACAGGAAAAAAAATCCCCGTCAGCAATGACGGGGATTTTTTATTGATTCAACCCGCGCGCATTCAAACAACGGAAAACCTCAGGCGCGCCGCTTGCATCGCGCCGCCAGACTCTGCAACGTGTCGCAACTGGCGGACTGCCCAACGCATCTGCAAGAATGTCCGCCGGCCATCCCGCACCGCGAGGAGCACGCATGATTATCTGGTGGGTCATTGGCGCGGTCGTTCTTTTCGTGGCGCTTGTCGCCGTCCACGACCTGGTGCAGAAGCGCCACACCATCCTGCGCATTTACCCGGTCCTGGGGCATTTCCGTTTCCTGATGGAATCCATCGGCCCGGAGCTGCGCCAATACTGGGTGGCGGATGATCGCGAGGAGGCGCCGTTCAATCGCGCCGAGCGAAGCTGGATTTACGCGACGGCCAAGGGCGAGAACAACCTGCTCGGTTTCGGCACCACCGAAACGATGTACAACGTCGGTTACCCGATCATCAAGAACAACGCGATTCCCTATCCCGAATCCGAAGCGCAGTACGATCCACTCGATCCCGCGCTGATTCCTTGCCTGAAAGTCATGGGCGAGTCGCATCATCGCCGCCGGCCGTGGCGGCCGACATCCGTCGTGAACATTTCCAGCATGTCCTTCGGCGCGCTTGGGAGAAACGCGATCAGCGCCTTGAATAAGGGCGCGAAAATGGGCGGCTGCTATCACGACACGGGCGAGGGCGGCTTGAGTCCGTACCATCTGTTCGGTGCTGATGTTGTTTTCCAGATGGGAACCGGTTATTTCGGCGCGCGCGACGAACACGGCCGCTTCTCGCTCGAAACGCTCGCCGACAAATGCGAAAGGCATCCACAGGTGCGCGCGGTTTCAGTGAAGCTCAGCCAGGGCGCGAAGCCCGGCAAGGGCGGGTTGCTGCCGGGCGTGAAAGTGGTGCCGGAAATCGCCGCGACGCGCGGCATTCCCATCGGCAAGGACTGCAAATCACCGAATGCGCACGCGGAATTCTCGACGCCGGCGGAGCTGGTGGAATTCGTTGAACGCATCGCTGAACGCACTGGCTTGCCGGTCGGCATCAAGGCCGCGATCGGCGATCTCGAATTCTGGCAGGAGCTGGCGGAAATCATGAAGCGCGAGAACCGCGGGCCGGATTTCATCCAGATTGACGGCGGCGAGGGCGGCACGGGCGCCGCACCGCTGACCTACGCGGATCACGTCTCGCTGCCGTTCAAGCTCGCCTTCGCACGCGTGTATGAAATTTTCCTGCAGAAAGGCATTGCACGCGATGTGGTGTGGATTGGCTCCGGCAAGCTCGGCTTTCCCGATCGCGCGGTGATCGCGTTCGCGATGGGTTGCGACATGGTCGCGATCGCGCGCGAAGCGATGATGTCCGTCGGCTGCATCCAGTCGCGCAGTTGCCATACCGGCAAGTGTCCGTCCGGTGTCGCTACCATGAACGAATGGCGCCAGCGCGGACTGGACGTTGACGGCAAGGCGCTGCGCTTCGGCACGTTCATTCGCGGCTTTCGCCGTGAACTTATCGCGCTCGCGCACACGGCCGGTTACGAGCACCCGGCGCAGTTCAAGGGTTGCGACATCGAATTTTCCGTTGGCGTGAACAAGTTCACGCCGCTGGATGACGTGCTCGGCTATCGAAAGCAAGAAGTCGAATTCCCGGGCATGGAAGCGCTGGGTTCATCCGCGGCAAAGGCGAACAAGCCGGCGGAGACGGAGGCGGGATCACACGGGCGGGCGACGACGGAGTAACCTTGCTGCTGCCTACTTTCGCTGCGCCTGGATCAGCACCACGGCGCTCACGATCACGATCATTCCCGCATAACCCCACGCGTCGATACTTTCCCCGGCAAGCCACACGCCGAACAACACCGCCAGCGGCGGGTTCACGAACGCATAACTGGTCGCGACCGCAGGGCGCACGTTGTGCAGAAGAAAAAGGTACGCGGAAAACGCGATCAGCGAACCGAACACGATCTGGTAAACCCACGCACTCAAGGCAAGCGCGCCGATTTCATCCGGCCAGCGTTCGCCAAGCGAAACGCTTGCACCCATCAGGAACACGCCGCCCGCGAGCATCTGCGCCGCGCTCATCATCAGGCCCTTTGGCAGGTCCAGCGAACGCGCCGCCACGGAACCGAACGCCCAGCACATTGGTGCTGCAACGAGCGCCAGTGCGGCGGGACGCAGGAAATCGCCCATGCCGGCGTCATGATTCAACAGCGCGACGCCCGAGAAGCCAATAATCACGGCCAGCAGATCGAGCCGCGTCAGTTCGCGGCCAAAAAAGAAACCGAAGATGGTCGCGAAAATCGGCATCGAAGCAACCGCGAGTGCGGCGAGCGAGGAAACAATCCACTGCTCCGCGAAGGCCACCAAACCATTACCCATCATGAACAGCAGGAAACCGAGAAACGCACTGTTGCGCCACTGCCGCCAGCTCGGCAGTGCGTCGCCGCGAAAAATGGCGAACGCGCCCATGAGGAGGCCGGCGACAATGAACCGGCTGCCCGTCATGAGAAACGGCGGAAAGTCGATCAGCGCATAGCGGATCGCGAGATAGGTCGAACCCCAGATGATGTAAACCGCGGCGAGCGCTAACGTGACGCGAAGCTTCAGGGCGGCATCCATTGGCGATCTCGACGAACGGGGAAGCGGCGCAGCATACGTCTGTCGACCCTTCGTGGACAACGCTGGGTTCATCAATTACCTCATCCTCGAGGCGCCGGGCTTGAGTTATAATCAATTTTAATCAGTCTGATTAACTTGGAGTTCCAGTATGGATACGAAAGTTCTGACCGCCCACGTGCCTTTGCAGTTGGCGAACAAGGTCGATGCCCTGGCGGCCAGCATCGAGCGGCCAAGAGGTTGGGTGGTGAAAGAAGCGCTGGCGGCCTGGGTGGAACAGGAGGAGCGGCGGCATGAGATGACGCTGGAGGCGCTTGAAAGCGTCGATGCCGGCAGGACGGTGCCGCATGAAGATGTGCTTGCCTGGGCCAGTCGCCTGGGCAGCAAAGATATCGTTTCGGTGCCCAAGGCACGCAAGCGGTGATGTTGCTTGGGTGGTCGCCGGAATCACTTGGCGATCTTGATCGTCTGTACGCGTTCCTCGCGGCTGTGAACCCCGTGGTGGCCGGCAAGGCCGTCCGGGAATTGGTGATGGCTGCCGAGGTCTTGCGCGAACATCCACGCATGGGCGAGCAGTTGAGCCGCTACGATCCTCGGGAAGTTCGCCGATTGATCGTTTCTCGCTACGAACTTCGGTATGAAGTCGTTGGGGAAAACCTCTACATTCTGCGATTGTGGAACACCCGCGAAACTCGATGATTCTTCAGCCGGACGGCTCCGTGAGGCCGCCTTTTTCTTTGAGATTCACGGTCGCGACAACGTGTTGGCCGCGTTAGAATGCGCGCGTTTTATCCACTTCCTTTACGGTGAATTCCCATGCACGCCGGTTCCGTCGCCGCCCGCAAACTGGAGAAGCGCCTGTACCGCCAGGCAGGGCAAGCCATCCAGGATTTCAACATGATCGAGGAAGGCGATCGCATCATGGTCTGTCTTTCCGGTGGCAAGGATTCCTACACCTTGCTCGATCTGTTGCTCGGCCTGAAAGCGCGCGCGCCTGTGAATTTCGAGCTGATCGCCGTGAATCTCGATCAGAAGCAGCCGGGATTCCCCGAGCATGTGCTGCCGGAATATCTCGCCTCGATTGGCGTCGAGTACACGATTCTCGAGCAGGACACGTACAGCGTCGTCAAACGCGTGATTCCCGAAGGCAAGACGACGTGTTCGCTGTGTTCGCGGTTGCGGCGCGGCGCGTTGTATACGTTCGCTGCGGAGAACGGCATCACGAAGATCGCGCTCGGCCATCACGCTGACGACATTCTCGAAACGTTTTTCCTGAATTTTTTCCACGGCGGAAAATTGAAAGCGATGCCGCCGAAGCTTGAATCCGACGATGGGCGAAACATCGTGATTCGTCCGCTCGCGTATTGCCGCGAGAAAGACATCGCGCGCTGGTCGCATTTTCGCGAGTACCCGATCATTCCGTGCAATCTGTGCGGCTCGCAGGAAAACCTGCAGCGCAAGGAAATCAAGAAAATGCTCAACGCGTGGGAGAAGGAATCGCCGAAGAAAATCGATTCCATGCTCGCCGCCTTGAAGAGCGTGGTGCCGAGTCATTTGATGGACACGGAACTGTTCGATTTTCGCGCGCTCGGTGGGAACATCGAGCGCGACACGCGCTGGTTTGATGAAGATGAACCGCCGCACCGGACGCGTGAAATTGCTGTGCCGCTGGATCAGCTCGTGCGCCGCGCGGGTGGTGCGTAAAGAGCGCGCGATGCGTAATGCCTGAGACGACGATTATCGAAGTAGTGTGGGAGTGGCATCCTGCCGCGAATATTTGAAGAGATCACATGACCAACGAAAAGATCATCGACCTGGAAACGCGAATCGCCTTCCTCGAAGACGCGCAACAGCAGTTGTCCGATGTGATCGCGCGGCAGGAAAAGGAAATGGAACGTCTTGGCCGGCAAGTGCAGGACCTGGAAAAACAGCTTCGGCAAGCCGTTCCGTCGCTGGTTGCCGATGCGAGCGAGGAAACGCCGCCGCCGCATTATTGATTGTAGGAGAGGCGCGAACACGGTCATTCGCGCCTGAAGGCGCTCCTACGCATCCAGGTCCGGAATCAGCCGGCTCTCCAGCCGCGCGATGAAATCCTTCAGCTGCAACTTGCGCTTTTTCAGCCGCTTGAGCTGCAATTCGTTCACGGACGGGTCCGCCGCCATCAGCAGGATCGCATCGTCCAGGTCGCGGTGTTCCTGCCGCAGCAGCGCGAGTTGATTGCGGACGGATTCCTGATCCTGCATGCGGCTCCCCTTCATCGAAGACTCCAAATTTACCTGAAACCATGCGTGTTCGCAGGCTCCGGCGCGACCTTGTTGTTTTCCGCAAGGTTGCCGCTGACAATGCGGGTTCGCGAAAGCACGGAGATGCATCATGCAGAGACTTGAATTGCGAGGACTCGCGCGCGGCGCGCTGCTTTGGGCGTTGCTGTCGTTCATGGTTGCCTGTGGCGATGCCGAACAATCCGGCGAGCCGGCAAAAGACGCGGGTTACGTCGATGACATGGCCGAGGAGCATGCCGGCGATTCAAGCATCCCGAGCGGGGCGATCGAACTCGGCGAGGTTGCCGCCATGCCGGTGCTGTCCGAGACCGTCGAGTACGGTCGCGTCAACGGCGTGCCGGTCAGCGGCTATCTTGCGTACCCCGAAACCGCGCACGGCGGCCTGCCTGGCGTGCTCATGTTTCCCGAGTGGTGGGGCCTGAACGATAACATTCGCGCCATGGCCGACAAGCTCGCCGCGCAAGGCTACGTCGTGCTCGCGCTGGATATTTACGGTGGCGAAGCCGCCGAAACGCCCGAGGCCGCGCGTGAACTCATGCAGGCCGCGATGGCCGACAAGGCCGCGCTCAACGACAACATCCGCGAAGCCTGGAAATTCATGACCGAGGAAATCGGCGCGCTGTCGGTGGCATCGTTAGGCTGGTGCCTTGGCGGCACGCTCGCGTTCAATACGGCCCTGCTGTACCCGGACCAGCTCGACGCTGCGGTCGTGTATTACGGCCATGTCGCAAGCGTCACGCCCGAACAGCTCGCCATGCTGAACATGCCCATCCTCGGATTCTTCGGTGCTGACGACGGCGGTATTCCCGTTGCAGGCGTACGGCAGTTCGAGCAGACGCTGGAAAGCCTCGGCAAGGATGCAGAAATCGTCATTTACGAAGGCGCGGGTCATGCCTTTGCCAATCCGACCGGCGAGAATTTCCGGCCCGAACCCGCCGCCGATGCCTGGCAGAAGACGCTGACATTTCTTGACCGCACCTTGAACGCTGCGGTAAACCGGAACGTAATAGATAAGGAATCGGCGCCTGTGCCCACTCCAGCCACGACGAGGTAAACCAACATGAAGAAAATGCTACTTGCGGCGGCTTTTATTGTATTTGCCGGCGGCGTTTCTGCTGCTGAACTCGCGGGCGTCACGCTGCCGGATACCGTCGAGCTTGGCGGCCAGGAGCTCACGCTCAACGGCATGGGATTGCGTGAAAAATTCTGGGTGGATGTGTATGTCGGCGCGCTTTACCTGCCGCAACCTGCGGACACCGCCGAAACCGCCATCAACATGGAAGGTCCCAGTCGTGTCGTGATGCACTTCGTGCATGACGCGCCCGCCGACAAGATCATCGACGGCTGGAAGGAAGGCTTCGCTAACAACAACGAGAAAGCCGTTATCGATGCGCTCGGCGAACGGATCGCGACATTCAACAGTTTCTTCACCGACGACATTGTCGAAGGACAGGCGGTTGTGCTCGATTACATTCCAGGTGAAGGCACCACGGTGAGCATCGACGGTGAGACAAAAGGCACCATCGAAGGTGCTGATTTCAATCGCGCATTGCGCGCGGTGTGGCTCGGACCAAAACCGCCGAGCAAGGATTTCCGGGAAGGTCTGTTGGGTAAGTGAAACAACTTGTCGCCGTAAGGCCAAGTAAAAAAAAGCCGGCGCGAGCCGGCTTTTTTTTGGATGAAACGCAAGGCGTTGGTTGTTACGGCCGAAGCACCACTTTCACGCAATTGTCTTTCTTGTTGTTGAAGATTTCGTAACCCTTGTCGACTTCATCCAATGGCAAGTGGTGCGTGATGATGTCATCCGTCACGATCTTCCGTTCCGCAACCAGCGGCATGAGTTCATCGATGTAGTTGTGCACCGGTGCTTGCCCCGCGGTGATCTGTATTCCCTTGTCCATCCACTGGCCCAGCGGAAAGTTGTCATACGCTGTTCCGTACACGCCAAGGACGGAAACGCGGCCACCGCGGCGCACGGCCGCGATTGCCTGGTCCAGCACCTTGATGGATCCACGCTCAAGGTGCGCTGCGGCTTTCACTTTCGCGCCGATGCCGCGATCCGGTTCCATGCCGACGGCATCGATGCAGACATCCGCGCCGTGTCCGCCGGTTGCTTCCAGCACGGCATCGACCGCATCGCGCTCGTTCGCATCGATCGTTTCCGAACCGCAGGCATCACGCGCCATGGCAAGACGGTACGGCACCACGTCGATGCCGATCACTTGCGCAGCACCGCGATGCCAGGCGCATTTCTGCGCCATCAATCCGACAGGCCCGCAACCAAACACCGCAACCGTGTCGCCTTCGCCCACATGTGCCCAGTCATTACCGGCCCAGCCGGTCGGCAGGATGTCGGTGAGAAACAGTGCCTGGTCGTCGGAAATTTCTTCGGGCACGATGCGGCAGCCGTAATCCGCGTACGGCACGCGCACCGCTTCCGCCTGGCCGCCGTCGTAGCCGCCGTACAGATCAGTGTAGCCAAACAATCCACCGCCCTTGTTCTTGAGTACGCCGCCGCGCACGCCGTATTTTTCCGGATTTGAATTTTCACAGCCGACGGGCACGTCGTGCCGGCAGTTGAAGCAGTCGCCGCAGGCAATCGGAAACGGCACGACAACACGATCGCCTTTTTTCAGATTGTTCACGCCACTGCCGACGTCTTCGATGATGCCCATGAATTCATGGCCGAGCGTCTGCTTGTGAAGCTGCGGCATGAGTCCGTTATAAATGTGCAGATCGGAACCGCAGATGGCGGTGGACGTCACGCGCACAATCGCGTCGCGTGAATCCTTGATCCCCGGATCGGGAACGTCCTTGCACTTGACGTGCTTCGGCATGGAAAAGACGGCGGCCTTCATTGCGCAGCACCCACTGTTCAGTAATGGGAGTGTTCTGGGGACGGCGGAGTGCGTAGTAAACGCGAGGAAACACTCACGCCAGTATCAAAGCGGCAGATTCAAAGCAACCAGTTCTTGTTATTGTCGCCAAACGCGATGAAATACGGATTCAACAGGCTTTCCTTCGCGTTGTATTGCAACGCTTCGCCACTCGCGGCTTCAACAATCGTGCCGCCCGCCGCACTCAGCACTGCATGCGCTGCTGCCGTGTCCCATTCCGAGGTCGGGCCGAGACGCGGATAGACATCCGCCTTGCCTTGCGCAACGAGACAGATTTTCAGCGATGAGCCCATGGAAACAATTTCATGTTCGCCGAGTTTTTCGAGATAGGCATCAACATCTGCGCCACGATGCGAGCGGCTCGCAACGACGCGTGGCGGTTGGGCGGCCGGCGCCTTTACGCTTATCGGTTTTGTTTCGCCGGTGGATTTGCGGATCTGCGCGCCAGCACTTTCTGCACCGAGATAGGTGGTCCCGGCGACGGGAACATGCACAATGCCGATCACCGGCCTGCCGTTCTCGATCAGCGCGATGTTCACGGTGAACTCGCCATTCTTCTTGACGAATTCCTTCGTGCCGTCGAGCGGATCGACCAGCCAGTAGCGTTCCCAGTGACGACGCTCGCCCCAGGGAGTCACCGCGGATTCCTCGCTGAGTATCGGAAGATCCGGTGTGAGTTCCTTGAGACCTGCAACGATTTCACGATGCGCGGCGAGATCGGCTTCGGTTAACGGTGAACGATCGCCTTTCTCGGTCACGTCGAAGTCGGTATTGTAAACGGCGAGAATCCGCTGACCCGCACGCTGGGCAATCTCGACCAGCGGTGCGAGAAATCCCTGTTCAGACATTCGTGGTTCCCCGATGAAACAAGACGCGCAGTTTAACGCTTCACCCGGCACCTTGCCGCAAACCCTCGTCGATTGGGACAGGGTCGATACCGTATTGCTCGACATGGACGGCACGCTGCTCGATCTGCATTTCGACAATCGTTTCTGGATTGAACTGTTGCCGACGCGCTGGGGCGAGCAGCGTGGCATGAGTTACGAGGAAGCGTTCGCGGAACTCTATCCGCTGTTCAAGGCGCGCGAAGGTACGCTGGATTGGTACAGCACCACGTTCTGGCAACAGAAACTCGGGCTGAACATCGTCGAGATGAAAGGCGAGCTTGCGCATCTCGTGCAGGTGTTGCCTGGCGCTGATGATTTTTTGCGCGCCGTGCGTGATTCTGGCCGCCGCCTCGTGCTCGTCACCAACGCGCACGACGACACTCTGGAGTTCAAGCTTGCGCGCATCGAGATCGGTCAGTACTTCGATGCGATGTACACCTCGCACCAGTTCGGCATTCCGAAAGAAGGCGACGGTTTCTGGCAGCGCGTGCAGGAAAGAGAACCGTTCGAGAAATCGCGCGCGCTGTTCGCGGATGACAGCATCAGCGTGCTGCGCGCCGCGCGCGATTACGGCATTGCGCAGCTCGTCTGCATGAGACAGCCGGATTCAACGCAGGCAGCGCGTGATGTGACGGAATTTCGGGGCGTGGTGAGCTTGCGGGAAATCATGCCGAACTAGTTCACGAGGACGGGATTGATCAGGCCAGCGCAACGTGACGCGCTTTGGATTCCGCTGTGCCCATCGCATGGTGCTGCCAGAGTTCCAGGAATCCCGGACGAAAAGAGGCTCCCTCCTGCCACGGTTTTCGTGCGCCCGCGAAATGAAGTATCCGGATACGGCTTTCCTTGCGCGCAGCTCGCTGGCCATCATTGCGCAGGATGATGCTGTCACCGTTGATTTCAACCTGAGCATGATCATCAAGCCAACGCGCTTCCCGGCGTTCTTTCTCCGGGAACGCGGATGAATCGGTGAAATGCAACGTGGCCGCGTTGTCCTCGTATCCCAGCAAACCGGCGACGATTCCAAGATCGGCAAGACACAAGCTGAGCAGGTTCTGATCGGGCAACGGAAAATCACCGAAGAAATCGGCGTAGTTCGTTGCTGCGGCGCGCAGTTCAGAAATCAGTTCGCGACGAACGGCGACGGTTCCTGAACTCAACGCGGAATAACGTCCTGTCAGCGTCTTGAATAATACGCCGGGATGTTTCGCGCAAAACCGCAGCATTCTTTTTTTGGGGCGCTTGGGAATGCAGCGGGTCAAGGGGCAGCGATAGTTCGCGTTCCGCAGCAACTGGCCAATGTGATCGGCAGTTGCCATGAGCGGATGCGTGTCCAGCTGCTGGAAAAGATCGTCGATGTTTTCCAGCACGAGCACATCGGGATCAATGACGACCATGCGGTCGAACGGCGCCGCATCGACATCGAAAAGCGCATAGCAGCCGAAGAACCTTTCCGAATCGACCGGAATGCTGCGTTGTGGCCGATGACTGGAAATGCCATTGCCCGACAGCCACAGGCGTTGATTGTCGGTGAGGCCGACATCAATCACGGCGATTGGAAAATGGCTGTGCTTGCGTATGGAGTTCGCGAGTGCCTGAACGCCGATGAAATAACGGGAATCCGAAATCGTGACATATCCCTGTGTCTGCATGCCGTATCGCCCCTGTGGAACAGCGGCGCGAGGATCGCGCGCGCATTGCGTTCCGTGACATGCGTTGCAGGGGTTAAAGGTGGATCAGGTGGGAGCCAGTAAAACGTGCAGGGATTGCTGTTGTGGTTCGCCGGGTGAAACTTATTCGACGCCGCGTTTCGCCCAATCTTCGTGACGCCGGTCCCAGGAGCGGAACCGTTTGCGGCAGTACGCGTCCAGCGTTTCGTAATCGGGGAAGTACAGCTGCCAGTGCTTCGACAGTGGCTCGTCGAATTCGCACCAGTCATTGGAATGGTCGCGACAGATCTGCGGGCGCTTCTCGTAGATGCCGCAGCGGCCACCAGGCTGGAGATGCTTGCAGGTAGTGACAACGAGCATGTACCAGGTTCCTTCATCCTTGAAGAACTGGATGTTGTCGTGGGACGCCTGCCAGAGCATGAAGTCGAAATCGTAGCGCGAGCGCGGCGTTTCGATTTCCTGCGTGACGTAATGGCAGCAGATGGCGTTCGTGCAGTGGCTGCATTTTTCATCGCTGGTGAACTGCGAGCTATCGAGTTCGACGGTGATGGGCGGAAAACGAACGTCATGCTTCCAGGTCACCGCGGACCTCCGTTGCGGCGACGGTTGCCACCGCCACCGGAACCGCCACGGCGCTGCCCGCCGCGCGGCGTTGCGCGTTCGCGTTTCGCGGGACGCGCAAGATCCGTTTCCAGCAGGTCTTCGTAGTAATTCTCGCGCGGGATCGGCAGGCCGATGTATGCCTCGATCTCCGGCAGCGTGACGGCGTAATCCTCGCAGGCGAAGGAGATCGCGTCGCCCTCGGCGCCGGCGCGCGCCGTACGGCCGATGCGGTGCACGTAGTCTTCGGCTTCCTGCGGCAGGTCGTAATTGAAGACGTGGCTCACGGCCGGCACGTGCAGGCCGCGTGAAGCGACATCGGTCGTAACGAGAATCGGCAGTTCGCCGTCCTGGAATTGCCGCAGCAGCCGCAGGCGCTTGTTCTGGCGCACGTCGCCGGACAGCATTTCCGCATGGAAGCCGTTGCCTTCCAGCCACGCGGTGAGGTCTTCGGCAACGCGCTTGGTGTTCACGAAAATGATGGTGCGGCGGCAGTCCATGCGCTTCAGCAGCCCGATCAGCAGCGGCACTTTTTCGCGGTTCGAGGGGAAGAACACGAGCTGGCGGATGCGTTCCACCGTCACGCCTTCTTCCTCGATGTTGATCTTCTCGGGGTTGTTCATGTGCTCGTAGGCGAGCTCCATCACGCGGTGCGAAAGCGTGGCGGAGAAGAGCATGGTCAGGCGTTCGGCCGGTGGCGGCAGGCGGCGCAGCAAAAAGCGGATGTCCTTGATGAAGCCCATGTCGAACATGCGGTCGGCTTCATCCAGGATCGTGACGCGCGCTTCCTGCAAGTCATAGACGTGCTGCTTGAGGTAATCGATCAATCGTCCCGGCGTGCCGATGAGGATGTCCACGCCATCGACCAGTCGCTGGCGCTGCTTTTCGTAATCCTCGCCCCCGTAGACCAGCCCGATCTCGAAACCGGTATGCCCGCCGATCTGCTCGGCGTCCTTCGCGATCTGCACAGCGAGTTCGCGCGTGGGTGCCACGATCAGCGCGCGCGGCTGGTTGGCGCGGCGCGTCGGGCTTGCCGGTTCGCGCAGCAACGTTTCGTACATGGCAACGAGGAATGCGGCTGTCTTGCCGGTGCCCGTCTGCGCCTGGCCGGCGACATCCTTGCCCGCGAGTGCGACAGGCAGGGCGAGCGCCTGGATGGGCGTGCAGAAGTCGAAACCGGCATCGTCAATGCCGCGCTTGAGTGTCTCGTTGAGCGTGAAACTGTCGAAGGAGGTGTCGCTGAGATGTGCTGTCATGAAGCCTTCTGGCGGTGAGAGTGAATACCGGGGATGGCAGGACTTGAAATCGAATCGGAATTGGGCTCAAATACTGTCAGTCATGGGTCCGCAGCCGCCGGACCGGAATACCTCAAACATACCGAAAGAGCCGCGATCCGGCAGTGCTATTGTGCCTTAACAGGCTTCGCACGTCACATCCCCGAACATTTTACCGATGTGTTACCGCCGCATTCGTGCCTGCTTTACAGGAAACTGGCAAATCTCTCAGTGGAGGCCTTGCAGCGTGAACGAAAAGATTACCCATACCAGCGATTCCGCTTTTGACAGCGATGTTCTGAAATCCGACCTGCCCGTGCTCGTCGATTACTGGGCGGAGTGGTGCGGCCCGTGCAAGATGATTGCGCCGGTGCTTGACGACATCGCCACCGAATACGACGGCAAGTTGCGCATCGTGAAACTGAACATCGATGAAAATCCGCAGACGCCGCCGAAGTTCGGCATTCGCGGCATTCCCACATTGATGCTGTTCAAGAACGGCGCGGTGGAAGCAACCAAGGTCGGCGCGATGTCCAAATCGCAGCTCTCCGCATTCATTGAAACCAATCTCTGACGGATTCCTGTCGTATTTTTTGCGGTCCGGCGAGGGGCCGGCCGCATTTCAAACCGACGGAAAGTCGTGATCCAGATGGACCTGTTTCCCTCCTTCACATGCCGGTGGCGACCGCTGCCGGGCGAAAAAAACAGCAAAGCCTGAAACAACTCGAGAACAACAGATGAATTTGACAGAACTGAAACAGAAATCGGCGTCCGAACTTATCGGGATCGCCGAACAAATGGGGCTCGAGGGAACGGCTCGCTCGCGCAAGCAGGACATCATCTTCTCCATCCTCAAGGCGCACGCGCGGAGCGGTGAAGACATTTACGGCGATGGGGTGCTGGAAATTTTGCAGGACGGCTTCGGCTTCCTGCGCTCCGCCGACAGCTCCTATCTCGCAGGCCCGGATGACATTTACGTCTCCCCGAGCCAGATACGGCGGTTCAGTCTTCGCACCGGTGACACCATCTCCGGCAAGATTCGCCCGCCGAAGGAAGGCGAGCGTTATTTCGCATTGCTCAAGGTCGCCGAGATCAATTTCGAGGCGCCGGAGCAGGCGAAGAACAAGGTTCTTTTCGAAAATCTCACGCCGCTGTTTCCCGATGAACGTCTCACCATGGAAATCGGCAACGGTTCCACCGAAGACATCACCGCGCGCATCATCGACATGGCCGCACCGATTGGCAAAGGCCAGCGCGGACTGCTCGTCTCGCCACCGAAAGCCGGCAAGACGATGATGCTGCAGAACATCGCGCACTCCATCGAACACAATCATCCCGAGTGCTATCTCATCGTCCTTCTGATCGACGAGCGTCCGGAAGAAGTGACGGAAATGTCGCGTTCGGTGCGCGGCGAAGTCGTGTCATCGACGTTCGATGAACCGGCCTCGCGCCACGTGCAGGTTGCGGAAATGGTGATCGAGAAGGCGAAGCGCCTGGTCGAGCACAAGAAGGATGTCGTGATTCTGCTGGATTCCATCACGCGTCTCGGCCGTGCGTACAACACTGTCGTGCCGTCATCCGGCAAGGTGCTCACGGGTGGCGTCGATGCGAACGCGCTGCAGCGCCCGAAGCGTTTCTTCGGTGCCGCGCGCAACATCGAGGAAGGCGGCTCGCTCACGATCATTGCCACCGCGCTCGTTGAAACCGGCTCGCGCATGGACGACGTGATTTACGAAGAGTTCAAGGGCACCGGCAACATGGAAATTCACCTGGATCGCCGCATCACCGAGAAGCGCGTGTTCCCGGCGATCAACATCAACCGTTCCGGCACGCGCCGTGAAGAGTTGATGGTGAAACCGGATGAACTGCAGAAGATGTGGATCCTGCGCAAGGTCCTGCATCCGATGGACGAATTGCAGGCGATCGAATTCCTGATGGACAAGCTCAAGGACACGAAGACGAACAACGAATTCTTCGATTCGATGAAAAGATAGGTGTAGGAGCTCAGGCGCGAGCTTCGATGGGTTCGCGCCTGAAGGCGCTCCTACATGTCATTCAAGATGCGCGCGCAGCATCCACGCTGCCTTCTGATGCACCTCCAGTCTCGCCGTGACAAGACTTATCGTTGCTTCGTCGCCATGCTTGCCGGCTTCCTTGAAGGTTTCCATCAGCGCGCGTGACACCGTTTCGTGATCGGCGGCGAGTTCACGGATCATCTCTTCCGCTTTCGGTACGCCCTCGGCATCCTTCACTTCGGCAAGCTTCGCAAATTCCCGGTACGAGCCCGGCGCGCGCTCACCCAGTGCGCGGATTCGCTCGGCGATGTCGTCCACGGCGACGGCAAGTTCGGTGTACTGCGTCTCGAACAGCGTGTGCAGCGTCTGGAACATCGGGCCTGTCACGTTCCAGTGATAGTTGTGCGTTTTCAGATAAAGCGTGTACGAGTCCGCCAGCAATCGCGACAGCTTCTCCGTCACGGCGCGACGCTCGACGTCTTTCATGCCGATGTTGATTTCCATGGTGCCTCCTCGGTTATCCCGGTTCTTGATATGGGAACGATGATAGGCAGAGGCAAGCGGTAGGTAAATTGAATAAAAAGCATTGCATCGATAGCGGGTAACTATGATCAGCGCAAGAAAAAAGGCGGGACAGCGTCCCGCCGGTATCAGAAGTTCCAGCGCAGATCGGCAGTACTGGCAACGTCGCCTTCGAAATCGCGGTAACCGATGCCAATCGCGAAGGCCGGCGTGATGGCATAGCGCAAATCCACGCGCCAGTCGTTCGCCCTGTCAGCCAGGACGTTCGTGAACCGGTGCCGGAATTCGCCTTCCAGCTTTTCGGTGAAGCGGCCTCGAACACCGACGACAACGAAGTAGCCGTTATCGCTTTCGTCCGGAATTATGGAAACGTCATTACCGTTGGCGAGGTCGATCACACCCGTATAAATGTCGGCCTTTACCAGCCCGGCGCCGGACACAAGATCAACGCGCCCATGAACCGGCCAGGCGTAGCCGCCGCCGATGCGAAGAGAATCGCTGCCGGATTCAAGCCGAAAGAGACCGGCGATATCGAGTGGCGCGATGTCCGTCTGCTCATAACCTCCGAACAGCATCCAGTTGCCGAATGTCTGTCCAGCTCGCAACTCGAAGCCATCGAAATCAATACCGATAGTCTTGATTTCACCCTGGAAATAACCTGCTTCGATATAGCAGTGGTTATCATTTGCGGAGAAAGCGGGCGAGGCGCCCAGCAGTGCGAGGGTGTACAACATTTTCATTGTGAAGTCCTTGTCCGAACGGGAATAATCCCGCCGCTCCATGCGCAGTCATTTGTTCAATCGGCTAATCATCTCCGCGTTCGCGCTGCACGGCGCGCCAGCCGATGTCGCGGCGGCAGAACATGCCCTGCCAGGAAATCACATCAACGGCCGTGTAGGCAGCTTCCTGTGCGTGTGTGACGTCATCACCGAGGCCGACGGCACACAGCACGCGACCGCCGTTGGTAAGCACCTCGCTGTTCTCGAGTTTCGTACCCGCGTGAAACACTTTCGCGCCTTCGGGGACGGCATCGAGGCCGCGAACGACATCGCCCTTGCGCACGCTGCCGGGATAGCCTTCGGCGGCCAGAACGACACCGAGTGCTGCGCGTGAATCCCATTCGCACGTCACTTCATCGAGCTGTTCATCCAGCGCCGCGTCGACGAGTTCGGTCAAATCGGAATTCAATCGCATCATGATCGGCTGCGTTTCGGGATCGCCGAAGCGGCAGTTGAATTCGATCACTTTCGGGATACCGGCGGGCGAAATCATGAGGCCAGCGTAAAGAAAACCCGTGAACGGTACGCCGTCGGCCTGCATGCCTTCGACGGTCGGCTGAATGATGTTTTGGAGGATGCGTTCGAAAATTTCCGGCGTGACAACAGGCGCGGGCGAGTAGGCGCCCATGCCGCCGGTGTTCGGTCCCTTGTCGCCTTCATCGCGCGCCTTGTGATCCTGACTGGTCGCCATCGGCAGCACGTTCACGCCATCGATCATGCAGATGAAGCTCGCTTCCTCGCCAGCGAGAAATTCCTCGATCACCACGCGCGCACCGGCGTCGCCGAATGCATTGCCTTCGAGCATGTCGCGCACGGCAGCGTGTGCTTCGGGCAGCGTCTGCGCGACGATCACGCCCTTGCCCGCAGCGAGGCCGTCGGCCTTGACGACAACCGGCGCGCCTTTTTCATTGATGTATTCGATCGCGTCGTTCACGTCCGTGAACACGCGGTATTCGCCGGTAGGAATTCGGTGGCGGGCAAGAAAATCTTTCGCGAACGCCTTGCTGCCTTCAAGCTGCGCAGCTTTTGCCGTCGGGCCGAAACAGCGCAGGCCGGCAGCGCGAAATGCATCGACAATGCCTGCAACCAGCGGCGCTTCCGGACCGACGATGGTCTGATCAATCCCGTTGTCGCGAACGAAATCAATCAGTGCGTCGAAATCCATCGGATCGATGGCGACATTCTCGATGCCGGGCTCGCGCGCGGTGCCGGCGTTGCCTGGTGCAACGAAGACTTTTTCAACACGCGGAGACTGTGCTGCCTTCCAGGCGAGCGCATGTTCGCGGCCGCCGCCGCCGATGACGAGTACTTTCATGTCGAACCGTTCGGGAGTTGTCAAAGCGCTGGATTATACAGGCGCGACCGAAGGCGGCACGATGGACGAGGCGGGCGCCGCTCACACGCCCGGCGAACGATGCTCCTGCTGACCGAGGCCTTGTACTGGCCGGAACGCTGCTGCATTGAGCGAGAACGAGACAACCAGCCCGAGATGATCGGATGGCCGCACCTTGCCGCCATCCCGCCGCACGAGCTCGATGGCGCTGATGCGCCGGCCCAGATCGGCGTTCGCCCAGGCGTAATCGATGCGCTTGTCGGGATGATCCGCCTCGAAGGTGTAACCGGAATCATCCGGATGCGCCGCTTTCCAGAGATCGACATAACCGGCGTCTTCCAGGCGCGCGAGCAGCGGCGAGTTCGCAGGCATGTTGAAATCGCCGACCAGCAGCGTGAGGCCGTCCGCCTTGCCAAGAAAGGCGAGGGCTTCGGTGACGTTGTCCGCGGCCTGTTCTTCCACCCAGGAAAAATAGGCGTTGAAGACATTCAGCATGCCCTTGTCGAGATCGAAGCGCGCATGCTGGACGACGCGAGGATTATCGTCTTCGGACCCTGCGCGCAGGCTGAGTTCGCGCACGCTGGGCTCGCGGATCGGCGTGCGAGAGAGGATCGCCGAGCCCTGCTCGCGGCCGTTGTCGTCGATATTCGCGGGATAGAAGAACACATAACGGTAATCGCGGAGCATGCGCGACAACTGCGTTGCCTGGTCGGCGCCGTCCTCCACCTCCGGATCGCTGCACACGGCCTGCAGTGCGACGATATCCGGCTCCGCTTCCTCGATGGCATCGCGAATCAGCTCGCGGCGCTCTCGCCACGCACCGTGCTTGTCGCCGTAATAATTCAGGTTCTGCGTCATCACCGTCAGCATGCTGTTCTCCTCTGCGTGCTTGTGCATTACACGACGGGAGCGGGAGAAGTAACAGGTGGTGGATTACCTTAGGGAGAAGGTGGGGAAAACGAAAATCCCTCCCCGGCCCTCCCTTTGGAAAAGGGAGGGAGCACTTCGTTTCGCTGTGAAGAAAACGGAACTGCTTTTCTTTCAGTCAGGCCGGCGAGGAGGATTTCTCAATCGATGAACCGGAATTCAGGATCGAGCTTTTCCGCGACACAGGCGTTCATCCGGTTCGCGATCTGCGGATCGGTAACACCTCGCTCCAGCGCGAGAATGTACGAATCGCGATCCGGCCAGATCGCCTTGCCGATCCACACACCGTCATTGCCCTGCGAAAGCTTCGCATCGCGTTGTCCGCGCAACTGGATGTATTGCTCGGACAGCTCCTCCCATGCCGCGCGGAATTCTTCTTCACGACCGGGATGAATGCGCCAGCGGTAGATGATGATGAACATGCTGCAAGATTACCGCTGACGGGACCGCGTAGCGATGGGCGGTTGTTGGCGTGTCATCCGGATTCCTGCCGGTTTCCGCATGGAGCGGATATAACCTGCTGAGGCAACTTGCGAAATCTCGAGGAGTCGAACGATGCAACTCATTCCCGTCCAATGGGTGATCGCGGCGGCCTGCGTATTCACCTTTTACTTGATGGCCGACTACGAGGCACAACGCGCACGGGGCAAGCCTTCAAATCGCCTGTGGTGGCCGTTGTTGTCGTTTCTCGTTTCCGTCATCTCGATACGCGCCCTGGACAGCGGCGCATTCGCCGTGCTGGTCGGACAGATCGGCCTGTTTCTTGGAATCGGCGTATGGCGCGCCGCGAGAGATTGATGCAAAGCCTCACTCCAACCTACGCCAACCATTAAGGGCAAAAAAATCCTGTTAATCCGATTTTGGAATCCTGTAAATCCTGTCCATTGCACTTTGAATTATTCAGTGCCTGAAATGCCGGATCCCGGTGAACACCATTGCTATGTCGTGTTCATTCGCAGCCCGGATGACTTCATCGTCGCGCATCGAACCGCCCGGCTGGATGACAGCAGTAACACCGGCGTCAGCCGCGCTGTCGATGCCGTCGCGGAACGGGAAGAATGCATCGGATGCCATCACCGCGCCTTTGACTTTCAGGCCCGCGTCGGCGGCCTTGATGGCAGCGACGCGCGCGGAATAGACGCGCGACATCTGTCCCGCGCCCACACCAATCGTCATGTTGTCTTTCGCATACACAATGGCGTTGGATTTCACGAACTTCGCCACCTTCCAGCAGAACAGCATGTCGCGCAGTTCCTTGTCATCGGGACGGCGGTTTGAAACGACCTTCAGTTGCGACGCGTCGATCATCATCGTGTCCGCGTCCTGCACCAGCAGCCCGCCGTTGACGCGCTTGTAATCGGGACCGTTTGATGCGCCATCGAGGCGCCCGCAATCGAGCACGCGCACGTTCGGCTTGCCGCGCAAGACTTCTTCAGCGTCGCGCGTCACGCCGGGCGCGACGATGACTTCGACGAACTGTTTTTCCAGAATCGTTCTTGCCGTTTCGATATCCAGCATCTGGTTGAAAGCGATAATCCCGCCGAACGCGGAGGTCGGATCGGTGCTGTACGCTTTTTCGTAGGCTTCACGAATGGATGTCGCGACAGCAACGCCGCAGGGATTCGCGTGCTTCACAATCACGCAAGCCGGACTGTCGAACTGTTTCACGCATTCCAGCGCGGCGTCCGCATCGGCGATGTTGTTGTAGCTGAGCGCCTTGCCCTGGATCTGTTTCGCGCCAACCACGCTGCCCGTCGGCGCGTTGTGCTCGCCGTAGAACGCGGCGCGCTGGTGCGGGTTTTCGCCGTAACGCAACTCCTGGCGCTTCTCGAATTGCATCGACAACACATCGGGAAAAGCCGCTGGTTCTTCGCCGGGACGCACGCGCGTGAGGTACGACGCAATCATGCCGTCGTAGCGCGCGGTGTGCGCGTAGCCTTTTGCCGCGAGCGAAAAGCGCATTGCATCGGAAGTTGCGTTGTCGTTGGCGTCCATGTCTGCGAGCACGTAATCGTAATCGGCGGGCTCGACCAGCAGTGTCACGTCGGCGTGATTCTTCGCTGCCGCGCGCAGCATCGCGGGTCCGCCGATGTCGATGTTCTCGATCGCGTCTTCCAGCGTGCAGTCGGGTTTCGCGACGGTCTGCTCGAAGGGATAAAGATTTACCGCCAAAAGGTCGATCGGCTCGATACCGTGCTCGCCCATGATCGCGTCATCCTCGCCGCGCCTGCCAAGCAGGCCGCCGTGAATTTTCGGATGCAGCGTCTTGACGCGTCCCGCCATGATTTCCGGAAAACCGGTGTGCGTGGCGACTTCCGTCACGGCGATGCCGCTGTCGCTCAACAATTTCGCGGTGCCGCCGGTGGAGAGAATCTCGATGCCCCGGCGGGAAAGTTCCTTGGCGAATTCGACAATGCCGGTCTTGTCGGAAACGCTCAACAACGCGCGTCGGATGGGTCTCATCGTGCGGTGGCCTTCAAATCTGCGGGCAGGGAAAAACGGCCGCCGCTGTTTGCGGCGACCGTGATGAAGATTATCAGTTGTGCAATCCGTGCGCGCGCAACTTCTTGCGCAAGGTGCTGCGGTTGATGCCGAGAATGTCCGCGGCGCGTGACTGGTTGCCGCGGGTGAATTCGAGTACCGCGCGCAGCAGCGGTTCTTCGACTTCATTGACAACCAGCGTGTAGAGATTGCCTGGCACGTGGCCGTCGAGATCCTTGAAATACCGCCGCAATGCGGCTTCGGCGCATTCGCGCAGCGGCTGGGCCTGGTTTTCCCGAACGACGTTCAGATCCACCACCTGGCTTTCGTTATCGATCAGCCTTTCGGCTGTCCCCCTGTTGTTCATGCAGCTTTATCCTCCCATGCCCCTTCCGTTGTGGAGAAATGTTGTTCCACGAGGCTTGCTTGTTCTTGCGTGGTTTCCACGCGCATGACCCGCTTGCGAAACTCCCGTGCAGCGGCAGCTTCCGATTCACTCTGCGACTGGCCCTCTGACTGGCAATACCAGCCGATGTGCTTGCGCGCGACCCGCACTCCCACAGCCTCGCCGTAGAACGCGTACAACTCGTGCAAATGTTCCAGCAGGATTTCCCGGACTTCCGATCTGTCCGGTGGGGGCAGCGTCTCGCCGGTGGCAAGATAATGCCCGATCTCCCTGAATATCCACGGTCTTCCTTGCGCAGCACGGCCAACCATGATCGCGGCCGCGCCAGTGAATTCGAGAATTTCCCGGGCCTTTTGCGGCGAATCGACGTCGCCGTTGGCCATCACGGGAATGTCCACCGCGCGCACAATGGCGCGAATGGTGTCGTATTCCGCTTCGCCCTTGTACAGGTCCGCGCGCGTGCGGCCGTGTACGGCGAGCGCCTTTATGCCGGCATCCTGCGCAAGTTGCGCGATCCGTATCCCGTTCCTGTTGTCGCGATCCCAGCCAGTACGAATCTTCAGCGTCACCGGCAAGTCAACACTGCCGACCACCGCATCGAGAATTTCCCGCACCAGGCCTTCATCGCGCAACAGTGCGGAACCCGCTGCCTTGTTGCAGACCTTCTTCGCCGGACATCCCATGTTGATGTCGATGATCTCGGCGCCGAATTCGGCGTTCAGTTTCGCGGCCTCGGCCATCATCTCGGGATCACCGCCGGCGATCTGAACGATGCGCGGTTCCGGTTCACCGCTGTGGTCCATCCGGCGCCGCGATTTCGGCGAATTCCACAGCCGCACATCCGAGGTAACCATTTCCGAGACTGTCATTCCCGCGCCAAGGCGGCGACACAACTGCCGGAACGGGCGATCGGTGACGCCGGCCATCGGTGCGAGCACCAGGTTGTTTGGAAGAAGGTACTGGCCGATGCGCATGGGATGAAACTTGTCGTCGCCGTTCCAGGGACCGGAAATAATACGCGTCCGATGGAAGGAGTCAAAGCACGACGCAGCACACCAATCGCATTTTCAAACGTCGTGAAAAATCAAGTCTTGAGAAATGAAAATTTTATGCTTGTGCGGCTAATGCTTGCTTAATTTTTCGTGTTGATGTCAGCGGCGCAGACACGACGGTTGTGGTTCGTGAAACACGGTTCGATCTGGAAACCAACGGCCGCGTTGCCGGGATCAAGAATTGCGAGTTCGATGCCGTGACGCGCGTTCGCGGACAGCGCTTGTTTCGCCGCGTCCGGCTCGCGCAGGTACTCATCGGGCGTGAAATAGCGTGCCGCAACCGTTTCGCCCCAGCGATCCTGCAAGGCGACGTGCAGTTCGGGCCACGGCTGCGCGCTATCGCCAGTGTTTGCGATCACCGCCGTCAGGTGCAACGCGCGCGGATGATCCGGATGCGAGCTGACTTCGGTGCGCGAAACATCGAGGGCCGTGAGATCGCGCGGCGGCGCAAGCGGGATGCCGAGCGCGGCGTAGGCTCGCGCGAGTTTCTCGCCCACAGCGGGATGTTCAAGAACTTCAAAACGTTGCCAGTGAACAATCTGTATCGCGAGCGCGAGAACCAGCAAGCCATTGGCAACAGCCAGCAGCACAGGATGGCGACTGCGCGTGCGTGGTGGGGCGAAGGAATGGATTTCGCGCGCGGGCGTGGCAATCGTATCGGCGGAGATTTCGTGTTCCGTCATCTCGGGCGGAGGCGATTCGTTTTCCGCCGCAAGGCTCAGCTCTTCGTTGTGCGTGTACTCCAGGCTGTCGAACAGATCGCCCGCGTATTCCTCGTTCAACAGCGGCGCGTCGGGTTTTGGCTCGCGCTTGCGCGCGGCCTCGACGGCGGCAACTTCTTCCGGCGTCAGCTCATCGCGCAACGTTTCCAGTGCATTGAAAACATGCTTGCAGCGCGAACAGCGCACGCGGCCATTCGCGGCCTTCAGGTGCGAGGGCTTGAGATGGAAGAAAGTGAGGCATTCGGGGCACTGGGCGTACATGGTTGAAGAATACCGCGTAACTGGTGGCGAGTTGTAGAAGCGCCTTCAGGCGCAAACATTCGCGCCTGAAGGCGCTCCTACATTTTGCGGCCAGCGAGACGCACCCAGTCTTCGCGTTCGTCCTCGATCTCGAGGATGACGCCGTGTTCGTGGTACGCATCGGCGACTTCCGCGGCCTGCGATCGAAGCAGGCCGGCGAGCGCGATGCGTCCACCTGGGCGCAGCCGCGCGGCAATGCCGCCGCTCAACTCCATCAGCGGGCGCGCGAGGATGTTGGCGATGATGATATCTGCAGGTTTGTTCGCCATCGCGGCATCGAGCGCCTCGGGCAGGCAGCAGGAAATTTTCTCGGCGACACGGTTGCGGGCCGCGTTGTCGTGCGTCGCGGTCAGCGCCTGTGGATCGATGTCCGTCGCGATCACCGATTGCGCGCCGAGAAGCGCGGCGGCAACGGCGAGAATGCCCGATCCGCAGCCGTAATCCAGCACGGTGCGGCCTTCGAGCGCGCCGTGTCCCGCCAGCGTGTCCAGCCATTCGAGGCACAGCGCGGTGGTGGGATGCGTGCCGGTGCCGAAGGCGAGGCCGGGATCAAGGACGAGATTCACCGCATCCGGTTGGGGCGGGTCATACGCCGTCGGCACGACCCACAATTTGCGGCCGAACTGCACTGGCTTGAAATTCTTCAGCCATTCGCGCGACCAGTCGCGATCTTCGAGGATCTCGATGCGATGTTCCGGCAGGTGTTCGCGTTCGAGCATGGCCAACAGGACCGCGCGCACGCCGTTGATGTCCGCATCGGCGGGGAACAGGCCGGTGATGCGCGTCTGCTGCCACAGCGGCATTTCGCCGGGCCAGGGCTCGAAGACAGGATCGTCCGCCGCGTCCTTGAAGGTGACGGCGACCGCGCCGGCGGCAAGCAGCGCGTCTTCGACCTGTTCGGTTTCGAAGTTATCGAGCGGGAAATCGATCTGGAGCCAGTTGGACATGAATGTCAAACGAAGCGATGCAGGAGCGCCTTCAGGCGCGAATGGTTCGCGCCTGAAGGCGCTCCTACCGGGATTCATTACAAACCCAGCTTCTTCTGCAGGTAATGAATATCCGTGCCGCCCTGGATGAATGCAGAGTCATTGAAAAGATCAATGTGCAGCGCGGTGTTCGTGTCGATGCCTTCGACGACAACTTCCGCAAGCGCCGTGCGCATGCGCGCGAGCGCGGATTCACGCGTCGGCCCGTGCGAAATGATCTTGCCGATCAAGGAATCGTAATTCGGTGGCACGGTGTAGCCGGAATAGATGTGCGAATCGACGCGGATGCCGGGACCGCCGGGCGCGTGGTACGCCCTGATGAGCCCCGGCGACGGACGAAAGGTTTTCGCATTTTCCGCGTTGATGCGGCATTCGAAGGCATGACCTTCGAAGACGATGTCCTTCTGCTTGTACGCGAGCTTCTCACCGGCAGCGATGCGCAGTTGTTCCTTCACGATGTCAACGCCCGTGATCATTTCCGTCACCGGATGTTCCACCTGCACGCGCGTGTTCATTTCGATGAAATAGAACTTGCCGTTCTCGTACAGGAATTCGAACGTGCCCGCGCCGCGATAGCCAATGTCGCGACAGGCTTTCGCGCAGCGCTCGCCCATTTCGCTCAGCAGTTTTTCCGGAATACCGGGCGCCGGCGCTTCCTCGATCACTTTCTGGTGGCGGCGCTGCATGGAGCAGTCGCGCGTGCCGAGATGGATCGCGTTGCCGTGTTCATCCGCAAGCACCTGGAATTCCACGTGACGCGGATGCTCCAGGAATTTTTCCATGTACACGACGGGATTGCCGAAAGCCGACTGCGCTTCGTTCTGTGTCAGCGAGATTGCAGATAGCAGCGTGGCCTCCGAATGCACGACCTTCATGCCGCGTCCGCCGCCGCCGCCCGCGGCCTTGATGATGACGGGATAACCGACTTCCCTGGCGAGACGCAGGTTCTCGGCGTCATCCGCACCGAGCGCGCCGCCGGAGCCCGGCACTGTCGGCACGCCGGCTTCGCGCATCGCGTCCTTCGCGGACACCTTGTCGCCCATCAGGCGAATGGTTTCGGCGCGCGGGCCGATGAAAACGAAGCCGGATTTCTCCACGCGCTCGGCGAAATCCGCGTTCTCGGAAAGAAAGCCGTAACCCGGATGAATGCCGACCGCGTCGGTGACTTCCGCCGCCGAAATGATCGCCGGCATGTTCAGGTAGGAATCGGTGGATGACGGCGGGCCGATGCAGACGGCTTCATCCGCAAGCTTCACGTGCTTGAGATCGCGGTCGGCGCTGGAATACACGGCCACCGTGCGAATGCCGAGTTCCTTGCAGGCGCGGAGAATGCGCAAGGCGATTTCACCGCGATTGGCAATAACGATTTTATCCAGCATTGGTTTTCACGCTCTTGAATTCTCTTTTTCGCGGCAGGATGCCGCTCCCACAAGGCTTCGTTCTTTGCTTTTGCTTTTCAAACGAGGCCGCGTTGTGCGCGAGCTGCGGATTTTGTTCACTGGCAAGGCGCGACCGGCTGAGCGAGCGGAATGTATAAGCAATACATGAGCATCGCGAAGCCGGGCGCAACACAGCCAGGGGACAAAAGACGCGCTCCCCGATTACTCGATCACAAACAACGGTTGGCCGAATTCGACCGGCTCGCCGTTGTCGACGAGTACGGCTTTCACCACGCCGGACTTGTCCGCCTCGATCTGGTTCATCATCTTCATCGCCTCGATGATGCACAGCGTGTCGCCGACCTTCACCGACTGGCCGACATCCGCGAACGCCTTCGCACCCGGATTCGGCGCGCGGTAGAAAGTGCCGACCATTGGCGAGGTCACTTGGTGACCGGCGGGAATGTCGGAGCCCTTGTCTTCCACTGGCGCGGGTGCGGCAGCGCCTTGGGGCGCCGGCGCCATCGGCATGGCGTGGTGATACATCTGCGGTGCGGGCGCGCCGGCGTGGCGGCTGATGCGCACGGATTCTTCGCCTTCGGTGATCTCGATCTCGGCGATGCCGGATTCTTCCAGCAGTTCGATGAGTTTCTTGACCTTTCTGATATCCATCGTGTTGACCCCGGTTCTTGTCGTATTCAGGAATTCGTCAGTTGTTCGTGCGCATGGCGCAGCGCGGCTTCATACCCTGCGGAGCCGAGCCCCGCGATCACGCCTTCGGCGAGATCGGAAAAATATGAGTGGCGTCGAAACGGCTCGCGGCGATGCACGTTGGAGAGGTGAATCTCCGTGAACGGAATCGCGACCGCCGCCAGCGCGTCGCGCAGCGCCACGCTGGTGTGCGTGTAGCCCGCCGGATTGATGAGAATCCAGGCGACCGATTCGGTGCGTGCGGCCTGCACACGATCGATCAGCGCGCTCTCGGCATTGGACTGGAAGCAGGCGAGCGTATGTCCCAGTTCCTTCGCGATCGTTGCGAGCTTTGATTCCAGCGCCGCCAGCGTCACGGATCCGTAATGCTCCGGTTCCCGCTCGCCGAGCAGGTTCAGGTTCGGTCCATTAATAAGGAGAATGCCCGCCAAAAAACCTGCCCCTCAGTTTCAAACCGGTTGAACTGCGCGGTCTGGATTTCGATCTTTCCAGCAAATGTCGCGATCTGCGTCAAACGGTCGTTTAAATGCCGTTTTCTCGACAGGGCGCATATTGTGGACGACGAATTTGTGATTGTCCACGGCCAAGTTGTGAAGTGCGTCCGATTCCGGGAGATAGCAGCAGGATTAGCGAAGTTTTATGGTCGAATCGCGGGCGGCGCGCAGGGAAGGCGGTTCAGCGGTAATTCAGGAGGCAGATTGCAGCCAGTTGTCCAGGTTCCGGCCGATCAATTTCGAGGTTTGGGCGATGTCATCGTGGAAATGGCCGGCGAGTTGCGCGCGGAGTTCGGCAGGCAACGGCGGCGCTTTTTGCAGGTTCGCCGCGCGAAGCCGGCGCAGGCGATGCATGGCGCGTTTCGGTATCCAGGGTTCGATGGCGTTTTTGAGGCTCGTGCGATTGAAGACGCGTTCGAGCAGCCGGTTCGACGGCAGCCCGCCCGTGTTGTAAGGGATCGCGAAGTTTGGCGAGAAATCGGAGTCAACTTCCAGGAAATGGTAGATATCCTGCACGACTTTGCGTGGATTCCGCTTGAGTTCATCGAACAGGAAAACGTGAATCTGCTCGCGCGGAAACGCATCGAAATAACGCTGCAAGGTTTCGTGGTAACGGCTGACGCGCATCCAGTGCGAATCCGGCTGCGTCCAGCGGGAGGTAGCCGAAAAGTCGCGTTCGGCATCGAAACGCGCATCGAAATGCCGCAGGTACATCAGGTAGTCGGACCAGGCGCGATCAACCGGATCGCGCAGCCCGCAGATGATCCGCGCATCCGGAAGGCGTTCGCGGATTCGTGCGGCGGACATCGGGCATTCGAGATAAATGGGCGAGGCCTCGCCGATGGCGAGCGCGTTGCCGGCATTCGCAAACAAGGCTTCGTACTCGGCATCCGTGCGAACGGGAAAGTGATGAATCTCCGGATCGCCGTAAAGCAGCTTTCCTGTTTCATCCCGTCCGTAGGCGAAGTAATTCGTCTCCTTCACGGGACTCATGAAAATCTGCGGATGCTCCGCGAGATACCAGTACAGCGCCGTGGTGCCTGCCTTGGGCGCGCCGATGACGATGAAATTGGCGATCAAGCTTGCGGACACCGCGAAGCTCCTCATTCTTCTGGAGAGAAGAAGGTATGGCGAGTGCTCTGTGTGGGGACAATGAGGGAGCCGATTTAGGGGAAAACCGCGCGCCAACTCCGTTTCGGCCTGTAACAGCGCGCTTGCGACTGCAATTGTTGGGCGAATGCCCGCTGCCGCTTACCCTGTGGTTTCGGATTAAGGCGCGATTACAGCGCCGCTTCGATGAGCGCGGTCGCCTCGGCTTCGTCCACTTCGCCGGTGTGAATCTCGATGATCTTTCCGGTCTTGTTCGTGGTCAGGCTGATCGGCAGGCCGATGAGGTCGATGCCCATCGCGTTCGCGGTTTCGATCGCGTCGAGTTCCTGTTCGCCGAGCAGGATGGGGTAATTCACGCCGCCGATGTGTTCGAGAAATTCTGCGACGGCTTCCTTGTTGTCGATCGCGATGCCGACCATCAGCAAGCGGTCCTTGTATTTTTCCTGCATTTCGGTGAGCAGCGGCATTTCCTCGCGGCAGGGCTTGCACCAGGTCGCCCAGAAATTGATGAACAGAGCCTTGCCGTTCGCGAGCAATTCTTCTGTCGTGACGGGCTCGCCGTTCATGTCATAAAGCGTGAATGCCGGCAGTGTTTCAGGGCGTGCGATTTCGCTTGCCTGCTGGCGCTCCGCGGCTTCCTGCTTCTGCATGTGACGACCGGCAATGCGGCCGACCAGGTAACCCAGCGGCATAGCAATGGCGATGGTGACGGCAATTGCAATGATCTGTTGTTTCTTCGTCATCATCGCCTCTTATTGATTGAACGCGCTGTTCACATGCGCGGCGAATTCTTCCGCCGGCATGAAACCGACCACATCCCTGTTCGCCAATTCCTCGCCATTACGATCGAAGAAAATGATTCCCGGCGGGCCGTACAAACCGAACTTCGCGAGCAGCGCCTGGTCGGCGGCGTCGTTCGCAGTCACGTCAGCCTGCAGCAACACTGTGTCGCCGAGTGCCTGGCGAACGGCAGGATCGGTGAAGGTGTAGCGCTCCATTTCCTTGCAGGAAATGCACCAGTCTGCGTAGAAATCCAGCATCACGGGCTTGTTCATTTCCGCAGCTGCGGCGACTTCGCGTTCGAGATCTTCGACCGTCTTGATGCGCTTGAATGGCAGATGCTCTTCCTGCGCGGCACCGCCGCCGGTGAAATTCTTCAGCGGCGTGAACAAATCCGCGCGGCCGGAGGCGAGACCGACAAGCAGCAACGCGCCCCACACGAAGAGCGCGAGACCGAGTGCTTTCCAGAGTTTCTGCCAGCCTGACGCCGCAATGGCGAACGCGCCCATGTAAACGGCGCTCGCAATCGCGAGCAGCGCCCACAGCGCGACGGTGATTTCACCCGGCAGGATGCGTTCAAGCAGATAAAGTGCGACCGCCAGCAAAAGAACGCCGAACACGCCTTTCACCGCGTCCATCCAGCCGCCGGCTTTCGGCACGAAGCGGCCCGCGCCGGTGCCGACCAAAAGCAGCGGAATGCCCATGCCCATGCTCAATGCGAACAGGGCCAGACCGCCGCGCACCGGATCGCCGGATTGCCCGATCACGATCAGCGCGCCCGCAAGCGGCGCTGCTACGCACGGTCCGACGATCAGCGCGGAAAGAAAACCCATCACCCCAACGCCCGTCAGCGTGCCGGCTTTCTGGCTGTTGGAAAGACTCGCGAGCTTCGCTTGCCATGACGCGGGGATCTGCAAATCGTAGAAACCGAACATGCTGAACGCGAGCAGCACGAACACCGCGGCGAATACCACGAGCACCACAGGATCCTGGAACATCGCCTGCAGGTTCGCACCGAACAATCCCGCCAGCACGCCGGCGATCGTGTACGTCAGTGCCATCGCGAGCACGTAAACGAGCGAGAGCACAAACGCGCGTTTCGTGGTGATGTTCTCCTGTCCGACAATGATCGAGGAAAGAATCGGGATCATTGGCAAAACGCAGGGCGTAAACGTGAGCAGCAAACCGAAACCGATGAACGCGAGAATCACCCAGCCGATGTTGCCGGTGCGGATCAACTCCGCGAGCTGGTCCTGTTCGGAAAGATTGCTGTTGGCAGCGTCGGAAGAAACATCTCCCGCATCACCGCTCGGCACCGTGACTTCCACGGTCTTGAATATCGGCGGATAGCAAAGCCCCGCGTCCGCGCAACCCTGGTAACGCACGCGCAGCGTGAACGGCTCACCGGCCTCGCCGCTGACCGGAATCGTCACCAGCACTTGCTGGTAAAACACTTCCTGCTCGCCGAAAAATTCATCCGTGTGAATCTCGCCTTCCGGAAACCGCGGCTCGCCGAGCGTGACGCCAGCATCGCCGACCACTTCAAACCGGAACTGCTCGCGATACAGGTAATAAGCATCGGCGATCACCCACGCCGCGGTGATCGTGCCTTCGCCGTCGTTCGCGTACGCGCGAAACGTGAATGCTTCATCCGGATGCAGGAATTCCTGCTCCTGCTCGCCAAGCACGTCGGCGAGATTCGGCACTTCGCCGGCCTGCGCGAGCGGGGCAAATGTCAGCGCCAGCAACCACAACACGTTCAATTTCTTCATTGCGTACTCTCGTCGATCCAGTTCAGGTAAGGCAGGTTTCCCGCGGTGATGTCGCAGGCAATGATTTCGGGCACTTCATAAGGATGCAGCTCCAGCACGCGCCGCTCGACATCCGCGAAACGCGCCGCGCGCGTCTTCACCATCAACAGCACTTCGGCGTCCTGGTGGATTTCATTCTTCCAGCGGAATATCGACGTCACGCCGTCAACAAGGTTCGCGCAGGCGGCAATTTTTTCCTCGACCAGCACGCTGCCGATCTTCGCCGCGGTGGCGCGATCCGGGCAGGTCACGAGGATGATTCGGTGCTCGCTCATCGGTTTCTCGTTAAATGGGGGCGTTTGAAGGCGCAACAGCATAATGCGGGACGGGCTTGCGTGCGAATGTCGAAGGCATTGCCCGATAACGGACACGCGAGCGGCCGAGAATATTTCCGCGACGCGCGGAGGCTCCCTTCATTTCCCCTGTTTACCCGATGGGAACCGCCTTCAGGCAGCCTGCACCATGCCGCACTTGATGCGCCGAAGCTCAGGTGGACGCAGTAGATTGCCGGAATCGGCCTTTCATCCTTCTGAAACCCCTTGAAATTTCGTGCGCTGCTCCTATCATTGGCAGCCGATGCCGGCGAGTGCTAACAAACACGCGCCGGAGCGAGCAGCCGGATCCGTCCGGTTTGCTGGAAATCAAGCTAACTCATTGTTTCAACAACTCTTTTCGTGAGGAGAAGCACGTTATGAACCTTCGTCCACTTCACGATCGCGTGATCATCAAGCGCCTCGAAGCCGAAACCAAATCGGCCGGCGGCATTGTGATCCCCGATTCGGCCACAGAAAAACCCATCAAGGGTGAAGTCGTTGCCATCGGCAAGGGCAAGATCCTGGAAAACGGCGAAGTCCGCCCGCTTGATCTCAAGGTCGGCGACAAGGTGCTGTTCGGCAAGTACAGCGGCACCGAGGTCAAGGTCGAAGGCGACGAGCTGCTCGTCATGCGCGAAGAAGACGTGATGGCGGTGCTGGAAAATTAAGCACGCCGGATTTCTTCCGAACGAACTCAACAGATAGATCAAGAGGTTAATCAGCATGGCTGCCAAAGAAGTCAAATTTTCCGATGATGCGCGAAGCCGCATGATCAAGGGCGTGAATGTTCTCGCCAATGCCGTGAAAGTCACGCTCGGCCCGAAAGGCCGCAACGTGGTGCTCGACAAATCCTTCGGCGCACCGACCGTCACCAAGGACGGCGTTTCCGTTGCAAAAGAAATCGAGCTGAAAGACAAGTTCGAAAACATGGGCGCGCAGATGGTGAAGGAAGTCGCCAGTCAGACCGCGGATATCGCGGGCGACGGCACCACCACCGCCACCGTGCTCGCGCAGGCCATCCTGCGTGAAGGCATGAAGTCGGTTACCGCCGGCATCAATCCGATGGATCTCAAGCGCGGCATCGACACCGCCGTGAAGGCGGCTGTTGAAGAGCTGAAGAAGCTCTCGAAGAAAGTCGAGAAGAGCGAAACCATTGCCCAGGTCGGCACCATCTCCGCGAATGCGGATTCCGACATCGGCAACCTGATCGCCAAGGCGATGGACAAGGTCGGTCACGACGGCGTCATCACCGTGGAAGAAGGCCAGGCGCTGGACAACGAACTCGAAGTCGTCGAAGGCATGCAGTTCGATCGCGGCTACCTCAGCCCGTACTTCATCAACAACCAGCAGTCGATGAGCGCGGAACTGGATAACCCTTACATCCTGCTGTTCGACAAGAAGATCTCGAACATCCGCGATCTGCTCCCGGTGCTCGAAGCCGTTGCGAAATCCTCGCGTCCGCTGCTCATCGTCTCGGAAGACGTTGAAGGCGAAGCGCTGGCAACGCTGGTGGTCAACACCATCCGCGGCATCGTCAAGGTTGCGGCCGTCAAGGCGCCGGGCTTCGGTGATCGTCGCAAGGCGATGCTCGAAGACATGGCCATCCTCACCGGCGGCACCGTGATCTCGGAAGAAGTTGGTCTCTCGCTCGAGAAGGCCACGCTGGAACACCTCGGCAACGCCAAGAAAGTGCAGGTAACCAAGGACAACACCACGCTGATCGACGGCGCCGGTGACAAGAAGGCCATCGAAGGTCGCGTTGCGCAGATCGACGCGCAGATCGAAGACACCACGTCCGACTACGACAAGGAAAAACTGCAGGAACGCAAGGCGAAACTCGCCGGCGGTGTTGCGGTTATCAAGGTCGGTGCGGCGACGGAAGTCGAAATGAAGGAAAAGAAGGCGCGTGTCGAAGACGCCCTGCACGCCACGCGTGCGGCCGTCGAAGAAGGCATCGTGCCGGGCGGCGGTGTTGCGCTCGTGCGTACCTTGAAGGCGCTTGAAAAGCTCAAAGGTGCGAACGACGACCAGACCACCGGCATCAGCATCCTGCGCCGTGCCATCGAAGAGCCGCTTCGCCAGATCGTCATCAACGCCGGCGATGCCGCTGATGTTGTCATTGCCAAGGTTCGCGAAGGCAAGGACAACTTCGGCTACAACGCAGCCAGCGGTGAATACGGCGACATGGTCGAAATGGGCATCCTCGATCCGACAAAGGTCACGCGCTACGCGCTGCAGAACGCAGCCTCCGTCGCCGGCCTGATGCTCACCACCGAAGCCATGATTGCCGAACTTCCGAAGGAAGATAAGGAAGCCGGCGGCAGCATGGGTGACATGGGCGGCATGGGTGGAATGGGCGGCATGATGTAAGAGCGCAAGCTCTTCGCAAGTCCCCAGGCCCTAAAGCCTGAAACGAAAAACCCCGCTTCGCAGGCTGTGTCAAAACGCAGCCTTGCTTGGCAAAATGCCCATCAGGTGACTGATGGGCATTTTTCGTTATGCGATACATCGAAGGCGAGTCACGGGATCAACTGGCGCTGCTGCCGGCGTCATTTGACGATCTGATACCGG
>DASVDI010000047.1:0-23850 GCA_036381175.1 Gammaproteobacteria bacterium
TCAGATCACCGAATTCGCCTACGACGAACTCGACCGACTGGTAAGAATCTCCGACGCCGACGGCAGACTCACCGAATACCGCCGCGATCTCGCCGGCCGTCTCGTGCAAGTGCTCGACACCGTCACTGGCGAAGTCCGCTACGAATACGACCTACTGAACCGCCTTACCCGCGAGATCACCGATCGCGGCGTCATCGACTACCAGTACGACGCCACGGGCCGCCTTGTGCAACGAACCGTGAATGGCAGCGAAGTCACTGATTACGAATATGATGCTGTTGGCCGCATCGTTCGCATTGATTACTCCGGTCAAAACGGCAACACGCAAACGCTCACCTACACCTACAATGCCACCGGCCAACTTGAAACAAAAACCGGTCCTAACGGCATCATCCAAAGCCACGACTACGATGCCGTGGGCCACCTCACCAGCATCATCTACACAAGTCCTGAAGGTGAAGAGCTGGAACGTATCGACTACGCATTCGATCCATCCGGCCAGATCGTCCAGAAAACAAGAAGCGGCGGGATCGCCGTTCCGGAAACACCCTTTGTCGCTACCTACGGCGACGACAACCAGATGCTCACGTTTGATGGCCATCCACTGACCTATGACGACAACGGCAACCTCATCGAGCGCGAGACTGATACCGGCCGACTCGTTTACGAATACAACAGCGATAACCGCCTGATTCGTTACGAGCGCTATGAAGGGCAGGAAACTCAATCAGCCGTCTCGGCAACCTATGCCTACGACAAAGATGGCAGAAGAATAAAAAAGGCCATCACCGACGAAGCCGGTACAGCGGAAACTCACTTCACCTGGGACGGAACAAGACTTATCGCGGAGCGCGATGAAAACGGCAACCTTCTCAAGAGCTACCGCTACGGCCTTGGCTTCGCGCCCACACAAGTCATCGACGCAAACGGTATCTATGATGTTCACGTTGATCATCTTGACACGCCGCAGACGTTGACAGATCAGAACGGCAACGTAGTTTGGAAGGCCGATTACACAGCTTACGGTAGCGCGGCCGTTGACGAAGATCCCGATGGCGACGGAACAAACATTACATTCAACATCCGCTTCCCTGGACAGTACTTCGATGCCGAATCAGGTCTGCATTACAACTTTCATCGTTACTACGATTCGATGATGGGCAGGTACATCACGAGGGATCCGATTGGGTTGGTGGGTGGATTGAACGTTTATGGATACGTCGGTGGAAATCCAGTTACGAAAATAGATCCAAATGGGAAATTCGGGTTTAATGTGCATTTCGCAATTGGCTATACGGCAGCCCTCCAAGCTGGATATGGATTTTCAGATGCCGTTGTCATTGGTTACTACACGGCGGCTGCCGACATTGGAACACAGGGCGTGCCAGATTCACATCGACATTCGATGACACCTGGTGGATCAAGTAGAGACGCAGCAAGAGCGGCCACCGACAACTTTATAAATGAACAGATAGGAACAGGAACTCTTGAGGGCCTTGGAAATGCGTTACACGCGGCGCAAGACTATTATGCTCATGGACATGGATTTCAAGACTACGCAGGAAATGTCACGCCGAGCCATATCTTGAACGATACCTATCCAAATAAAACAGACTTCGATTCGGCTTACGACGAAAGCTTGGGCATGATTCGAGATTTTCGCGGGGGCAGCGGTAGCGGAGGTGATCGAGGCAACGGTAGTAACGGAGGTAACGGAGGAAACAGTGGTAATGGCAGCAGCAGCGGTAGCAGCGAAAACTGCCAATGATGTGAAGCGAATATGAGTAATAAGGTAAGCAAGTTTGTATTTTCGTTGGTAGTGTCGGCAGCTGCCATGTTCGTGCTCTTTGTATTTCTATCATCAGTGCATATCGTTTTTTCGTGGCCTATCTGGATGGTTTTATCTGTCGTGTCTTTCTTGATGTGTTGGCATGTGCTAGATGGTACCTGCAGCGGTGATGGGAGCAGCCGTTGAGGTGTATTTATGAATACAGATATTGAGCTTGTACTTCCTGTCTCTCCCATGGCTTTGCCGGTACGACGGCTTCAAGACGAGGGTTTTTGGCTTGTTGAGGTTGATAAAGGAGAAACTAGAATTAGCCGAAATGAAGACTATTCAGGTATGAGTGTCGACGATACTGTGTCAGCGTTTTTGCGGTCGTTATGTAGTATCAGCGACGTGTTAGAGCCCCACATGACGACGCTTCGAATAGGGGTCTATTATGACATCGAAGAAACGGTTGTTTTTCCGTTTTTCCTATCTTCATCTTCAATTAGAAAGATCGCCAGCCTCTCGTTATCGCTTGAAGCGACCGGTTATCCATGCGCGACCTAAGCAGGCATAGTCAGGATTAGCGCCGCGTAATCCAGGATGGAAATACGACAAGGAACGTCCATTGCTCGCACAGCATAAAAGCGAACACGCCCGGGGTGGAATCACCGATATCGGTTACGACAGCATGAGCCGCATCGAAACCGTCACCGATCCCAAAGGCGCCATCATCGAAACCCGCACCTTTGATGCCATGGGAAACATCAAGACCCGCGCTGACAGCCAGGGCAGAACGCACGATTACGATTACGACCTCAACAACAACCTCATTCGCCACACCGACCCAAAAGGCCAGATCACCGAACTCGCCTACGACGAACTCGACAGGCTCGTCCGAATCTCCGACGCCGACGGCAGACTCACCGAATACCGCCACGATCTTGCCGGCCGTCTCGTGCAAGTGCTCGACACCGTCAATGGAGAAGTCCGCTACGAATACGATCTACTGAATCGCCTTACCCGCGAGATCACCGATCGCGGCGTCATCGACTACCAGCACGACGCCACGAACCGCCTTGTGCAACGAACCGTGAACGGCAGCGAAGTCACTGATTACGAATATGATGCTGTCGGCCGAATCGTTCGCATTAATTACTCCGGTCAAAACGGCAACACGCAAACGCTCGCCTACACCTACAACGCAGTAGGCCAGCTCGAAACAAAAACCGGTCCCAACGGCATCATCCAAAGCCACGACTACGATGCCGCAGGAAGACTCACCCGCATCATCTACACAAGTCCTGAAGGTGAAGAGCTGGAACGTATCGATTACGCGTTCGATCCATCCGGCCAGATCGTCCAGAAAACCCGCAGTGATGGAACCGCCGTCCCGGAAACACCCTTTGTCGCGACCTACGGCGACGACAATCAGATGCTCACGTTTGATGGCCATCCATTGGCCTATGACGACAACGGCAACCTTATTGAACGTCAAACGGATACCGGCCGACTCGTTTATGAATACAACAGCGACAACCGTCTGATCCGTTTCGAACGCTTTGAGGGGCAGGAAACTCAGCCAGCCGTCTCGGCAACCTACGCCTACGACAAGGACGGCAGAAGAATCAAAAAGACCGTCGCCGACGAAGCCGGTACAACGGAAACCAACTTCACCTGGGACGGAACAAGACTCATCGCCGAGCGCGATGAAAACGGCAACCTCGTAAAAAGCTACCGTTACGGCCTCGGTTTCGCGCCGACACAAGTCATCGACGCAAACGGCATCTATGATGTTCACGTCGATCATCTCGACACGCCGCAGTCATTGACGGATCAGAACGGCAACATCGTTTGGAAAGCCGATTACGCTGCTTACGGCACTGCAACCGTGAACGAAGACTCGGATAACGACGGGAATCACATCGTCTTCAACACGCGCTTCCCGGGTCAGTACTTCGACGCCGAATCAGGCCTGCATTACAACTTTCATCGTTACTACGATTCGGGGACAGGCAGATACATCACGAGGGATCCGATTGGATTGAAAGGCGGGATGAATTTTTATCAGTATGTTGGGAGCAATCCAATGAGAGCTATTGATCCGTACGGTCTGGATCCTGGTGATTACTTTAACTCGCCCGACGCGGCAGCGGCGGATGCAATTAGGTTTGCGCGTGGACTTTCTCCCCAGTTCATCGAGTACGCAGGGCAAATCGAAACGAATGGAAATGGGCAGTACTGGGCTGCGGGGCCGATCAGAGGGAATGGCGGAACCGTTCGCCTTCCAGATCCTGGCGACAATACAGTGGCCGAATATCACACGCACCCTGACCGTGTATTCAACTCGCCGGCTGATAGTCAGTTTTCTCCACAAGACAGGGCTCGAAGCGATCATCCGGATAATCGTAGGCCATCTTTTCTCGGCGGACCTGACGGTTCCATATCCAAGTACGATCCAGCCACAGGAAGTACTACAACGCTTGGCCCTCAAACGGACACAGGTACACCCGCAGGTGGAGATTCGGGTGATGGAGGCAATTGGAGTGGTGGCGATGGCAGTGCCGGCTCAGGCGAAGGAGGCGGAGATGGCTGTTAAGCATTTATATCTGCTGTTGTCTATGTTGTTTATTCCAAGCGAAGAGGTCGGCGGTGCCGAGCCAGAGCCAGTTTCTGTCGCGTATGCGGCGGAGAATCGGAATCTACTAGATAACCAAACAGTAGCTATATACGGAATACTGGTTGTCGAGTTCGAAAACATTGCAGTTTATCCGTCACGCGAAGCCGTTGAACATGCGCGAAATAAAGCGGAGAGACAAGCGATCTGGATTGATCCGGCTCTACTCAAAAATTACACGGAAGAGGAATACGAGATTTACAAAAAAAAACGAGCCGTCTTGACTAAATTTCACCTCACATGCGTGATCATTACTGGTCCATTCTCCGCGTCCGGTCGCGGCCATATGTCTTTATACGATGCGGAGATCGGTGGGTACGCCGACGTTAAGGAGTCGTCGCTTTGCGATGGCGGCAAGAAGAGAGAAGCTGGCGATGTCGGAAGCTGAACGTCAGCTTATAGGGGCGGATATTATTTGCTGCTGCCTATCTATAACTCCAACGAACGCTAACAAGAACAGAAGTAGGAACATGACTGTTAAATGGTTTGCTTTACCTTTGGTAATTGTTGTTGCTACAACAATCTGCGTGGACGCAAATGAAAGCGAAACGCTGTCGATCGAATATCTCATTTCCAAAAAGGAAGAACTTGATGGAAAGGAAGTATCGGTATACGGCGTGCTGATAGTTGAGTTGGAGAATATCGCCATATACGCCGACCGAGAGGACACGGAACGGACCGACGAACAACAACGCGTAAAAGACGTGCCGGATGCGACGGCATCAGCAAGCGAGCGCAGCCTATCGCGGGATACGGAAAACCTTGATGTCGATCGCGCAGGAAAGCTGATTGACGACTGGCGGGGCAATTCGGTCAATCTGAGAAAGGCTCGAATCATCCTGGAGAAGGTTCTGAAGAAGAACCCGGATGACGTACATGCACAGATCGAGTATGCGCGGTGGATTCTTCAGGACGGTTATCTGCGCGGCGATGAGTTCGAAGCGGGCACGATAGAGCGAGCGTTCCTGATGGTGCACAAAGCCATCGAGACCGACCCCTTGCAAGCGAAAGCTTACAGTGTGCTTGCCTCGTTGCAGTTGTTGCGCGGTCAGTTGGACGCGGCGGAACAGTCGCTTGAGTCCGGCGGGCGTGTCGGAAGCGATCCCTGGTTGGATTTCCATGAGGCTGAACTGCTGAAGGAAAGGGGGCGCGAGAAGGAAGCGGCGGACATGTTTCGCCGAGTGATCGACAGCAATGATGAAACCTCTCTGATCGTTTGGTCTGCATTGGGTGAGTTGGCCGCGCATCATGTCAGGGCGGGAAGGCTTGAAGATGCGGAACTCGTGCACCGTGAAATCGTAGCGCGGTTTCCCAAGGACGCCTGGGGCCACGGCAATTACGCGTATTTCCTTTTCTGGCGAAAGGCAGACTTCGACGGAACCGTCGAGTACGCGCAACGGGCGGTTGTGCTGCATAGGTATGGCATAGCGAGCCAGACCCTTGGTTATGGCTACTACGGAAAGTGGGCGCAAGCGGGTGGCGGAATGTCGGGGAACGCGGGGCATTTGCTGAAACGCGCGAGGTCGATATACCCGCATCCTGCCAACGTCATGATTCAAACGGCCGCCCATGTGCGGACGTTTCCAATTGCGGAAGCGTTGATCAAGGCTGGCGTGAATGTTGACTCGCAGGATCATGAAGGCGTGACGGCGTTGTTGAATGCGGTGAACACCGATCATCCGGAGACGCTGGGCGCCCTGCTTGCTCTCGGTGCGGATCCGGAGTTGAAGGACAGGCGCGGCTGGACGCCCTTGGCGCTGGCCGCACACCACGGGAAAGCGGCGGCGGTGAAGCTGCTGCTCGACCATGGAGCTGACGTTGACGGCAGTGCGAATCTGGGACAACCACCGCTCTGGTTCGCCGCGGCTAAAGGCGATGTCGTCATCATCGATCTGTTGCTTGCGGGTGGCGCGGATATCAACAAGCCGGACGATAACGGGGCGATACCGGTGATGGCAGCCGCCTATTACGGGCATTACGATGCGGCGCGCCGGCTGGTAGAGGCGGGCGCGGATCTTCATGAGAAAACGACATACGGCCTGACAGCATCCGATCTCGCTGCGGAGAAAGGCCATGTCGAACTCGCCGCGTACCTGCGTGAGAGGGCTGCCGAGCAAAGCTTGTGGCGAAGCATATTTCAGCGAGTGGCGCGGATTTTTTCGTGACTGGTAGTTGAGCAGTTGTCATTCAATGAACGGGCTTGCCGCAAATTCCGGTCGCGGTCGAGCGTAGGCAGCCCGCCCATCCTTCCTTTTTCTTGATAAGTGACTATCAGTCATCTATAACTGACTAATAGTCATGCAATTTACCGAAATGTCTCAACGTGCCACCAATGCCAAGGCAAAAGCTGATCGTCGCGATGTAATCCTCGCCGCGGCGGCCGATGCGTTCGACCGTCTCGGTTTCGCGGCCACCAGCATGGAATGGCTGGCCGAGCGTGCGGGTGTCGCAAAGGGCACCGTGTATCTCTATTTCCCGACGAAAGAATCGGTATTTCTTGCGCTCTACCGGCAGGAACTCGATGGCTGGTTTGCGGACATCGATGCGCGGATCGGCAAGCTCGGCGCAGATGATGCCTTGGCTTTTGTGGGTCTTGTTGTCGATGCCATGGAAGCACGTCCCCGGTTGCCGGCCCTGATGGCGATCCTTCACGTGGTGCTGGAACGGAATGCCGGCGAAGAAGAAATTCTCGCTTTGAAGCGCCACGTGCTCGAGAAAACTTCCGCAACCGGTCGCCGCATCGAGGAGAAGCTCGGGTTTCTCGTGGAGGACGACGGCGTGCGCTTGTTGTTGCGCATCCACGCGCTCGTGATCGGCTGCTGGCATGCCGCCGCTCCCGCACCGAACGCACGACGCGTTCTCGCGCGTGACGAGTTCGCGCCATTGCGACGGGATTTTTCAGAGGAGCTGGAAAACAGCCTGGCGCTGTTGCTGGAAGGATGGCGCCACAGCGGCGGCGGATTCTGAGTTCGCCGCATCTGGCCACTGGTTGCAATTTCACACGTTTGGTATAAGCGTGGGGCTGATTTAACTGACATTATGCAAAGCCATGGCAAGGCGGGGGATGCGTTGCGTGGCAACAGACTCGACAAGGGGGACGGGTTTGCCCAAGCAGGTTCCAAAGGCGCCGGCGCTCGCCGCGGGCATCAACCGTTCCCTGCTGCTTGCGGTACTGGTCGCGCTGGCCGCCGCGTTCGGCGTGTTTCTCCTGATCGAATATGTCCTGCTGGAAAGCGACACGCCGAATTACCGGCGCTTCTTCTTTTATCTCGGTCTCGCCGTTCTCATTTTGCTCGCCATTCGCGTTCACGCGCATTTCATCGCGCGCCGCGTGCGTGCCGGCTTCGATGATCCGATCAGCACGCTCGCGGAATCGATTCGCGATCTGACCGAAGGGCGCGATTACACACGCCGGTTGCCGCCCGCCGAAGCGTCCGAGTTCGCGGAACTCTACGAAGGTTTCAACGAAGTGCTCGGTCATCTGCAGCAGCGCGAAACCTGGCTGCTGGAGCAAAGCAGCGCCTTGAAGGAACAGCTTGCCACTGCGCAACACGAACTTCGCGAAGAGCGCGGGCGCCTGAAAACGGAAGTGACCAAGCGCCGCCGCGCGCAGGCAGAAATGCTGAAACTTTCCAGCGCGCTCACGCACGCGGCCGACGCCGTGATGGTCACGAATCGCGAAGGCCGGATCGAATACGTGAATCCGGCGTTCGAAAGCATTACCGGTTTTTCGCGCGAAGAGGTTTTCGGCAAGACGCCGGACATTCTTCGTTCCGATGAACAGGATGCCGGCGTGTTCGATGCCATGTGGAAAGCAATCCAGCACGGCGAAGTCTATCGTTGTGAGCTCGTGAACCGGCGCAAGGATGGCACGACATTCCATGAAGAAAAAACCATCACGCCGCTGAAGGATTCGCACGGGCGCATCACGCATTTCATTGCCACGGGCATCGACATTTCCGAACGCATCCGCGCGCAGGAAAAGCTCGAATACATGGCGCATCACGATGCTGTTACCGGACTGCCGAATCGCGTGCTGTTGCTTGACCGCGTCTCGCAGGCCCTGGCTCGCGCGCAACGCGATAACCGCGCCGTTGCCGTGTTGTTTATCGATCTCGACGGCTTCAAGGCGATCAACGACACCGTTGGTCATCATTTCGGCGACCGCTTTCTCGGTGAAGTTGCGGCGCGCCTGCAGAACACGGTGCGCGACGAAGATACCGTTGCGCGTCTTGGTGGTGACGAATTCGGGATCGTGCTCGAAGGCATGAACTCGATGACCGACATCAGCAAGGTGGCGCGCAAGCTCATCCGCGATCTCGCATCGCCGTTTCTTCTCGATGGCCGCGACATGTACGTCACCGGTTCCATCGGCATCGCGCGCTATCCCACCGACGGCGCCGACGTGCATTCCCTGTTGCGCAAGGCGGACAGCGCGATGTACCGCGCGAAGCAGGTCGGCAAGAACACTTACCGTTTCTATTCGGAAGTGGAAGGCGAGGAAGACACCGCGCGCGTCGAGCTGGAGCAGCAGTTGCGCCGCGCGGTCGAGCGCAACGAATTCGTTGTCTATTACCAGCCGCAGGTATCCATCGACACCTCGGAAGTGGTTGGCGTCGAGGCGCTGCTGCGCTGGCAGCATCCGGAGCAGGGGATTGTCGAACCGAACCGGTTCATTCCGTTGCTTGAAGAAACGGGGTTGATTGTTGAAGTCGGTGACTGGGTGCTGCGCGAAGTCTGCCGTCATGCCGTCGGCTGGCAGACGCTCGGCTTGCCGGCGCTGCGCATGGCGGTGAACCTGTCATCGAAGCAATTCATGAAGCGCGATCTTGTCGGCGAGATCGCGCGCATTCTTGATGAAACCGGGCTGGATCCGAAACGCATCAATATCGAGATCACCGAAGGCACGCTGGCGAGCAAGATCGATTCGACCATCAAGACGCTCGACAAGCTGAACGCGCTCGGCGTCACCATTTCCGTCGATGATTTTGGCGTCGGTTATTCCTCGCTCAATTACCTGAAGCGCTTTCCGATTCACAAGCTAAAGATCGACCAGAGTTTCGTGCGCGACGTGACCACGGATGCCAACGACGCGGCGATCGCGAGCGCCATTATCGCGCTCGCGCACAAGCTGAACCTGGAAGTGATTGCCGAGGGCGTGGAAACGCTGGAGCAACTGTTCTTCCTCTCGCGCCAGGGTTGTCACGAAGTACAAGGCCATCTCATCAGTCCGCCGCTGTCGCACAAGGATTTCATCCGCTGGATCGGCGAGAATCCACGCGTGCGCGTGAAGCGCGCGGCGAATATGTAAAGCCCGCGTCATTTCCATAATCATCCTGATCAGTTCCCCCTTGATTTTTCCTCCTCCGGTACTCATCGCTTTACTGTGATCGCGACCGGAGACAGATCGATGGCAATGCTTGAACCGCTGGACCAGGAAACCGCGCCCGATGCCTCGTGCGACGTGATGAACTCGCTCGCGGGTGAAATGGGTTTCCTGCCGAACCTGTATCGCGTGCTCGCGCATTCGCCATCCGCCTTGCGCGCGTACGCCGCGCTCAACAAGCTGGTTCACGACACCGGTCTTTCGCGCGCCGAACAGCAGGTCGTGTTGCTAGCGGCCAGCCGCGAGCATCGCAGCGACTATTCCATCGCCATGCATTCGAGCAATGCGCGCGCGGCCGGCATAGATGAAGAAGAGCTTGACGCCTTGCGCGAGAGCTATCCGATTCCGAATGATGAGCGCCACGAGGCGCTGCGCCGTTTCACCCAGCGCGTAATCATCCGGCGCGGGCGGCTTGAAGAAGATGACATCGACATGTTTCTCGCGGCGGGATTCGAGGAGCGCCACGTTCTCGATGTAATTCTCGCGGTGAGCATGAAAACCTTGTCCGACTACACGGATCATGTTGCCGACGTTTCCATCGACGAAAAATACGAGGAGATGCGCTGGCAGATTCGCCAGCAGCAGGCACGCGATTTCGATCGCCGTGAAACGCCCGGTCGCCGCCGCAGCGATGAAGTCGTACCTGTTCGCGGCAGCCGGTGGAGTCACTGACCGTCGCGACGCCGCTTGCAGATCACGCATCGCGGGAGAACAATGCCCGCATGTCAGAACATGAACGACGATTGCGCCGTGGCCGCGGCGCAACACTCAATCCCGCCGGACGTTTCGCGAAAGTCGCGTATCACAGCGAAGCCGAAGCGGTGCCCGACAGCGTCGCGACCGAAGTGCGCCCCGAACGCGCGCGCAGCATCATCAGCCGCAACCAGTCACCGGACATTCCCTTCGAGCAATCCATCAATCCGTATCGCGGATGCGAGCACGGATGCATTTATTGCTATGCGCGGCCGTCGCATGCCTATGTCGATCTTTCGCCCGGTGTGGATTTCGAAAGCATACTTTTCTACAAGCAGGATGCCGCCCGTTTGCTGCGCGAGACACTGGCTAAACCGAGCTATCGATGCAGCCCGATCAATTTCGGCGCGAACACCGATCCCTACCAGCCGATCGAGAAACGCTACACCGTCACGCGCGACTGCCTGGAGGTGCTCGCCGATGTGAAGCATCCGGCGACCATCATCACCAAGGGCAACCTCATCCTGCGCGATATCGATCTACTCGCGAAAATGGCGCGCGAGCGATTGATGAGCGTCACGGTCAGCTTGACGACACTCGAACCGGATTTGAAACGCACGCTGGAACCGCGCGCGGCCTCACCCGCGGCGAGGCTGAACGTCATTCGCGAGCTGAGCGCTGCCGGCATTCCCGTCAGCGTGCTGGTCGCTCCCGTGATTCCTTTCGTGAACGACCGCGAGATCGAAGCAATTGTCGAGGCGGCACACGATGCCGGTGCGCGATGGGGCGGTTACATCTTTCTTCGATTGCCGCACGAAGTCGCGCCGCTGTTCCAGGACTGGCTTGAAACGCACATGCCGATGGGCGCGGAACACGTGATGTCGCTGGTGCGCGCGGCGCGTCACGGCAAGGAATATTCCAGCGAATTCGGTGAGCGCATGCGCGGCAGCGGCGATTACGCGGAAATGATTCGCAAGCGATTTCGTCTCGCCTGCAAGCGTTCAGGTCTGAACCTTTCGCCGTGGCCGGAACATGACTGCACGCGGTTTCGTGCGCCGAACCTTTCCGGTCAGCAGGATCTCTGGAGTTGAACATGCGCACCTGCATTGCGATCCGGCATCTGCCGTTCGAGGACCTCGCGTCGTTTGAAAGCGTGCTTGGCGATGAAGGATTCGATGTGAGTTACATCGACGCGCCAGAAGCGTCGCGCGAGACCATCGAAAGCGCGTCGCCGGATCTGCTGGTTGTGCTCGGTGGTCCGGTGAGCGCGACGGATGAAAATGATTACCCGTTCATAGAAAGCGAATTGAAGCTGCTTGAGCAGCGCCTCGCCGATGACAGGCCAACGCTCGGCATTTGTCTCGGCGGGCAATTGATGGCGCGCGCGCTCGGTGCAAAAGTCGCGCCCGCCGAACAGGGAGAGATCGGCTGGAAGGCGTTGACCTTGAGCGATGCCGGAATGAAATCGCCATTGCGGCATTTCGATAATGAACCGGTGTTTCACTGGCACGGCGACGCGTTCGAGCTTCCATCGGATGCGGTCTCGCTTGCATCGACGCCGGATTGTTCCCACCAGGCATTCGCGCGCGGTACGAACGCGCTCGGCCTGCAGTTTCATCCCGAAGTCACGCCAACGAGTCTCGAAACCTGGTACGTCGGTCATTACCGCGCCTTGCGCGATCCCGCGAATCCGGATGTGGCCACCTTGCGTTCCGATGCCGTGCGTCACGGTGCCACGCTCAAGGAAAATGCGCGCAAGGTTCTGCTGGAATGGCTCGCCGGAATCGAGCATCGATGAACCTCGCCTTCGAACACGACTGGGAACTCTCGCCACGCGAAGCAATCGCACTTCAGAAGGAACTCGCGCCGCGCGTGGTGACGCGAGATGACTTCGGAGAGATAAATTGCGTTGCCGGCGTCGATACGGGGTTCGAGAAAAACGGCACGGTAACGCGCGCCGCTATCGTTGTGATGAATGCCGAAACTTTCGAAGTTGTCGATCAAGTCCTGCATCGGGAATCAACGCGAATGCCTTACATTCCCGGCCTGTTGTCGTTCCGTGAAATTCCCGCGCTGCTCGGCGCGTTCGAGCAACTGAAAGCATTGCCGGATCTTTTGCTGTGCGATGGCCAAGGCATCGCGCATCCGCGTCGCCTCGGCATCGCCGCGCATCTCGGTGTAGTTACCGGCTTGCCGGCAATTGGTGTGGGCAAATCACGCTTGACGGGATCACACGAGGAGCCGGGAAACGAACGCGGCGACTGGTCTGCATTGAAAGACAAGAATGAGGTGATCGGCCGTGTCCTGCGCACGCGTGCGAACGTGAAGCCCGTTTACGTATCCGTCGGCCATCGCGTCAGCCTGCCAACCGCAACGGAATTCGTATTGCGTTTCACCACGCGCTATCGATTGCCGGAACCGATTCGGGCGGCGGATCGCTTGTCGTCGTCATGGAAGAAATGAAGAAAGCGAAATGGTAGGGCGGATTAGGCGCAGCCGTAATCCGCCGTTTGCTCATGGCGGATTACGCGAGCTGGCGCTCGCTAATCCGCCCTACGAACCTTGATCCGCACCAAACCCGTCGTCCACCAGGCATCGCGCCTGCAACGCCGCTACGTTGATCATCCGGTGCCGGCCGATCTTCACCGTCGGCAGATAATCCCGGTCGATCATTCCCCGCACCACGCCGACCTCCAGCCCGCACGCCTCGGCAAAGCGTTCCTTGCTCATGACGGGCATGACGACGGCCAGTCCGGATCTCGGACAATGGGCAGGGATGCCGGAACGTTCCATGTCGGCTAGACTCACTTCCACGTTGTTTCACATTGAACCACAAACTATACGACGTTTGTCTGACGGTACGACAATAGTAGAGAAGGAAGGGTATGTCAACCATCAATGAAAGGATTCGAATTTTGCGTGAGTCCACTGGATTGGGCAGGACGCTATTTTCACGCAAGCATGATTTGAAGTTGTCGACACTCGCGGCGATCGAAACAGGTCGACGGAAACCCGGCGCGGATATCATTGAAAAGATTGTGTTGGGTTATCCCGAATACTGTTTCTGGCTCATCACTGGAAAGGTCACGAAAGCCAGCCAGGCGCGACCTAAGAAGAACCCGAATCCATTGGCGTAGGGCGGATTAGCGTAGCGTAATCCGCCGTTGGATAAAGATGGCGGATTACGGCTGCGCCTAATCCGCCCTACGTGGCTCGAGGCGAAAATCATCTTCATTGACCAACCAACGAGGCAAGGATGCCGAACTACCGCCGTTATTTCGTGCCCGGTGGCACGTTCTTCTTCACCGTGAATCTCGCGAGACGTTTTCCCAATGACCTGCTTGTCCGGGAGGTCGCGGCACTTCGCGATGCGGTGCGCCGCGTTCGCGTGAAGTTTCCGTTTGAAATCGACGCATGGGTTGTTTTGCCGGATCACATGCATTGCCTCTGGACGTTGCCGCCAGGTGACGTTGACTATGCGCGGCGTTGGCGCCTCATCAAAAGCGGATTTACGAAATCGTTACCCGCCGCGTCCGACGAGGTCGTGCGGCAGCGGGGAAGGGGAATCTGGCAGCATCGATATTGGGAGCACGCGATCCGCGATCAGCGTGATTTCAATGCGCACACGGATTACATCCATTTCAATCCTGTGAAGCATGGGCACGTGGAGCGGGTGCGCGACTGGCCGTATTCAACGTTTCACCGGGAAGTACGCGCGGGTGTGTATTCGGTGGATTGGGGCGAGGATGTGGGGCCGGATTATCCGGTCGGTGAATGATGACCGGAATGCTGGCGTAGGGCGGATTAGCGAGCGTCAGCTCGCGTAATCCGCCATCTTCTTGCAATGGCGGATTACGGCTGCGCCTAATCCGCCCTACGCGGTCTCCACCTGATCGAAGCGAACGATATCGAGCTTGTGTTTCTTTGCGAGCAGGTAGCGCACCAGGATTCGATACGTATCCAGGTCAAACGCGCCTTCCAGTTTCGATGAATCAAACAGATCGCCCTGCAAATCGCGTTCGCGCAGCGTGGCGAGATGGCACCAGTTTTCCAGCACGTGAATATCGATGCCGCCATCCGGATTTCGTTCTCGCACGCCGATGCGGCCAGGATACGGCCAGACCTTGAGCTTGAGTTTCCCGAGTGCCTGCATCAGGCGAATGTGATGCTGCAACACGGGTTCCGCGCCTTCACAGGCGCCGCGGCATTTTTTCAGTTGCCGCGCGAAACACGGTTGTTCTTTCGCGCCACGTGATTCGAGTCCGAGCTTGCGCGGGCAAAACCCATGTTCCGCCGCAATTTCTCGCAACGTGTTTTCCGCGATGCGTTTCGTGCGAAACAAGCCATGCAACGCACCGGCATTCTCGAAATCATCCGCACCGACATGCACGATCTTCACGACAGGTTCGGCGGCGGGATCATCCGCGAGCTGGAATGAAAGCAGGTTGTCCGCACGCCGCTGCCGGCGATTGAGCGTCGGCAGGCGTTCCTTGATTTCGCGATTTTCCAGCAGCAGCGCGCCGAGTTCACCGGCCGTGGTTGTGAACTCGATGTGGCGTACTTGTTGCGCGAGCCGCATTTCTTTGCTGCTTGCATGGTCTGCCGAAAAATGCGAAAGGACGCGCGAGCGCACGTTCACGCTTTTGCCGACATATAAAAGGAGACCGTTTTCATCGTAAAAACGATAAACACCAGGAGCCTCGGGAAGCGCGTCGATCTCCGCGGCGGGAAGATGTGGCGGCAGGGCCGGGCGCTTTATGATGTCGCCGATTGCGGCGTTCACGACGGACTCGCCGTGCTCGCGAAATGCGATGCCGAGAAACTGGTGAATCAGCCGCGCGTCGCCGAGCGCGCGATGCCGGCCCGAGACTTCCAGCCCGTGGCGTCCGATCAGCGCGTCGAGATTGTGCCGCGTAAACGATGAATACAGCCGCCGCGAGAGTTTCACGGTGCACAGCGGCTGGCGATGAAATTTCAGGCCTGTGCGCTGGAAGGCGTGGCGCAGGAAGCCGTAATCGAAGCGCGCGTTGTGCGCGACGAACACGCGGTCTTCGAGCAGCGCGTAAAGCTCGTCGGCGACATCCGCGAAGCTCGGCGCGGCGCTGACATCGGCGTTCGAAATGCCGGTGAAATTCTCGATGAACGGCGGGATGGAAACGTCCGGATCGACCAGCGTCTGCCACTCGCGGAATGTCCCGTCCGGATCGAGGAGCACGACGCCGATCTCGATGATGCGATCGACGCGCGGGTGCGTTCCGGTGGTTTCGAGATCGACGAAGGCGAGCGGGCGGGGATACACGAGCGGTCCTCGGGTTGGGCTGGATATCAGGATAAACCACGATTTGTCGTAATCCTCGATGATGAGCAATTAATGACCAACAGTAAACCTGCGTTTCGCCTTCCGGTTGACGGGATCGCACGGTAAACTGCCCGCCTTCCGACAGCGTTGTGCCTTATCGCTGCGAAATCGCCGGTTTTTCGAGGTTTGCCATGAATTCCAGTTCATCTTTTTCCGCCCCGCTGGGTGCTGTCCGCACCGACTGGACACGCGCCGAGGTCGAGGCGCTGTACGCGCTGCCGTTCAACGATCTGATTTTCGAAGCGCAGCGCGTGCACCGCGAGAATTTCGACCCGAACGAAGTCCAGGTTTCCACGCTGTTGAGCATCAAGACCGGCGCCTGCCCGGAAGACTGCGCCTACTGCCCGCAGTCGATCCGCTACGACACGGGACTCGAACGCGAAGCCCTGATGGAAGTCGACAATGTCGTCGAACAGGCGAAGAACGCGAAAGCCAACGGCGCGACGCGTTTCTGCATGGGCGCGGCGTATCGCTCGCCGAAAGACAAGCAGCTCGATTTCATTATCGAGATGATCAAGGGCGTGAAATCGCTCGGCATGGAAACCTGCTGCACGCTCGGCATGCTCAGCGAAGACCAGGCCGTGAAGCTGAAAGACGCCGGTCTCGATTATTACAACCACAACATCGACACCTCGCCCGAGTATTACAAGGACATCATCACCACGCGCACGTTCGAGGATCGTCTCAACACGCTCGAGAATGTGCGCAGCGCGGGCATGAATGTCTGCTCCGGCGGCATCATCGGCATGGGCGAAGGCCTTACCGATCGCGCCGGCATGCTTAAGGTGTTGGCGACTATGAAAAAACATCCTGAATCCGTGCCTATCAATCAGCTCGTGAAAGTTGCAGGCACACCGCTGGATAAAGAAGAGGATCTCGATCCGATCGCGTTCGTGCGCACCGTTGCCGTCGCGCGCATTCTCATGCCGAAATCGCACGTGCGACTTTCCGCCGGACGCACGGAAATGAGCGATGAAATGCAGGCGCTGTGTTTTTTTGCGGGTGCGAATTCGATTTTCTATGGCGAGAAACTGCTGACGACCGCGAATCCGGAATCGAACCACGACATGGAATTGTTTGGCCGCCTCGGCATTCGCCCCGAAGGATTGGAGCGCGTCGAGGAGCGGCGCGAGGACTGCGCCCGGCATCCCGCAGAAGCCGTGGCGCAGTAAGCGCAAGCGTCGAGTTGGCCGAAAAACTCCAGCAACGTCTCGAACGCGATCTCGCGGAGCGCGACGCGAATTCGCTCTACCGCCGTCGTCGCGTCATTGAATCCGCGGCGGGGCCACGCGTTCGCATCGATGGCCGCGATGTTCTCGCGTTCTGCTCGAACGATTATCTTGGCCTCGCGAATGATTCACGTTTGATCGAGGCGCAATGCGAAGCTGCACGAAAATATGGCGCGGGTTCCGGCGCAGCGCATCTCGTCACCGGTCATCAGCGCATTCACCACGAGCTTGAAGAACGCCTGGCGGATTTCACCGGACGCGAGCGCGCGTTGCTGTTCTCCACCGGCTACATGGCGAATCTCGGTATTGCTTCGGCGTTGCTTGAGCGCGGCGATCACGTTTTCGAGGACCGGTTGAACCACGCCTCGTTGATCGATGCGGGCCTGTTGAGTGGCGCGAAGTTTTCGCGCTATGCGCATAACGATGTTGCAGCACTGGAGCGAAAACTCGCGGCACAGGAAAAGAGTGCCGCGCTGGTGATGACCGACGGTGTGTTTTCCATGGATGGCGATATTGCGCCGCTGCCTGAACTCGCATCGCTGCGCAAGAAGCATGACGCGTGGCTTGTTGTCGATGACGCGCATGGCATCGGTGTGCTCGGCAACACCGGTCGCGGTTCGCTGGAGCATTTCGGGCTGGATAAGAACGACGTGCCGGTTCTGATGGGAACGCTGGGCAAGGCCTTCGGTTCCTTCGGTGCATTCGTTGCAGGTTCCAATACGTTGATTGAAACGCTCATCAATCGGTCACGCAGTTACATCTACACGACGGCATTGCCTGCAGCCGTTGCGGGCGCATCGCTCGCGGCGCTTGCAATCATCGAAACGGAACCGGAGCGGCGAGAACATCTGCATGCGTTGATCGAACGCTTTCGCGCCGGTGCGAAAACAATAAACCTGCAACTGATGGATTCATTCACGCCGATACAGCCGATTGTCGTCGGTGATGCGGCGCGCGCTGTTCAAATTTCCGATGCGTTGCTGGAGAAAGGTGTGCTCGTCACGGCGATTCGTCCGCCGACGGTTCCGGAAGGAACGGCACGTTTGCGCGTCACCTTGTCGGCGGCGCACTCGGAGGCGGATGTGGACCGGTTACTGGAATGCCTTTCGGATGTGTGGCGCAAGAATCAGGAAAGTAACGGTGAAACTGAAAGCTGACGTCATTGGTTCTGGTCCGGACCTCGTCGTGCTGCACGGCTGGGCACTGAATTGCGGTCTTTTCGATGGCATCGCGGAGGCGCTCGCCGCACAGTTCTGTGTGCATTTCATCGATCTGCCTGGCCACGGGCATAACGCGAATATTGAACTGCCCGCGGACATTGATGATGTCGCAAGACAAGTGCTCGACGTTGCGCCAGCGCACGCAAACTGGCTGGGCTGGTCGCTGGGCGGACAGACCGCGCTTGCGGCAGCGACGCTCGCTCCCGACCGCATGGCTCGCATTGTCACCGTCGCGACCACGCCGAAGCTGGTGGCGAGTCCCGACTGGCAGAAAGCCATTCCCGAAAAAACGCTGCAGGAAATGGCGCAAGGTCTGCACGATGATTTCCAGAAGACGGTTAAAAATTTCCTGTCGCTGCAGGTCATCGGCGACGAGCATGCGCATACCTTGCTGAGAGAGTTGCGACAAAAGACGTATGCGCGCGGCGAACCGCACGTGGAAAGTCTTTCAAACGGTTTGAAGATCCTGCACGCGCTTGACCTGCGTCCGCGACTTCCGGAAATTCACGCACCGCTGCTTTCGATCATGGGCAGTCGCGACCGCCTCGCGCCGCCGCCGTCCGGCGAATATCTCGCAGCGCATGTGCGCGATGGCCGGTCGATCACGATTCGTGGCGCGGCACACGCGCCGTTCATTTCGCATCGGGAAGAATTCCTGGAATTGGCAACAGAATTTCTTGCAAAGGATTGAAACGAAGTCATGCAGGAGCGCACTCCGTGCGCGAACAAAACTCGCATCAAAAATTCGCGCTCCGAGAGCGCTCCTGCGTTGCTTCGATAGACACCATGACGATGAATGACAACGACAAACCCTTCGAACTTGACGTCGCCGAGGTCAAACGATCCTTCAACCGCGCGGCGCGCGATTACGATACGCACGCGCCGCTGCAGCGCGAAGTGCGTGAGCGCCTGCTCGAAAAACTCGATCTCGTGACCCTGCAAGCGAAAGTGGTGCTTGATGCCGGCTGTGGACCGGGCGGCGCGTTGAAGCCGCTGGCGAAACATTTTCCGAAGGCCGAATTGCTTGCGCTGGATATCGCGCCAGCGATGCTCGCCGAAGCACGCAGGCAGAAACCGTGGTTTCGCAAACTGAAGACGCTTGAAGGCGATCTCGCCGACATGCCGCTCGCCGATGACAGTGTCGATGTGGTGTTTTCGAATCTTGCCTTGCAATGGGTGAATGAACCGGATGACGCGTTCGCGGAATTCCGTCGCGTGCTTCGTGGTGGGGGGCTGCTTGTGTTTTCGACATTCGGCCCTGACACGTTGCGCGAGTTGCGCGATGCGTGGTCGGTCGTCGACGGCTACACGCACGTGAACCGTTTTCTTGATCTGCATGATGTCGGCGATGCGCTGGTGCGCGCAGGTTTCACGGAAGTGGTGATGGACGTCGAGCACTTCACGCTGACTTACGATAACGCGCGCGACCTGTTGCGCGATCTGAAGATCATCGGCGCGCACAACGTGAACGCCGGACGCGCGCGCGGCCTCACGGGGCGAAAACGGTTCAACGCGTTCGAACAGGCTTACGAAAAATTTCGCGTTGATGGCCGGCTGCCTGCAACCTACGAAGTGGTTTACGGCACGGCGTGGCTGCCCGAAATGCCGAAGGGCGTGCGGTATGTTCGCGATGGCAGCGTCAGCGTCGAAGATTTGCGCCGTTCGCTGAAGGAAAGAAAATGACGAACGGAGCGATGTGGGAGCGCACCTTGTGCGCGAATCCATGTGCTTCGCCGGCAAGGCCGGCTCCCACAATGCTTCGATAACCAGAGAGGCTTCGATGAATCGCGGATTCTTCATCACTGGAACAGACACGGAAATCGGCAAGACCACGATCGCCTGTGGCGTGGTGAAGCGACTTGCCGGTGACGGCCACACGGTCGCGGTGATGAAACCGGTCGCCAGTGGCTGCCACCGCACGGCGGGCGGTTTGCGCAATGCGGATGCCGAAGCGCTGATCGCAGCATGCGGCCACGACTGGAAATACGAGCAAGTAAATCCCTTCGCCTTCGAACCCGCCATCGCGCCGCACATCGCCGCGGCTGACGCGGGCGTCGACATTTCCGCGGATGTGATTCTTTCGGCCTTCACCGATCTGCAACGGCAATCCGACCGCATCGTGGTCGAAGGCGTCGGCGGTTTTCGCGTGCCGCTGGCGAAAGGCTTCGACACTGCCGATCTCGCGGTGAAGCTTGGCTTGCCGGTGATCCTCGTCGTCGGCCTGCGCCTCGGCTGCATCAATCACGCGCTGCTGACGGCGGAAGCAGTGCAGGCGCGGGGCCTGGAATTTGCCGGCTGGATCGGCAATTCGCTTGAACCCGCGATGGATTCGGAGGCGGCGAACATCGAGGCATTGCGCGAGCGCCTGCCCGGTCCATGCCTTGGTCGCGTGCCGCACCTCGCGCTGCCGAATGCTGAAAATGTTGCGGCGGCGCTTCATCGCGACTTCCGTTGAAAAGCTGTCGCACTCGCCTCGGCTTTTGCTGATTTACGCGCGCTTTTTTAGCCAAGTGGCTGTAAACAAACAAAAAAGCCCTGCACGATGGTGCCCGCGAAGTTGCCAATGATGGCGGCCTTGCAGTAGCATACGCGACTGATTTTTGCGCCGGTTCGACTGCGCGGCAAATCTTGTGGAGCACAGCCCCGTGAGTCAGCCCGGAACCGGTTCCGCAGACGAAACACAACGACTCACCACAATCTTTCGGAACCTGGGAGTGACCATCGCATGTGCTTCAGCAAGATGAAGGCGGTACTGCGTGGACTGACAGTCGTCGCACTGTCTGCCGTCTCGACCGCGGCGTTGGCGGATTACGAACTCAACATGCCCAAGGGCGTGACCGACATCAGCCACGAAGTCTATGAACTGCACATGGGCGTTTTGTGGGCCTGCGTCGTCATCGGCGTTCTCGTGTTCGGCGCGATGATTGTTTCCATTGTCCTGCACCGCAAATCGCGGAACGCCGTTCCGGCGAAATGGCATCACAACACGCTGGTCGAAATCATCTGGACCACCATTCCTTTCCTTATTCTTGTCGGCATGGCCATTCCGGCCGCGAGCACGCTGATCAAGATGGAAGACTTCCGCGAGTCCGAGCTTTCCATCAAGGTCACTGCCCTGCAGTGGAAGTGGAAATACGATTACCTGATTACCGACGAGAACGGCATCAACCAGGGTTTCGGTTTCTACTCGTCACTGGCGGCGCCGTCGAACCGTATTCGCCAGCTGGATTCCGGTCTTGAGCCGTCGTCCGTCGACCATTACCTGCTCGAAGTCGACAACCCGCTGGTCGTGCCTGTCGGTCGCAAGGTGCGCCTGCTTTTGACATCCGCCGACGTGATTCACGCCTGGTGGGTGCCGGAATTCGCCGTCAAGAAAGACGCGGTGCCGGGTTTCGTGAACGAGATATGGTTCAACGTCAACAAGCCGGGCATCTATCGCGGCCAGTGCGCGGAGCTTTGCGGTCGCGATCACGGCTTCATGCCGATCGTCGTCAAGGCCTTGCCGCAGGATGAATACGACGCGTGGGTTGCCGATCAGCGCGAGCTCGCCGGCATTTCGCTTGAAGATGAATCCGGTGCCGTCGAACCAGCTGCTGCCGCGCCCGCCGCGGAGCCGTTGGTGCAGGAATGGAACATGGAAACGGCAATGGCACTCGGCGAGAAGGTCTACAAGACGAATTGCCTCTCCTGCCACCAGGCGGGCGGCATCGGTCTTGAAGCAGCCGGTTTCCCGGCGCTGAAGGGCAGCGACATCGTGACCGGCGACCTGGTCGCGCACACCGACATCGTCATCAACGGCAAGACTGGAACGACCATGGCGGCATTCGGCGGCATGTTGAACGACGAGGAAATTGCCGCGGTCATCACGTATGAACGCAACGCCTGGGGTCACAACACCGGCGATCTGGTCACACCATCCGACATCAAGGCTGCACGCTGAGCTTGGCGCGCGAATGCGCGTATGAGGAACAGAGCAAATGAGCACGACTTCTGAAGCACTGCACGGACACGACCATGGCCATGACGATGGTCACGATCACGCCATGACCGGCTGGCGCCGCTGGCTGTTCACGACGAACCACAAGGACATCGGCACGATGTACCTGTTGTTCTCGCTGACGATGTTCATCGTCGGCGGTTCGTTCGCGATGATCATTCGCCTGGAACTTTTCCAGCCCGGCATGCAGTGGGTCGATCCCATGTTCTTCAACCAGATGAGCACCATGCATGCGCTCGCCATGATTTTCGGCGCCGTCATGCCGGCCTGGGTGGGCCTCGCGAACTGGATGATTCCGCTGCAGGTGGGCGCGCCCGATATGGCGCTGCCGCGCATGAACAACTGGTCGTTCTGGATCCTGCCGGCCGCGTTCACCATGCTGCTCTCCACGCTGTTCATGGAAGGCGGCGGCCCGGCGGGTGGCTGGACCATGTATCCGCCGCTGATGCTGCAGACGGGCACCGCATTCCCGTTCGTGATTTTCTCGATTCACATGATGGGCATTTCCTCCATCATGGGCGCGATCAACGTCATCGCGACCATTCTCAACATGCGCGCGCCCGGCATGACGCTGCTGAAAATGCCGGTGTTCGTGTGGTCGTGGCTGATTACCGCGTACCTTCTGATCGCGGTGATGCCGGTGCTCGCGGGCGCGGTCACGATGCTTTTGACGGACAAGTATTTCGGCACCAGCTTCTTCACGGCGGCCGGCGGCGGTGATCCGGTGCTGTATCAGCATGTGTTCTGGTTCTTCGGTCATCCCGAGGTTTACATCATGATCCTGCCCGCCTTTGGCGTGGTGTCGGAAGTCATTCCGACCTTCGCGCGCAAGAAGCTGTTCGGCTACCACGCCATGGTGTACGCGCTCGCAGCGATCGCGTTCCTGTCGTTCATCGTCTGGGCGCATCACATGTTCACTGTCGGCATGCCGTTCGCCGGCGGCGTGTTCTTCATGTTCACCACCATGTTGATCGCGGTGCCGACGGGCGTGAAGGTGTTCAACTGGGCCGCGACCATGTGGAAGAGCTCGATGACCTTCGAGACGCCCATGCTGTTCGCGCTGGCCTTCGTGTTCCTGTTCACCATCGGCGGCTTCTCCGGCCTGATGCTCGCCATCGTGCCGGCGGACTTCCAGTACCACGACACCTACTTTGTTGTCGCGCACTTCCACTACGTGCTGGTGCCGGGCGCGGTGTTCGCGCTGATGTCGGCAGCCTACTACTGGATCCCGAAGTGGACCGGCAACATGTACAACGAGACCTTCGGCAAGATCCATTTCTGGTGGTCGGCGATCTCCGTGAACCTGCTGTTCTTCCCGCAGCACTTCCTCGGCCTCGCCGGCATGCCCCGCCGCATCCCGGACTACGCCGTGCAGTTCGCGGACTGGAACATGGTCTCGAGCATCGGGGCCTTCGGCTTCGGCTTCTCGCAGCTGCTCTTCGTCTGGATCGTGATCAAGTGCGCGCGCGGCGGCGCGAAGGCGACAGCCGAGGTGTGGGATCGTCCGGAAGGCCTCGAGTG
>DASVDI010000048.1:0-13749 GCA_036381175.1 Gammaproteobacteria bacterium
CCAGCTTCGCCGCACAACCCACATATGTTGCCGGTGTCAGGCTCATGAGACGCGCTTTTGCATCGGCGGGGATGTCGAGCGTTTCGACGAAAGTTTTCATCGCGGTAGCGTCAATCTTCTTGCCGCGCGTGAGTTCTTTCAGTTTCTCGTACGGCTTTTCGACGCCGTAGCGGCGCATGACGGTCTGGATCGGCTCGGCGAGCACTTCCCAGTTGGCATCAAGATCGGCGGCGAGCTTGCCGGGGTTGGCTTCGAGTTTCGAAATGCCCTTGCGGGCGGATTCATAAGCGATAAGGGAATGCGCGAAGCCGACGCCGAGGTTTCGCAGCACGGTGGAGTCGGTGAGATCGCGCTGCCAGCGCGAGACCGGCAGTTTTTCCGTGAGATGACGGAACAGTGCATTCGCCATGCCGATGTTGCCTTCCGCATTTTCGAAATCGATGGGATTCACTTTGTGCGGCATGGTCGAGGAACCGATTTCGCCTTCGACGGTGCGCTGCTTGAAAAAGCCCAACGAGATGTAACCCCAGGCGTCGCGGCAGAAATCCATGAGGATGGTGTTGAAGCGCGCGGACACGTCGAAGAACTCGGCCATGTAATCGTGCGGTTCGATCTGGATGGTGTACGGGTTGAATTCGAGACCGAGGCTTTCGACGAACTCGCAGTTCACCACCGGCCAGTTTTCATCCGGGTATGCTGAGAAGTGCGCGTTGTAATTGCCGACCGCGCCGTTGATCTTGCCGAGCAGCTCGACCTGCTTGAGCTGTTCGCGCTGGCGGCGCAAACGATGCACGACGTTCGCCATTTCCTTGCCAAGCGTGGTCGGCGAAGCCGGTTGGCCGTGCGTGCGCGAGAGCATCGGCAGATGCGCGTACTGGTGCGCGAGCGTGGCAATGTCGGTAATCACCGCGGTCCATGCGGGCAGCAGCACGTCTTCACGCAAGGCTTTCAGCATCAGCGCATAGGAAAGATTGTTGATGTCTTCGGAGGTGCAGGCGAAGTGAAAGAACTCGCTGATTCCGGCAAGTTCGCCATGATTCGCGACTTTCTCTTTCAGGAAGTATTCGACGGCTTTGACATCGTGGTTCGTCGTCTTCTCGATGTCCTTCACGCGTTGCGCGTCGTTGACAGAGAAATCATTGATGATGGCATCGAGAAACGCATTCGCGTCCTTCGAGAGTTCGGTCACTTCGATGACGCTCGGCAGTTTCGCGAGATGCTGCAGCCAGCGCACTTCGACGATGACGCGGTGCCGGATCAGTCCGAACTCGCTGAAGATGCCGCGCAGTGCTTCCGATTTGCCGGCGTAGCGGCCATCGACGGGGGAAATATTGGTGAGTTCGTTGCGCTCGATCGGGCGGTTCATGCGGACTCCGGTCTGTGATTCATCGCCAGCGCACCGCCTCGAAAAACCTTTCCGGAAGCGGTAAAATTCGCTGTTTCCCGCCAGTTCGTGCATTGTCGGCGGCGATTTGAAAAGAGGCGTATTTTGCCGGATTTTCAAGTGCTTAACCACAGCCGACTCGCCATACATAAACAAGGAGTGATCAATGTCAGCCAAGTCCGATGGGGGCTTTCGTACCGAGCGCGACAGCATGGGCGAGTTGAAAGTGCCCGCCGATGCCCTGTGGGGCGCGCAGACGCAGCGCGCTGTCCAGAACTTCCCGATCTCGGGCCTGGCCATGCCGCGTGCATTCATCCGCGCGCTCGGTCTCATCAAGGCCGCGGCCGCATCCGCGAACGAGGAGCTCGGCCTGTTGGATGCGAAGCTCGCTAGCGCCATCCGCGAAGCGGCGCTGGAAGTTGCCGACGGCAAGCACGATGCGCATTTCCCCATCGATGTGTTCCAGACCGGCTCGGGCACCAGTTCGAACATGAACGCGAACGAGGTCATCGCGCACCTCGCGAGCGAGAAGGCGGGCGAAAAGGTGCATCCGAACGATCACGTCAACATGGGGCAGTCCTCGAACGACGTGATCCCGACCGCGATCCACGTATCCGCGGCACTGGAAGCGAACGAGAAACTCATCCCCGCGCTCACGCATTTCGCGAAGACCATCCGCGAGAAAGCGAAATCGCTCGATAAGGCGGTGAAGACCGGCCGCACGCATCTGATGGATGCGATGCCCGTTCGCGTGAGCCAGGAAATGGGTGGCTGGGCGACGCAGATCGAGAATGGCATAGCGCGCGTGCAGGCGGCGATGCCGCGAATCCAGCGTCTCGCACAGGGCGGCACCGCCGTCGGCACCGGCATCAACGCGCACCCGGATTTCGGCGGCAAGGTCGCCGAACAGTTGAAAAAGCAGACCGGTATCGCCTTCGAACCGAACGCGGATTATTTCGAATCACTCTCCGCGCAGGACGCGGCGGTGGAATTCTCCGGTCAGCTCAAGACGATCGCCGTTTCGGTGATGAAGATTTCCAACGACCTGCGCTGGATGAACTCCGGTCCGCTCGCAGGCCTCGGCGAAATTGCGCTGCCGGCGCTGCAGCCAGGCTCGTCGATCATGCCGGGCAAGGTGAATCCGGTAATTCCCGAGGCGGCAACCATGGTGGCCGCGCAGGTGATCGGTAATGACGCCGCCATTACCGTGGGTGGTCAGGCGGGCAACTTCCAGCTCAACGTCATGCTGCCGATGATCGCCTACAACCTGCTGCAATCCATTGAAATCCTTGCAAGCGTCACGCGCGCACTGGGTGATTCCTGTATCGCGGGCTTCACGGTCAACGAGGACAATCTGAAGTCGGCATTGGACAGAAACCCGATCCTGGTGACGGCGATGAATGCCGTCATCGGTTACGACAAGGGTGCGGCGATCGCCAAGCAGGCCTACAAGGAAAAGCGGCCGGTCAAGGACGTGGCGAAGGAAAATACCGATCTGTCCGATGCGGATCTCGACCGTCTTCTGGATCCGGCGAAACTGACCGAGGGCGGAATTCAAAAGTAGCCGCAGCAGGATGATCCTCTGCGGTTCGAGGACCTGCAGAGGAGAAGTGTCATGACTCAAGGTGGCAACAAGGTAATGCTCGTGATCGGCATTCTGCTGATCGTGGCGGGTGCGGCGGCACTGATTTTCGGCGGCATTCCGCAGGATCGCGATGCCATCGAAATCGGCCAGGCGAGCATCGGCATCACCGAAACCGAAAGCATTCCGCAGTGGCTGTCGATTCTGGGTATTGTCGTTGGCGCCGTGTTGGCGTGGATCGGTTTTTCCGGAAAGAAGTAACTTCAAAAGAGTTTTTCAACACATTGAAAAATGAAAGAAATCATCGAGAATATGCTGGCCGGAACGCGGCCCGAAAAGGACATGCGGGCCGCGAACAGGGGCAAGCACCTCGGTGATTTCCCGGAATCCCTTCAACCCGATCCGGACACACTTCGCCCGGCGGCGGTTCTCGTTCCGCTGATCGATCACCCCACGGGCTTAACCGTTCTTTTGACCCTGCGCACCGACACGCTGCCGGAACACCCTGGGCAGGTCGCGTTTCCCGGCGGACGGGTCGAACCCGTCGATTCCGGCGCACTGGACGCCGCACTTCGCGAGACGGAAGAAGAAATCGGGCTTCCGCGGCATTACGTGCGGCCTGTTGGTTACCTTCCGCAGTACCTCACCATCACCGGTTATTCCGTGATTCCCGTTGTCGGCTTCGTGCGGCCGGGCTTCACGCCGCGTCCGGATCCGACCGAAGTCGCGGAAATCTTCGAAGTTCCACTGGATTTCATTCTCGATCCGGCGAATCGGCGGCGAGAAACCCGCGAGTTCCGCGGCACGAACGTTTCGTATTACGTGATTCCATATTCTGTCGGCGGCCGCGATTACCGGATCTGGGGGGCGACGGCGGCGATGCTTGTGGATTTCGCCCAGAGAATTCAAAACAGAATCGAGCAGGTTGGCTGACCTCTCAGAGCTGCTGCGCTCGGCAATACGGCGTTAAAAATCGGCTCGGAATCCTCATGTAACCCCATGTACACTCCGGTTCCTCGCCGATTTTTGCCTTGTCTTGCCTTCGCTCGCGACGCTCTGAGCCTCTCATGCAAAGGCTTCGATACCGGGGTTGAATGTGGACATTGATCCGTTGTTAGAACTCATGCGCCGGCTGCGCGATCCGGAACACGGCTGCCCGTGGGATCGCGATCAGGATTTCTCGACCATCGCGCCTTACACCGTCGAGGAAGCGTATGAAGTCGAAGACGCCATCCAGCGCAATGATCTCGAAGATCTGAAAGACGAACTCGGTGATCTGCTGTTCCAGGTCGTGTTTCATTCGCAGATGGCGAGCGAGCAGGGCGCGTTCACGTTCGAAGATGTCGTGAACGGGCTTGTCGAGAAAATGACGCGCCGTCATCCGCACGTGTTCGGCGATGCCGAACATCACCCTGGCGCATGGGAAGACATGAAAGCCGCTGAACGAAAGAAATCGGGCGTGCTGGATGACGTGCCGAAAAACCTTCCCGCGCTGACGCGCGCAGAAAAACTCTCGAAGCGCGCGGGCCGCGCCGGTTTCGAATGGCCGGACATGCAAGGTGTGTTCGCGAAGATCGACGAGGAACTGGGCGAGCTGCGTGAAGAGGTCGATGCGAACGCCGACAAAAAACGCATCGCGGATGAACTGGGCGATTTCCTTTTCACCATCACGAATCTTGCGCGTTATCTCACGGTTGATCCTGAAGCCGCGCTGCGCGGCACGAACGCGAAATTCGAGCGCCGCTTCCGCGCCGTGGAAGCCGAACTTGCACGGCGCGGCAAGACGCCCGCCGAATCGACGCTCGAAGAAATGGACGCGATCTGGGATGAAGTGCGGAAGGCGGAAAAAGCGAAGAGCAATGGACAGGATTTTTCAGGATTCACGGAATAAAACGTAATCAATACTAGAACGAAGACATGTGGGAGCGGCATCCTGCCGCGAATCTTCATGTGAATCATTCGCGGCAGGATACCACTCCCACAACGCTTCGATAAGAAGTGTCTCACTTCTCGTAAATATAAATGCCTGACACATTTTCCGATCTCGAAACCATCATGCAGGCTGACGCGCATCGCCTGAGGAAACTTGCGCGCAAACCGAAAGAACGCGAGCGTTTCGATACGTTGCTTGCGAAATCCAAAGCGCGCGTCGAGCAGCGTCGCGCGAACCTGCCGCAGCCATCGTTTCCCGACGAACTGCCCGTCAGTCACCGTCTCGACGACATCGCCGCCGCGCTCGAAAAACACCAGGTGATTGTCGTTTGTGGTGAAACCGGTTCCGGCAAGTCCACACAGTTGCCGAAGCTGATGCTGAAACTCGGCCGCGGCACGCGCGGCCTGATCGCGCATACGCAACCACGACGCGTGGCCGCACGCGCGATTGCGCGTCGTCTCTCCGAGGAAATGAACACCGAGCTTGGCAAGGAAGTCGGCTTCAAGATTCGTTTCTCGGATCACGTCTCGCACGACACGTATGTAAAAGTGCTGACTGACGGCATGCTGCTGGCCGAAGCGCAGGGCGATCGTTTTCTTGATCAGTACGACACGATCATTATCGATGAAGCGCACGAGCGTTCGCTGAACATCGATTTCCTGCTCGGTTATCTCAAGCAGCTGTTACCGAAGCGTCCTGATCTCAAGGTCATCATCACGTCCGCAACGATTGATCCGGAAAGTTTCTCGAAGCATTTCCCCACCGATGGAGAACACGCGCCCATCGTGCTCGTCTCGGGACGCACGTATCCCGTGGAAGTTCGTTACCGTGCGTTGCGCGGCGACGACGAAGACGCGCGCGATCGTTCGCAGCTTGAAGGCATTCTCGATGCCGTCGATGAATGCTGGCAGGCAGGCCCCGGCGACATTCTCGTGTTCCTTTCCGGCGAGCGCGAAATTCGTGAAACCGCGGAAGCACTTCGCAAGCATCATCCGCCCGGCACGGAAATCCTGCCGCTGTTTTCGCGACTGAGCGCAGCCGAGCAGGATCGCGTTTTCAAACCCGGTCATGCGAAGCGCATTGTGCTCGCGACCAACGTCGCGGAGACATCGCTCACCGTGCCGCGAATTCGTTACGTAATTGATCCCGGCAAGGCGAGGCTGTCACGCTATTCGTATCGCTCGAAGGTGCAGCGCTTGCCGATCGAAAAAATCAGTCAGGCGAGCGCGGACCAGCGCAAGGGTCGCTGCGGGCGCGTTTCGGATGGCGTGTGCGTCCGGCTTTACGATGAAGAAGATTTCCTTTCGCGACCGGAATTCACGGATCCGGAAATCCATCGCACCAATCTCGCCGCCGTGATCCTGCAGATGCAGTTGTTGAAGCTTGGCGATATCGAAAGCTTTCCGTTTCTCGATCCGCCAGACACGCGTTTCGTGAACGACGGTTATCGTTTATTGCAGGAACTCGAAGCGGTGGACGATGCGCGACGCGTCACCGAACTCGGACGGCGCATCGCGCGTCTGCCGATGGACCCGCGCCTTGCGCGCATGCTGCTCGCTGCCGACAGGCAGAACTGCCTCGCGGAACTGCTGATCATTACGAGCGCGTTGACCGTGCAGGATCAGCGCGAGCGTCCATTGGAGATGCAGCAACAGGCGGATGCCGCGCACGCGCAATTTGCAGATCCTAAATCCGATTTCACCGGCGTGCTGAATCTCTGGAACCGTTTTCACGAGGAACGCAAACACCGTTCCGGGAGCCAGCTTCGTCGTTGGTGCAAGGAGAATTTCCTTTCCTACCTTCGCATCCGCGAGTGGCATGACACGCACCAGCAGGTGAAAGGCATGCTCGCGGAGCAAGGCATGAAGTTCAGCAACGCTGAGATTTCGCCCGAGGAAATGTTTCCGCGAATTCATCGTGCCGTGCTTGCCGGCTGTCTCGGACAGGTCGGATTGAAGGATGAGGATTTAACCTTCACGGGCCCGCGCGGATTGAAGTTCCAGGTGTGGCCGGGATCATCGCTTGCGAAGTCGCCGCCGAAGTGGGTGGTGGCCGCGGAGTTCGTCGAAACGCAGAAGGTCTGGGGCAGGACGATCGCGGGCGTGCAGGCGGGATGGATCGAAGAAGTCGCAGCACACCTTGTGAATCGTGATTACAGCGAACCGCGCTGGGACCGAAGAAGCGGGCGCGTGACGGCGGCGGAAACGGTTACGTTGTTCGGATTGCCGCTCGCGAGCGGTCGCCGCGTGGATTACGGCAGCAAGGATCCGAAACTCGCACGCGAGTTGTTCATTCGCGATGGACTGGTGCCGGGCGAACTCGACGGAAACTATTTATTCCTTGAGCACAATCTCAGGTTGATCGAGGAAATCGAATCGCTGGAAGCGCGCGTTCGCCGTCGCGACATTCTCGTGGATGCGGACACGCTCGCGCAGTTCTACGCCGAACGATTGCCGGAAAATATCTACGACGGCATTACCTTCAAGGCTTGGTACCGACGCCATAAAAACGACGCGGAACAGCGTCTGCGCGCCGACCGGGAAACGCTACTCGCTCGCAATCCGCATGACGTCACCGAATCGCAGTTTCCCGAAGCGATCCTCGTCAACGGCGTGCCGATGCCGCTCGAGTATCACTTCGCGCCGGGCGGAGAGCTGGACGGCGTGATTCTTGATGTGCCGGTCGAGCTTGTCGGGCAGGTGCCGCGGGAACGTCCTGCGTGGCTCGTGCCGGGTTATATCGAAGAAAAAGTTACCGCGATGATCCGCGCCTTGCCGAAAGCGCTGAGGCGAAATTTTGTTCCTGCACCAGATTTCGCACGTGCGGCGGTTGAATCGATGCCGTTCGCGGAAGGCAACCTGCACGAGCAATTGGCCAAACAACTGACACGGATGTCAGGCAACGTTATCGAACCGGAGGTTTTTCACGGTCTCGACATTCCCGCGCACCTCCTCATGAAATTCCGTCTGCGTGATGCGAACGGTAACGAACTCGCAAGTGGCGCTGATCTCTCTGAGTTGCAGCAGCGTTACGCCGCGCAAGCGACACAGCAGGTGCGCGGACTGGATTCAGCCGAGTGGCCGGAGATCGAAGGCACGGACTGGATATTTGGCGAGATGCCGGATGTTACCGAGATCACTGCGTCGGGTAGAACCCTCAAGGTGTTTCCCGCGCTGGATGATCGCGAGTTCCGTGTCACGGCCACGCTGTGTGCGACCGATGCCGAAGCGCGCCGAACAACACGGCGCGGCATTCTCAAGCTGCTGGAACTCACTGCGAAGGACACACTGAAATTCGCGCGCAAGAACATTCCGCGTTTCCACGAAACCTGTCTGAAGTACAAAGCGGTTTCGGGTGACTGCGAAGCCTTGCGCGAGGACATCGTCGCCGCCGCGCTGGAGAGCGCAGCGGGAGAGACGCTTGATACTGTTCGTAATGAGGCCGCGTACCGTGAGCTCGAAACAGGAATTCGCGAACGCCTGCAGAGCGAAGTGAATGCGCTCGGCGAACTCGCCGGCGAAATTCTCGACCGCCATCACGCCATTCGAAAACAGCTTTCCGGAAAACTGCTTCCCGCAATGCTCGCGGCGATCAAGGATATCGACACGCAACTGAATTTTCTCGTGCATCCGGGTTTCGTTCGCGCAACACCATTTGAATGGCTGCAACGTTTCCCGCGCTACCTCGAAGCGATTGAGCTTCGCCTCGAACGCCTGCCGAACAATCCCGGCAAGGACCGTGCAGGGCAGGTTGCACTCAACGCGCAGCTCGAACGGCTGTCAGAACTCTCTGGCAACGACGCCGAAACACTGGACGCGCTCTGCCTAAAACATCCCGGACTCGCCACATGGCGCTGGATGATCGAAGAGTTTCGCGTGTCATTGTTTGCGCAGGAGTTGAAGACGGCGATGTCGGTTTCCGGGAAGCGGCTCGATGAGCAGTGGCAGGCAGCAAGGAAGGCAATGCGGTAACGTCCGCTTTTGCCGAAGGCGTAATCCAGGACGGCGGATTACGCTTCGCTGATCCGCCCTGCTCCAGAATGACTCGTTGCCTTGCGTGCCAGGACATAAGAACTTCGGCAGGTGAAATCTTCATCCGGCATGTCATGAAAACGTGACGCGAGCTGTTCTCTTTTGATGCCATCCTCGGCCCTGTTTCGCTCGAGCACCAGTATCTCGAGCCCTTGTCCGGAAAACGCATGTTCGTGGAACGAGGACGGCAGGCGGTTCAGAAGGTAAGGCCGCTTGCCTTGCACCAGTCCCCACATGCTGTCGGAACAGGCCCAATGGCTGTTCCACTGTTTGCCGAGGTTGTGAGAGGAAAAATCAATCTGGTGCGAGACCCAGCCGTCGGGTTTCAACCAGTGCGCCATCGCGCGATACACCATCTCCGGGTCCGTCACGTGTTCCAGCACCGAATGCGACAGCACGCAGTCGGCCGACTCCTTGGGCACTGCATCGATTTCCCAGGGCGTCACGTAACGAACCGGTCCGTCGTTCGACGCTTCCTGAATGGATTTGCGAATCGCCGCGATTCGATCTTTCGAAAGACAGGTTTCGAGATATGCTTCCGTGAGGATGTGGCTCGGAAACAGGTTTTTATCCAGGTGGGCGTCGAAGTCCGGCCAGCCTCGGGTAGGGCGCGGCGCACGTTGCCGGAACAGTGCGACGAGTTCATCAAAGATGGCCAGCGTGCGTTCTGTGTCAGCGGCCTTCACGACATCCACAGCCGTGTATTGCTGCACGCCCGACAACAAACCCGCCAAACCGATACCCAGCGAATCACCTGGACCGAGCTCCACGAGATTCCCCGGAATGCGATGGATCCCGTGTGCCCACCACAGCGTCAGATGCTTGAGCCACACGCCGTAGCAGTAGGTGGCGACATCGGTGCCGCCGGTGCGCGTGCCGCCGAAGCGTTCATACAATCCGGGCACGAAAGTGGCCACACCGGCAAGGACAGGTTTTGCCCGCATCGCCATCAAACCCTGCAACATTCCGGCCATGGCAACCTCGTTGTTGTCTGCGACGTTTTTGACAAACGATCGTTCAGTGAAACCTAACCAGCCCGCAACCTCGGAATGAATAGGGGTAGCACTCCATTTTTTGCGACGGCTGACACAGATCGTTATCGTTCCGGTGTCGGGGGCGTTTTATCGTGCGAGGAATGACAATGCTGAAAACCTATCAAGGCAGCTGCCATTGCGGCGCCGTGACATTCGAGGCGGATCTTGACCTGACGCAACCGAGCTACCGATGCAACTGTTCCATCTGCCGAAGAAACCGGTTCTGGCCCGCAATTGCCGGACCGGAAGGGTTTCGTTTGCTGGCAGGCGAGAGCGAGCTGACGGAATACCTTTTCAACACGAGGAAGAATCAGCATTTCTTCTGCCGGCATTGCGGCGTGCGCCCATTCGGCATCGGTAACGATACGCCGCTCGCGAAGATGTACGGAGTGAACATCGGCTGCCTGGAAGGCATTTCCGAAGAAGATCTTTCGTATATCCCGATCATGTACGTAGACGGGATGCACGACCGGATGGAGCCGCCCGCGTTCTTTTCGCATTTGTAACGGCGTTTTCGTACCGGAAACGCACACCATTCGAAAAATGTCCCGACAGCCGCAGAATTTTTAAAACGGACTATAGTAGGTACCGTAGCATCAAGATTATGTTCAATTATTGGTGTCGTTCGTCCCATTATGGAGGAAGACATGCGCATCGGACTCTGCATTGATTCAGCCTGCGATCTGCCGCCGTCGTTTATCCGGGACCACCACCTGGAAATCATGCCCATCAATCTCGTGGTGGGGGAGGACAAGGAAATCCTGATCGACGAGCGCAACCCGGAAGAAACGATCGCATTCTACAAGCGGTACATGGAAGAGAAGGATCTGGAGGGCGAGACGCAGCCATTCTCCGTGGAGCAGATCACCAACCTGTTTCTCGACAAGCTGGTGCTCAATTACGATCGTGTGCTGGTCATCAGTATTTCGAGTACACGCAGCCTGATTTTCGAGAACGCCACGAAGGCGTCGTTCGCGATTCTTTCCGGTTACAAGCAACGCCGCGCCCAGGCGGGGATTGAAGGCGCGTTCGCCTTGCGTGTCGTGGATTCGAAGACGCTGTTCACGGGCGAAGCGGTGCTGGTGCAGGAAGTGGTGCGGTTGTTGAAGGAAGAAAATATTCCGTTTGAAAAGTTGCGACCGGAAGTGGAAGCAAAGGCGAAGCACGTGCATGCCTGGCTGATCCCGAATGATCTGCATTATTTGCGCAAGGCCGGTCGTGCGCGCGGTGATCGTTCCGTGAGCTGGTTGAGCTACACTCTGGGAACGGCGATGGACATCAAACCGATCGTGAAGGCCTACCAGGGCGACACGTTTCCGGTAAGAAAGATCCAGGGTTTTGAAAATGCGGTGAGTACCGTGTTCGAGCAGGCGAAGGAACAGATCGACAAGGGCTTGTTGTCCAAGACCATCTGCATGAGTTACGCGGGCAATCCGGATTTCATTCGCAAGATGACCGGCTACAAATTGCTGGAGAAGCACGCCGAGAAACATGACGTTCGCTTGATGCTTTCGGTGATGAGCACGACGGCGGGAATCAACGTCGGGCCGGGCGCATTTTCGCTGGGGTTGATGAGCGACAAGATGGGGAAGGAAGAGTAGGGCGGGCTTTGCCCGCCTTCCCGCAATGGCGGGCAAAGCCCGCCCTACGCACTTCTTTTATTTCCCGAGTTTCTCCAGTATCGGTTTCACGATCTCGATCGGGAAAACAATCGTCGAGTTCTTTTCGTTGCCGATGTCGGAAAGCGTCTGCAGGTAACGCAGTTGCATGGCGCCCGGTGATTCGGCGAGCTTGACGGCGGCTTCGACGAGTTTTTCAGAGGCTTCCTGTTCGCCTTGCGCATGAATGACTTTCGCGCGCCGTACGCGTTCGGCTTCGGCCTGCTTGGCGATCGCGCGAATCATGCCTTCGTCGAGATCGACCTGCTTGATTTCTACGTTGTTGACCTTGATGCCCCAGGCGTCGGTCTGCTCGTCGAGAATCTGCTGCACGGCTTCGTTGAGTTTTTCGCGCTCGGCGAGCATTTCGTCGAGTTCGTGCTGGCCGAGCACGGATCGCAGCGTTGTCTGCGCGAGTTGGCTCGTCGCCTCGAACGGGTTCGCGACCTGGATGACGACGCGCTCCGGATCCATGATGCGGAAATAGATCACCGCGTTCACTTTCACCGAAACGTTGTCGCGAGAAATCACGTCCTGCGGCGGCACATCCATCACGATCACGCGCAGATCTACCTTGTTCATCTGCTGGATGATGGGAATGATGAAGATCAGGCCGGGGCCTTTCACGCCGGTGAAGCGGCCGAGTGTGAACACGACGCCGCGTTCGTATTCGTTGAGAATCTTGATCGCACTGAAAAGAAACAGCAGTACGATGCCGATACCGATTCCATATCCAATCATGATGCTTGCTCCTTTGAATAGGTTGGTGATGTGCTTTCCAGTGGCGCGACGTGAAGCACGAGCCCCTTGATGTCTGTCACGCGCACGTCCTGGCCTTTCATGATGGGCACGTTCGCGTGCGCGAACCATCGCTCGCCATGCACGAACACGCTGCCGCGGCCTTCGAAATCCTTCAGCGCGGTGCCGGTGAGTCCGATCATTTCCTCGCGACCGGTGACTATACGCGTGCGTTGTGCGCGCACCGCAAACCCGATGATCGCGAATACCGCAAGCGCGCCGATGCTGCTGATGACCACGATGACCGACAAGGGAATGCCGAAGCCGGGAATGTCTGTATCCATGAGTATCACCGAACCGACAATGAAGGCGATGACGCCGCCGATGCCAAGCGCGCCGAAACTCGGCGCGAACGCTTCGGCTGCCATCAAGATTACGCCAAGCGCGATCAGCGCGAGCCCCGCGTAATTCACCGGCAGCACCTGGAAGGCGTACAGCGCCAACAGCAGGCAGATGGCGCCGACCACGCCGGGCACGATGGCGCCCGGGTTGTAGCCTTCGAAGATCAATCCGTAAATGCCGACCAGCATCAAAATATACGCGACGGTCGGATTGGTGATGATGCTGAGAAAATTCGTGCGCCAGTCCGGCTCGCGCCGCTCGATGGTCATGCCGTCGGTTTGCAGAACGACGACGCTTGCCACGGTTTCGATTTCGCGACCGTCAATGGCGGCGAGCAGATCGGCGAGATCGGCGGCGACGACATCGATCACGTTCTCCTCCAGCGCGGCTTCGGCCGGCAGGCTGACGGCCTCGCGCACCGCGCGTTCGGCCCAGTCGGCGTTGCGACCGCGCATCTCGGCGAGCCCGCGAATGTAGGCGACAGCGTCGTTCACGATCTTGCGTTTCATTGCGGATTCGGGGGCCGAGTCAGGAGCAGATTCTGTGGCCAGACTTTCTTCGGATGCAGGTTTGTCGTCCTTGTTTTCGCCTGGAGCCGAACCACCACCGCCGCCGATCTGCACCGGCGTCGCAGCACCGAGATTCGTCGCCGGCGCCATGGCGGCGATGTGGCTGGCATAAAGAATGTACGTTCCCGCACTGGCCGCGCGCGCGCCCTGCGGCGAGACCCAGGTTGCGACAGGTACGGGACTCGCGAGAATCGCCTGGATGATGTCGCGCATGGCGGTATCCAGTCCGCCCGGCGTATCCATCTTGATAATGACAAGCTCACGCCGCTCTTCGGCCGCGGTTTCGATGCCGCGCGAGAGATAATCGGCGGTGGCAGGGCCAATGGGGCCGTCCACCGTGAGAATGACAGCGCTGTTGCCGGCGTCACTTGCCAGCGTAAATCCTGGCCAGAACGCCGTGGTGAGCATGAAAAGCAGA
>DASVDI010000049.1:0-8052 GCA_036381175.1 Gammaproteobacteria bacterium
CAGATGCGCAAGGACAAGAACGTGTTTTCCGATCTTGGTTTCGATGCCAACGAGGCCGCGAACCTGCAGGTGCGCGCGGACTTCATGATCGCGCTGCAGGAATACATCCGGCGCGAAGGCCTCACCCAGGCGCAAGCCGCAAAGCTGCTCGGCGTTCCCCAGCCCAAGGTCAGCCGACTGATGAATAGCGACCTCAGCACCTTTTCGCTCGACAAGCTCGTTGAACTTCTCGGGCGTGTCGGGAAAGTCAACATCAAGGTCACGCGGAGCGCCTCGTCGCGTAAGGGTCGCAAACCACGGGTCGATATCGATTGCCGGATTTGATCCGGTTCGTCTGTGCGCTGCCCCGTGTTCTTGCGAGATTCGCGAGTCACTGCCTTTCGCGATAGCGCTCAACTATCTCCTTCGTCACGTCCTGCGCATAGCACACGGGTGCATGGCCGCCGGGTCTGAAATACGCGCGGTACTTGCCGCATCTGCGGCCCGCGTAGTCGACGTTGTACGGGCAGGGACAGTTGCCGGGATAGTTCGCGATGGAATCCTGAATCAGAATCTGTCGAACCTGGTCGCCGGTAGGTTCGCTGGCTATTGCCGGCGAATAAGGAATTCCCGCAAGAACGCCGGCGCAGAAGAATGCGCGCAACGTGTTTCGCATGGCGTCCTCTCCCCACAGCTTCTGTGTTAAAAGTAATCGGGGATTCCCGGAAGTAAAGATGGCCCGGACCGTGTTTGGCGAACCAGCCGAAAACGGGTGAGAACAGCGCCTGGTATAGCGACGATGGCGCGGAGGGGTGGCAATGGCGCATTCATTGATGCGAATTGGTTTGCGACTTGTTGCTGTCTTCATCATCGTAATGATGCTGCAGCAATTCGTCGATGTTGCTGGTTTGCTGGCGAGAGTACAGAGCGACAGCCGAATTGACGACGACGTTACTGTCTTCCTGGTTTCGATCGTGTCCGGAATAGTCCTTGGCGGCCTGCTGTGGTGGCTGGCGCCGGCGATTGCTGTGCGCGCTGAACGCGCGCATCACAACGAAGTTTCTTCAGTGATGGATATCCGCTCAATGCAGGCGGCAGCACTGTCCGTGCTGGGTGCCTGGTTCATCGTCTCGACGCTCCCGTTTCTGCCAGGTACGGTCTTGGCCGTCATCGACAATGCGCGCTCGGAAATGCTCGTTCAAACCGAAATCTGGGAAGGGCACAAGGGCGTGTTGCTGTCCCAGCTGATCAGGCTTGTCGTCGGTTTGTTTTTGCTCGTTAGTGCAAGCAATTTGTCGCGGTTGTTGATTGCGTTGAGAGAGTTTGGCTTGCATAACAAGCAATAGAAATCGATTCGCGCCATAGGTGACAGAAGTGAACTCCTCGGCAGAACTTCGATTTCCGACGAGAACCGCCCGTACGGCGAAATTCGCGGGTAAGGCGTTGAAATTTCCGGCGAGAGAGCATTCGGCCCAATTGGATGGAAATTCACGTCGGACAGATTGTCATCGCAACTGCATTGCCTGAGGCCCGGGCCAACGGGCGCAATGCTTGAAAGAATACCCCGGCCAATGGCCGGGGTACGGATACCAGCTACGAAACGAAGGCGGGTTCAGGTGCCCGCGTCACTGTCCGCATCGCCTTCACCGACGGGTTCGTGGTTCGCCGTGCTGACTCGCAAGTGGTAGCCAGTCGATCCAAAGTTCTGCGCGCTGAAGTAAAAGGGACCTTCCGAACGCAAGAGGTTGATGAATCTGTCGGCGTACTCCAACGGTTGGAAACTGCGATAGTGCGACCCCGTGTATTCCGTCGATACTTCTGTGACGTCCTTGCGGAAAAAGTATTCCGCGAGCTTTGTGCCGTCATCGCTATACAGGCGGACTTCCACGGTGTCGGAAGGAACGTTCATGTACTCGATCATGTAGGTGTCGAGGTAGAACCACTCCGCCATCGCGGTCATCGGCGTGAACAGCAGGGGCAGTACAATCGGAAACAGGCGTTTCATTTTGTTCTCCTTTCCTGGATGTGATGCCCGGGACAAACCCTTGTCCGGGTGCCCTGACGACGCAGTCAGGCGCAAGCAGTGTATTGGCCCTTTCAATTCCTGCTGTCTGCTTATGGCAGTCCTGAAAGTAGGAAATTGCCGATAGCAGCCGTAAGTTCCATGATAAGGAGTTGGCTCATCAGCGGACGCGCGGGGGCAAGCAGATGCCAGGCAATCAAACCGCCGCTGCCTGGACATGTGAGCCGGAGCCGGTTGATTGTTCGCATGTTGTCTTCCGGTACGTGGTTGAATCGAGGAGATCCGGATGCCTGGAACAATAACGCGTGGCCGGCGGCTGCTCGCGGTTGCCGCCATGCTGATCACTGCAAGTGCCCCGGCGGACGAGCCAAGCTTGATGGAGATGAACGATCCCGTGTATCTCCTCGAGCATTCAGGCCCGTGGCAGACACACGAAACGCAGCACTTTGTCTTCCGCCTGCCTGTGGCTGTCGATCCTGCCTCCTCGGAGGTGAACGATATCTTCGAACGGCAGGAGGCCAATTGGCGGCACCTTGTAGATTTGATGGAACTGCGCGACACGGACATGCCAAAGATCAACTACTGGCTGTTCCTGTCACAGGAAGAGAAGCGCGCAAAGACGAAAGTCGCGTCAGACGCTCACTCCTTGCACGAGTACTGGTCCGTGTACTACCGAATGGACAATGCACGCGGCGCGCACGAGCTTGGACACCTGTTTGCGATTGAATACTGGGGATTCATTCCAAAGGACGAGGAGCTCCACCATTTCCTCTCCGAGGGATGGGCTTATTTCGTGGATGACGGGATATTCTGGAGCTGGGAACCGCACACCGAAGCCAGGAAGGCCTTCGCGGCCGGCGAGCAGTATCGGCTGGAAGCCATCTGTTGCGAAACCAGGACCGACGTCAGTCTGCACATCCGGGCGGTCATCGCTTCGTCCTTCATCAAGTATCTTGTCAAGACGCATGGTGCCGCGGCGTTCGGAAAAATGTACCGGCTGGTGGTGGAACGGCAGGGCATGGAGGCATTCGATTCTGTTTACGGGAAGACATTCGAGAGGCTGGCAGCGGAGTACTACACCGCGCTCGGCGTTCCAGCAAGGCTGGAACAAGATCAATGACCGGCCCCGCGTGAACAGCGTCGCGAAGGGCTCGCCGGAGCGTCAAGGAAACTGGGCCACGCGTTCAAGGCGGAGTTCCTGACGCAGGAGACAGGTGTGCGCCACGGTGGTGATCACGTTCTACCGCCGCGAGGGGAGCTCAACTTCCGGCGCAGCGGTTCGGCGACCGCGCCGCAGACAAGCCCCCACACCACATGAGTCAGCAACCCGCGAACGTGCGTGCTTGCCGGGTAGGCGCGCGGCGGCGGTGTGATTCGCAACAACGAGTTCAACGTTTCGTCGACGACCAACGAGAGCGCCGCGCCGCTGGTTACCGCCGCAGCCGCGGGCGGCATGTTGGCGTGCCGCCGCAACCAGCAGTAGAGCGGTCCCCAGCCGGCGCCAAGGCCGAAGTGGATTCCCTTCTTGACCAGCTGGCGTTGCTGCTCCGGCGGTTCCTCTTCCACGCACTCCAGGAGCTTGCGCGCCGCGGCATCCGCAGATGATTTGTCGCGTGTTTCGGGTTCGCGCGCTTTCTCGCTGTCAGGCGTGGCCTTCCAGAAAACCTGTTCGACAAAGCCGTTTACTTGCGTGGCAACTAGCCCGCCAATGATTCCGGCTGCGATATCCACTGCGGTCTCACGTGCTCGCATTCCGACTCCTCCACCAACGAAAGGACTGCAAAAAGGCGATGCTGCAACAAGTCCGGAGCCTGGCGTCAGGGGTGAAACACGCAGCGGTTTTCACTCCACGCTGCGGTTCGAAGCGCGGACGAGCTCGCGGGTTTCGCCTCTTCGAGATTTCGATCCCGCGTCTCTCGAGCGCCAGCGCGGTTTTCATGATTGCAAGATGATCTTCGAAGCCCCGGCCCGCATGGTCACCGATGCGAATCGCTGGACGAAAACCGGTCGAGCGGCGATGATCGCTGCGTCCAGTCACAGTGCGAGGCGAACATGCGGCGTTTATATGCGTTCCTTTTCCTTTGCGTGTTTTCGGCACCGGTCGCCGCCGACGGTGTTTACCTGATAGATCGGAAAACTTTCATGGAGTGGCCGGCCCTCGCGCAGCAAGCCTACGTGCTCGGCGCCGTGGACCAGTCGCTGGCGGCGGCTTATTACTATGAGCGCGAGTTGTACGGGATCGTCGTGAAGTGCATGGAAAGCACGGGCACCGAGGCCATGTTCGTCTTCCTGATCGATTACATCCAGCAATACAAGTACGACGGGCCCGTCATCGATGTTGTGGGCGACGGTGTCGCGGATTTCTGCCAGGAGCGCGGTTTTGAATGGCCGGATTGACAAGCGCACGTCCCACGGCGAAGGCGGCTTCTGCCGCCTTTCTTGTTCATGGGAACGATCGCGGCGCTCAAACCAAAGTGCGCTTCAAGGCATCAACTGGAGCTGACGGGCGCCGTGCCGCTCGGGGCATCGCACAACAACAAGGATCCTGATATGGAAGGCGACCAGAAGACAGTTCGTTTGCTGAAGGTCTATTCGCTGGTTTCCACACTGGCTGTGGTCGCCATGGCAGGCTACGTGGCCTACAGCACGCAGAACGTTGCAGGATTCGAGGAGATCAGCGTCCAGCGGATCAACGTGGTGGAAGCGGACGGCACGAGAAAGCTGGTCATCTCGAATGCCGAGCGCCTGCCCGAGCCCGTCATTGCGGGTGAGACGCTGGAGCGCGGTTTCAGGTTTCCCGGGATCATCGTCTACAACGAGGCTGGTGATGAAGTCGGCGGCTGGGGTTTCAGCGGCCGCGAAGTGAATGGCGAGGTCCAGGCTTTCAACTCGCTCACGTTTGATCAGTACCAGCAGGACCAGACGTTGCAGCTCGTCTACAGCGACGAGTCCGGCTATCGCCTGGTTGGCCTGCGCATCAAGGACCGGCCCGACATCGTGGCCGGCGAGCACAAGCGCCGCCTCGATGCCGTGCTTGCCATGCCGGAAGGACCGGAGCGCGACAGGCTCCTCGACCCGTTGCTTGCGCCGGATCGCCTGTTCGTCGGCAAGAGCGGCGAGAAATCCGGTACCTGGGTGTTCGATGGAAAAGGCCGCGCACGCATCAAGCTGTTCGTCGACGGCGAGGGCAGTCCGAAACTCGAGTTCCTCGATGAGAACGGCAATGTGATCGAACGCCTCCCGCGCGAGCCGACGAATTAGGCCGCGCCGGCATTTGCGCTGCATCTTCCGAAAGCTGGACTAGACTTTTGAAGTCTCTTCCTGGGGTTCCTGAAGGAGTGCGCCATGGTTTCACTGGTTCAACTCTGGTTGCCGATACTGCTGTCGGCGGTCGGCGTGTTCGTTGCCAGCAGCGTGCTGCACATGATGCTGAAGTTCTGGCACATCGCGGACTACAACGGTTTTTCCAACGAGGACGAGGTGGCCGCCGCCATCCGCAAGGCTTCGCCGAAGCCGGGAATATACATGCTGCCGTTCTGCACGATGGAGAATGCAAATTCGCCGGAAATGAAGCAGAAACTCGCCGACGGCCCCGTTGGCATCATGTTCCTGCGCGGCAGCGGCCCGGCCAGCATGGGGCCGACGCTGGTGCAGTGGTTTGTCTTCACCGTGGTCGTCTCACTGTTCGCAGCCTACGTCGCGGCGGCCACGCTGCCGGCAACCGCGGCCGACATGCAGGTCTTTCGCGTTGTCGGCACGGTGACGTTCATGGCGTATGCGTTCGGCGTGGTGCCGTACGCGATCTGGTGGGGGCAGCCGTGGAAGGCCGTCCTGAAGGATGTTGTCGACGGGCTGATCTTCGGACTGATTACCGGTGCGTTGTTCGCGTGGTTGTGGCCTGCGGCCTGACACGCGCCTGACCAAACCGGCAAACCGCGGGCGGCGCGTTCCCGGCGAACGCGTTGCCCGCGATCGCTCGGCCGGCCTTTGCCGATATCGCTTTCGCTTTCGATCCGTTTCCCGTTGTCAGCGACGTTTTCGCCGCAGGCAGGCGGCGATTGCCGAAAGTCCGAGCGCGAGACCGCCAAGACTCCCGCCGCCGCCATCGCTGCCGGATGCGTTGTCGCCTGGATCCGTGACGGCGCCGTTCGTGCCGGTTCCGGTGTCATTGTCACCGTTGCCCGATCCGGCATCCGCGGAGTCGCCGGCGTTGCTGCCATCCGCCGTCGCGCCGCCCGCACCGGGATCGTCACCGCCGCCATCGGCCGTGTTGCCCTCGTCGATGGTGTCGGTGCTACCGGTACCGTCATCGTTCGTGTCGCGGCCGTCGTCATTGCCGATGCCATCGCCGCTGCCGTCGTCATCCGTCTCGTCGTCTTCCGCGTTTCCAGGCAGGATGCTCGCCATGTCGTAGACATCGATCTGGCCGCCGAACGGTTCCGGCAATCCCTGCACCAGTGTCTCCGCTGACACGCCAATGCTCTTGTCGATGTACGGCCGGCCGCCGGTGTCTTCGTAGACACGCGTCCACTCGCCTTGTGCGTTTTTCGTGAACAGGTGAATCTGCGGGTTGTATTCGTAACCGTTCGTGATCGCGATGATGCCGTCGCGCATGTCGACGGCGTAGCCGAACTGGTCCAGCGCGCCTGGCATGGTCGATTCCAGCGAGGCCGTATGGTTCCACCCATTGTCGCCGTACTCGTAAACGAACACGTGCCCGACCAGTGGCCCGGTCATTTCCGGAATGGAATCGGTTGGCAACGAGACCACCAGCACGCCGTTTTCCAGTTCCAGCTCGGAGTGGTCGCCGCCCTCGACGGCCTGTTCGAAGTTCCAGCCGCTTGCGTCACGACGATAGAGGAAGACACGGCCGCGAGCGTGCGTTGCCGCGTGATCGCCGTGAATCGCGACCACTTCGCCATAGTTGCCGACTCCCCGGTCCAGCCTCGCGGCCTGCTGCCAGTTGCCGTTCGAATCACGTTCGAAGATGTACGCGGCGCCGGGACCCTCGCCGAATTCCTCGCCGTCGCGCGGTGCGGCAACGATCAGCCGGTCGCCTGCGATCGCGACGTCGCTGCCGAATCGCGCCATGGTGCTTGGCCGCGCCGCGGCAAGGCGTTGCGTGTGCGTCCATCCGCTGTCTGTGCGTTCGAAGACGTACACCGCACCGGCTTCCGGCAGGCCGTCCGTCATCGCATACGGTGCGCCGACAAGAATGGTGTCACCGTCGATCGCGACGACTTCGCCAAAGCGGTCCTGCGCGTCGCCGTCACCGGCAACCAGTGTTGCCGACTGCACCCATCCGTTGTCTTCTCGCTCGAGAACCGTCACGCGGCCACGGTTGATGTCACCGTTCACGCTCGCGCGATTCTCGCCGACGACGATCACATTGCCATCGGTCTGTACGTGCCACCCGAAACTGTTCTCGGCGGATTCGATGCGCTCTGCGTTCGCGGCAAGCGGAAGCAGGCCAGGCAGGAACAGGAAAAGCATACTGCTGACGGCAGAAAAGCGTGTCCCCATGGTTGTTCTCCTTGTCTTCGTGTCGAAGATCTTCAATACGGTGCAATGCTGAAAGGCGGGCATTGCGACCGATGCTTTCAGCCGCATCGGTGCGTTTCGATAGGGTCGCTGGCCGAAACGCGGGCCACCGCCGCCTTACGGGAAGACGCGCAGGCATTGATGGGTTTCACCTTGCCGGACGGGAGAAAGGCGAGTCACGGTGGAAAGGACCGGCGTTCGGCGAGGAAACGGGCGATGAGCCGGTATTTCCCGCACGCTTGTCTATGCTTGTAACGTGCCATCCGGCACCGAAGGAGGTTGCATGCAATGAACACCGAGCTGATGTACCTGGTGTGGGTGACGCTGTTGACCGCGATCCTGTGGGTTCCCTACGTGCTGAACCGGTTCGCCGTTCGGGGAATCGCCGACACGGTCGGCTATCCCTCTGACCCGAAGCCGCTCGCGCCATGGGCCGAACGGCTGAAGGCTGCGCATGGCAACGCGGTGGAGAACCTCGTGGTCTTCGCGGCGCTGTTGCTGACGGCGCA
>DASVDI010000050.1:0-12298 GCA_036381175.1 Gammaproteobacteria bacterium
ATGCCAACGCCGGCCGCAAAGCCAAAGGACAGCAGCGCCGCCCACCATGGCACGTACGCCGCGGGGAAGCCCGGCAGCATCCCGGAAATCATTGCGCCGAGACCGTAGCCGAGCAGCAGGCCGATGAAGCCGCCGAGCAGGCACAGCACCAGCGCCTCGATCAGGAACTGCATGAGTATGTCGGAACGGTGCGCGCCCAGCGCCTTGCAGATGCCGATCTCCCGCGTCCTTTCGGTGACGGAGACGAGCATGATGTTCATGATGCCGACACCGCCAACCAGCAATGAAATACTGACGACGCCGCCAAACACCAGCGTGATGGAATTGATGATGTTCGACACCGATTCCATGATCTGTTCCGGCGTCATCACGCTGAAATCATCGGCTTCGCCTTCATCGAGATTGTGCTGCTCGCGCAGCACCTGCTCGATGCGCGAGGTGACTTGCTTGACGGCTTCGACGTCATTCACCGTCAAGTTGATGCTGATGTCCTGGCGTTTCGCGGAACCGATAATGCTGCGCGCGGTGCCGTAGGGAATGATGACGTAATTGTCCTGGCTGTTGCCGAGGAATTCGCCGCGCTCTTCCATGAGGCCAATAATCTTGAACCATTCGCTGCCGATCTGGATGTATTCACCAACGGGATTGTCCGGCAGCAACAATTCTTCGCGCACTTCCGCACCGATCACGGCAACGCGACGTCTATAACGGCTGTCGCTCGGACTCAGGAATCGCCCTTCGGCCGGATAGATCTTGTTCAGATCCATGAAGCGGCGAATGGTGCCGAACACCTGCGGCGTCACGCTCTGGCCCTTGAAGCTGACCGGCGAGCCGAGCAGCATCAGGTTCGGCGTGATGTCGCTGATGCCATCGACGCCCGCGCTGATCGCGAGCATGTCTTCGTGCGTGAGTTGCGCGAACTGCCCGAGCAAAAACATTTCGCGCGTGGTGTTCGAGCGGATGGTGATGTTGTTGGAGCCAAGGCCTTCAAGCTCGCCGGACACGTAATGATTCAATCCCTGCACGAGCGAGACGACGGCAACGACGGCCGCCACGCCGATAATGATGCCGAGCATGGTGAGAAAGCTGCGCAGGCGATGCGCCCATACCGATTGCAATGCCGAGCGCAGCGATTCGATCAGGTTATACACGCCGCGAATCCTCGCTGTCGCCAGTGTCGGTATCGGAAACAATCACGCCATCGCCGAGGCGCACGACGCGCCGGCAATGATCGGCAATGTCCTGCTCGTGCGTCACGACAATTATCGTGTGACCTTCCGCATGCAGTTCATCAAATAGCGCCATGATTTCGCGCGTGGTACTGGAATCGAGATTGCCGGTGGGCTCATCCGCAAGCAGGATCGCGGGCCGCCCGACCAGCGCGCGCGCAATCGCGACGCGTTGCCGCTGGCCGCCGGAAAGCTGGTTCGGCCGGTAACCCATGCGATCGCCAAGTCCCACGCGTTCAAGCACCGCTTCCGCCATGCGATGCCGTTCCTTGAGCGAAAGGCCGCGATAGATCAGCGGCTGCATGACGTTATGCAGCGCGTCCATGCGCGGCAGCAGGTTGAAGTTCTGGAAAATGAAACCGATGTCCTTGTTGCGGACATCCGCGAGCGCGTTGTCATCCAGTGCACTGACGGGCGTGCCATTCAAAACGTATTCACCCGTCGTCGCCTGATCGAGACAGCCGAGCACGTTCATCAAGGTGGATTTGCCGGAACCGGACGGCCCGATGAAAGCGAGGTATTCGTTCGCGCGAATGTCGAGCGTGACGTTTCGAAGCGCCCAGAATTCCTGTTCCGCCATGCGATAGCATTTGCCGATATCGCGCAGCGCGAGCACGGCGCCAGGTTCGGGAGCCGCCACTGCGCTCACTCTTGTGCTTCCGTTTCGGTTTCCTTGTCCGCGTCCGCGTCCGCGACAGTCACCGCCATGCCGTCTTTCAGGTGCCGCAGCTCTTCCGCCGGCCCGTTGATGACCATCGTGCCTTCTTCAAGCCCGGTTTCGATCTGCTGCCAGCTGTCATCGGAAATGCCGAGCGTCACCTCGCGGCGCATCGCATTGCCGTCTTCAAGCACGAACACCCAGGGTTTCTCTTCGACTGCATCTTCGCCGCTGTCATTGCCATCGCTGAGGGACACGCCGGTCTGCATGCTGTCCGGATAAAGAATCGCCTGGATCGGCACGGCCATCACGTTCTCGGCAACGGCCGTGTAGATTTCCGCGCGCGCGCTCATGCCGGGGCGCAGGCGAACGTTTTCCGGAATTTCATCCAGCCGGATTTCCACCTCGAAACTCAAACCTTGCCGGCCTTCTGCCGTGCGCGCGGTGGTCGCGATGTTCTGCACCACGCCGCCAAGCGCGGTTTCCGGATACGCGGCGGTGTAAACGCTGACGCGCTGATCGGGTTTGACGTTCGCGATGTCCGCCTCGTCAACCTGCACTTCCGTGAGAATGCCGGAGGGATCGGAAATGGTCATGAGATTGGAGCCGGCGATGTTCGTCGTGCCGGAAATAACCGTTTCGCCCTCTTTGACGAACACGCCGGTGACAACGCCATCGATGGGCGCGCGAATCACGGTCTTGTCCAGCCGCTCCTCGGCCTGGCTCAATCCCGCTTGCGCCTGCGACAGCGCCTGCTGCTCGGATTTGAGGTTCAGCCGCGCGATGGCCAGCTCGTTCGTGACGTTCTCGAACGTACTCTCGTCGATCAGGCGCTGCTCGAACAATTCCCGCTGGCGCCGCCATTGCCGTTCGAGGTTCTCGATCACGAGTTTCTGTGTTTCGACGGCGATTTCCTGCTGCCGCACGTTGGCTTGCGACTGCTCCACTTCCGCCTGGAAGGTTTCCGGATCGAGCCGCAGAATGACTTCACCCTGCGTGACCCGGTCACCTTCCTCGACCAGCAACTCCACGACCTGGCCGATCACCTCGGAGCGCAGTTCCACTTCATTGCGGTACGCGATTCTCCCCGAGGCGAGAATCGAGCTTTCGATGGTGTGCCGCTCGACCGCGGCCGCTTCGACTTCAGGCCCGTCCTCGCCGCGCATGCGCGAAGTGACAACCAGCAGGACGAGTCCGAGGGCGACACCGCCGAAGATAAGAAACTTGCGCATCCGTGAACTTCCTGTCGTTTAGAGAACCGCAATAAGCAGGCTGATACCGTAGAAAAGCACCGTCGGAATCGCCGCGATCACGATGCCGGTCGCGAGACTCTTCTTCATGTACATCGACACGCCCAGGCCCATCAGGAAGATTTCCCAGAGCATGATGATGTCGAAGCTCGCGAGAGCGCGCTGCCAGCCGGGTTCGCTCGCATCGAAACCCAGCAGGTTGGCGAGGTTCGTGACGGCGAGCATTTCCGGCGGAATCTGGCCGCTGTCCGAAAGGCCGTAATTCAGCACCATGCCGGCGACGATCAGCACGGCCGGGAACGATGCCCATGCCACCAGGCTGAACCAGCGGCCGTATTCCATGTCCTTGAAGCCGCTGACCTTCGCGACAATGTGGAAGTACAGCGCGAGGATCGCGTAGATGACGAACGTGAACAGCACGACGGCAACCAGCGTCTGGATCGTCATCGCCATCGGCGACATGAAACCGCGCGCCGCCTCCATCTGCTCTGGCGTCATTTCCTGACCGGACATCGACAGGAAATGATCGACCAGCCAGTCGAAATCCACGGTCTGGTAATACCAGAGCCAGAATCCGACCATCGCGAGCAGCACGATGCCGAGCGGCAACCACAGCCGGCGCGGATGGTCATACGCTGCCTGCAAGGCGTCGCGTGGTGCGACAAAAATATCGACAAGACCGCGAACCGCGGTAGGTGATGCGCTCATGAGTCTTCCCCCGAAGAGTTGGATGATTTGTTGTTCTGCAAAATGCTGTTGATGATAGACAGCAACGGCTTGGCGATCGTTCCCGCGGCGCGCAAATTGCGACGGTCTTCCTTGATAGGCGGCTGATTCTACCGGCCGAGCCGCGTTCTCTCAATTTCGTGTGCAATGCTAAACTCGGCTCCGCATTTGGCGCGCCCCGGAAAGTGACAAGGAACCACCATGAAAATGATTTCCGCCATCATCAAGCCCTTCAAGCTCGACGACGTGCGCGAGGCGCTCTCGGATATCGGCGTCCAGGGCATCACGGTGACGGAAGTCAAAGGCTTCGGTCGCCAGAAGGGCCACACGGAAATCTACCGCGGCGCGGAATACGTCGTCGATTTCCTGCCGAAAGTGAAGATCGAACTGGCCGTCTCCAACGAAATGGCCGAAGCCGTGGTCGAGGCGATCATTTCCGCCGCGAAAACCGGCAAGATCGGCGACGGCAAGATTTTCGTTCAATCGCTGGAGCAGGCGATCCGCATCCGCACCGGTGAGACCGACGCCGATGCCTTGTGAAAGCACGACATATTATTAATAGGGGCCGGACGGAGAACTGACATGTCCAGAATTTTTGCCATGGCCGCCGCCGTGATTTTCGCGATGCAGGCGCTGCCCGTCGCGGCCGGCACGGTCTACAAATGCACCACCGCCGACGGCAAGACCATTTACTCGGGACAACCGTGTCCCGAAACCGCGCGCTCCGAAACGCTGAACGTGCCGGAACCGGCGACGCCGGACGAAAGCGCGAAAACCGGCGACGGCAAATCGCTGGACGAGCGGATCGCGGAAGCGACTGATCCCGTCATCAAGGCACAACTCGAGATTCAGAAGCAGCGCTGCGAACTCGCGCGCACGCAACTCGAACGTTATGCCGATGCGCCCTACCTGATCGAGAAACGCGAAGACGGCACCGAGCGCCAACTGAGCGAGGAAGAAACAAAGGCGGCGCGCGAAAAGCTGCGCCAGCAAATCGAGAACCGCTGCTCATGACGCGCGCACTTCCCGCACTCGCCCTGCTCATGCTGTTGCCGGCCTTGCCGATGGAAACGGCAACAGCGGCAGATGTTTTCAAATGCGTGACGGAAAACGGCGTCGTGCGTTATTCCGCAACGCCTTGCCAGGATGGCGACGTCGAGAAGCTGGACATCGAAAACGATCCGACCGATGTTGCCGCTGTGCGCGAACGCATGGAAAACCGCGCGGAGAAAGTCGCCGCGATAGAGGAAGCGGCGACGAAAGCCGCCGAAGCGGAAAGGGAAGCCGAGAAGAAAGCCGAAGAACGCGCCGAGCAATGCACCACCGCGCGGGAACGCCTCACAAAGATGATGATGGAGCGGCGCATGTACCGCGAGAACGAAGGACAGCGCGAGTACCTGACCTCCGAGGAAATGGTGAAGCGCCGGCAGGAAATGCGCGACAAGGTCGCAGAACTCTGCGGCGATTGAGACGACTCCAGCCTCATGCCATCCAACGCCTGGCTGCGACTATCGCGGGCGCTCATTTATCCGCTTCACGTCGAAGCAAGTCTCATCATCGGTTTCGGCGCGGTGTTTCTCTGGATTTTCTCCGCCTCGCTGTTCGGCCTGGTGATTCTCCTGACGGTCGGGACAGGCGTCCTGCAGGTGCTGCTCGCCAACCTGCGGCATTGTGCATACGGCGGCGACACGCCGCCGGCCATCACCGCATCGGAATTCCTGCAATTCGGCGCCGCGCCTTTCAAGCTGCTGCTCGTGATTGCCACCTGGCTGGGATTCAGCGCGTCCGTGCAGGAACTGTGGCCGCAATTACCGTGGGTCACCTGGATTTTCACGTTGGCCGGCTTCGGGCTGCTGCCCGCCTTCGCCACGCTGCTCGCCCTGGAAGACCGGCTCGAGTACGCGCTGAATCCGGTCAAGTTGTTCAATTTCGCCAGGCGCGGCGGATTCCTGTATCTGCTGCTCGCTGCAGCGCTGGGCGTGACGCTGTATCTCGCTTTCGAGGAAAGCCGCGCACTTTCGTTCGACCGGGAACTCGCCGCGGCACTGGTGTTCCACGTGCCGAAAGCGGCGACGCTCGGCTGGCTGGTCGTAGGACTCTATGTCGCTACCGCAGTCGCGCATGTGCTGGGAAGCATCGCGTACGAGACGCATGATTTTGCGCCGCCGGCAGGACACGAAATTCCGGACACGAAGAAGCCGGCTTTTGATTCGCCCGCCGTCATCGCCGAACGACTCGCCGGCATGCTTCGACGGGAAGAACGTGACGACGCGCTCAACGCCTGGCAAGCGCAGGCCGAAGGCGACCACGTCTTCCAGGCCGCGCTGCTCGACGGCCTGATGCGCGAACGCGCCTGGGGCCTCGTCCCACGGCAGGCCCAGCGTGTCATTTCCCTGAAGCTTGCCGCCAACCGTGCGCACGACGCGCTGTGGATTGCCATGCGCATGCTCAACGATTTCGATTCATTCACGACATCCAGCGCCGACGAATGGCTGGCGTTGTGTCGCGCGGCAAACAATCGCGGCGAATGGTTGACGCTGCTGGCCAGCAAGGCAAAGGAAAAATTCCCGAACGACGAGGCAACCCTTGATATCGCCATGCTGCAGGCACGACATGTTGCGAATGCATCGGACGACCCCGCCGGAGCACTTGCAGTACTCGAACCGTATCTCGCATGGAGCACGCATCCGCGGCATCCGGAGCTGTTGCGATTGCACGCAACTTTCAGGACGTTGCTCGAAATCTGACCCACCGGCGAAATCACTCGCATGCGTTTCAGACATGCACAACCTGGTGCCCGCCACGCAGCAGTTCATCCGCGGCAAGACGCTGCATGTCCATGTCGCAATCCTTCGGCTCCATCACGCGGCGCACGCGCCAGTCGTTTTTCCGGTCAAGCGTTGCCTGGCCGGCAAGACTGACAAACCGGCGCGGCTGGTATTCGCGGCCGTGCGAATCGCGCACCAGCATGACGACGGGCTGCAATTTGTTGAGCGGGTCCTTCGTCATCACCACGCCGAGTGCACCCGTGCCAAGTTCCACGACGCTGCCGACCGGATAGATGCCGATGCACTTGATGAATTCCTGCACCAGCTCGCGGCCGAAGTTTTCGGCCGACAACTGGTACATGGCATGAAGGCCCTTGTCCGCGGAAATGCCATGATGATAGGCGCGGTCCGACGTCAACGCATCGTAGACATCGCAGATCGCGACGATCAGCACAGCAGTCGAGATCTGGTCACCACGCAAGCCGTCGGGATAGCCGCGCCCCGAAATGCGCTCATGGTGGTAGCGCACAATCTGCAAGACCTGCTCCGGTACCTGCCCCGTGGCCTTGAGAATCTCGTAGCCATCCAGGGGATGTCGTTTCATGATCTCGAATTCTTTCGGCGTCAGCGGTCCCGGCTTGTCGAGAATCTGCGGTGGCACGCGCATCTTGCCGATGTCGTGGAACAGCGCGCCGAGCCCGATAAGCTGCATCTGTTCGCGCGAATAGCCGAGGTGCGCGGCGAAAGTGATGGCGAGCACGGACACGTTCACGCAGTGCTGCGCGGTGTATTCGTGCATGTTTCGAAGCTGCGTCAGCCACAGTGCGGTATCCGGATCGGCGGTGATGCGGTCAACCATCTCCGTGACCACCTGCTTCGCGGCTTCGGTATCGACAGCGCGGCCAAAGCGCACGTCTGTCAGCAGCTTCTGCACGTAGCGCCGCGTGCCGGCGCGAACCGCCGCAACACGGCGGAACTCTCGCTGAAACGTGACGCGGCGCTCTTCCGACGCGATGCGCTGCCATTCGGAGCGGCTGCGGTGCGGGTTCGCGCCGGGACGCGCATTGACGGAAAGGCGAATTGTTCGCGCATCCGCATCCGGTTCGTCGGCATCCTCGATATAAACGAACTTGCAGACTCGATGAAGCTTTTCCAGGTCTTCAGCTGATCGGATATGAAACCCCTGGAACATGAACGGACTTCCGACCCAGGGACGGTCGAGTTCCGTGACATACATACCGAACTGAAGATCGGCGACGCCGACTTTGCGCTTGCTCATTCCGATTCCCGCTTCTTTACGATATGCGGGAACTATGTTGAGCGCTGAGTGGTTGACTACCGGGTGTTTGCTGTAAAAATCTTTTGCAGAAGCCGGTTTACAGGGTTTCGCTTAGGAAAATCACTTCAACATTTTCGCTATTTCTCGCTGGAAGAATGCCGGCATCGCCAACGCACCGCGATGTATTTCTCCCGTGTAATAACGCGTCTCGAAATTCAGCGCGTCGCGAAAACCACCGAACGCCGCTCCCTTGCGCGCCATCGTGCCGGACCACCAGCCGGAGGGATAAACCGGTTGCGGGAACTGGTAGGTTTTCACATCCGCATAACCCGCCCCGCGCATCGCGGCGTGCATTTCCTTCAGGATTCTCATGTGCAGCAGTGGTGATTCGCTTTGCTGCACGAGAACGCCGCCGTCACCGAGCAGGTCCAGGCAATCACGATAGAACGCTTCGGTAAACAGTCCTTTCGCCGGACCGACCGGATCGGTGGAATCGACGATGATGACATCGACGCTTCCCGCTTCACCGTCTTTCACCCATTTGATGCCGTCGGCGAAATGCAATTCGGCGCGCGGATCGTTGTTGGACTCACACAACTCGGGAAAGAATTTTTCCGACGCGCGCGTGACGCCTTCATCGATATCCACCTGCCAGGCGTTCTCGACGGTCTCGTGCCTGAGCACTTCGCGCAGCGTGCCGCAATCGCCGCCGCCGATGATGAGTACGCGCTTCGGGTTCGCGTGCGAAAACATCGGCACGTGCGCCATCATCTCGTGGTAAAGAAAATTGTCGCGGCTCGAAAGCATGACGTAGCCGTCGATCGCCATGAGGTTGCCCCACTGCGTCGTCTCCCAGACTTCGATCTTCTGGTACGGCGTCTGCTCCTCGAACAGCTTGCGGCGTATTTCCAGCGAGAATGCAGAACCCGCCTCGTCGGCCGCTTCGGTGAACCAGCCCTTATTGTCAACCGGGGTAAACGGCGTGTCGTTCATTGTCGGGTTCCTCATCAATCAGCCGAAATCAGGTCGGCAATTATAACGATGCATCTACCCTCGCGCAGTTTCGGATGACGGCAGCGCGCCCTATAATTCACGGCACTCCCACCTTCACATTCAGCCGGGGACTTCCATGACCGACGACGCCACCAGGGCCAGCCGCGAGATCTACAACATTGCCCGCTGGGGAGAAGGTTACTTCGATGCCAGCGACGAAGGCCGCCTGCTGGTTTATCCGACAGGCAATCGCGATGACGGCGCAGTGGATCTTTTCGATCTGGCGAGCCGCGTTGACGAGGCGGGCCTCTCGCTGCCGGTGCTGTTCCGTTTCGGCGACATCATTCGCGATCGTATCGAAAGCCTGGTGAACGCCTTCGGCTCCGCAATGGAAGCCTACGATTACAAGGCGCGCTACACGGCGGTGTATCCGATCAAGGTGAACCAGCAACGCTCGGTGCTGGAAGACATTCTCCAGTTCGGCGCCGACAAGGTCGGCATGGAAGCGGGCTCGAAGCCGGAACTCATGGCCGTGCTCGCGCTTGCGCCGGAAGGCTCGACCATTGTCTGCAACGGTTACAAGGATCGCGAGTACCTGGAGCTTGCGCTGATCGGCCAGCAGCTTGGCCACAAGGTTTACATCGTGATCGAGAAACTCACCGAGATCGATCACATCATCGAGTTGACCAAGCGCATGAAGCTGAGCCCGACGCTCGGCGTGCGCGTGCGCATTTCCAACGCGGGCGGCGGCCGCTGGGCAGACACCGGCGGCGAGAAATCGAAGTTCGGCCTGCTTGCCTCGCAACTGCTGGAAGCCGTGGAAAAACTCGAAGCGGCCGGCATGAAGGACTCGCTGCAACTGTTGCATTTCCATCTCGGCTCACAGCTCGCGAACATACGCGACATCGCGCGCGGCATGCGTGAATCCGCGCGCGCCTACGCGGAAATGCACGCGCTCGGCGTGCCCATCAAGACCATGGATGTTGGCGGCGGGCTCGGCGTGGATTACGAAGGCACTCGTTCGCGACGCGATTACTCCACCAACTATTCCATGTCGCAGTACGCGAACACCATCGTGCGCACGCTGTGGGAAGTCTGCGAGGAATACGAACTGCCGCATCCGGACATCATCACCGAATCGGGCCGCGCGATGACCGCGCATCACGCCGTGCTGGTGACGAATGTTGTCGATGCAGAAAGCATTCTTGAATTCGAACCCGAAGCGCCTTCCACCGACGACCCAATGGTCCTGCATGACTTGTGGGAAGGCTACGAAAACACCGATGCCCGCGCGGCACTGGAAATCTACCAGGACGCGATGTACTGGCTGTCCGAAGCGCAGGGCATGTACATCCACGGCGTCATCAACCTGGAGCAGCGTGCGCGTGCCGAACAGTTGTACTACGCCACCTGCCGGCGCGTGCGCGCGAGCTTGCGACCGACTGCGAAACCGCAGCGCGAGATGTTCGACGAGCTGAACGAGAAACTCGCGGATAAATATTTCTGCAACATGTCGGTATTCCAGTCGCTGCCAGACGTGTGGGCGATCGATCAGATCTTTCCGATCGTGCCTGTGCACCGCCTGAACGAAACACCGACGCGGCGCGCGGTGATACAGGACATGACCTGCGATTCCGATGGACGCATCGAGCAGTACGTTGACCAGGACGGGCTGGAAGCGACGCTTGCCGTGCATGCATTGAAGAAAGATGAAGATTATCTCCTGGGTTTCTTTCTTGTCGGCGCCTACCAGGAAATTCTCGGCGATTTGCACAACCTTTTCGGCGACACCGATTCGGTGAACGTCGAGCGGGATGAAGACGGCAAGTTCGTGATGGTGCGCCCTGAAAAAGGCGACCGTGCCGATGAAGTACTCGCCTACGTGCATCTCGCGGCAGAAGACCTGCTCGGCTGTTACCGCGAGAAGATTCTCAAGGCCGGCCTCGACAAGAAAACGCGCACGCGTTACATGGAGGCGCTGGAAGAAGGCCTCGCGGGTTACACGTACCTGGAAAAGTGATTCGCAGGTTGGGGTGAGGCGCCAGCCGAACCCCAACATTGTTGAATTGTCGGGGTTCGCTTTGCTCACCCCAACCTACCCAGTAGTGGAGCATGAATGACCGAACATCTACGCATCTGGCGTTACCGCGTCGAACCCGGCCGGCGCGAGGAATTCCTGCATCACTATTCGAGCGAAGGCACGTGGACGCAGTTGTTTCAACGCGCGGACGGCTACCTTGGCACGACGCTGTGGCAGGACGCGGACGATGAGAACATGTTCTACACGCAGGATCACTGGCGCAGCCAGCAAGACTTCGCGCATTTCCAGGAACATTATTCAGGCGTTTACAAAGAGCTGGACAAGCAGCTTGAAGGCATCGCGATGGAAGAGGAATTGATTGCGGCGTGCAATGCCATTGAGCCGTAGGAGCGAATGAAAGGTTCGCGGCTGGAAGCCGCTCCTACAAATCTTCGATCGACATTCTGGCGGGGCGAACAACAATGAAAACCGGGTTCATCGGACTGGGTGCGATGGGTTATCCCATGGCGCGAAATCTGCACAAGGCGAGCCTGCTCGCCGGTGTTTGGAATCGCAGCAATGAAAAAGCCGAACAGTTCGCGAAAGAAACCGGTGCGATTGCATTCAAGGACATCGAAAGTCTCGCGCGGGAATGCGAATGCGTCGTCACCTGCGTGAGCGCGGATGCCGACGTGCTTGCCGTTGTCGATGTGCTCGTTGAGCACCTTCCCGAAGGCACGCTGGTCATTGACTGTTCCACCGTGAGCGCGGAGACCGCGAAGCAGGCCGCGAAAAAACTCGCCACGCGCAACATCGGTTTTCTCGACTGCCCGGTTTCCGGTGGCACGGAAGGCGCGATTCACGCCACGCTGGCGATCATGTGCGGCGGCGAAGAAAAAGATTTCGAACGCGCACAACCGGTGTTGCACGCGATGGGAAAACGCATCGCGCTGATGGGCACCGTCGGCAGCGGCCAGGCGACGAAAGCGGTGAACCAGATCGCGGTCGCGGGCGTGAACCAGGCGGTTTCCGAGGCGCTGGCGTTTGCGCGTGCGCACGGCCTCGACTTGAACAAGGTGATCGATGTTGTCGGCAGTGGTGCTGCGGCGAGCTGGTTCCTGACGAATCGCGGCCGGAACATGGAGAGGATGTCATTTCCGCTCGGCTTCAAGGTGACGCTGCACGAAAAGGATCTCGGCATCTGCAAGCGCATGGCGGAAACCTTCGACGTGCAACTGCCGATAGTGGAAATGACGCTGCTGCATTACCGGCGGCTTGCGGCCGCTGGTCATGGCGATGAGGATATTTCGTCGTTGTATCGTTTGAAGCGGGCGATGTTCGACAAATCGTGAATGCAGGAGCGCCTTCAGGCGCG
>DASVDI010000051.1:0-5429 GCA_036381175.1 Gammaproteobacteria bacterium
CACGCCGGCATCCGCTTCCTTCAGGATCTGGACAATCTGGTGTTCTGAAAATTTTGACTTGCGCATTGAGAACCCCTCCCGTTACCAATATGGCAGAAGTTCTCCTTTCGCGCGTTTCAAATTGAGGGGAAGCTTACGCCCCTGTCGGGTCTTATTGGTCACAATTTAGAGCAACTTGCGGCTCGCGTCTCGTCAGAAAATGCTGATTCTGTTGCAGGATTTCAGGCTTGGCCGGATAGCGAAAAATCACGAAAAAGGTAGATTTATCAGTGCCTTTCGAGGCGCAGGTTTCGCGACCTGTCAGGAGATTTGCCCGGCTTTGTACGTCCCTTTGACCGGGTAGAACGCAGACAAAAGCGTTTGCCGGGTGTGGGTGAATAAAAGACCCTTCGGGGGAATAAACCTGCCGTTTCTCCTAACGGTCGCGAAACACCTGGCATTTATTTCTTCATTCGCGAAGTTACTCAGGAGAATCATCATGACCAAAAAGGACACCACCTACCGCATCCCGGAAGGTTTCAATGCCTTCGTCCGGGCAGACACGATTCGCGGTCTCACGGACGCGGTTCATCGCTTTCTGTTCGAGGGCCCAGGCACCTTGCACGAGATCCAGGATGCGGACCGTGCAGCCTTGAACGCGCTGGCGGAATTGCTGCAGGCGGAAGTACACGCGCTTCACGATTACCTGCGCGAGATCGAGAATCGTGCGACGCTGAACTTGCCGCGATCAAATGCAGAGCTCGATGCGATGGATGCCGGTTACTTTGGAAGGAATGAGATCCGCGAACCTGCGGCTGTTTATTCGATGCGGTGATTTGCCCCTCACCCCGGCCACGGGAAGAGGGAGTTCATCTTGAAGCCTCGCGCAAGCGAGGCTTCTTTCTTTTCCAGTACGTCACGAAGCCGATCAGAGAAAATTTCGACATCGACGAACGCGATGGGAGCGAGGAGATCGCTCTGGTCTCTTGATCAAATACTGCTTGCGGGATAGTCACGTCAAAGCGTGCAACTACCTGCTTTTGATTTTGCTTTTATCCCGTTGAGGCTCACCGAGGAGCGAGACGCGCGCGGGTGCGAAGCAGGAATCGGAACCCGAGTGCAACGAGGGTCAGCGATTCCGTCGCGTAGCAGCGAGAGGTGGCGAGACCGAGGCGGGTCAAGCGAGCACCGCGAGCGACGGCCCGACCGGCGAGTTATCGAGCGTGCCCGCAAGCGTTGAGCACCGTAGGTCTCTCCTTTGAATGAACAAGAGGCCGATCGGGAAAGCGTTTTTGCCAACTTTTGGACAAGACAAAAGTGGGTCGCCGCCGCGCAGCGGGCGAAACTCTTGATTGAGTTGAAAGAAGTTACCGTTCAGTCCGAGATCAGCACCCCAGATGGGGAAACACGGTGTTGGGGTTCGCTGCGCTCACCACCAACCTACAAATGTCTTCGGTACGTTATTCGCGGCTGGAAGCCGCTCCCACATTCCTTCGATCATCATTACTGGCGTGCGCCCGCGGCGCTCAGCGGACGGCGTGTTCACGTTCTTCTATCTCCCGCTGATGGCTGCAATAACTGCAAGTATGACGATGGCGACGATGAGCGCGATGGTCCCCATGATGATCAGACCCAATTCACGTGCATGCGTTGGCTTCTCCGGCAGAAAGGACAGCAAGCCGAAGACAATCGCGCCGATCACTGCCATTCCGCCCAGCACCGCAAGTGATCCCAGGGACGGATCCAGCAGGAGTATCCACGCTGGAAAGAAGAACACCACATCGTGGACGCCGAAGAAGAACGGCGTCAGCAGGAGCGCGAACACCGCCGCGCGCAGCAGATTCCGTCGCTGACGGGTAAAGCTGCCGAGCGTGACAGCGCAGACCATGAAAAACAGCAACAACGAGCTGCCGAACCAGAACCACGCGTATTCCGTGAAAAACAGTGCGAGTTCCTGCCTGGTCATGCGGCTTCCCCATTGGACGCGTTGCCAGTGCCTAGACCACGGGTATGCGCTTCGCCAGTTATACATAAAGTTTCTGCCTGACTTTAAGCTCACCCACATGGGGGTTATTCTTCATTCATTCCCGTCATCAAGAACGCTGGAGGCTCGCCGTGAATTCCGACGCGAAATCCGCCATGACCACCGCTGATTACGATGCCGCTTATCGCGAGTCCGTCGAAGACAACGCCGCGTTCTGGGCGAAGGTTGCGAAGCGCCTCGACTGGATGCGTCCGTTCACCGAGGTGAAGGATGTTTCCTGGGAGGCGAGCCACCTGCACATCAAGTGGTTTCATGACGGCACGCTGAATGCCTGTGCGAATTGCGTGGACCGGCATTTGCCGCAGCGAAAGAATGACGTCGCGATTCTCTGGGAAGGCGATGACCCGTTGCAGGATGCACACATTACTTATGGCGAGTTGTACGAACGCGTTTGCCGCTTCGCGAATGTGCTGAAAAAACTCGGCGCGAAGAAGGGCGATCGCATCACGATCTATATGCCGATGATTCCGGACGCGGCGATTGCGATGCTGGCTTGCGCGCGCATTGGCGCGATTCACTCGGTGGTGTTCGGTGGTTTTTCGCCGGATTCACTTGCGGGGCGGATCGAGGATTGCGAATCCGAGATCGTGATCACGACGGATGAAGGCAGGCGCGGCGGCAAGGCGGTGCCGATGAAGGCGAATGTGGATGCGGCAGTGGAGAAGACCGGCGGGCGTGTGAAGAACGTGCTGGTTGTGCGCAACACCGGCGGTGATGTCGCGTGGAATGGCGACCGCGATCACTGGTTGCACGAACTGGAACGCGACGTCGATGCGAACTGCGAACCCGAGCCGATGAACGCGGAAGATCCGCTATTCATTCTTTATACGTCCGGCTCGACAGGAAAACCGAAGGGCGTGCTGCACACCACGGGCGGTTACTTGACGTTTGTCGCGTACACGCACGAGATCGTTTTCGACTACAAACCCGGAGATATTTACTGGTGCACGGCCGACGTCGGCTGGGTGACGGGCCACAGTTACATTGTTTACGGGCCGCTTGCGAACGGTGCGACAACGCTGATGTTCGAAGGCGTGCCGACCTGGCCGGACGCGGGACGTTTCTGGCAGGTGATCGACAAACACAAAGTAAATATTTTCTACACCGCACCGACGGCGATTCGCGCACTGATGCGCGAAGGCGATGCGCCGGTGAAAAAATCTTCGCGCGCGTCGTTGCGTTTGCTCGGCACGGTCGGCGAGCCGATCAATCCGGAAGCATGGCAGTGGTATCACCGAGTGGTGGGCGATTCACGTTGCCCGGTTGTCGATACCTGGTGGCAGACGGAAACCGGCGGCATTCTCATCAGCCCGCTGCCGAATGCCACGGAACTGAAACCCGGTTCTGCGACGAAACCGCTGCCCGGCATCATGCCGGCGATTGTCGATGGCGACGGCAACATTCTTGAAGGCGCTGCGTCCGGCAATCTCGTGATGCTGGATTCCTGGCCCGGACAGATGCGCACGGTTTATGGCGATCATCAGCAATTCATCGAAACGTATTTTTCGACATTCCCCGGCAAGTATTTTTCCGGTGACGGTGCGCGCCGCGATGAAGACGGTTATTACTGGATTACCGGGCGCGTGGATGACGTGCTGAATGTTTCGGGGCATCGCATGGGGACGGCGGAAATCGAATCTGCGCTGGTTGCGCATGCAAAAGTTGCGGAAGCCGCCGTCGTCGGGTTTCCGCACGATGTGAAAGGCCAGGGCATTTACGCGTACGTGACGCTGCTTGCCGGCGAGCCAGCAACGGATGAATTGCAGGAAGAACTTGTGCAATGGGTGAGAAAGGAAATCGGCCCGATCGCGACACCGGATTGCATCCAGTTCGCGCCCAGCCTGCCGAAAACGCGTTCGGGCAAAATCATGCGCCGCATCCTGCGCAAGATTGCCGCGAATGAACACGATCAGCTTGGCGATACGTCAACGCTCGCCGATCCGGGCGTGGTGAGTGACCTGGTGGAAAACCGGCTGAATCGAGGGTGAACGTAGGGCGGATTAGCGAAGCGTAATCCGCCATTTTCATGAATGCGCGTCAATCGCCATAGCGCCGGACCTCGCCCCGGACTTCATTCCCCGCCAGCGTGATCACGTAAAGCCGGTCGTACTCCGTTGCCTCATCGATCGGTTTTCCCGGCGCAATGCCGAATTTCGCGGCAAGCGTACCGATCGTATTGCTGTGCCCGACCACGAGCATCGTTTCGCCCGACGCCCGGATCCGCTCGCCCAGCGCCCGTTGCTCGCGGTGATCGTAGATCTCGATCTCAAGCCCAAGCTGCTGCGCCAAAGGCGCCGCCGTGCTGCGCGTGCGCCGCGTGTCGGTGCTGAATATCCGCGTGATGCCGGCGTCATCCAGCAGCTCGGCGAGGGCCAACGCGCGCGCCTTCCCGGCCACGGACAATTCCGGGTCGGGACCGGAAACCTTTTCGGCGTGACGGACAATAAACACCTGTGGCGAAGCGACCGGCTGGATTTCAGCCGAAGCGCAGGCGGCGAGACCCGCAATTGCCCACAACGCCAGCGCCAGGCGCAGGCGTGAAACGGCGGCGGATCGGGTCAACGGATTCTGCAAGTGCATGATTCTCGGGCCTCCGGCGGTCTGAATGTTTCGCCGCTGTCGGTGAGACAGTATAATCGCCGACTGCAAAACGCTCGTATTCTTCCTTGAAGCGGACCAACAACGGACAGGACGATGAACCAGGACAGCAAATTTCTCGACACCTTCCTCATCGTGATCGGCGCGCTGCTGGCGTTCACGGTCGCCATGTACTTCCTGGCGAACCACCTTGCCGAGAGCAATCTTGACGTCGATCACAGCGAGAGCCCGATCGCGATTGCCGCGGTCGATCATCGACTTGAGCCGGTCGGACAGGTTTACACCACCAACGATCCCGCACCGCGTCCGGTCAAGGTGGCCGTGACTGCTGAGCCCGAGGCCGCCGAAGGCCCTGTCGATGGCCAGGCCGTTTACGACCAGGCCTGCTTCGCCTGTCACGGCACGGGTGCTGCCGGTGCCCCGAAAATGGGTGACGCCGCTGCCTGGGCGGATCGCATCGCCAAGGGCATCGAAATCCTGCACCAGCACGCAATCGAAGGTTTCAGCGGTGAGACCGGCATCATGCCGCCCAAGGGCGGGCGCACCGATCTTTCCGATGCGCAGGTCAAAACCGCCGTGGATTACATGGTCAGCCAGTCGAAGTGATTTGCTGAATCAAGAAGTGAAAAAGCCGCCGAAAGGCGGCTTTTTTCTTGCTGCGTGAACGGCCCGCCTGTCACGCGAGCAGCAGATCGCAGTAATGAAAGCGGTTCAGGCGGGTTACGCGTTCGCCGGTTTGCAGTGACAACGGGCGCCGGAATACCGGTCCCGCATACACGCAGGAATGGAACTCGCCGTACTCGCCGCA
>DASVDI010000052.1:0-16457 GCA_036381175.1 Gammaproteobacteria bacterium
CCCTTCTCCCTTCTCCCTTCTCCCTTCTCCCTTCTCCCTTCTCCCTTCTCCCTTCTCCCTTCTCCCTTCTCCCTTCTCCCTTCTCCCTTCTCCCTTCTCCCTTCTCACTTCCCCCAGCACATCGCCGCGTGCTTCGGCAAATCCAGCGGCACGCCCGCGAGCATTTTCTGCACCGGCTGCTGCCCGCTGAGACCGTAATTCACTTCCACGCGCGTGATGCCCATTTCTGCCAGCGCATCAGCATCATTCGGGAACGCGGCGGCAGGCCAGGCAACGCTGCCGTCGCGGAAATCATTCAGGAAGCGCGGAAATCCTTTCTCGCCCGGCCACGCACGTTCGAGTGTTGTGCGGCCGATGGAAATCGTGAGCTTCGTGTCACCGCAGTTGGCGAGCGACCACGCGAAATCCTTGCTGACAGGGAAATTCAAATTGGTCAGCACTTGCGGGCCAGCCGCGCATTCAAGTTCGAGCACCGTTGACGACGGCAGCACCGTCGCTTCCGGATTCACGCTGGTCGGGCGTCCTGAAACCGAGACTATGTATTCGCCGCCGAGCAGGTTCTTGCCGGTGTCTGCGTCATTGATGAAATCGAGGAACGGACCGGTGAACGCCATTTCGTTTTCATTCGCGCTGCGCGGCAAATAACCCTTGCCCGCGCGCTTTTCGATGAATGGCGCGGCGGGCCCTGCGACGTACGTCCACAACAATCCGCCTTCACCGATCAAAAGCGCGGGCAGCTTGTCGCCGCGCACGCCGTCGGCTTCGGCAAGCACGGTCGTCTGCCAGGTTTCATCAAGGCGACAGTTCGCTTCCTCGGCCATGTAACGCTGCACGAGCCGCGCGGGGCCGGTGTACAACTGCCAGAACAGTTCATTCGCTTCATAAGGCCGCCCGGCAATCGACTGCAGTGCGTTGATCGCCGTGTAAGCCGATGCGACAGGACCGGTGCCGGTCTCCGGCGCGTTCGGTGTATTGAACGCGACGACAGTCGTGTCGTAGGAAACCTGCCGCGTATCGGCGGCGAACGCGGCATCCGCGAGTGCTTTCTTGTAATCCTTCAGCGCGGTTGCCGACTGCTCGAGACTGGTATCGAGATCCTCCTTCGACGCGCCCTTCTTGCCGGAAATTTTCTGCACCTTCTTCGCGGTCTTCATGCCTTTCTTTGCAGCGCCTGCAATTGCCTTGCCGACCTTGCCGGTCTTGCCCAAAAGCTTGAGGCCGAGCTTCGCGGCCTTGCCCTTGTCCGCACCGCCGCCTTCTGCACCCGCGCCGACAAAATTCTGCATGTCGCCGAAATAGGATACGAGCATCAGCGCGGGGTCCGCTTCCGTCACCGCGGCAAACGGCGCGAGCTCGGTCTGCATGCGGCCGAGCAGCGTGAAGTAAGGGTTGGTGTCGAGCGGAAACTGGTTCAGCAGATCGAGCCAGTCCTTGCGCGTCGCGAGACGCTGCATGCCGATGTCGAAACGCGCGGCGAAATCACGCCACGCGTCGAGATACGCGAGGCGATAATTTTCTTCTGTCGCAACATTGCTGCTGTCATCCGGCAAGGCCTGCGCGATCTCCGCGCGCACGACCTGGATGAAATCGTGTCCGGCTGTCGTGAACGCGGCATCGATGCGCGGCGCATCCGTCACGCGATGGCTGCCAGGCCAGAAATCATCCAGCGCGATGCCATCGAGACCCTGGCGGTTGGCGAGCCGCACCAGCCAGCGGATGTCGCCCGGTGCGGCTTCGAGCGCCGCAACGAGTTCCGCGCGCACGGTGTCGCGGCGCGCACGGATGGCTGCGTCACTTTCCTGCCACGCGAGCCAGGCGAGAAACGCGGCGTGAAATTCCAGCGCCGCATCGCCATCGAAACCGGCGCCGAGCAGACCGAGGTATTCCGGCGGCGGCGCGGGGAGTGCTGCCGGCGGCATCGTTGCGTCGTTTGCGAGCCGCGCATCAAGCAAGTTGGTTTCACGCACGAGCCCGAGCAACAGGTCGCCGCGCCGCGGATCATCCGTGTTCGCATTCAGCTCGGCTTCAATGGCACGGCGTCGCGCATCGAGCGCATCCAGGACACCGGTTTCGAACGCGCGCACGTAGCGATGCTTCATGGATTGCAATGCAAGGCTTTCGCCGTCCGGCAATGACCACGGCACGATCCAGCTCGCTTCTGTTGCCTCCAATGCTTCGATCAGGGCGCGAGTTTCCGACAAGGAATAAAACTGCTCGACAACGTCGTCGTCATTCACAACGACGGGACTGGCTTCAGCGCGAAGTTGTTCCAGCGCACGCAGATCGGTAAGGAAAAGACCTCCCAGCGCGATGAATGCGAGCGCGACAACAGCGCCGCCGATGCTGGCGCCGTATTGCCATGCGAGCCGGCGCAGGCGTTCCGCTTTCGGCAGCGTGCGCAACAGGTCGCGATCCGGCGGCATGACGCGCGTGAAGAATTCCTTGAGAAAAAGGCCGCGCGCTTCCGTGGGCGCGTTCTTCTTGTCATTGACGGCCTGTTCACTGGAGCTGAGAAACACGCCGCGCAGATACGGCGTTTCCTGGTAAGCATTTTCGGCAAGCGCGCCGCTTGAGAAGGCATGCAAGCCGCGCCGCAACGTCGCCAGCGTTTCCGGCAACGCGAGCGCGTCGGCATCAACATTGCGCTTGCGATCCAGCAACACCAGCCGCAATTCCTTGGCGCGCGTGATCACGGCATCGAGTGCGGCGTCGAGACGCTCCAGCGTTGTGCCGCGCTCGTCTTCCAGCAGTTCACCCAGCGCCTGCGCGGTGACCTCTTCGGGGAAATATCCGGACCACTCCGTGAAGCCCGGCAGAAGATCGGCCTTGGTGATCATGACGTAAACCGGCAGCTTCACTTCCAGGCGTGTCATGAGTTCGCTCAACGATGCGCGAACCTGGCGGCCTTCTTCCATGAGTTCCGCTTCGGAACATTTCACCAATCGGTCCGCCGCAACAACCATCACGACACCGTTGAGCGGTTCCTTTTCCTTGTGACGCGCGAGCATGTCGAGCAGCGCAGCCCATTCCAGGCGATCACGGGCGGCATTATCCGGCACCGCGTAGCGGCCGGCGGTGTCAATGACGATCGCGTCTTCATACAGCCACAGATCAAGATTGCGCGTCTGGCCGTTGTCGTGATCCATCGATTCCAGCAAGGGCGACAGCAGGCGTGCGTTGCGCATCGCCGTGCTCTTGCCGGAACGCGGACGGCCCATGACCATGTACCACGGCAGCACGTAAACCGGATTGCCCTGGTGTTTCAGCTGCGATTGCCGCAGCGAACGCAGCGCGCTTTGCCAGCGCCTTTTCAGGTTGCGCAACAGTTCGCGCGTAGGAATGCCTGCTTCCGGATCCGGCTCGTCTTCGTTGATGACACGCTTTGCCTGCGCGCGTGCACGCAGGCGCACGTAGATGCGCCGAATCAGCCAGATGACAAACCACGTCCCGAAAACAATTGCGTTCACGACAAGCGCATCCGCAATCGTCTTGCCGAGATAAAGAACGATACCGGTGACCGCCGCCGCGACGAGCGCGAATATCAGCAGCCAGAGCAGGAACTTGAGAATCTTCTTCCACATGGATGGCGTGCTTTCCTACCAGGTCACGAGCGCGGCAACCTGTGCCGCGGCGTCATTGATGCGAAAACGGAAAAACAGCGCGGCGGCCAGTATCGCGACGAGCGGCAAGACGATGACCCACGGCAGTAATCGCGCGCGCGGCTTGTAGCTGCCTTTTCCATCGCGCGCGCGCGAACCGTACGCGCCCGGAAACAGGGTGAGCGCGCCGAGCTCGCGCACGGTGTCGCCGGGCAGGATCTGCGCGAGTTCCTGCGACTTGATCTCCTCGATGCGGCGCGCATCATCGCGGCGGAAATGCTTGCCGCGGAATCCGAGCGCAAGACAGAGAAAGAACACTTCGCGCACCGCGAGGTCTTCCGGTTCCTTGCCGAGCGCGTTCAGGCGTTCATAGAACTCGACGCCGCTGTTGACGGTGTCGAACCGCGCTTTCTGCAAGGTGTGTTTCTGCCATTCCGCGCGGCCGCGCCAGCGCGAGACAAGCATGGTTTCGTCGATGAACGCGCCCACAGCGAAGTTCGCGTTTTTACACGCGGCATCGGAATAATCCGCATTCGCCGCGTCAGCAATCGCAGCGTCCAGTTTCGTTGCGAGCGTGTTCTGCAACTCCGCGAATTCCGGCAAGGCGTCGTCCGCGCTCATGGAAAGCTCACGCGCTTCGAGCAGCAGCGGCAGGAAATGATCCGACAGTCGATTCATGGCATGCAGCCTCAACGACGAATCACGGCGAGTTCGACTTTCACGTCGTCCGGCGCGCCTTTCCAGAACAGGCCAACCGACTTGTAACGTTCCACCGCCTGCCATTCGTCATCGCGCGTATCCAGCTTGATGTACTGAGCGCCCGCGTTGCGCGGCAATCCCGGCGGCGCGAAGGGCAGCTGCACCATGCCGACGCCCGGCAGCGCGCGCTCGATGAGGTCCTGCATCGAATCGCCCGCGCCGAGTTTTCCGTCCGACAGCAGTGAGCCGACGTAATCGCCCGCCGCCTGGCGGCTGGTGATGATGAGATAGAAATTGTTGCCGGCTTCGAGATGCTCCAGCGGGATGTCGGCATTGAAGAAGGTGCCATCGAAGGTCATCTGCACCAGGTACTGCGGACCGACGGTGATTTCATCCAGCACTTGCGACAACAGGCGGCGCAGCGAGAAGAAGCATTCACCCGCGCGCACATGATCGTAAGGCGAAACCATGCGTTCGCCGCTGTCCGTTTCACCCAGCAGGTTGACGGTGCGCGTGAAACTGCTCGCCTCGCCGAGCAACTCGCGCAGCACGCCGTACACCTGCCAGGGATGCACGGGTCCCGTGTCCGTCAAATGAAACAGCATCGGCACATAACGGCTGAGCGTCCTGAGCGCGAGCTTGTAGCGCAACAGCACCGGATCGAAATCCTGCTGCTCGCCGCCTTGCGATTTGTAACCGTCAAGTTGCAGCGCGCGGCCCGCGAGTTCATCGCGAATTTCCTTGACGAGTTTCCGCAACGCTTCCGAAGCGTTGATGTCGAGCACCGCGGGCACGAATTCCGGATCAAGACGAAAACCATCGCCCGCACGTTCAAGGCGCGCGATCGGAACGAGATGATGATCTTCCGCGGCCTCGGGTTCGGTCGAGAAAAATACCTTCACCACGTGCAGCAGCGTTTTCACTTTCGCGTCGGGACCTTCCACGTAGGCATCGCGCACGGTTTCGGGATCCGCGAGCGAAACGTAGCGCGTCTGCACGCGCTCGAGCGTTTCGAGATTCGGCAGCACGGTCACGCTTTCCTGGTGACCGTTGTGCTTGCGCAGGCCGAGATAAACGGTCAGCGGCGTTTCGAGATCCGGCCAGTTTTCGCCGACGATGCGCGGCTCGATGATTGCGTTGCCCGGGAATTCGATCCACGTGCCATCGGGAAAAAGACAATCCGCGCGATCGATATCGACGCTCAAATGCTTGATCGAGGATTCCTGCATCGCGAATTTCGCCAGTCCCCAGAAATGCGGCTGCGCGTACTTTGTCAGCGGCGTGAGCATCGCCTGGTGCAGCCGGTCGCTGATCTGGAAATGCTGCGGCATCAGGAACTGTCCCTGGTGCCAGAAAATGGGTTTGTCGATACTCATGTTTTTCTCCGCATCAACGCATCGTGCGTCGCGTTCATTTCCCGCTTTCGGTTTTTTCGCTGCCTGTTGCAGCTTCTTCGGCCGCACCGGTCGCCTTGTCTTTCAGCGATTGCTTGAAGTCATCGAACAGGCCCGACTCTTCGGCCGCCGCGGCAAGCGCTGCCGCTTCCTCGCCGAAATCCGCCATGTCCTGTTCTTCGACAATGGGTTTCACTTCCAGCAGGCCGCGCGGCCCGAGATGCACGCGCAACCACAACCGTCCCGGCTTCGCCTGCGCTTCGTCGGCGATCAATTGCAGGAACACCAGCGATTTCTTGATGAAGCCGCTTGGTTTTGCGACAACGGGATACGCCATCAGGCGCACCGCGCTTGCCGGCGTCAAACCGTAGTAACCAAAAATCACGCCGACGTACTGCGCCGTTTCCGGCCGTGCCAGCCTGATCAGATTCTTTTCGCCTGGCTGAAGAGTCACCATCCGGAAATCGAGAATGGTCGGGTCCGCCGCCTTGCCGAGTGACAACAGCGAAAGCGCGCCGTCGCGCGTCTCTCCCAGGCTGATGAATACGCTCGGATCGGCCATCTGGAAGATGCCGACATTCAATGCGTGCGCGCGGCCGTTGAAAACATTCAGCTCGTCAGCCGGCTGAATGGCGAGCACCAGCGCGTCGTCCTGGTAAATCCAGGCTTCGGGCGCGATGGTGAGCGCAGGCTTGCTCGCGCAGGCGGCGAGCGCAAGCAGCGTGACAGCTACGCAAGCGCGAGCGATTGTTTTCGATGACATGTTCTTCATGACAAGGAACCCGGACGATTCGCCTCGCGACGAACCGTCCGGATGAACCTCTTCCATCATGCCGCCGCCGGCGCGCGCCAGTCGTCGCTGCCTTCGGTGCCGCCGATCTCGTGGGTCCACGTGATCTTGCGATACGCAAAGGAAACTTCTTCCAGGTGTGTGAAATGCGCGGACTGCGGGTCCTGGCAATTCGGCATCAACGCCTTCATGTCGACAACCACGGCGTCTTCAAGCGCGTGCGTGAAGTAATGCTCGTGCGTGCCTTCCGACGACGTGCGATACCACTTGATCTCGCAAGTCAGTCGCTCACCAGTGACAAGCGCCTGGTACAACAGCGGCGATGACTTGTCGAAGATCTTGGTGATGATCAACGGCTGGTGCACACGCTGTCCGGTCGGCTGGCCGCTTTGCGGATCGCGCGGAATGATGATCTTGTGGCTGAAGGCCTGGACGAGCACTTCGTCCTCGTGCCCTTCCTGGTAAATGTTACCGACGCTGTCTTCCGAGAAAGCGCCTTCGGTGATGAGGCCTTGAGTGACCCCCTCGATGGTCATATAGGCTGGAATCGGCATTGCGTTTCTCCTTCATTGATATCTGCCCTTATGGGCGTTTCGAATGCTTTACCCGGACAATCTTTATTACCGGGGGCAGCGCTTCGCGTTCAGCTCGAAAACACTGGCTCAAAGCCCCCGTTGTCCGAAATCGCGAGCTGAATGCGCGAAAGAACATCCTCGCCACCGGTGCGCTTGAGAATTTCCGTGGACAGCATCGGCAGCAAAGTACGATTGATGATGTGATCGACATTGCGCGCGCCGGATTCCACGTCCGTGCAACGCGCAGCAATCTGCGCGACCACCTTGTCGTCGTAAGTCAGTTCGATGTCGCGGTTCGCCTTCAGGCGTTTGACGACCTTGTCGAGCTTGATGCGCACGACGCGCGCAAGTGCCTCGCCCTTGATCGGGTAGAACGGCACGATGTTCATGCGCGCGAGCAGCGCGGGCTTGAAATGCTGTTGCAGTACCGGACGGATCGCTTCGGTGAGTTCCTCTACCGACGGCATCTCATCTTCGGCGCAGGCCTGCATGATGATGTCGGAGGCGAGATTCGAGGTGAGGAAAAGAATCGTGTTGCGGAAATCGATCACGCGGCCTTCGCCATCCGCAAGCGTTCCCTTGTCGAAGACCTGGTAGAAAAGGTTGAGAACTTCAAGGTCCGCCTTCTCGACTTCATCCAGCAGCACAACGGAGTACGGACGCTGGCGAACGGCTTCGGTAAGCACGCCGCCTTCGCCGTAACCGACGTAACCCGGCGGCGAACCCACCAGTTTCGACACCGTGTGTTTTTCCTGGAACTCCGACATGTTGACGGTGACCATGAAACGGTCGCCACCAAAAAGAAGATTCGCCACACCCAGCGCGGTTTCCGTCTTGCCGACGCCGCTTGGTCCAACGAAAAGGAACACGCCCATCGGCATGTCCGGATTCTGAAGACCGGCTTTCGCGGTTCTCAGTCCCGAATCAATCAGGTCAACCGCGTGATCCTGGCCGATCACCCAGCCTTTCATCTGTTCATTGAAACTCAGCAAGGACGCCGCCTGGTCTCGCTGCACACTGCCAAGCGGAATTCCCGTCCAGTCGGCGACGACGCGCGCAACAACATCGGGCGTGACTTCGTAATGAATCAGTGCGTGATCGCCCTGGAGGGCTTCGAGTGCTTCGGTTGCCTGCGACAGTTCCTTGCCGCACTTGTCCGCGTCTTTCGACTTTTCTTCGCGCGCCTTGTCGAAGGCGACACGAAGCTCGACCACTTTCGCGACCTGTTCCTTCTCGCGTTCCCAGTCGGCGGTCAGTTTCAACGCGCCGGTTTCGAGATCGTCGATTTCAACGCTCAGTGCATCGAGGCGATCGCGCTCATCGGAACGTCCCGAGGTGACATCGCGTGCCAATGCTTCGTGTTCACGCTTGAGCGTTTTCGCGCGCTGTTCCATGTCTTCAAGACGATCGGGGGGCGCGTTCATGGAAATCTTCACGCGCGCGCAGGCAGTGTCCAGCACGTCGACCGCTTTGTCGGGCAACTGGCGGCCCGAGATGTAACGCGCAGACAGGCTCGCTGCCGTGACAATGGCGTCGTCACGCACGTAAACACCGTGCGCTTTCTCGTAGGTTTCGCGCAGCCCGCGCAAAATGACCGCGGCCTCCTCGGCATTCGGCTCGTCGAGTTTCACGAGCTGGAAGCGGCGCGCAAGCGCGGGATCTTTTTCGAAATACTTCTTGTATTCGGACCAGGTGGTTGCGGCGATGGTACGCAGCTCGCCGCGCGCGAGCGCGGGCTTCAGAAGATTCGCCGCATCGCCTGTGCCAGCCGCGCCACCCGCGCCGATCAACGTGTGCGCTTCGTCAATAAAAAGAATGATCGGTGTTTCAGATGCCTTGATCTCGGTGAGCACGGCATTGAGACGATTCTCGAATTCGCCTTTCACACTCGCACCGGCCTGCAGCAAGCCAAGATCGAGCCCGACGATATCGACATCTTTAAGGATGTCCGGCACATCGCCCGCCGCAACTTTCAGCGCCAAGCCTTCGACGACCGCGCTCTTGCCGACGCCCGCCTCGCCTACGCAAATCGGATTGTTCTTTCTCCGCCGACCGAGAATGTCGATCATCTGGCGGATTTCACGATCACGCCCAAAGACGGGATCGATCTTTCCTTCGCGCGCGCGTTCCGTGAAATTCTGCGTGAATTTTTTCAGTGCCGTTTCACCTTGCGGCGCACCTGCGCCACCCGGCGCGCGGGGATGCCGATCACCCTCGCCGACAGATTCGACCGACCGGCCATGCACCTTGCCGAACGCCTCCAGCACTTTTTCAGCCGAAAGTTTCTGCAGTTCCTTGTTCTCACCAAGACCGAAACGCAAGGGATTGTCGGTGAGCGTGGCAAGGAGTGCGACGGATCGCATTTTCGATTCGCCGAGTTTCAGCGAACTCACCGGCCAGGCTTCCTCGAACCACGCGAGCAAGGTCTGCGAGAAAACCGGCTTGCCGGGATTGCCGGTCTTGAAACCTTCGAGTTCCTGGTGCAGGCCTTTTGTCAGTTGCGCAGTGTCGATCTCGCATTGCCACAGCACCAGCGGCACATCGGATTGCGGATCCTCCAGCAACTGCAACAGCACGTGCTCCACGGACACTTCGTAATGCCCGCGATTCACGCACAGGCCCGACGCGCCTTCGAGTGCGCGCATGCAGTAGGGATTCAGCCTTGAAAGAAGGCTTTGCAGATCGGTTTTCATCTGTTCTTCCTTAGCAATGTAGGAGGCCGCTCCCGCGGACGAGCGCAATGAATCGCGCGCGGGAGCGCGCTCCTACATAGCTTCGTTACGACTTATCGAGCTTGCCGGCCAGCGACAAAGTAAAACTCGCACCCATATACTTGAAGTGCGGGCGCACGTTGATGTCGACGCGATACCAGCCGGGATTGCCATCCACATCGGAGACGACGATCTTCGCTTCGCGCAAAGGACGACGACTGCGCACGGATGCCGGCGGATTTTCCTGATCGGCGACGTACTGGCGAATCCAGTTGTTCAGTTCGCGATCAAGATCGTTCTTCGTTTTCCAGCTGCCGATGTTTTCGCGCTGCAGGACCTTGATGTAGTGCGCAAGGCGATTCACGACGAACAGATACGGCAACTGCGTGCCAAGGCGGTAATTGGTTTCCGCTTCCTTTGCTTCCGCGTCGGTGCCGAAGAATTTCGCTTTCTGCACGGAGTTCGCGGAGAAGAACGTTGCGTTGTCGGTGCCCTTGCGAACGGTGAGGCCGATGAAGCCCTGTTCGGCCAGTTCGTATTCGCGGCGATCGGACAGCGTGACTTCCGTCGGTGACATCACCTTGATCTCGCCCTTGTCTTCGTATTTGTAGACGGGCAAATCATTCACGGCGCCACCGGACTGCGGACCGATGATGTTCGGACACCAGCGGTACTCGGCAAAACTCGCCGTGAGACGCGATGCAAACGCAAACGCGGCGTTGCCCCACAGGAAGTTTTCCTTGCTGCCTTCCACCGTCTCCTGGTAGTTGAACTCGCGCGACGGATTTTCTTCGCCATACGGCAAGCGCAACATGAAGCGCGGCATGGTGAGCGCGACGTTGCGCGCATCTTCCGTTTCACGGAAAGAACGCCATTTCGCGTACTGCGGGCCTTCGAAGATGGCATCGAGATCTTTCAGGTTCGGCAGGCCTTCGAAATTATCCAGCCCGAAGAATTCCGAACCCGCTGCCGCAACAAACGGTGCATGCGACATGGCCGACACGCTTGAGACCTGCTGCAACAGCTTGATGTCCTGCGCGCCCGGGCTGAAGTCGTAGTTTGCGATCACCGCGCCGTAAGGCTGTCCGCCGAACTGGCCGTATTCCGCCGCGTACATGTGCTTGTACAAACCGGACTTGGTGACGTCGGGTGCGTCCTCGAAATCTTCCAGCAACTGATCCTTGGAAACATTCAGCAGTTCGAGCTTGATGTTTTCGCGGAAATCGGTGCGATCGACGACCATCTTCAGGCCGCGCCATGCCGATTCGAGTTTCTGGAATTTTTCGTGGTGCAGGATTTCATCAACCTGCCCGGAGAGTTTCTTGTCGATCTCCGCGATCATGGCATCGACGAATTTCTGCTCGACCTTCTCGCCCTGGCGATTCGGCGAAAGCAGCTCGGCAATGAACGCGCCGACACCGCGCTTCGCGGTTTCGTAGCCTTCATCGGTCGGCTTCAGCCGCGTTTCAGCCATGATCTGTTCAATGAGGGAACCGCCCTCGCTGGCTGCGTCGGCAGCCTGTGCCTGTTTTTCAAGTTCGTTCATGATCGTTCCCCTCGTTATTTCTGGTCGTCCGCGTCAAGGCCAAGCTCCTGCATGATCGCCTTGCGCGAGTCATCGTCTTTCAGGATTTCCTGGATGCCCTTGCGGAATGCCGGCACGTTGCCGAGCGGCCCCTTGAGCGCCTGCAATGCCTGGCGCAATTCCAGCAGCTTCTTCAGCTCCGGCACCTGGCGTGCGACGGAATCCGGCGAGAAGTCCTTCATGCTTTCGAACTTGAGCGACGCCGTGATTTCCTGGCCGGGCTCGTCGGAAAGCTTGTCGGGAACGGCGACATCCAGCGACAGCCCGAAACTTTTCATGACGTCGTTGATGTTGTCCTTGTTGACGTTGACCGGCTCGCGCTCTTCGACAACTTCATCCGACGGCTTGCCGGTGTAATCGCCGACCATGAGCATCTTGAGCGGCAGTTCGACGTCTTCGCTCTGATCGCCAATGTTCGATTTGTAAACAATGTTGACCCGTTCTTTTGGCGCAACGGAGCCTTTCTGGTCTGCCATGTCGTTTCTCCTTTGGTCTCGAGACTTATCGTTTTCGATTATTGGTTCGTCATGCGCTTCCCAGCGCCGCGGCGGGATCGAGACGGCTGAGTCTCGCGTGCGCCTTTTCCAGCTTTCCGGCGGCATCGGGATTCGGTTTCTTTCCCGACGACTCCTTTCGATAACAATTCATCAGCTGCGTGAACACGGCGGCCGCAAGCGCCGGCTGCCATTCATCCAGTTTTCGACATTCGATTTCTTCCGCGAGCGATTCCAGCAACGCCGACGCGATTGCTGTCTGTCCCGCACCGGCGAGCAATTCCGCCAGCGACAAGCGCCAATGGAATCTTTCCTGCGCGCTTGCGGCGGTCGCGAGACCGGTCTGCATGTCGGCAACCGCTTTCGGCAATTCACCCTTGGCGGCTTTCGCGCGCGCGTTTTTGAAGGCGTCGTTCCATGCACCCGCTTCGGTCTTCGCTCCGCCGCTGGCGTTGCTGCCCGCGCCGCGCGCTTCTTCCAGCCACATTCGTGTTGCGTCGTTCGCAAACGGTGTGCCATCCGAAAATGAAAGCTCGAGCATCGCGGGCAGGCGTTCGACGAAATGCAGTGTTTCCGCCAGGACGGCGTCGGCGGCCTCGGCAGCATTGGGGAGATTTGTCAATGCACGATGACAAAGGTGCTGGCCGTCCAGCCAGAACGGCGTGCGCGCGACACTTTGTTCAAGTTCGGGAACGAGCTTGTCGAACTGGCCCTGCTCGAACTGGATCTGGAAGGCTTTCAGTCTTTCCGGTGCGGGCGGATTCAGCTGCGTGCGGTTGTTCTCGGCGGGCGGGGCCTGGTCGATCAAAAGCCAGGTGGCCATGCGCGTGAGACGAAACGCGCGTGCATCGGTCACACGGCTCGCCAGCCAGAAATCCGCCACCTTGCGTGCGGTGTCCTGGATATTGCGTAACGCCTTGCGGGCGTCGTTGTCGTTGCCGACATCGGTAACAGGACTGGTTGCCGGCGCCGCCGCGGGAGCGGGCCGCGGCGTGCTTGCCGCGGGCGCGGGGACGGCGGCGTCGGCTGAACTCGCCGCCGGGGCGGGGGCCGGCGCGGCGGGTTTTGACGCGCGCGATTCGGCGGCCTGCTTGAAGTCCTTCAAGGGTTTGATGAGTTCGCGCAGCGAGGGCGCGTCGTCAGGCATTTTTTCGAGCAGGAGCTGGTCCAGCGCGCTGGCGGCGTCGGCGGCCGCCTTCACGGCTTCGTCGTCAGACGCACCGGGCGGCTTGGCGGCGAGGCCGTCGCCGCACTTTTCCGCCATCCATTGAACGGCGGTCGCGCGGGCTCGCAGGCGCCTGGCCGGTGGGAACAGGTCCTCCCAGAAATTCGCGCTGATATCGCGCATGACGCCGAGGCCCATCGCGAGACCCGCCATGCCCTCGCGCTCCTGCAGGCCGCGGGCGAGGTAAGCCGCGACAAGCAGATCCTTGGACTGACTCTTTAATATATGTGTCGCGAGTTCGACGACGCGCGCCCAGTCGACCGACTGGGCGGTCAGGGATTCCTGCTTGGCGAGCTCTTCTTCCAGCGCGGTGAATTCGGCTTCATAACGCGCCGATGCGCCCGCCGGCGCATCCGCGCTGACCGGCTCGCGGCCGAGCAAGGCGAGCGCGCCATCAGTCATGGCGCCACTCCGCAAATTGCGGGATTGTGCTGCTTTCCATACTCCCCCCGGAGACCCTGGTCGGGTTTTCGCGCGCCTCTCTGAAGCGCGTCTTGTTGTTATATTCGGTGGCTGCGAACGGCGCGTTTCAGCGGCGTGAAATGTTGTGAAAAGATGTGAACATTATGTAAACGGACTAGACTTGGAGTCCGGTGTCCGGGAGCACGGACATCTCTCAGCCGGGGGGCGGGAAAAATGCAACACGGACCACACGTACTGATCGTCGAGGACGATCCGGTCAGCCGCGCGCTGCTGGCGGGTTATTTCGAAACCGAGGGTTATCGCGTCTCGCAACGCGACGAGGCAGAAGGCGTCATCGAACTCGTCGATGCCGACCCGCCGGTGCTGGTGCTGCTCGATATCCGGCTGCCCGGCAAGGACGGATTGACGCTCGCACGCGAACTGCGCGCGCGATCAGGTATCGGGATCATTCTCGTCACCAGCCGCCGCGATGATCTCGACCGCATCATCGGCCTGGAAATGGGCGCCGACGATTACGTCACCAAGCCTTTCAATCCGCGCGAGCTGCTGGTGCGCGCCAAGAACATCATATGGCGCGTGATGTACCAGTCGGACTTCGACGCGCGCCCCGCGCCGCAGTTGCGCTTCGAAAATTACACGCTGGACATGGGCTCGCATCGTTTGACGGGGCCGGAAGGCAATCCCATACGCCTCACCGAAGGCGAATTTCGCCTGCTCGCAACGCTGGCGGAAAGCGCTGGGCGCGTGCTGACGCGCACGCAGCTGATGAGCAAGCTTCGGCAACGCGACTGGGAATCCAGCGACCGGACCATCGACGTTCTCGTCGCGCGCGTGCGCCGCAAGCTCGGCGACGATCCGCGCGCGCCGCGCATCATCGCGACGATTCCGAACTCCGGGTATCTGTTCGCCGCACCCATCAAACGGTAGCGCCGTGTTTCGCACTTGCTTGTTTGCCTTCCTGCTCGCGCTTGCAACATCGAGCGCGCTAGCCGCGCCGGTGTTGCGTTTCGAGACGCTGACGCTTGAGGACGGGCTCGCGCAGAATTCCGTGACCGCCATCGTGCAGGACAGCGCAGGTTTCATGTGGTTCGGTAGCCAGGACGGATTGAACCGCTACGATGGCCATCGCTTCACCATCTTCAAGAACGATCCGAACGATCCGAAATCCCTTCCCGCGAACTACGTCACTACGCTGCTGGCTGGCGAAGCTGGCGACGTCTGGGTCGGCACGCGCTACGCGGGGCTTGCGCGCTTCGACGCGAAAACCGGGCGCTTCGAAAACATCCCGATGCTTTATGAAGACAACGTGCGGGATGCGCGCTTCATCGTGCACGATCTCATCGTGCATGACGGTGAACTGTGGGCTGCGACGGATCGAGGTCTCGCGCGCTTCGATAAAAATGCACGCGCGCTGCGTCTTCAAGCCGTTCCGGGCGCGCAGGCCTTTCCGGAAACACGCGCGCTATTTGTTGATGAAACCGGTTTGTGGAGCGGCGACGTCGGCCGCATCCTGCATGGCGATGGCGAGGACTTCGAGGTATTGCGGCTGCCGGAGCCGGATCTTGTCGTGCATGTTCTCGCGCGCGATCCCGCCGGCGTGCTGATGGTGGCGACGAATCGCGGCGTGTGGCAAATGACATCAAGCGGTATGTTTGAACGCATTGACGCATTACCGCGCATCGCCTTCGCCACGCTCGCGAACGACAGCGGCGGCGGTTTCTGGGCTGGTGGCCGCGGCGCCGTTTTCCATCGTGCCGCCGGTGAAACCCGCTGGCAGCAATACTCACATGATGCTGGCAACCCGGCGAGCATCGGCCAGGACATCGTTTTCGAAATTTTCGAAAGCCGCGACGGCGTGTTGTGGATCGGTACGTACGGCGGCGGCTTGAGCCGCGCGGTACTTTCGCAGCGGCGCTTCGGCCTGCACGAGAAACGCGGCGGCACAGAGGGCCTGAACAGCAATATCATTTTTCCGATCTACGAAGACCGCGATGGCATCGTCTGGATCGGCACGTACAAGAGCGGACTCAATCGCTGGAATCGCGCCACGAATGAATGGAAACATTACCGCCACGATCCTGACGATGCTGCTTCGCTTTCGCATGATGAGGTGCGTTCGTTATTGATGGATGCAAGCGGCCGCCTGTGGGTTGGCACGCATGGCGGACTTGATCGTCTCGATCCCGGCGCAAAAGATTTTGTGCATTACCGCCACGATCCCGACGATGCATCGAGCATTTCGAGCAACGCGATAACGGCGCTTTACATCGACCGCGCGCAACGCTTCTGGGTCGGCACCTGGGGCGGCGGACTGAACCGGTTCGATCCAGCGACGGGGCGGTTCGTGCGATATGCCATGCCGAACAGCGAAGCGAGCGGCAACGGATACATTTCGGATCTCGCCGAAGGACCGGAAGGTTTTTTGTGGATTGCGAGCGACGCGGGCCTCGCGCGCATGAATCCGCAAACCGGCGAGTTCGATGTCTTCCGGCACGACGCCAACGATTCGCGCAGCCTCGTGAATGATTCGGTAAAAACCTTGTGGTTCGACGACGCCGGTGATCTGTGGATCGGCACGGCGAACGGGTTGGACCGCCTTGATCCTGCGACTGGCGAATTTCATCATTACCGCGAACGCGACGGTCTTGCCAACAATCTCGTGCTGGGCGTTCTCGGCGACAACGAGGGCAATTTGTGGATCAGTACGAATCGCGGTTTGTCACGTTTCGATGTCACGACCGAAACCTTTCACACCTTTCATCGTTCCGATGGCCTGCAAAGCGACGAGTACAATTCCTTCGCGTATTTTCGCAACGACGCAGGCGAAATGTTTTTCGGTGGCATTGGTGGTTTCAATGTGTTCGATCCGAAAGACATCAAGCCGAGCGAACAGCCGCCGCCCGTACGCATCACGCGCCTATCCTTGTTCAACACGCCGCTGGAACCACAACCGAAGAACCCC
>DASVDI010000053.1:0-87049 GCA_036381175.1 Gammaproteobacteria bacterium
GTTCATCGAAGCCGGCCAGGATGGCAAACGCTGGATCAAGCGGATGGATCTTGCGGAGAAGCGCATTACCGCGCTCGCACCCGTGCTCGAAGGCAGCGAGGATTTTGTGTTCCTGCCGGATGGCCGCCTGCTGATGGCGAGGCAGCGCGCCTTGTTCATTTGGAACGGTGACGCATGGCAGGAATTCGCGCGCTTTGATTCGCTGCCCGGCACGATCACGCGGCTCGCCGTAAGCCCTGATGCAAAACGCCTGTTGATGGTTGTCGCGGAGGCCGGCTGAGATGAGTGAACGTGACGAGAGGCTTGAGTCCGACGAGGAAACCCGGTTATTGCTGCGCAACTTGCGACCGGAAGATCATCCGGCGTTGAGCCATTTGATGGGACGCGCGTATTCCGGCATTGATGACAGCCGCTGGTCGAAGGATGAGTTCGTCGCGCAACTCAATCGCTTTCCCGAAGGGCAGTTGTGCATCGAGGACAAGGGCGAAGTCGTTGCTGCCGCGCTGACCTTGATCGTGAATTACGCGCGTTTCGGAGACCGTCACACCTACGAGCAGATCACCGGTGACGGTTATTTCACGACGCACGATCCGAACGGCGATGTGCTTTACGGTGTCGATGTCTTCGTGGATCCCGAGTATCGCGGCATGCGACTCGGGCGACGGCTGTACGATGCGCGCAAGGATCTGTGTCGCAATCTCAATTTGCGCGCCATCGTCGCAGGCGGACGCATACCCGGGTATCACAAGCATGCGAAGGAATTGTCGCCGGAAGAATACGTGCAGCAGGTCCGGCAGCGCGAACTCCACGATCCCATCCTGAGTTTCCAGCTCGCTAACGATTTCCAGGCACGAAGGGTGATCCGCAATTATTTGCCGGACGACAAGGATTCGCTGGGTTACGCGACCGTGCTCGAGTGGAGCAACATTCATTACGAGGAAACCGAAACGCCGGTCATCGAAACGCGCAAGACGACGATCCGCGTCGGCACTGTGCAATGGCAGATGCGCAGCATGAAGTCGGTCGAGGAACTCATGGGGCAGGTGGAGTTTTTCGTGGATGCGCTGGCGGGTTACAACGCGGACTTTGCGTTGTTCCCCGAATATTTCAACGCGCCGCTGATGGGCCGTTACAACGAACTCAGTCCGGCGGAAGCGATGCGCAAGCTCGCGGACTATACCGATGACATTGTCGAGCAGTTCAAGGAGCTCGCGGTTTCCTACAACATCAACATCATCGCCGGCAGCATGCCGGTGTATGAAGAAACCGGTTTGTACAATGTCGCGTGGCTGTTTCGCCGCGATGGCAGCTGTGAGCGACAGTACAAGTTGCATGTCACGCCGGACGAGAAAAAATACTGGGGCACGCGGGGCGGTGATCGCCTGCAGGTGTTCGAGACCGATGCCGGAACGATCGGAATCCTGATCTGTTACGACGCAGAATTTCCCGAACTGCCACGGTTGCTGTCCGATCGTGGTATGCAAATCTTGTTTGTGCCGTACTGGGTGGACACGAAGAACGGTTATTTGCGTGTGCAACGTTGCGCGCAGGCGCGCGCGATCGAGAATGAATGCTACGTGGCGATCACGGGCAGTGTCGGCAACTTGCCACGTGTGGAGAATGCGGACATCCAGTATTCACAGTCCGCAATTTACACGCCGGCCGATTTCGCATTCCCGCATGACGGCATTGCGGCGGAATCCACACCCAATACCGAAACCACGTTGATCGTTGATCTTGATCTCGAGAAGCTGAAGGAATTGCGCGACGAAGGCGCGGTGCAGAATTATCGGGATCGCCGGCGTGATCTTTACCAGGTGCGCTGGCTGCCGGACGATCAGTAAGGAATACGACGTGTTAAAAAAAAGGCCCGCCAATTGGCGGGCCTTTTTGTTGATGATGTTTATCAGCGACGCCGAAACACCAAGACGAACGGCAACAGCCAGAATAATGAACCGCCACCACCGGAGCCGTTGTTCGGTCCGTCACCGGGTTCACCGCCGGGTTCACCACCGGGTTCACCGCCGGGTTCATCGCCGGGTTCGCCGCCAGGTTCATCACCGCCTCCACCTCCCGGCGCTTTCGGTACTTCGTCGTTCACTGTCGGTAAGGGTTCGAAACCACTGATGAAGTCCGTGCGTGGAAGCGCCAACGGAGTACGCGACATAGAAGAAAAGGCGACGTAGGTACAGCAATGGATTTCCAGTTCAGATGCAGATGCGGAAGGTCCTATCGTGTATTCAAAGGATGTTCCCATCGCAGGCATATGAGCAACGAGTGTTTCGACTACCGGACCAGATGGAGGCTGGCCGCTCACCAGTCCCGTCGCGTCGACGGGGTACACCGGCGATGTCACCCATGTCATAACACCTTGATAATTGGTGTCGCTCCAATACCGGTCAGTTGTCGAAAAGAAACTTCTAGTGTCGAAGATGAATCCATTATCGGTGATCGGGACATAAAAGGGATGCCCAGCGGGAGGCTGCTGTCTGTCCTGCACATTGAATGTGACAGTACTTGTGGCTCTATTAAAGTTGCCTGCAATGATGGAAAGGCCGAGTGGAGTACTGATACGAATGTGAATTAGATCTCCCGCTTCACTACTTGTCGTTCGGAATTCGAGTACGCATTCGTTCAGGCTAACGTTCTGAGGAAGATTGAGAGCTTCACATTCCAGCGCGTAAAACCTGGTGGGGTCACCTATCAGATAGCTCAGATCCAGGTCGAATTCATGCAGGTCAGCGACTTCGATTGGTGTTTCGACGTCTGGGCCGGCGTTCGTGAAGGCGGGAGGAATCCATGGCTCGAACGGTATGGTTGTGAATTGCAGATTTTCCGGCGTGAACGCGAAGTCGGCGAGTACCGGTATCTCCTCGGTCTCGTTTCGGTCAGCGGAAACGATACGTCCAATGGCCTGCATAAACGGCAGGGTCACACGATAGTTGGCGTGGATCTTTGCCAGCCAACCGGAAAAAACCGGATCGTCTTCATTGTTGAAGTCGCCACGTTCGACGCCATCGAAAGAATGTTCAGCACCGGCATAGACAATAGCTTCAAGAAACTGATCGAAATTCGGATCCGCCATGGCAGCGTCGATGCGTGGTTTGCAATCGCCGTTGTCGAACCAGTCTTCGCGCGCGGTCGGCTCGCGGTTCTGCTTGTCGTCTACCCAGATGTCGTCGTTCTCGCCATGGAGCATGAGGAAAGGTGCATACGGACGCCAAGTGCTGCCCGCGTCGGCACCGCCGTACGCGCCGAATAATCCGCAGCCGCCGTAGTAATCAAAGAAGGCAGCAAATCGTCGCCGTTCGAGTTGTAGCGGCAGTTCCGCGTTCATCGGATTCGCGTCGCCGAGCGCGCGTTCGGCATGTGCCGTAGCCATTACGGTCTGGCCGCCGTGCGAGGTGCCGTAGAGAAAGATGCGTTCGTGGTCGATGACGAGCCCGGCGATCATGTCGCTAATGTAGTCGACACCGGTCATCGGCGTGCCCAAGGTCGGGCTGTTGTCATCGTCATTGCGGCTGGTCGGAGTTGCGATGAATCGGCCCTTGCGAATGCCCGCGAGGAAATCCCAGGCCGCGTCCATGTCATAGGCGCGCTCCATGACTTCGGAGACGCCGGAGCGATTGTTGTGATCACTGAAGCCCGGCCGTTCGGGATCGAACGGATGATTGGCGTAATCGGGAACCGGCTCGTCGTCGTCCTCGGGAAACAGGCCGATGACAGTACTCGTCGCGCGGTAATCATCACCGCCGACCTCGCCATCCGGATTCATTTCGATATCCAGAATGCGCTGGTCGCCGTCAGTATTTGGCAACAGGTAGCGCGAGTGAAAGCTGTCAACATGCAGGCCAACGATGCCGAGATCGTTGGTGTACTGCTTCACCCATTGTTTGTGCTTTGAGTTCAGGCCCTTGTTGTGATTGCCCTCGGAATACATCGAACCGGATCCATGCGCGAAGACGATTGCGGGCAGCGGTTCGCCCGTTACCCGGTCGTTCGGCACGAACAGGTAGCCGATGATCGGAATACCTTCTGGGTGAATTTCGGTCTTCGCTGTGAACGTGACGGGGTAGCAGGTGACGTTATCGCCGACGTCCTCGGCCGACGGGCAGGTCTCGTAGATGGGATCGCCGGGTTCGGCACGTGACAGTGTCGTGGCCGATCCCAGCAGGATTGCAATCAGAAAAACGAAGCGGGAATGGTGATAACGCATCTCGGCCTCCTTGAGGCATTCGTCCGTGAGATGCGCATCCAATCAGAGCGGAGAAAACGGGTAAAGAAAGTCTCGGGCTATTCCTTAAATGACCGGCCTCACGCGGTTTCTTCCCGTCCCGTCCATTCGAGAATCGCTTCCACCAGCCGGGTTTCCTCGACGGGCTTCAACAGGTAATCGTTGATGCCGGCGGCGACGGCGGCTTCGTAGGTTTCCGGTTGTACGTTCGCGCTCACGGCGAGCAGTGGCAGGCGAGTGTTACCGCCCGCGCGAATGCGGCGCGCCACTTCAAGGCCGTCCATGTCAGGCATGTGGATATCGAGCAGCGCGATATCGATGTCGCGTGATTCTTTCAGCGCCTGCAATACCGCGCCGCCGCTGTCGGCTTCTGTCACCGCGGCGCCATGCAGTTCGAGAATCTTCTTCAGGTAATAGCGATTGATGCGATTGTCGTCGGCGACGAGGATGTTGAGCGTGCTGAGCGATTGGCGCGCTGCTGGTGCGGCGTCGATTTCGAGATCCTGCGAGGTCACACCGAGCAGGCCCAGGATGCGTCGCAGTTGTCCCTCGCGGTGCCCGACTTTCTGGATGCAGACAGCGCCACAGGCCTCACCCAGCGAACGCAACGCTTCGTGATCGATGGAAGCCGCGAGGCACAGGCGCGGCACGTTCGCCGGCAGGCGTTCGCAGAGCGCGCGCAGTACGCCGGTGTCGCCCAGCTGCGCACGCGGGATGCCGATGATGGCGATGTCGGTATTGTCATCGGGCGGCATCACCAGTTCCGCAAACGAACTCACGTTCGCGCCCCAATGCACGAGCCGCGCGCGCATGGCGTCGCGGGAATGTTCGTTCGCATCGATGAGCAGTACGCTACGTCCGGCCAGCGGCTTGCCGTAGCCGTAACGGTTTTCCGGATTGCGATCCGCAACCAGCGGCAGCTCGATCGCGATGCGCGTTCCCTGGCCGGGAACGCTGTCGAGTTCGATGCGCCCGCCCATGGCTTCACACAGTTTCTTGGTGATGACGAGGCCAAGCCCCGTGCCCGTGTAACGACCGCTGAGGCTGACGTTGCCGCGCTCGAAGGCCTGGAACAGGCGCGCGCGATCTTCCGCAGTGATGCCGCGGCCGGTGTCGGTGACACTGATGCGCAGCCGATCCTCGTGCTGTTCCACACGCACGAGCACGTGGCCGCTGTCGGTAAATTTCAATGCGTTGCCGACAAGATTCGTCACCATCTGCCGCAGCCGCACCGGATCGCCGCGCAAACCGTCGGGCAGGTCCGCATCGACGTGACCGACAAGCTCGAGATTTTTCTCGTAGGCAATCGGCGTGAGCGCGTCGAGCGTGTCGGAAATGCACTGGCGCAGGTCGTAGCCGGTGTTGTCGATCATCAGCTTGCCGGCTTCGATCTTGGAAACATCAAGCACGTCGTTGATGATGCCGAGCAGGGACGTGGCGGATTTCTCGATGGTTTCCAGGTAATCACGCTGGTCGTGATCAAGCGTGGATTTCGTCAGCAGGCGCGTGAAGCCGAGAATGCCGTTCATCGGCGTACGGATTTCATGGCTCATGTTGGCTAGGAATTCGGACTTCAGTCGCGATGCATCCACCGCGCGCTGTTGTGCGGCGTCGAGCTCGATGTTCTTGATCTCCATCGCCTCCACCGCGTGGCGCAGATCCTGCGTCGCGAGTTCGACTTTTTCTTCGAGTTCCGAAAGAAAATGTGTCTTGATGCGATCGGCTTCGCGCAACCGTTGAGTGATGTCGCGTTCGCGCGCGAGCTTGCGTTGCAGGGAAAGCAAATACGCCGCCAGCGAGCCGAGGGTCACCAGCGCGTACAGCGCATACGCCCACCAGGTCAGCCACCACGGCGGCAGTACGGTGAAATCCAGCGTTGCGGTTTGTGGGACTTCGACGATGCCGTCGATGGCGCGCACTTCGAGTTGATAACTGCCGGGATCAAGATTCGTGAAACTGAATTCGTTCAGGCGCCCAATGTCCAGCCAGTCGTCGGAGAATCCTTTCAGGCGCAGCTTGTAGCGATTGTTCTCCGGCATCAGGTAATCGAGCAGGCCGAACTTGATGCGGATGACCTTGTCCTCGTATTGGAATTCGAGATTGTCCGCGAGCGGCCAGACCTTGGTGTCGTTGCCGCGGAAACTCAGTACGTCGGAAATCAACAACTCCTGCGGCGGTGTCGCGAAACGGATTTCAGACGGACGAAACAACAGCGGGCCGCTCACCCCGGACAGGATGGCTAGACCGTCCGGCCAGCTATGAAATCCTGCCATGTAGGGCTGATAACTGGGTACACCATCGTCCTGGGTTATCAGTTCGAACGTGCCGCTTTCAAGGTGATAGTTGACGAAGCCGTGACCGCTGAATAGTACGAGTGTGCCGGGTTTCGATTCGAAAACACCCGAAAATGCGGTGGCGGCCAGCGGCGTTTCACTGAATAACCGTGCGAGACCCGAGATTGTGCCGGTATCGTCCAGCTCGGCGCGGAACACGCCGTCGCCGGTGCCGATCAAGGCTTCGTCATCGGCGAGCGGGTGCACGAAGGTGACAAAGGGTTTGTTCCATATTTCACTGTCGCTGAAAGCGTCGGTGAATACGGTGAGTTGTTCATGGGTATTGCGATCGTAACGGTTGAGCCCTGTGAACGAGCCGGCCCAGATGTCTTCGTGGCGACCGAAAGACAGATGATTGGCCGTGCGGGTTTGCGTATGCGCAGGCGTATTCTCAAGCGATCCGCGGCTGACCTCGAGCACGTCAATGGCGGGATCGATGACATGGATGCCAAGTTTCGTGTTCAACAGCAGCGTGCTCGTGCGCGGATCAAACAGCAGTGTATGGAGCAGCCCCGAAAAATCCTTCAGCGGCGTGATCTCGCCGTCAAGATTCATGTGCATGGCTCCTCCGTCCGTGCTGATCCATAAACCGCCCTGATCCGGTACGAGCGTCATCCAGTTCACCGTCCTGACCGGCTTGTCGCCGACGAGTCGGCCCTGAAGGATGCGTGGTGCGGCCAGCCGGCCGTCAAAAGCGATTTCGAAAATTGCGCTCTCATCATTCAGATAGAGCTTGTCGTCCACGCGTGCAATCGCGCGCGTCGTCTGAAAAAACGCGTGCTCGTTTCCCTCGATGCCGTTGATTGTCCAGAACTGGCGGGAAATCGCTGGCACGATCCAGACGCCTTGCGAACCACCGATCAGCAAGTCGCCGTTTGCGGCAAGATCCATGTCCCAGGTGATGCCAGCTTCCATCGCATGAGGATGCGCGCCGGTCGGCAAGGGCACAATTTCTCCGGAGACACTGTTTACGTACAGAGTGCCCTTGTCAGTGCCGACCAGGACCGAATTTTCGCCGTACGGGCGAGCTTCCAGGAGGGACTGGCTGGCTTCTTTCCAGGGAATCGCGATGTCCGCGAGCACCGCGCCGTCGTCATCAAGAACTTTCATGGAGCTTTCGTAAAGGATCACGATGCGACCATCCGGAAACGCGCTGATATCGCGAACGATCCCATCGTTCATTCCCTGCTGAAGATGCGTGGTGTCGATATCGTTGACCGGTTTACCCGTGTCGGCATCCAGTACGTGCAAGCCATTGCGGTAGGGCGCGAACCAGACGCGGTCCTTGTCGTCAATGAACAGTGAGTCGATACGGTTCCCGATTTGCCTGCCTTGTGACGGTATCCGGAAGATCGAGCGCAGCTCGCCGGTCGCGGGATCGAAACGGAACAGACCCGAGGAAAATGTGCCCAGCCAGAGCTGTCCCTGGGAGTCCGCCGCCATCGACCAGATCTTGTTGTCGAACTCGATGTCGCTGCCGTCTTCGGCGCGGCGAACATCGGGAACGTGCGTGCTGCGCGTGGCTTCGTCGAACCAGGCAAGACCGCCACCCCAAGTGCCGATCCAGATGGTGCCGTCTGCCTCCGCGATGGCCTTGACGAAATAGTCCGGCAACCTGCTGCGCTCGCCGGCGTTCTGATTGAAGACGCGAAGTTCATGCCCGTCGTAGAGATACAGGCCGCCTTCCGTTCCAATCCACAGGCGGCCATCGCGGTCGCGGTGCACCGCATGCACAACCGCTTCGATATTCATGCCTTGTGGCCCGAACTTCTCGAAATGCAGGTTATGCAGGGCGAACGAAAGCGGCAGTTCCTCGCCGTGTGCACTGAAAGGCAAAAGCAGAGGGCACAGCAAGAATAACGTCAGAAACCATCGGCACATCGAAGCAGACACCGCCTGAAATGACGCAGGAAATAATGCGGGCCGCGCGCAGGCGGCCCGCCATGCGAACGGAAAACGGATCTAGTCGCCACCGTCCCAGCTGTTGTTCTGTGCCATGGATGCTTCGCCGTAAGTATCGATTGCTGCAGTGATCTGCTTGATTGCGACGTCGGCATCTTCCTGCACGATCTTGTCTGGATGCGTGACCGCGATCTGCTTGATACGCGCAACGGCCTCGTCGAGTGCGGCCAGTGCCTCCTCGTAATAACCGGCCTTGATGCCGGCTGCGGCCTCCAGCCGTTTTTTTGATCTCAACAGGCCTGGCGGCACATCGCGCAGGTGCGTGGCGTATTCCTCCTGGAATTCCTTTCGAGTGAAACGTTTGCGGTAATTCGGCATGAGATGCTCCTTGGGCCCCTACCCAGTGTTTTCTTTTGCATGTTCCAGTGCATGAAGGACACTTTTTATGTTGTTTTCGAATGCTCTGATGTGTTCGGCATTCTTTTCGTTATTTATCAGCGAGTTTTCCAGCGCCGCCGCTGCATCCCGCAACCTGGCGAGCTTGCAGAACGCGGCCGAGCCTCGCACGGCGTGGACTTCCAGTCGCGCTGTGGCGAGGTCGGCGACACCCAGCGCCGTGTGAATTGCCGCCAGTTGTCGCGGCAAATCCTCCGCGAGCATGTCGCGGACGGGCGCGTCCAGGATGCGCACGGAGGCCAAAAGTTCGGCGGATTGCTCGTTTTGCATGAATCAAGAATCCCTGCTTATGTGAAATATGCACGGTAAAGCCCGCATGGGGCAAGGCGTGGGGACGATTTCATGCGGAATTCTCGCGAGGATCGCCAAGAACCACCGCGAACAGCGCCGCCTGCGTGATTTCTTCCAGCTCCAGCACGTTTTCGATGGCGGACTCGGCGAGTGCGCCGGTAGGGGCGGCGGCGATGCCGCGATACGTCGCGGCGAGCTGGATATTCTGCGTGATGCAGCCGGCTTCCATCAGCACCACGCGGTAGGCCAGCGCCTGGCGGTATTTCCAGGCCGGCCGGGGAAAGTTCGCACAGAGGAAAACGATGGCGGCGGCCTTGTTCGTCCAGGGCTGGTTGCCGAGGAGCGTTTCCGGTTCCGGCAGTTCGCGGTCGTGCAGGAAGCCGAGCGAGTGTTCTGCCGCCGAATAATGATGAAAACCGGGCCGCAGGCCACCCACATTGCGGACGTAAACGTACAGCTCGAAGGGATTCCGCGCGCCACCGGAGGGCGTCATGGTCAACGGCAAGTTGCCGTATTCGCCCGCATCCAGCGTTTCCTTGTAGCCGTTGCCGGCGAACAGGCAGTCGGCGAGTGCGGCTTGCGAAATCGCTTTTCCGGTGAACTTTCGTAGGCTGCGGCGCTGGTGGAGCACCTTGAAGAAATCGTCCTTGGCATCGAAGGCGGGCAGCGGCGCGACTTCGGCGAACTCGCGGTTCGATTTCAACAGCGGCGGGGATGTCGCCGGGCCGCCGAAACTGCGCAGACGATCCACCGTGGCCTCGCCATCCAGGAACGGCGAATCGCGTAATCCGAAGTGATAGAAACCCGCCACGGTTCCCCAGCGCCAGGTGTCGCGATAGCGCGCGTCGCGCTCGGCGGCCGGGCTCGACTCCACCAGCACCAGTTCACGGGCGAGCAATTCGCGCAGCGTTGCAGCAGCCGTTTGGGGCGAGCCGGGCAGGCGGGCGAGCGCGTCGTCCATGCTTGTCCAGTCATCGAGCAACGCGAGCACATCGAGCATGCTTGCATCAATCGTGAACATTTCCCGGGTCAGGAAGTTGTGCAGTACCGGCTTGTCACCTTCGAAAGTGCAGGCCAGCGTAGCCGCGCGACGGATCCGCATTATTTTCCCCAAGGCAGACAGAAACAGCGGGGTTTTATAGCCAGCATGGCGGCGGGAAGCAAATAAGCGCCGCAAATGCTTCTGCTAGACTTGGCCGCGCATTTTGACAAGGGGTGATCGATGAGTGTCCTGGTTTTCGATATCGAAACCGTGCCGGATCTTGAAACCGGACGGCGGCTGCATGGCCTGCAAGGCCTGGATGACGCGGACACCGCGCGGGCGATGTTTCATCTGCGCCGCAACGAGGCGGGACACGATTTCCTGCCGCTGCATCTGCATCGCGTTGTCGCGATCTCCTGCGTGCTCGCAAACCATGATTCTGTAAAGGTTTGGTCGCTGGGCGAGCCGGATGCGCCGGAAGCCGAACTCGTGAAACGTTTTTACGATGGGCTGGATCGCTACACGCCGGACCTCGTTTCCTGGAATGGTTCCGGTTTCGATTTGCCGGTGCTGCATTACCGCGCGCTCGCGCACGGCATTTCCGCGCCGCGGTACTGGGAGATGGGCGAGTCGGATCAATCCTTCCGCTGGAACAATTACCTCAGCCGTTTTCACTGGCGTCACCTTGATCTCATGGACGTGCTCGCGGCCTACCAGCCGCGCGCGGCGGCGAAGCTTGATCAGATCGCCGTGCTCTGCGGATTTCCCGGCAAGCTCGGCATGGATGGCTCGAAAGTCTTCGATACCTGGCTGGATGGCGGGATAGGTGCGATCCGCGATTATTGCGAAACCGATGTCATCAACACCTATCTCGTGTACCTGCGGTTCGAACTCATGCGCGGCAAGCTCAACCCGGATGAATGCGACGCCGCGATTGCGCGCCTGAAGGATTATCTGCGCGCGGAGAACAAGCCGCATTTCACGGAATACCTGGAGGCCTGGGAGAGTGGGCGGTGAGGAGGCGCAAGCCGCCACGGGAATCCACGGCGCGCATTGAAGACATCAGCCACGACGGACGCGGCGTGGCACGCGTGGACGGCAAGACTGTGTTCGTCGATGGCGCGTTGCCAGGGGAGCTCGCGACATTTCGGCATGTGAAGCCGCATCGGAAATTCGACGAAGCGCAGGTTTTGTCCATCGAGAATGCGTCGACGGATCGCGTCGCGCCACGCTGCGCGCATTTCGGAACGTGCGGCGGCTGCACGATGCAGCATCTCTCATCGGACGCGCAGGTTCGCGCGAAACAGAAAGTGCTCGCGGATAATCTCGAACGAATTGGAAAAGTTGCGCCGAAGGAATGGCTTCGGCCGTTGACGGCGGAAGTGTGGGGATACCGTCGTCGCGCTCGTCTTGGCGTGAAATGGGTGCGCAGGAAGCAGCGCATGCTGGTCGGTTTTCGTGAACGGCATTCACCGCATCTCGCGGAAATCGAATCCTGCCAGGTACTGGATGCGAAAGTCGGCGGTCTGCTGCGACCGCTCGCCGAACTTGTCACGGCGCTTTCCATTCCCGAACGCATTCCGCAGTTCGAAGTGTCGGTGGCGGACAACGCCGTTGCCATTGTCGTGCGGCATCTCGATCCGCTCACGCCGGATGATCTGCAGAAGCTCGCGACGTTCGGTCAAAAACACGGCATCCGTTTTTACCTTCAGCCAAAAGGACCGGACTCCATCGCGCCGCTCGAAGATAATGACGAACCGTTATATTTCGATATTCCCGCGCACGATGTTCGCCTGCAGTTCGAACCCGGTGATTTCATCCAGGTCAATCGCAGCATCAACAACGCGATGATCGATCACGCGCTCGCGCTACTGGAACTTGATGGCAAGCAGGACGTGCTGGATCTTTTCTGCGGTCTCGGCAATTTTTCACTGCCGATCGCGCGTCATGCCGCGTCGGTAACCGGCGTCGAAGGCGATGAATCGCTGGTAAAACACGCACGCGAAAATGCGACACGCAACAATATTTCCAACGCAGAATTTTTCACGGCGAACCTTTTCGAAGACGTTCGTGATTTCGCCTGGGCGAAGCGCGACTACGATCGTGTGCTGCTGGATCCGCCGCGCGCGGGTGCGGAGGAAATCTGCCGGCGGATTGAACGGTTTTCGCCAGGCCGGCACGGCCCCGAACGCATCGTTTACGTGTCCTGTCATCCGGGCACGCTGGCGCGTGACGCCGGCATCCTCGTGCACGAGAAAGGCTACGAACTCGAAAAGGCCGGCGTAATGGACATGTTTCCGCATACCGCGCATGTCGAGTCGATCGCGGTGTTCACGCGATCCTGAGGAACGGCTTGTATATAATGAGTGCCATCGTCTCGAAAACGGCCGGGGAGGGACGAACATGAACGACAAATCCATCGTTATCCGTCTTTCCGCGCAACGGTTGGAACTTCACGAAGGTGGTAACGTCGTGGCGATGTATTCTGTCTCGACCGCACTGAACGGTGCGGGCGAACAGCCTAGTTCCGAGTGCACGCCGCGCGGCCGCCACGTTATTGCCGAGAAAATCGGCGCACACGCGCCGCCGGGTGCAGTGTTCATTGCCCGCCAGCCGACCGGCGAAGTGTGGTCGCCGGAACTCGCCGCCGCGAACCCCGATCGCGACTGGATACTGACGCGCATTCTCTGGCTGGACGGTTGTGAAGACGCCAATGCCGAATCGAAACAACGCTTCATTTACATTCACGGCACGCCGGACACGGAACCGATGGGCCTGCCGCGTTCGCACGGTTGCGTGCGGATGAGGAACGATGACGTCGCCGAGCTGTTCGATCTTGTCGAAGTCGGGACAACGGTGGATATTCATGAGAGCTAAAACGTGAGACACGAGATGGCGGTTATCGAAGCACTGTGGGAGCGGCTTCCAGCCGCGAATCGTAACGTGTGCGGAAGAACGAAATGAGTCTCGGTCCTCTCATGATCGACATCGCCGGAACTTCGCTCACTGAGGAAGATCGCGAGGTCCTGCGCCATCCGCTGGTCGGCGGCATCATCCTGTTCACGCGCAATTTCGAATCCATCGAACAACTCGCTACGTTGATCGCGGAGATTCATGCCTTGCGCACGCCTCGGCTTCTGGTCGCGGTCGATCATGAAGGCGGCCGCGTGCAGCGCTTTCGGGAAGGTTTCACGGTATTGCCACCGGCGAAAATTTATGGCCGGCTGTACAACGACGATCACGCGGCAGGTTTGAAGGCGGCGGAGCAGGGCGGCTGGTTGATGGCCGCGGAATGCCTGGCGCTTGGTATCGACATCAGCTTCGCGCCGGTGCTGGATCTCGATCTTGGTGTGAGCTCCATCATTGGTGATCGCGCATTTCATCGCAGCATTGAAGGCGTGACGCAACTCGCATCAAGCTGGACGCGCGGCATGAAACGCGCGGGCATGGCCGCAACCGGAAAACATTTTCCGGGTCACGGTGGCATCGCGGCGGATTCGCATCTCGAGCTGCCCGTGGATGAACGCGATTACGTCACGCTGAAACAACGCGATATGGTGCCGTTCGCGCGGTTGATTGCGAACAAGCTGGCCGCGATCATGATGGCGCACGTTGTCTATCCAAAGATTGATGAATTGCCTGCGAGTTTTTCGCCGCGATGGATCAAGCAGGAACTGCGCGACGGCTTGCGATTCCAGGGTGCGGTGTTCTGCGATGATCTCAGCATGGAAGGCGCGGCGGGTCTTGGCGACTACAACGCGCGTGCACGCCAGGCGCTGCATGCAGGTTGCGACATGCTGCCGGTCTGCAACAATCGCGAAGGCGTCATGCAGATTCTCGATGGTTTCGGCGAGCATGACGATCCGGTCGCGCAGTTGCGACTGGTGCGAATGCATGGCCGCGCGAATTATTCGCTCGCCGATTTGCAGGCGCGGCCGGAATGGCGGGATGCGCGCAATGCGCTCGCGAGCAGGAACGGAGATGATGAATTACAACTGGACCTGACGTAATGGAACTTCCTGAATTTCTCGAAAACATCGGCAACATACCCGGCGGCTGGGGATTGGCAGCGAAAGTCTTCGCGATCGTTTTCATCGCGCTGATCCTGGACATGGTCCAGCGCATCGTGACGAGCAAGCTCGGCGCAAAAACGCGCAGCACGGTGAATCCCTGGGATGACGCCTTGTTCGATGCGATCCGCAAGCCGGCGTCAGTATTCATCTGGCTGGTTGGCATCACGCTCGCCGCGGAACTGATCTCACGCCAGACAGAGGCGGAAGTTTATTTCTATGTCGATGAGGCGAGAGCCATCGGCGTTGTGACGATCCTCGCCTGGTTCCTGTTGCGCTTCATCCGCAAAGTGGAAAACAACTTCATCCAGAAACGCATTCAGCAGGAAGCGCAGTTCGACCAGACTGCGGTCGACGCCATCGGCAAGTTGATGCGCGCCTCGGTGGTTATCACGGCTGTGCTCGTGCTCATGCAGACGCTCGGTTTCAGCATAGGCGGCATTCTCGCGTTTGGCGGCATCGGCGGCATTGCGATTGGCTTTGCCGCCAAGGACATGCTCGCGAATTTCTTTGGCGGCATGACGGTGTATCTCGACAAGCCGTTCAAGGTAGGCGACTGGATACGTTCACCGGACAAGGAAATCGAAGGTACCGTGGAGCGCATCGGTTGGCGTTCGACGCGCATTCGCACATTTGATCAACGTCCCTTGTACGTACCGAACGCCGTATTCTCGAACATCGTCGTCGAGAATCCTTCAAGAATGTTCGCGCGCCGCATTTTCGAGACGATCGGGATTCGTTATGACGATTTCGACAACATCGAAGGCATCGTCAATGACGTCCGGGAAATGATGAGCAATCACGAAGGGATCGATCAGAAGAGCACCTTGATGGTGAACTTCGATGCGTTCGGCGAGTCGGGTGTTAACTTCTTCATTTATGCGTTCACGACGACGCGCGTCTGGGCGGAGTACCACGAGATCAAGCAGGACGTGTTGTTGAAGATCGGCCGGATCATCGACGGTCACGGCGCGAAAGTGGCGTTGCCGACACGCCGGCTGCTGATGCCGGAAGCATTGCGTCTTGAAGGCGCGGAACGCGGAGATGAGCAAGCATGACGCCTGCCAGCGCGGAAGAATTGAAGCGCGTGCTCGCCGAGGCAGACTGCCTGCACGATGCGGCCGCCGTGCAGTCGGCGATCGAAAACCTTGCCACGATGATCAACGTGCATTTTCTTGACCGGCATCCGCTGGTGCTCGTTGTCATGAACGGCGGTCTCGTGCCCGCCGGCTGGTTGTTGCCCCGGTTCGATTTCCTGCTCGAGATCGATTACATCCATGCAACGCGCTATCGCGGCGGAACGACCGGTGAACAACTGGAATGGATCGCGCGACCGCGAAAATCCTTGCGAGGCCGCGACGTACTGCTTGTCGACGACATTCTTGATGAAGGCATCACCTTGCGATCGCTGATCGCATTCTGTCGCGAGCAGGGAGCGAGCGACGTGCGTTCGGCCGTCCTGGTGCAAAAGCAGCTTGGCCATCCCGCGGCAGTCGATGCAGATTTTGTCGGGCTTGCCGTGGAGAACCGTTACGTATTCGGTTGCGGCATGGATTACAAGGAACACTTTCGCCAGTTGCCGGCGCTCTACGCGCTTGGCCAAAGCAAATAACAACGGAAAACAGCATGTCGGAAATTGCAATCATCGGCGGCACGGGTCTCGCCAATCTTCCCGAGCTGGAAATCACGCGCCGCGAAGTGGTTTACACGCCGTTCGGCGAACCGTCCGGGCCAATTACGCACGGCCGGCTGAACGGTTGCGACATCACTTTTCTCGCGCGTCACGGTTATGGCCATACCATTCCGCCGCACAAGGTGAATTACCGCGCGAATCTCTGGGCGCTGAAATCGCTTGGCGTGAAACGGATTGTCTCCGTCGCGGCCGTCGGCGGTATTCGCCGCGACATGTCTCCGGGCAAGATCGCGTTTCCCGAGCAGATCATCGATTACACTTACGACCGGTTTCATACCTTCTTCGAAAATGATCTCGATAAAGTCACGCACATCGATTTCACACAGCCGTATTGTCCCGATTGCCGCAGTGTCCTTGTCGAGGCTGCTCGTAGTGCGAAACTCGATGCCGTGGAAGGCGGCGTTTACGGCGCAATGCAAGGGCCGCGTCTTGAGACCGCAGCGGAAATCGACAAGCTGGAACGCGATGGTTGCGACCTCGTCGGCATGACCGGCATGCCGGAAACCGCGCTTGCGCGCGAACTCGAACTTTCCTACGCCACCTGCGCGGTAATTGCGAATTGGGCGGCGGGGCGTGGTGACGTTGATATTCATACCGATATCGAACGCAGCCTGCGTGCGGGAATGGAGAGAGTTACGATGTTGCTGGCGGCCGCGTTGCCGAAGCTTTGAAGTTCCTGTAAATCCCCCCGCTGCGCTTCGCGCATCGGCCCCCTTTTTCAAAGGGGGCTGCCTTCGTTCATCATCGACGCAAGCCTTCATGCTCGAGACTTCGTTAATGTTGAACGGAGTACTCCCTCCCTTTTCCAAAGGGAGGGCCGGGGAGGGATTCGCATTTCTAGCGCCTTCGCAAGATTTGTTGACTCGGATTCGACAAAGCTGAACGAGGAACTCCCTCCCTTTCCCAAAGGGAGGGCTGGGGAGGGATTTGCTTTTTTCTATAGCTTTCGCAAGATTCGTTGATTCGGATTTCGACAAAGCTGAACGAGGAGCTCCCTGCCTTTCTCAAAGGGAGGGCTGGGGAGGGATTTGCTTTCTTCTATAGCTTTCGCAAGATTCGTTGATTCGGATTTCGACAAAGCTGAACGAGGAGCTCCCTCCCTTTTCCAAAGGGAGGGTCGGGGAGGGATTTCATTCAAGGACGAAAAAAATGCGCTATCGAAAGGATCTCAAGCCGCTCGCGCGGACACTGCGAAACAATCAGACACTTGCGGAACAGAAACTCTGGAAGCACTTGCGTCGCGACCAGCTCGGCGTGCGTTTCTATCGGCAACGGCCAATTGCCGAGTTCATCGTCGATTTCCTTGCGCCCACTGCACGGCTGATCGTTGAAGTTGATGGCGGACGGCATTTCGAGGCGGATGCGCGCGAACAGGATGCAAGCAGGACGGCGAAGCTTGGAGCGTTGGGCTTCAACGTCGTGCGCTTTGATAACCGGCAGGTGATGTGCGAGCTGGATGCGGTGCTTGCAGAAATTTTTCGCGTGTTGAGATGAGGCGTGCTCGAAGAGGAAAATCCCCCCGCTGTGCTGCGCACATCGGCCCCCTTTTTCAAAGGGGGCTGCCTTCTTCCTGCACTTTCGCAAGATTCGTTGTTCCGGACTTCGACATGTTGAAACGAAGATTTCCCTCCCTTTTCCGAAGGGAAGACCGCGCAGGGATTGCCACTTCACCGCTTTCGCGTGATTCGTTGATTCAGGTTCCAACACTGATGAACGAGGAGCTCCCTCCCTTTTTCAAAGGGAGGGCCGGGGAGGGATTTGCTTTTCTACTGCTTTCGCAAGCTTCGTTGATCCAGATTTCAACGCAGCCGAACGAGGAGCTCCCTCCCTTTTCCAAAGGAAGGGTCGGGGAGGGATTTCCACATCAGCCGAAAGGTCCTGTCACTTCGTAAGTAACGCCATCAAACGACAAGCCGCTCCTGCCACGCTGCGAGCTGAAATAAAGTCGCGTACCGGAAGGATCGAAGGCAGGCCCGGTGACTTCCGAATCGCGATGACCGACAAGTTGAACGACGGGAAAGACATCTTGCGCGGGATTGATGGCGACAATCTGCATGTTGCCGCCGTCTTCGGCAACGTAAACCGTGCCGGCCTGCGAGACGGTGACGTTATCGACGCCGGTCAACACCGGGTCCACAAAACTGTCGTTGTCGTAAAGCAGGCGAAGCAAGGCCGCTTCGATATCGTACGCCCAGACGCGGCCGTCGCCCTTGGTGGTGAAGTAAATGATTCCATCCGAATGCCACGCGCCTTCACCGCCATTGAATTCCGTGCTTTGCGGCACCTGGTGACGCGTTGGCGTGGACGTCGCATCCGGGTCGTCAACACGATGCCAGCTGACGTCACCGCCGTCATCGCCGTTGACTTCCGCAACTTCCAGCACACCACTTTCAAGATCGGGGATGTTCCCGGCGATGGATGCCGGCGTGAATCGATAGAAGCGTCCGTCGGGAAGGTCTTCGGTGAGATAGATGCGGAAGGTTTCCGGATCGACCGCAGCCGCTTCATGCACGAACGCGCCGAGCGCGGGCAACTCGCGCGGCGGACGCGCGCCGAACGGATCGCACTCCCAGACATGGCCTTTATCGACCTCTTCACAGGAAAGCCAGGTGTCCCAGGGCGTTGGTCCGCCCGCGCAGTTGCGATGCGTGCCTTTCAATATTCCGTAAGCATTGACGATTTCACCGGATGCATCGAAGCGTACCGCGCTCGCACCGCCGGCGCCGTCTTTCATTTCGCTGTTCGACACGTAAACCCAGCCGCCATCATCGGCGGGGAAAACGGCGCCGCCATCCGGTGCTGCGTGCCACAGAAAACCGAGACCGGCCACGACGGGCGAACTGCTGTGCGCAATGACGCGCGCAGAGAAACCTTCCGGCACGAACAAGCCATCGACCCCGGATTCCTGCAGTTGCCGCGGTATGACAGGCAAGCCGCCGCTGCGACAGCCGACCAGCAATTTTCCCGCCGCGATTGCGCCAAGCGCGCCGACGCCGTAGCGCAACACGCGGCGGCGAAGGGGGTTCGGCAGGTCGTCGGCGTGGCGGAATGTCATGGCGCGCTCCTCCTGTGTGTTACTGCGGCCGCGGAAGTTCCGTTTCAAGCAGGCGCGCAGAGACTTCGCGCGGCGTTACTTTGACGATCGCGCCGAAAACCGGATGGTCGAAGTAGTGAATGTCGCCACTGCGCAGGCGGCGGTACTGGCTCAGCCGGAATCCCTGGAAGACATCCTGCTCCGGTTCCAGCGCGAGAATTTCGGCTTCCATGAGCGTGATGTCGCCGCGCGCGAGCGCATCAATGATCGCGCGATGACGACGCTCGCGCGCAAATTCTTTTTCTTCCGTCCATTGACGAGTCGCAGCAGGCATGTCGCCGAGCACCGCGAGGTTGATGTCATCCGGCAGGTAGATCAGATCGAGATCGAGATGCAGGTAACGGCTCACCGATAACTGCACGACGCCATCGAGCGGACGAACGAGTTGCGGGCCCTGATCTTCATTCGTCAGGAACTCGGGCGTTTCGATCGGCGGGTCCTGCAGGTTCGAATCATCGAACGCATTGTTGTCATCCAGCGCGCCGAGCAACGGTTGTCCGTTATCGGTCGCTGGATTCGCGAACGGATTTTCGGTTTCCAGTGAGCCGGGCAGCGTGACGCGCAAGTAAGGCGCGTCGTCGCGTTCCAGCGGCGGTTGCGTCCATGCGACATGCAGGATCGGCTCGTATTTTGATGACAGCCGCAGGCTGTCCACGATGCCGTTCAACTGGTACGCCGATTCATCCAGTGGAACGAACGGCGTTGGTGTTTCGGGATAACTCGACGCGTCCGGTGCGGCGACGTTGCTGTCTTCATCTGCCGGTTCACGCGCGTCGCGTGTTTCCGCCGGCGGGAACAGCGGGCGCGCCTTCTCTACCGCCGGCGCGCCGCCATCGGCCGGCCAGGTTTCAGCGCTGCGCGTGTCGAGGTTGCGGAATACGATGAGTTCCACGTCATACCAGGTGATCGTTTCTTCCTCGATTGGCTCGGCGGCGAACAACGGCAGGCTCCCGAGGACAAGAACAGCGGCGGTCAGATGGCGCACGGCGTATCTCCGTTGTGGTTGCATCATTCGATCAGGGACGAGTCTAGCGCGAGTCCGCGCGCAGTTCACGACGCGCTTCACGCGGCTGCCGTTTTTTCGGGCTTGAGGCGGTCAAGCAGATCGCGCACGAATTCGAAGCGTTCCTCCGGTTCTTCAAGTTCCGTGACGAATCGCAATTTTTCCTGCCCATCAAGCTTGTACGTGCGGCTTTCGCGTTGAACAAGATTGATGATCGCCATCGGATCGACGGCCGGTTTCGAGGTGAACACCAGCCGCCCGCCGGACGGTCCGGCTTCGATCTTGGCGATGCCGAGTGGTGTTGCTTTCAGTCTCAGTTCCGCGAGACGGAAAAGATTTTTCGCCGGCTCCGGAAGCAGGCCGAAGCGGTCGATCATCTCCACTTGCAATTCATCCAGCGTTGCATGATCCGGTGCCGAAGCGATGCGCTTGTACAGCACGAGGCGCATGTGAACGTCGGGCATGTAATCGGCGGGCAGCAGCGCGGGAATCTTCAGTTCGATTTCGGGGCCGTGGTCCAGCGGGCGGTCGAGATCCGGCACTTCGCCTTTTTTCAGTGCGTTGACCGCGCGTTCCAGCAACTCGCTGTACAAGGTGAAACCGACTTCCTGGATCTGGCCGGACTGTTCCTCGCCGAGCAACTCGCCCGCGCCGCGAATTTCAAGATCGTGGGTTGCGAGCGTGAAACCGGCGCCGAGATCTTCCAAAGATTCGATCGCTTCAAGTCGCTTCACCGCATCGGCGGTCATCGCGCCTTTCGGCGGCGTGAGCAGGTAGGCATAGGCGCGATGGTGCGAGCGGCCGACGCGTCCGCGCATCTGGTGCAACTGCGCAAGACCGAACTTGTCGGCGCGATGAATCACGATGGTGTTCGCGCTCGGCACGTCGATGCCGGACTCGATAATCGTCGTGCAGAGCAGCACGTTGAAGCGGCGGTGATAGAAATCCAGCATCACCTGTTCGAGTTCACGTTCGTGCATCTGGCCATGCGCGATGCGAACGTCCGCATCCGGCACCAGCGCTTCAAGCTTCAACTTGAACTTCTCGATGGTCTGCACTTCGTTGTGCACGAAGTAAACCTGGCCGCCGCGCTTGATTTCGCGCAGCAGCGCTTCCTGGATCAGCGCGTCGTTCCATTCGGAAACAAAGGTCTTTACCGAAAGACGTTCTTCCGGCGGCGTGGCAATGATCGAGAGATCGCGAATGCCGGCGAGTGACATGTTCAGCGTGCGCGGAATCGGCGTTGCGGTCAGCGTGAGCACGTCGACTTCCGCGCGCAGTTTTTTCAGCTGCTCCTTGTGACGCACGCCGAAACGTTGCTCTTCATCGACGATGACAAGCCCGAGATCCTTGAACTTCACCTTGTTCGACAGCAAGCCGTGTGTGCCGACGACAACATCGACCTTGCCGTTTTCAAGACCTTGCAGGATTTCCGTTTGCTGCTTGCCGGTTCGAAAGCGAGACAGCGCTTCGATCTTCACGGGCCAGTCCGCGAAACGATCCTGGAAGGTCTGGAAATGCTGCTGAGCGAGCAGGGTGGTCGGTACGAGCACCGCAACCTGTTTTCCCGCCTGCACGGCGACGAATGCCGCGCGCAACGCGACCTCCGTCTTGCCAAATCCGACGTCGCCGCAGATGACGCGATCCATCGGCTGCTTACGCGCGAGATCGGAAATCACAAAACCAATCGCTGTTTCCTGATCGGGGGTTTCCTCGAACGGAAAATCGTTCGCGAACCGGTCGTATTCCGCTTCGTTGATTGCGAAGGCATGTCCTTGTCGTGCGGCGCGACGCGCGTAAATATCCAGCAACTCGGCAGCGGCATCGCGCGCCTTCTCCGCAGCGCGGCGTTTCGCCTTGCTCCATTGCTCGGAACCAAGGCGATGCACCGGCGCACTTTCCGGCGAGGTTCCCGTGTAGCGCGAGACGAGATGCAGCGATTGCACGGGCACGTAGAGCTTGTCGCCGCCGGCGTATTCCAGCGTCAGGAACTCCGCGGACTGTCCACCGACATCCAGCGTCTTCAATCCACGGTAACGGCCGACACCGTGTTCTTCGTGCACAACCGGTGCGCCTTCGGAAAGATCGGTGAGATCGCGAATGATGGCGGCGGGATCGCGCGCCGCGCGTCGACGCGTGCGCGTCTTCGCGCGCTCGCCGAAGACCTGCTGTTCCGAGACGACCGTTATGCCTTGCTGTGGAAGATGAATGCCTTCCTGCAAGGGCGCGACGCAGACAGTGATTCTTTCATCGCCATCGATGAATTCCCGCCAGCTCACGGCAGTTTTCACTTCCAGTTTTCGCTTGCGCAACAGCTCCAGCAGCGTTTCGCGCCGGCCGGTAGATTCGGCGACAAACAAGGCGCGGCCCGTGTACTTGCCGAGAAAATCCAGCAGCACGCGCGCCGGTTCTTCGAGATGACTGTTCAGGCGCAACTCGGGCGGCTGCGCGCTGCCGAGATTCGCACCATCGCCCGTCAGCTCAAAAGACTGGATGCGCACGTGCGCGTGCTGCTCTATCTTCGAACGAATTTCCTGTTGCGTGAACGCGATCGCATCCGGTGCGAGCAATGGCCTTTCGATATCGCCGCGACGTTGTTCGTAACGATCCTCGATCTGCGCGCGCGTGTTTTCGAAAGCGTCGTTGACGGTATCGAATTCGCAGACAACCGTGTTAGCGGGCAGGTAATCGAACAGCGATGACGTACTTTCAAAAAACAACGGCAGATAATATTCGATGCCGGCCGGTGCGATGCCATCGGACACGGATTTGTAGATCTGGCTGCGCGCAGGATCGCCCTCGAAACGCGCGCGGTAACGATTGCGGAAATCGCGGATGGCTTCCTTGTGCAGGGGGAATTCGCGCGCTGGCAGCAGTCGCACCTTGTCGAGCTTTTCTTTCGAGATCTGCGTTTCCGGATCGAAGCTGCGAATGCTGTCGATCTCGTCGTCGAACAGATCGATACGAAACGGCAGCGGCGAACCCATCGGGAACACATCGAACAACGAGCCGCGCACCGCGAACTCGCCGTGCTCCATGACTTGCGAGACATAGTTGTATCCGGATGCTTCAAGGCGCGTGCGCAGCGCCTCGACATCCAGCTGATCGCCGCGATCCATCACGAAGCTCGCGCCATCCAGCCAGCTTCGCGGCGCGAGCCGGTTCAGCAACGCGCCGGCTGCGGCAACCACGATGCCGCGCTTCATGCCTTCAAGACGATTCAGCGTCGCGAGCCGTCGCGAGATGATGTCCTGGTGCGGCGAAAAAACGTCGTAAGGCAGCGTCTCCCAGTCGGGGAACGGAAACACCGGAAGGTTTTCACTTTCCAGCAGGAAACCGAGCTCGCTTTCCATGCGCTCGACCATTTGCGCGCTGGAACAGATCACCAGCAGCGGACGATCCGCATCGCGAGCGGCCTCGGCGATTGCGAGCGCGGATGCTGAGCCGTACAACTGGCCCCAGTGGATTTCCTGGCCGTTCGCGGGAAGGTTGGGTTTCAGCATTTTTTTGTCATGTAATCAGCAGGATGAAGCGGTTGAGAATCCGGTGAACGCAAAAATCCGCTCCCGGAGACCGGGCGCGGTGCGAGGCGGCATTATAGCGGTGTAATCGAACTATCGGTACCGTATGTGGCCTATGCTGGTTGGGGTGCTACGAGGACGAGGATCGCTATGACGGGTGGAAATTCTTCAGATATAGCCGATGTCTATTTTGCACTACGAAGGTACGTGTTGGTCCACGACGCGGTTTTTTCATTTTCATGGCGAAAACTTCTGCCGATTCCAGGAATATTCCTGCCCGTCGATTATGCCGAGCACGCAGCGGAGCTATCCGGTGTCGCTGCGACCTTAAGTCGAGTTCGTAAAGACATCGCCGGAAATTTATCTATACCAGCTTTTTTTTCGGAGTACGTTACTGCTTTACTTTTGACGATAGAGACCCTTCATCACATCTGCGAATGTTTGGATAAAGAAGCTAAAGGCGCTGCGGGCATTTACAAGTTCGGTTCGTATCGAAGAGACGTTGATCACTACCGGGAGCTTGCAAAAAATTACCAGTTATTAGGTGACAGGGTTAATGAGTATTTACTTGCATCGGAAGGAAAAAACAAAGCTTTTGAGCGGCCGTAGGTTGAATAGGAGAATGTGGCCCGACGGTTCAAACTGCGTACGGAAATGTTGGGTGGTTGTGCTTGGCCGCCCGACTTGTTCAATATTCTGGGAGGGTTCTGATGCCAGTTCTTTACTTGAAGTACAGTGAGGATGATGACGTGCCAGTTCGTGAGTTCGAAATAGAGCACAGAGTTTTGGCGAATATGTTTGAAGGATTGAATGCGAAATATATTTCGGACACGTACGAAGGTTGCGGGGATCGGCCAGTGAGAGTTCGTATACGCATAGGTGAAGAAGCACACGGAATGTTTCCTCGGTCAGGTTGCTACGAGTACAGCACCTTGACCTTAATCGATGCGCGGAGCTTACTTCGGAGAATGCAACGGTCGTTGTGAATAAAGCTCGCGGATATCGACACGTAGAGCTTTGGCCAGTAGAGCCACTTCGTCATCTGTTACTCGTCTGACTTGTGACTCGATTTTCGCAAGCGTCCCTCGCGATACATCCCATTTGAGTACATTGCACCTTGCAACCAACGCTTCTTGCGTCAGACTTTGGGTTTCCCGGATTTTACGGACCTGAGGACCAACAACGTTCATGTGATTTGCTCCGGTTTCGGAGCTTGATTTTGTCGCCTCAAATCGACAAGAATGCTCCGATATCGGAGCAGCGAGTTTTTCGGGATGCAGGTAAAGCGGAGATTGAAGATAAGGCGGGCGTTCTCGAAAAACGTGCTGCCGTCAGTTCACCTGTCCGGAAAGTGGCTCGAGACGGCGGGTTTTCGGATCGGGGAATCAGTCGAGGTACTCGTTCAGAAGCGCAGGCTGGTTGTTCGACTCGTCCTTCCGGATGATGACTCGTAGGGCGGATTAGGCACCAGCCGTAATCCGCCGTCCTGCAGGTATTGGCGGATCACGCTGCGCTAATCGCCCTACGCCTGGCATCGTCGGAAGCGTGAAAGCGAATTCGCACCTCCGGCCACCTGCACCCCATGCAGGTGCGCTACCGACTTCTACTGTAAATTCTGTTCATCGCTGTTCTACCCGTTACTCACCCGCAATCGCATATCCGTCACTGCCTGGTGGTGCACCAGCGCAGGATGCTGCCTGACCCAAGCCACGAGGTGCTCGCGGGCGTAGCGATAGCCGATTTCCACGAGTTCGTCGAAACGGTCCCACGCGAGCAGGTCGAAGCCGCCGATGGGCGGATTGAGATAAAGATCGGCGGAAGCTTTTGCGGCTTCGAGTTCGCGCCGGCTGGAAAGCATCGTCGCTTTCAATGCAACGCGATGCACGATGGGCGCGGGATACGGATCGCGCTGGTATTCGCTGTAATTCCGGATGTACTCCCAGGGGCCGGGCAATGCATCGCGGGTGTAGATCATGTCGTCTTCGGCGGTGAGATCCGCAGCGATGACAAGGCCGCGCAACTGCTTTCGCATGACATCGACGGGCAGGTTGTCGAGGATGCCGCCGTCGATGAGCAACTCGCCGTTCTCGATGGCCGGCGGGAAGATGCCCGGCAGGGACGCGCTCGCGCGTTGTGCTTTCCAGAGCGGGCCGGTGCGATGCACGTGCTCGCAGTTGCTGGAGATGTTGCTGGAGACCGCGAAGTACCGCAGCCAGAGATCCGGAATTTCGATTTCGCCGAAATGTTTTTGCAGGCCCTGTTCCATGCGTTCGCCCTGCAGCAGGCCCATCACCGGCAGCGTGTAGTCACTCATCGGGCGTTCCGACACGAACGCCTGCCGGTAGGCGCGCAGCATTTTGAGATTATCCCAGCCCATCGCCACACCGCCCGCGACAATCGCGCCGATGCTGGTGCCGCCGACCATGTCAACGGGAATGCCGGCTTCACGAAGCGCCCGGATGACGCCGATATGCGCGAAGCCGCGCGCACCGCCGCCGGCCAGCACGAGCCCGACGGCGTTGCCGGAAAGAAATCGTGCCAGGCGAAAGTAGCCCACATCACGTCCTTCGACGACATGATGATGTTCGGTGACGCCGAGCGTCTCCAGCCATTTGCTCGTTCCGCGAGGTGCTTGCGAGGCGTCCGCATGCAGCAGCACGAGTTCCGCCGGCGGCATGGCGGCGCCCTCCGGCAGACGCTCTGCCAGCGCGTTTGCCGCGCGAGCCGGATCCGAATCAGCACGCGCGACGAGCAGCACGCGATCGGCGTAGGTCAGGCATTTTGCGGTCCACGCCGTCGGCGTCGCATCCGCCTGCAGCACCGTGTAATCGTGATCCGCCTCCACCGCATCCAGGAACTGCTCGAGCTGAATGGCAGTGCCGTCCGCCTTGATGCCCATGCCGGGGCCGAGGCGCACGGCGGCGCTACGCGGATCGATCCGCGTCGTGGTACCGAAGCGAAGCAGCGCAAGCTGCAAGCGCGAGGCGAATGCGCGTGCATCGACGTCGGTATCGAGCGGAACAACGGCGACCAGTCCGAGACGCGCGTCATCGGCGCGCTCGCGCTGCTGCGTGTTCGTAAGCCGCTGGATGATGAAGCGCGCGAGCGTGCGGCTGACCTGCGGATAACGTTCGGTGACAGCCTCGAAGCTCGCCTGCGTCAGGTGCGCAAGCGTGCTGTCGCGGCGCGCGATGACGGTGGCGCCGCGCTGGTCGCCCGTGAAGAGCGCGATCTCGCCAACCACCTCGCCCGGGCCAAGGTCGCCTACGTGGCGCTCACCACTGCCATCGCCGATGAGCACTGACAGGCGCCCCGTCAAAAGGATGTGCATTCCGTCACCGGGCTCATTCTGGCGGTACAGACTTTCGCCGCGTGCCACGTGCACGATCTGGAGTGCGGCTTCCACTTCCGCCATGAGCGCATTCGATGCTTCACCGAAAATGCGTGCGGCCGCCTGGCGCAGCGCTTCACGCGCGCGGGGATTCATGACAGCTCCCCAGCGGTCTCCGTGCGCTGTTTCTTCAGTGGTGTGCTTTCCGTCGCGGCAATTTCATCCGGTGAAGCGCGACGCACGGCATCCAGCGCGCCTTCCAGGATTCCGCCCCAGAGTTCGTAGCTGAATCGTCTTGCCTGCATCAGTCCGCCGAAGGCAGATCCACGATGAATGGCGAACGCGAAGGGCAGGGCGACGCCATCGTTATGACGCTGTGATTGCGCGCGTTGCGCAATGAAGTTGCGAAGCTCGTATGCGGCAGCCTCGGCATCGGCGCGCGTGCCGGTGTCTGTTGCGCCGGCGGCGGCAAGATACGTTTCACCGAAGACGCGCCATGGTTCGAGTCCGTGACGCTGGATGATTTCATCGAATGATTTCAGGCAGTGATTCAATTCATCAAGCGTTTCCTTCGCGCCGTGCGCGGCGATCGCCTCGTCGAATCCGGCCACGCGTGCCGCGAGCAGCGTCACCTCCCGGTACTCGCGCGGCGCCGGTTCACGGCCGGCTTGTACTTCGTTCACCAGCGCGCCCGGCAGCAGCGCCCAGAGCAGGCCGTCGGATTTACGCTTCTCGATCTCGAGTTCTGCTTTCTGGCGGCGCACTTCGTGGCGCGATGCCCGCAACAGGCGCGCACGCCGGTTGGCGACGGAAGCGAACATGATGAAATAGAAGAGCAGGAACACGCTGGCGATGATGTTCATGATCACAAGATCGCCGGCGGGCGACGGAATGCCCCAGGCCCACGCCGGCAGCGCGATGGCCAGGGCGCTGCTCACGACGCAGGCGGCCATCAGCCGCGCGCCGCCCAGCGCCATGCCGTTGGCGAGCGCGACGGTCAGCAGGGAGAGCATCACCACGTCCGAAAACGCGACGATGTACACGCTGGATCCGAGAATGAAGGCATCAACCAGCACGCTCGCGTATTCCAGGCGCTTGCGACCCTCGATGCGCAAGGAGAGATAGCGCGAAACGTGGGGGTAAATCAGTGCGAGGCCAAGCAGGAACAAATGCCAGCCGCGGACGCCGCCGAATTCGAACAGGTACAGGCCGCTGACCACCATGCAGGTCCCCGTACCCAGGAGGCGCATGGGATACAGCGCTGACCCGAAGCTGCCGCGAGATGGCAGCGGCGCGCTGCCGCTTGGGCCCTCATTCATCGCCACCGGAATCGGTGTTGCCATGATCACTCCCCCGGAGCAATAATTCTCGGACGGGAATATTACATATCTTGTTAACACGTGCATCTACGCACAAAAAAATGGCGCGTGATTGTTGCCGGTTGCAAAAGAAAAGGCGGCCTGTGGCCGCCTTGTTCGCTGATTCTGAAGGAATAGCTCAATCCCGGTATCGCCTGGTGATATCGCCGTACGCATCGATTCTTCGATCACGCAAGAACGGCCAGATGCGGCGCACGTCTTCGGAGCGTTTCATGTCCACGTCGGTGACTAGCACTGCCGCTTCATCGACCGGTGCTTGCGCAAGAATTTCGCCTTGTGGCCCCGCGACGAAACTGGAACCCCAGAACGTGATTCCCGATGTCACGCCGGACGGATCATCTTCATGGCCGACGCGATTGCAGGACAACACCGGCAAACCGTTCGCCACCGCATGTCCACGCTGGCTGATGATCCACGCATCGCGCTGGCGAGCCTGCTCGTCCTTCGCGTCTTCATCCACCCAGCCGATGGCGGTCGGATACAAAAGAAGTTCCGCACCGGCGAGCGACATCAGGCGCGCGCCTTCCGGATACCACTGATCCCAGCACACGAGCACGCCGAGTTTCCCGACCGAGGTCTGGATCGGTTCGAAACCGAGATCGCCTGGCGTGAAATAGAATTTCTCGTAGTAGCCCGGATCATCCGGGATGTGCATCTTGCGGTACTTGCCCGCGATCGTGCCGTCGGTTTCGAGCACGACGGCGGTGTTGTGATAAAGCCCCGGTGCGCGACGTTCGAACAGCGAAGCAACAATGACGATGCCAAGTTCTTTCGCGAGTTTTCCAAGCGCATCGGTGCTCGGGCCGGGAATGGTTTCGGCGAGATCGAACACAGTTGTGTCTTCGGTCTGGCAGAAGTACGGGCCGAGATGCAGCTCCTGCAAGAGCACCAGTTTCGCGCCTTTCTTCGCGGCCTCGCGCACGCCGTCCATGCTGACGTTCAGGTTGTGTTCGCCGTCGTCGTTGCAGTGCTGCTGCACGAGTCCGACTTTCAAGGTCTTGCTCATGTCATTGATCCTCTTGCGATGCGACGGCGTCATTGCTTTCCTGCGACGCCACCGTACCAATCGGAAGTTGCATCGTTATGCAGTGCAGGCTCCCGAAGCCGCGAATGATCGGGCGGCAGTCGATCATGATGATGTCGTGCTGCGGGAACGCCTTGTTGAGCACGACGCGCGCCTTGTGGTCCGCCGGATCGTCATAGGATGGTGCGAGTACGGCACCGTTGATGACGAGATAATTTGCGTACGTCGCCGGTAGCCGCTGGCCGGTGACGGGATCGTGCTGCGCCTTCGGCCATGGCAGCGCGAGCAGGCGATATGGTTCTCCCGCCGGTGTACGGAACGTTTCCAGTTCGTCGCGCATTTTCGCGAGATCGCCGAAATGACTGTCGGACCGGTCATCGCAGGCCTGGTAAACAATTGTCTCGGCATCGGCGAAGCGCGCCAGCGTGTCGATATGACTGTCAGTGTCGTCGCCTTCGAGATGGCCGTGATCCAGCCACAGCACGCGATCCGCGCCCAGCCATTCCTGCAGCGCGTTTTCGATCGCGGCTTCGTCGAGTTGCGGATTGCGCTCGGGCGAGAGCAGGCAGCGCCGGGTCGTCATCAGCGTGCCGAGTCCGTCGGTTTCCAGCGCGCCGCCTTCCATGACGAGATCGACGTGCGTCATCGGTGCTGCAAAGGTGCGGGCTTCTTCCAGCCGGCGATTGATCGCGTCGTCGTCTTCGGCGGGCCACTTGTTGCCCCAGCCGTTGAAAACAAAATCGAGCAGCTCGAGTCCGCCGCTGCTTTCCACCGTCAATGGACCATGATCGCGCGCCCAGGTGTCGTTCGATGCCGCGAAACGAAAGTGCACGCGCGCCGTGTCGCCGCCAGCGGTTTCGATCAATCCGCGAATGCGCTTTGCATGCGGCTCGTCCTGCGCGACGACGAGCAGGTTTTCGCGCCGCGTGACTTCGCGCGCGATGGCGCCATAGCTGCGCTCGACATCGCCGAGCCACGCGGACCAGTCGGTGCCAGTGTGCGGCCACGTGAGCATCACGCCCCATTGTTCGGTCCACTCGGGCAGCATGCGGCGATTCACGTTATTGATTCCTCGGAAGGGAAAAAGAGGCGCAATTCTGCGGCAAATACACAGGATAGAGAAGCGCGGCGGACGGGAAAACCGTGGTTTCACCCACGGCGGAAAAGTCGGTTTGCGTGGCCGGGGGTTAACCGGTGACTACGGAATGGATCACGGTGTCGTATTCGAAGAACACGGAATAATTTTCATAATCCCAGCGCGTGATGGGCGGCTCGCCGACAGCGGAGTGACGGTTCAGCGGCTCGCCGTAAACACGTCGCACTTTATCCATGTCCATTCCGCGCTCGGGAACGTCGATATCGGCGGTGGGGGCGGGAGCGCGGTTGCTGGGGGCGGGCACTTCCTCGAGAACGACGACATCGCCGCGCTCATCACGAGTGTCGGATTCCGCGGCCGTTGCAGCAAGCGGCAACGCGGCCAGGAGTACGGTCCAGTATTTGTTCATCGTGTTCTCCTGCAGTGCAAACCCGCATGCAATATAGCACCGCATCGGGATGCGAAAAAGCGACCGGCGCCGCGCTCCGGCGTCGGCAACACGTCGCCCAGTGTGTTTTAATGCGCGGCCGGAACCCGGGAATTCTTATGTTCAAGCCCTACGAACTCTACATCGGCCTGCGCTACTTGCGCGCCAAGCGACGGAATCATTTCATTTCCGTCATTTCGCTGATTTCCATGCTCGGCATCGCCCTTGGCGTCACCGCGCTGATTACCGTGCTTTCCGTCATGAACGGTTTCGAGCTGGAATTGCGCAATCGCATCCTGAGCATGACCTCACACGCCACCGTTACGGGTGCCGGTCCCGAACTCACCGATTGGCGCGCCGTTGTCGAGCAGGCCGAGCAGCATCCCGAGGTGCTGGGCGCGGCGCCATACGTCCAGGCGGTGGGGATGCTGAGCAATGCAGGACAGCTTTCGGGCGCGTCGATTCGTGGAATCCTGCCGGAAGAAGAAGCGAAAGTTGCGGACATTGATGCCGCGATGGTGCGCGGCAGCCTGGATGATCTCGAAGATGGCGAATACAACATCGTGCTCGGCCGCCATCTTGCTTACGGACTGGGCGTGCAGGTCGGCGACAAGGTGGTGCTGCTGATTTCCGAGGGTAATGTGACGCCTGCCGGCATCGTGCCGCGCATGCGGCGCTTTACCGTCAGCGGCATTTTCGATGTAGGCATGTACGAATACGACAGCACGCTCGCCTTGATCCATCTTGATGATGCGCGGCGTTTGTTCAATCTCGATAACGGCGTGACGGGCGTGCGCCTGCGGCTCGATGACATGTTCGAATCGCGCCGCATCGTGCGCGAGCTTGTGAATCATCTCGACGGCATGTATTACCTCAGCGACTGGACGCGCCAGCACGAGAATTTTTTTCGCGCGATCGCGACGGAAAAGACCGTGATGTTCGTGATCCTCACACTGATCGTCGCGGTCGCCGCCTTCAATATCATTTCGACGCTGGTGATGGTCGTGACCGACAAGCAGGCCGATATCGCGATCCTGCGCACGCTCGGCACGAAGCCGCGCTCCGTCATGGCGATGTTCATGGTGCAAGGCACGTTCATCGGCGTGCTCGGCACCGTGATCGGCGTGACGCTCGGCGTGCTGCTGTCGCTGAACGTGGAGAACATCATTCCCGGCCTGGAAAGCCTGTTCGGCACAGACCTCTTGCCTGACGACGTGTATTACATCAGCGACCTGCCATCGGAAATGAAACTCGCCGACGTCGTAACTGTTGCCATTACGGCATTTTCATTGTCCGTGCTTGCAGGCATCTACCCCGCCTGGCGCGCGGCGCGCATGCAACCGGCGGAGGCGCTGCGTTATGAGTGAGATTGTCCTGTCATGCCGCGACCTTCGCTGCACTTACCATGACGCAGGCCAGGCGGTCGATGTGCTCAAGGGCGTGAGTTTCGACGTCGCCAAGGGAGAGTGCGCGGCGATTGTCGGTGCTTCCGGCAGCGGCAAGAGCACCTTGCTGCACATGCTCGGCGGTCTCGACAAACCGACCGGCGGGGAAGTGACCGTCACGGGACGCAACATGACGGACCTCTCGGATTCACGCCGCGGCGAGCTGCGCAACGCGGCCGTCGGTTTCGTTTACCAATTCCATCACCTGCTGCCGGAATTTACCGCGCTTGAAAATGTCGCGATGCCGCTGCTGGTCCGGCGTGCCAGCGTCAAGGAAGCGACGCGGCGCGCCCGTGAATTGTTGATTGCCGTTGGCCTTGAACATCGCCTGGAACACAAGCCGGGACAGTTGTCCGGCGGCGAGCGGCAGCGCGCCGCTGTGGCGCGCGCCATCATCGCCCGTCCCGCGGTGATCCTCGCCGACGAGCCGACGGGCAATCTCGATTCAAAAAACGGCGCGCAGGTGTTCGAGCTGCTGTTGAAACTGAATCGCGATCACGGAACCGCGTTGCTGCTGGTTACCCATGACAACCAGTTGGCGGCGCGCATGGACCGTACCTGGCTGCTGGAAGACGGCCTGCTTTCGGAACGCGTCGCCAAGACCTGACAGTCCTTCCTTCCTGCCCCGCGCCTGTTCCAGCCTCCGCGGGGTCGCGCCCCTGCCGCTTCAAGATTGAATCTGAAATCCCAAGGAAATGCCCTAGGCCCCTAGGCAGAAACACGGAGGTATCTGAGGTTGCTTACCTAGGTTACGTGTATTTATCCCTAGCCTGATTCATCCAACCATTCGAGGAACGCATGGAGACCGGGTTCCGGGAGGAGCCGGAAGTTCATGCGGACAATTCATCGAAAGGGGTGGGAGAATCATGAACAGGTATCAAGAGAATCGGGTGCCGGGTGTCCGGCTGCTGGCGGGACTGCTTGCCATTCTTGTGACAATGCCGCTGGTCCATGCGGCGGAAGAGGATGATGACGACGAGACAACGGAACTGGAAGCCATTGAGGTCACCGGAACGCGCATCACGCGCCAGGCCCTGGAGGGCGCGACGCCGGTTTCCGTCTATGATCGCGCGGAACTGGATATCAGCGGCGAGATATCGGTCGCCGATTTCCTTCGCGATACCACGTTCAACTCCTTTGGTTCCTTTCGCGAAACATCGGGCAGCAGCGCGCAATCCCAGGCGACGCTGTCACTGCGCGGTGTCGGCTCCGGCCGAACCCTGGTGCTCGTGAACGGTCGCCGCCTGCCGGGCTCGCCGGTGCTGGGCGGAGGCATACAGAACCTGAACACCATCCCGATGGCCGCGGTGGAACGCATCGACATCCTGCGTGATGGCGCTTCCGCGATCTACGGTTCCGACGCCGTTGGCGGCGTGGTCAACATCATCCTGCGGGACGATTACGAAGGGATGCAGATCAATGTCTCGCACGGTGACCTTGCCAACAGTGATGCGGACGAAGTCACGTACAACATCGTTGGCGGTATTTCATCGGAGCGCGGCAACGTCACCTGGACGATCGATCACACCGCTCGCGGGCTCGTTTACAACCGTGAATCCGATTTCGTTGACGAAGCGAAGGGACTGGATACGCGGATCGGTTACAGCCCCTACGGTTATCCTGGATCCTTCGAAGTCTCTGGCGATGTGCTCGTCAACCCGGTAACCGGCGAAACCTACGAGCCGGGCGAAGTTACCGTATTTTCGCCGATCGAACCGGATCCGCGCTGTCCTGCGGCGCTGGGTGACGAGACTTATCCCGATTCCGTGGTCGCGCCATTGGGCGGCGGCAACTTCGTGTGTTCGTACAATCATCCGTCGCTGTCGGCGTCAATGGCGTCAACCAAGCGAACCAGCCTGTCGGTGATGTCGACCTATGACATCAGCGAGGCCGTGGAATTCTTCGGACGCTTTACGTACTCGCGTCACGAAAGCTTCGGCGTATTCGCGCCGGCTCCCGCCTATTTCCCCAACATCATGGAGGCGGACAATCCGAACTATCCCGACTTCGCGCCGGATTCGATCACCTGGTATGCGGACCCGGAAACGGGCCTGCCGACATCGGAGTCGACGGAAGGCGCCATCGAACAGACCCTGACGGGCGACTTCCCGCTCAGCCTTTACCTCAGGACCGTACCGCTGGGTACACGTGATGGCGACGTGCGTGACTACCAGTTGGATATGGTTGCGGGCCTGCGCGGATTCACCGATCTGCTGGGCGGCATGGACTGGGAGATCGGCGCCCAGCACAACCGCTTCGAGATCGACGAGTTCGGCGACGGTTATGGCCTGAACTCGGTGCTTTACGAAGTGGTCGAGAGCGGCGAACTGGACCCGTTCGGCGAACTGGATCCCGAGGTGCTCGCCGCCGTGCTGCACACGACCGCGAAGAAGGCGCAGATGGTCTACAAGGGTTTTGACGGCCAGGCGTCGATGGACCTGTTCGGAGTGCCGTATGGCGTGGTCGCGGCGGCGTTCGGTTTCGAGTACGCCGACGAAAGCTACTTTGAAGACTATGACGCGCAGAGTTCGGCAGGTAACGTTTTCGGCAGCGCCGGTAACGATACCGGTGGCGGCCGTACTCGCAAGGCCGTGTTCGCGGAGTTCCTGATTCCACTGCTCCCGACCCTGGAAGCCAACCTGGCGGTCCGCCGGGACGATTACAGCGACTTCGGAACGACCACCAATCCGAAACTGTCCCTGCGCTGGGCGCCGACGAACGAATGGCTGTTCCGCGCAAGCTACGGTGAAAGCTTCATCGCGCCGGACCTCGGCACGCTTTACGCCGCTACCGCTTTCAGCGCGGAAACGCTGATCGACCGCGTCGGTTGTGAAGCGGATGGCGGCACCGGTCCGCGCTGCAGCGGGCAGCAATACGACACCTATTTTTATGGTGCGGCGACGGTAGGGGCGAACCTGCAACCGGAAACGGCGGAAAACTTCACGCTCGGCATGGTCTGGTCACCGGACCGGATGTTCAGCGTCGGCCTGGATTACTACGACATCACGCTGGATAACGTGATCGTGCAGGACGCCCAGGCGTTGCTTGATGCGGAGTTCGAAGGCCGTCCGCTGCCGCAAGGTGCGAGCGTGGAGCGCCAGGCAGGCCGCATTGTTCGCATCAATGCACCGCCGATCAATGGCAAGGGCTTCGAGACCAGCGGCGTTGATCTCGATGCGACCTTCCGATTGGAACTGGGCGTCGGCACGTTGATAACCGGCCTGCAGTGGAGCCACATTCTCACGTATGACCAGGAGCTGCTGGCGGGTGCCGGCGCGGAAGACCAGCTTGATCTTGCCGGTCAGCCGGATCACCGCGGCATCCTTTCGCTGACCTGGCTGCAAGGTCCATTTACCGCAAACCTGCAATACAACATCCTGCCGTCCACGACGGCGGGGGTGAGTGGCGACTGGGAAAATGCGGCGACGGATCCGAACGCACAGGACCGGCTGGATCGCCAGATCGATGCCTGGAACACGCTGGACGCACAGCTTTCCTATGCGACGCCCTGGGACGGCAAGATCAGCGTCGGCGCGCGCAATGTCACCGACGAAGACCCGCCGCTCGATGCAACCTTCGGCTATCCGTACTACGACAACGAGCTCTACAACCCGTTCGGTCGCGTGACCTACGTGCGTTACACGCAGAACTTCTGAACGGAAACCAACCGGCAAGTACCGCAGCAGGGGCGGGCAGGAAACTGTCCGCCCCTGCTGCTTTTACTTGCGTCGCCGCAGCGGATGCAGCCGGAAATGCGGCCGCGAGGTGTAGCGCCGCATGACCGAGTACATCCAGATGCGGTTGAGCACGACATAACCAAGCAGCGGAAAGACGATCGCGAAGACGAGCGTGCCGAGCAGCATCGGCAACCAGATATGCGCCAGGCCCTCGATCAGCCAGTCGAGCGTCGGTTCGAAATGGAAATTGCCCGGATCTTCTCCGAGCAGCAGGATGCCGATGGAATACTGGCCGTAAAGAATCGGACCGATCGTGAACGGGTTGCTGACCCAGACGGTAGCCATCGCGATCGGCAGGTTCACGCGCAGCCACAGCGCAACCAGCGCCGCACCCGCCATCTGGACCGGCAGCGGGATGAACGCCCAGAACAATCCGATGGCAAACGCGACCGAGGCCGTGCGCCGGTTCGGGTGCAGCAACGCGGGATCGTGCAGCAGCGCCTTGAACGGACGCAGATACCATCGCTCGCGCACCGACTGCTGGTCGGGCAGATAGCGTTTCAGAAATTTTCGCGGCATGATCCGTCGAGCGCCGGGCTGCTGGAAGGGCGCGAATTATACAGTAAGCGCCAGCCGAGTCATCGTCGACGACCCGGCTTCAAAACGCACGCATTTGCAGGGAGGCAAATCATGCTCGCCTGGGGCCTTGCCCAGCTTACCGGCAGCCTTTTGCTGCTCTGGCAACCCGTCTTGCCGCATCCCGGCATTTTCGTGTTGAGTCTGCCCATTGCACTGGCCGCATTCGCCGACCGGCGTTCGCGCTGGCTCGCCGCGTTCTGGCTTGGGGCTGCGCTGGCTGCCTGGCAGGCGGACCGGAACCTGGATGACCGCCTGGATCCGAGCCTTGACGGCGAGGTCGTCGAACTTCGCGGCGAAATCGTCGGGCTGGTCGAGCGCGACGAGCGAAGGCAACGGTTTCGCTTTCGCATCGAGTCCGGCGAGTTCAATGGCGAGCCGGTCGAGCTGCCGCGCGAAGTGAGGCTCAGTCTTTATCGCAATTCGTGGGATGACGCGAATCCTGCGCTTCCCATCGCATCGGGCGAGCGTTGGCAATGGCGGGTCAAGCTCCGCCGTGCTCGCGGATTCGCCAATCCGGGCGGTTTCGATTACGAACGTTGGCTGTTTGCCGAAGGCATCGGTGCGACCGGTTATGTCCGCGATCCGGGAGCCGCAAAACGCCTTTCCGGTGGAGAGAGTGGGTGGCGTGCGAGGATTGCAGCACGGGTTGAAGCGCTGGCGAGCGGACCTGCCGCCGGCGTTGTTCGCGGGCTGGCGACGGGCGACCAGGCCGGCATTTCCGATCCGCAATGGGAGGTGTTGCGAAAGACCGGGACGGCGCATCTCGTCTCGATCTCGGGCCTGCACATTGCGCTGGTGACCGCGCTCGGGCTCGGGCTTGCCACCTTCATCCGGCGGCGGCTTTTCCCGCGCTCGGCGTTGTTCTGGCCGCCGTTCGCGGGTGCGTCGATGGCCCTGGTCTACAGCGCGCTGGCGGGATTCGAGTTGCCGGTGGTTCGCGCACTGGCGGCGGCAATCATCCTGTTGTCGGCGCTTGCGTGGCGCCGCCAGCTTGCGCCGAGTCATGCTTTCGGTGTCGTGCTGGCCGCAGTTCTTGTCATTGATCCGCTCGCGCCACTCGATGCCGGATTCTGGCTGTCCTTCGTCGCGGTCGCGGCGATTCTTTTCCTGCTGGCGGGCCGCCGGCCTGCCGGATCCCGGCCGCGCCGCGCGCTGCATGTCCAGATGGGTTTGTTCGCGCTGCTTGCGCCGCTGATCCTGCTGACCTTCGGGCGGCTTCCGATGGTTTCGCCGCTCGCGAATCTCGTCGCGATTCCGATCTTCGACCTGCTGGCCGTGCCGTGCATCCTGCTCGCACTGCTGCTCCTGCCGTGGCCCGCGCTGGCCGGTCAGCTGCTCGCCGTACCGGGCTGGTTGTTGACGCATCTGCTCGAATTCCTGGCCATGCTTGCCAAGCTGGATCCCGGCGTCTCGACCGCCACGTTGCCGCCAGTTGTGTTGGTCCTGGCGGCGGCCGCCTTGCTGCTGCTGTGCGCACCGCGCGCGTGGCCGGGCCGAATACTTGCGCTCGGACTGCTGGCGCCCGCCGTTGCGGCCAACCTGTTTCCGCCATCGCGGCCGCTGACAGTGCATTTTCTCGATGTCGGGCAGGGACTTGCCGTGGTGGTCGAGACGGCGGCACACACTCTCGTTTACGACACCGGGCCGTCGTTCGGGACGACCGACGCCGCCTCGATGGTGGTTGTTCCTTTCCTCGAAGCGCGCGGCCGCGAACCGGACCGGCTGATGATCAGCCACGATCACAACGACCATGCGGGCGGTCTTGCGAGTCTCGCTGAACGCTATCCCGAGGCGCAGCGATTGGGACGCGTTGAAGATGCGACGGTCATCGATTGCGCTGAACACGCCTGGCAGTGGGATGGCGTTTCATTCCGCGTGCTGCATCCGCCGCCACGGGTGGGCGCGGAAGGTAACGACGATTCCTGCGTGCTGCGGATTGAAAGCGGGGATTTCAGCATGTTGTTGACGGGCGATATCGAGGCAGCGGCGGAATCCCGCGTCGTCGCGAACGACAACATCGCGGCGGACGTCGTGCTGGTGCCGCATCACGGCAGCCGCACGTCCTCGACACGCGCGTTCGTCAATGCAACCGGCGCAGAATTTGCCGTGGTTGCTGCCGGACACGGCAATCGCTGGGACTTTCCGAAACCGGACGTGGTACAGCGCTGGGAAGCGGCGGGCGCGGTCGTATTGAGCACGGGCGAGCAGGGCAACATTTCCGTGATTGTTGAAGACGGGAAAATGCGCGTTGAAAGCTTCCGCGACCGGCGCCAATTGTGGCGTGACGCCGCGGCACGACCGGGTTCGCTGTCGCTGCCCGTTCGTTGAGAACAATGAAATAAAGTATGATGCGCGGCAGGTTGAAATTGCGGCGCACTGCCGCATTCCGAGGGAATCCAATGCTGGAGATCGTGCGTTCGGGCGGCTGGCTGATGCTGCCCATCATTCTTTGCTCCATCATCGCCGCGGGCATCATCATCGAACGTCTCTGGTCGCTGCAGGATCGCAAGGTGGTGCCCGAGCACCTGGTGGCCAAGGTCTGGCACCTGCTGAAAGCAGGCTCGCTCGGCGAAGAAGAAGTGCGCAATCTGTACAACAGTTCGCCGCTGGGCCGATTGCTCGCGACCGGTCTCACGTACCGCAACCGTTCGCGCGAACTCGTGAAGGAAATGGTCGAAGACACCGGCCGCCACGTCGCGCACGAACTCGAACGCTATCTCAACACGCTTGGCACCATCGCGGCGATTTCGCCGCTGCTCGGGTTGCTCGGGACTGTGGTCGGCATGATCCAGGTGTTCGCCGTGATCACCTCGCAGGGCGTCGGCAATCCGGCCGCGATGGCGGGTGGTATTTCCACCGCACTGATCACGACCGCGGCGGGGTTGATCGTCGCGATTCCGGCGCTGGTGGCTTACCGTTATTTGCGCGGCCGCGTGAACGAGCATGTCGTGCGCATGGAGCAGGAAGCCATCAAGCTCGTTGAAGCACTGCACGGCGAGCGCGCATGAAGTTGCAGACGCGACAGGCCGAGGAACCCGAGCTCAGTCTCGTCTCGCTGATCGACGTGGTGCTGATGATGGTGATTTTCTTCATGGTGTCGACCAGCTTCGTGCACGAGGCGGCGCTGAAAGTGCAATTGCCCGAGGCGAGCGTGGAGACGCCAACGTCGGACGCGGCTCCGCTGGAACTCGTGGTCGACCAGGACGGCAATTACTTTCTCAATGGTCGCGCGCTGATCGCGAACCGTGCGGATGTATTGCGGAGCGCGCTTGAGAAAACCGCGGGCGAGCGTCGCGACATTCCTTTGACCATTCGCGCGGACGCGAATACCACGCACCAGTCGGTCGTGACCGTGATGGATGTCGCCGGCAAGATGGGTTTTGTGAACATCACCATTGTTACCGCGAAGCAGGGCGGCGGGTAACGTGTCGAAACGCCAGCAGGAATTCAACGTCTGGGAAGCGTACCGGCGGCTGCTGAAATACGCGGCGCCGCATCGCAGTGTGTTCGCGATCGGTGCGCTGGCGATGATTGTCGGCGCACTGGGTGAACTTGCAACGGCGTGGCTGATGAAACCGATGCTCGACCAGGGTTTCGTGGAACGCGACGCGCAAGTCATCATGCTCATTCCCATTGCAGTCATTGCCATTTCGCTGGTCCGCGGGCTGGGCGCCTTCGGCAGTTCCTATTCCATCGGCTGGATCGCGCGGCACGTCATCAAGAAGCTGCGCGGGGACGTGTTCGAGAAATTGCTGGCGATGCCGGCACGCTATTACGACCGCAGTTCCGGCGGCCAGCTGATTTCGAAAATCACCTACAACATCGAACAGGTCGCCGAGTCGAGTTCACGCGCCATCATCGTCCTGCTGGGCGACAGCCTTCGCGTGATCGCGCTGATCGGCTACATGCTGTGGATGAGCTGGCAACTGTCGCTGTTCGTGTTCATCCTGATGCCGCTGCTCGCGGGCATCGTTCGCTGGGTGAGCAAGCGTTTCCGGCGTTACAGCACGCGCATCCAGAATTCGATGGGCGACGTGACGCAGGTGGCCGAAGAGATCATCGTCGGACAGCGGGTCATCAAGATTTTCGGCGGCGAAGATTACGAGCGCGAACGCTTTGGTGATGTCAACGAGAGCAACCGCCGCCTGCACATGAAACTGCTGGCGACGAAAGCGGGCAGCGTTCCCATCGTGCAGGTCATCAGCAGCATCGGCATTGCGCTGGTGATCTATTTCGCGGCACGCGGTTCCGAGGATTTCATGTTCACCGCCGGTGAATTCACGTCATACCTCGGTGCAATGTTGCTGCTGTCACAGCCGATGAAGCGCATCACCGAAATCAACGAGCCCCTGCAGCGTGGCATCGCGGCGGCGCACAGCATTTTCGAATTGCTCGACAGCGAATCGCAAGCTGACACCGGCACACGCGAACTTGGACGCGCGCGCGGTGAAGTGGCGTTCGAGAATGTTCATTTCGCGTACAGCGCCGAAAAAGGCGATGTGCTGCGCGGCATTGACGTCAAGGTCGCGCCCGGCGAAACCGTGGCGTTGGTTGGCCGCTCCGGTAGCGGCAAGAGCTCGCTGGTGAGCTTGTTGCCGCGCTTCTACGAAACGACCTCAGGCAGTATTCACGTCGACGGCATCGATATTCGCGATGTGAAATTGCGCGACCTGCGCCGGCAGATCGCACTCGTTTCGCAGGACATCGTTTTGTTCAACGACAACATTGCGCGAAATATTGCCTATGGTGGACTTGGCGACGCGTCCGAGGACGCGATTCGCGAAGCCGCACGCGCCGCGCATGCGCTCGAGTTCATCGAGCAATTGCCTGAAGGTTTCAATACCGAGGTCGGTGATCGCGGCCTGATGCTGTCGGGCGGCCAGCGGCAGCGGATTGCGATTGCGCGTGCCTTGCTGAAAGACGCGCCCATCCTGATACTCGATGAGGCAACGTCCGCGCTGGATACCGAATCCGAGCGCTACATCCAGGCGGCGCTGGATGCGCTGATGAAATCGCGCACCACGTTCGTGATCGCGCATCGCCTCTCGACGGTCGAAAAAGCCGACCGCATCCTCGTGCTCGAAGCCGGACGCATTGTCGAGCAGGGCACGCACGCAGAGTTGCTGGAACGCGGCGGCGTGTATGCCTCGCTGCATCGCCTGCAGTTCAGTGAAGCCGGCGACGAATCTCCAGACTGACATCATCACCATGCGGCGCGACGCGTATTTCAATCGAACCTGGTACGAAGACGAGCCGCCCGCGTGGTGGCAGCACGTGCTAGCGATCATTTTTCGTTTTGTGAGTGCATTGCGTCGCGGCTTTTACCGCGTGCGCATTCTGCGCGGCGTAAAGCTCGATGTACCCGTGATCGTCATCGGCAACCTGACAGCGGGCGGTACGGGCAAGACGCCGCTCACGCTTGCACTGGTTCGAGAACTGGGCGAGCGAGGCTTCAAACCCGGCATTGTCAGTCGTGGTTACGGTGGTCGTCCCGGCAAGACGCCGTTGCATGTCACCGCTGAAACTCCGGTGTCACGCGCGGGCGACGAAGCGGTCATGCTCGCCGCACGCAGCAACGTTCCCGTATTCGTGCATCCGCGTCGCGCACGTGCAGCGCAGGCGCTGCTCGCCACGCATTCCGTTGATGTGATTATCTGTGACGATGGATTGCAGCATTACGCGCTGGCGCGTGATATTGAAATCGCTGTCGTTGATGGCCAGCGTGGTCTCGGTAACGGGAAACTGTTGCCGGCCGGTCCGCTGCGCGAGCCGACGGCGCGTTTGCGTTCGGTGAATCATGTCGTCATCAATGGCGAGATGTCCGCGCAAGCGCAAACCGCACTTTCGAAAATCGACTCCGCGAAAATCACATCAATGCAACTGGAAGCGGTTGCGCTTGTGAATATTTCAAATGGCGAACGCAGGCCGCGCGATACTTTCGTTGATCGCCATTGCGCGGCGGTCGCGGGCATTGGCAATCCGCAACGGTTCTTCAGTACGCTTGGCGAACTGGACTATCGCGCCGAGTGCCGCGCCTTCCCGGATCATTACACGTACAAGCGTGAAGACTTCGAGTTCGCCGGCGAGCGTCCGCTGTTGATGACAGAAAAGGACGCCGTCAAGTGCCGCGCGTTCGCGGCGCCTGGCTGGTGGTATCTTGAAATCGCGGCGTCGCTGGAAACTTCTTTTATCGATGCGCTCGCCGCTCGCTTGAAAAGATTGCAGGGAGAGATAGCGTGAACATGACATTGCTGGAAATCCTCGCGTGCCCCGTCTGCAAGGGCAAGCTCGAATTTCACCGCGACAGGCAGGAACTTGTCTGCCGCCCCGACCGTCTTGCGTACCCCGTGCGAGACGACGTGCCGGTGATGCTGGTCGAGGAAGCGCGCGAGCTCGATGGCGAGAATTCGCAGTGACGGATTTCACTGTCGTCGTTCCCGCGCGTTTTGCGTCAACGCGTCTTCCCGGCAAACCGCTGCTGGATATCGCCGGCAAACCAATGATCGCGCACGTCTGGGAGCGCGCGCAGGAAGCCGGTGCGGGGCGAGTGATCGTTGCAACGGACGATGAACGCATTCGAGCGGCGTGCGAGCAATTCGGCGCAGAGGTATTCATGACGGCGAAGGATCACGCGTCGGGTACGGATCGTATCAATGAAGTTGTCGCTGGATTGTCTGCGAATGACGATGATGTATTCGTGAACGTGCAGGGCGACGAACCGTTGATGCCCCCCGAAAATATTCGCCAGGTCGCAGAACTTGCCGCGCTTGCCGGCACGGACATCGCCACGCTGCACGTGCCGGTCACATTACGCGAAGAATTCCTGGATCCGAACGTTGTGAAACTTGTTGCGGACGCTGAAGGTCGCGCGTTGTACTTCAGCCGCGCGCCGATTCCCTGGAACCGCAATGGCGAGCGTGATGAAAATGGCTGGCCAACGGCGTTCGAAGGTGCGGTTCGGCATCTCGGTATTTACGCGTATCGCACCAATGCCTTGCGACGTTTCGCTGCGGCGCCTTCCTGTGTGCTCGAAGACATGGAAAGCCTGGAGCAGCTGCGCGCCTTGTGGATGGGCATGACGATTCGCACTTCCATCGCCGCGCGAATTCCGCCACGTGGTGTCGATACGCCGGAAGACCTGGTTGCCTTGCGCGGCCTGTTTTCCGTTTGATCGTTTTTCGCGAAGATCGAAGTTACAGCGATGTAAGAATCTTGTATGGCGTGTACAGGACGACTGTCAGCAATGACAGCAGGATCAACGCCAGCACGCCATTGATCGTGTGCTTCAGGAACTTGTAAAGCCCCCTGCGTGTCTGCTTCAGCTGCTTGCCCTTTTCCAGCATCGGTCCCAGCGTCGAGAACAAGGCATTGAAACCGCCGCGCCTGTCACTCGCATCGTTCGGAACGACCATCAATCGCATTATTCGTGAATAGAAGAAATTGACGATCCGTCCGAACCCGTTCATCGGGCGCGCGATGTCACACATCAGGATCAGTCGGTGCTCACCGGTGTCGTTGGCGGCATGGTGAATATAGGTTTCGTCGAACAGCAGCGCGTCGCCATCGCGCCAGGAGTAGGTCGTTCCATCAATGTTGATCCAGCAGGCGTCGGAGTTTGGTGTCGCGAGGCCGAGGTGGTACCGGAGCGAGCAGGCAAACGGATCCGAGTGCGGTGTCAGCTTCGAGCCGGGTGGCAGCAGCGTGAACAGGGCGCCTTTCACGCCTGGAACGGATTCTAGAATACGCACGGTCTCCGGGCATGATCGTTTCCCGGATTCGTGCGTGTAGCCGTACCACTTCAGGTAATACTTGCTCCATCCGTACTTGAAGAAGGTGTGAAAGCCGACATCGTAATACGCCTGCGAATCCCGCCGCGTCGTGTGTTCGAACGCCTTGCCGCGCTGAAGGGCGAGCGCTTCGTCGCGAATCGTTTTCCAGTTTTTCCGGATTTCCTCAAGCTCGGCGAAGTCCGCCAGATCCATGATCGGGCGGCGCGCGCGCCGCTCGGTAGCCATGTACAGCAGGCAATTGAACGGCGCAAACATGGGCCAGCATTTACGCATGTATTCCCTCAGGCTCACCGAACGGTAATTGCCGCGGAATGCGTAAACGTAGGTAATGGATGCAATAAAAAACGATGCGAGCAGTATGAGTATCGCTGTTGCCGCGATCATGCTGTTTCCCCCGAAGAGTGCTTCCTTGCCTTCAGCCCTGTTGCCGGGCGCCCGACGGAAAAATAGAGGAATGAGCGCCGGAAGGGAAGAGCGCGGCACCTTCTGGTGCGTCATTTCAGGGTGAATGCGGCTATCTGGAAAGTCCCTGCCGCTTTGCGTCAGCGGGCGAATCCCGCGCGCATTCAGCTTATTCGCAACTTGCTCCTGTGACTGGCAATGACGCTTTTCTGCGCAACGAGAAATACCTGGTTCTTCGCCTCGCCGGACAACGGCTTTCCGAATCGCGCTTCAAAGGCCTCGCTCACAGCGTCGGAAATTCTTGCTGCGGCCACGCTTGCGGGTTCCCGAACGGGACGGGATGCGGATGTCACAACCTTGATCGCGTGCGGGCGGCAAAAGGAGTAGAACTCCTCGAATTTCCATGTGGCGAGTCCGGCCTTTTTCAGTTCTCCGTAGTATCGGCGCGCGTAATTTTTTGCCTTGCGTTCAATTTCGTTCATCGAAGGTTGCCCTGTGGTTTCCTCGCCTTAAAGACCAACAGGTTCTGATATAAAGTGCCATCAGGTAATTCATTCGCGGAATATTCCAGGACGCAGGCTTGAGGTTATGGAAAGAAAATCGATTCTCTTCGTGTGCATGGGAAATATCTGTCGTTCACCGACAGCGGAAGGCGTTTTTCGGCGATTGCTGGAGGCACAAGGCGATGGTCTGCAGGTGGAAATCGATTCGGCGGGAACGCACAGCTATCACACAGGTTCCGCACCCGATCGCCGCGCGCAGGCGGCGGCACTGCGGCGTGGCATCGATCTTTCCACGCAGCGCGCGCGCCAGGTAGTCGTCGAGGATTTCGAACGCTTCGATCTCGTGCTTGCAATGGACGAAGACAATCTCGCGATCCTGCACGCGCAATGTCCGCCACAGCGCCGCGATCGTGTCCGGTTGTTTCTTGAATACGGCACGGTGGGAGAACGCAACGTGCCGGATCCGTATTACGGCGGCGACAATGGTTTCGAGCACGTGCTTGATCTCATCGAAGACGCGGCACGGGGTTTGCTCGCAAGTCTGCGTCGATCCTGAAGCGAAAACGGGGAAACCCAATGACAGCGACAACAACAAACAGCGTCATGTCACCGCCGCGAAATTACCGTCCGATCCTGTACGGTGGTTTGCTTGCGGGAACGCTGGATATCCTGGCGGCGATTGTCAAAGGCGCTTTCGACGGACTCAATGCAGAAATCATTCTGCAGTCCGTTGCGAGTGGATTGCTGGGTGGAAAGGCTTTTGATCCTGGCATCGTCGGTGCGGCAACAGGTCTGCTGCTGCATTTCCTGATAATGTTCGTGATCGGCGCGATTTTCGTTGCTGCGAGCCGCAGGATCGCGTTCCTGCTCAGGCACACCGTCGTCTCCGGCGTGCTGTACGGCGTTGGTGTCTACCTGGTCATGAATTTTGTGGTGCTGCCGTTATCGGCGATCCCGTTTCAACTGAATTATTCAGTTGCCGAGATCATTATTGGCCTGTCCATTCACGTCACATGCGTCGGATTGCCGATTGCATGGACGATGAAACATTGCGGCGGAAAGTACTCGTGATTTGATTGCACGTTTGACGCATCGGGAAACACGACAAAAGAAAACCGGCCATTGGCCGGTTTTCTTTTTTTAACGTCAACGTCGCGTCGTTCAGCTATCCGAACCCGTTGGCTTGTCTTTGTCGCCCTCGTTCTCGCGATCATCGCGGCGAGTCTCGATTTTCACAAGGCCTTCGTTGGAGCGCTTGATCGCCTGGATGCGTTTCAGCACTTCGTCGGCTGAACGCGTCGATCCACTCGCGGTGTTCTCCTTGCTCACGGGCGCTGGCGGTGCCGGTTCCGGCTTCAGTTCGGCTTTTGCGGCGGGTTCGACAGGACCTTTGACAGGCGCTTCGGCCTTGGGTGCCGGCGTCGCGGTTTCAACCGGACCTTTTGCAGGTTCCTGTGATCTGATCGGTGCTTCGACACTCGGCGCCACCTCCGGTTTGCGTTCACGCGGAATGGCGACAGGGCGAATGCCCGAAGGCGCGCGTTCGGTCGTTGCTTCCGGTACGCGAGTTTCGGTGGATGTTTCGTTGCGAACCGGCGCTTCGGTTTTCACGCTTTCCGTTTTCACTTCCCGGGTCTCGTTGGCCACGAGCGCCTCCGGAACCGGTTTCACGACCGGTTTTGCATCGGGTTTCACTTCCGCTTGTGTTTCGGATTTCACGGGTGCTGTAGGCGTTTCATCACGCGGCGGGCTGACAGGCTTTTCGGTTTGCGCGCGCGACTCGTTCGCGGCACCGGCATCTTGTCCGTTCGCCGATGGCTTGCCGGAGGCTGCTGCGTTCTGCGCGTTGCCCTGCGCGGCGGCGTCACCGCTCTTGCGCCGACGACGTCCACCGCGGCGACCGCGCCGCGTATTCCTGCTGCGGCCGGTTTCCTTCTCGGTTTCATCCGTCTTGTTGTCGCGCGGTGCCTGTTCCGCTGGCGCGGCTTTCTGCTCGACGGGCTTGCGGGACTGTTCGTCGCGCCGGGTTTTCTGCTCCGGCTTCTGTTCGTCGCGCTGTCGCTTGCGTGCACCATTATTGCCACGCGATTCGTCCTTGCGCGTTTCATCGTTGCGCGCCTCGTCACGACGACCACCACGACGCGGACGCCGTGTGCGACCGTCTTCCTGTTGCCGGTTGTCGCGACTGCGCGTGCCGCGCGCTTGCGCGGCACGCCGTTTCTGTTCCTTGCGTTCCTCGGTTCCGGTGCTGCCGAACAGGAAACGCCACAGGCGCGTCAGCAACCCAGGCTGCGGTTGTGCGGTTGCGCGTGCTGCCGGCGCGGGCGCAGGCGTCGAAGGCGCGAGCGTCTTGACGGCCGGCTCTTCCGGCAACTTCTGGCTTTCGCCGGTGAGGTAGGCAGGCACATTCGCCGTATCTTCGGGTTCCGCCAGCGCGTAACTCGCCGTGCGCGTACCGTTGCTGCCGATTTCATCGTCGCGCTGACGCAGGATTTCGTAATCCGGCGTTTCGATGTTCGGGTTCGGCACGAGGATGACGTCAACGCGGCAGCGCTGCTCGATGCGCAGGATGCCGTCGCGTTTTTCGTTGAGCAGGAAGGTCGCGGCTTCCACCGGCAGCTGCGCGACAACGCGCGCAGTCTTTTCCTTCATCGCTTCTTCTTCGATCAGGCGAAGCACGGACAGCGACAGCGATTCGATGCTGCGAATGCGGCCCTCGCCATGGCAGCGCGGGCAGACCTGCTGGCTGGATTCGCCGAGCGAAGGACGCAGGCGCTGGCGCGACATTTCCATCAGGCCGAAACGTGAGATGCGCCCGATCTGCACGCGTGCGCGATCCATCTTCAGCGCATCGCGCAGCCTGTCTTCGACCGCGCGCTGGTTGCGGTTGCTCGCCATGTCGATGAAGTCGATGACGATCAGCCCGCCCATGTCACGCAGGCGAAGCTGTCGCGCAACTTCCTCGGCAGCTTCAAGGTTGGTGTTGAGCGCGGTTTCCTCAATGTCGCCGCCCTTGGTGGCGCGCGAGGAGTTCACGTCAATGGAAACCAGCGCCTCGGTGTGGTCGATGACCAGCGCGCCGCCGGAGGTCAAACGCACTTCGCGGCGGAAGGCGGATTCGATCTGCGATTCGATCTGGAAGCGCGTGAACAGCGGCACGCGATCCTGGTAAACCTTCAGCTTCGACAGGTTGTGCGGCATCACGGATTCCATGAACCCTTTCGCCTGTTCGAAGATTTTCGCGTCGTCGATCAGGATTTCGCCCACGTCGGTGCGCAGGTAATCACGCAGCGCACGAATGATGACGTTCGATTCCTGGTAGATGAGCGCCGGCGGTTTCATTTCCTCGCCGGCTTTCTGGATCGCTTCCCAGATGGTGACGAGGTAATCGAGATCCCACTGCAACTCTTCGACGCTGCGACCAACACCGGCGGTGCGCACGATCGCGCCCATGCCTTTCGGGATGTTCATGGCAGAAAGCGCTTCGCGAATTTCGTCGCGGTCTTCGCCTTCGATGCGGCGCGACACGCCACCGGCGCGCGGATTGTTCGGCATCAGCACAAGGAAGCGGCCGGCGAGGCTGATGAAGGTTGTCAATGCCGCGCCCTTGTTGCCGCGTTCTTCCTTCTCGACCTGCACCAGGACTTCCTGGCCTTCGCGCAGCACGTCCTTGATGTTGATGCGGCCGCTTTCCGGCGCGCCGTCGCGAAAATAACTGCGGGAAATTTCCTTCAGCGGCAGGAAGCCGTGGCGCTCGGAACCGTAATCGATGAATGCCGCTTCCAGCGAAGGCTCGATCCGTGTGATCCGGCCTTTGTAGATGTTGGCTTTTTTCTGTTCGCGGGAGGGAACCTCGATGTCGAGGTCGTAAAGCTTCTGGCCGTCAACCATGGCCACGCGCAACTCTTCCGGCTGAGTTGCATTGATGAGCATTCTCTTCATTGTTTTGATCCTGCAGACGCTCCGTCATGGTCTGCGCAGGATCACGTTGTGCCGGTCGGGCCAGTGATGGCCGAGGTCAAGGTTCCGCCTGTGTTCGCGCTGCCTGCTCGTTATTCTTGCTTCGAGGGGGCGGCTGCGGGGAGTCCTGCCTGTCGTACTTCGGCGCTACGTGACCATGCCGGGCATGGGAGCGCATCGTTTCTGCCGTCCTGCTGCATCCCTGGAAATGGCGGGGGCGGACGGCGGTTCATAAAACAGGACCCGGCTGCTTGACGGGCCCACCCAAAAATCTGTTCCTGTACCCGCCGGCGCTGTAGATTTTCGCGACCGCGCTGCTGGGAAACCGGCTCATGTACAATCCGTGTTTCCGCCTGGCTGGCGCCATCGCGCTTGTCGCGATACGGCGCCTGGCCGGTACGTTAAGGGGAGCCATTCGCGACGCCGATGTCTTTGGCGCCTTTTCTCGAAGCAGCGGTCCCCCGTGGCCGCGTCATCTTAGCAATCCTAAGTAGTTGTATCAATGAGTGAATTTGACAGTGCGGCAGTGCCACGTGCGCGGATCGTCGAGGCCTCGGGCGAAGACGAAGGACAGCGTCTCGACAATTTCCTGATTCGTCATCTCAAGGGCGTGCCGCGCAGCCACATTTACCGTTTGCTCCGCACCGGCCAGGTGCGCGTGAACGGCGGGCGCGTGAAGGCGCAGCACCGCATTGCCGCGGGTGACAAGGTGCGCCTGCCACCGGTGCGCCAGGCGGCGGAAAGCGATGCACCGCCGCCGCCAAAGCGCGCAAAACGGGAGCTTGAAGACCGCGTCCTCTTCGAGGACGAGCGCGTCATTGTCGTCAACAAACCGTCCGGCATGGCTGTGCATGGCGGCAGCGGCTTGAGTTTCGGTGTCATCGAAGCGCTTCGCTCGGCGCGGCCGGATGCGCCATTCCTGGAGCTTGCGCATCGCCTCGACCGGGAAACCAGCGGTTGCCTGGTGATCTGCAAGAAACGCAGCGCGTTGCGGCGCGTGCACGAGCTGCTGCGCGAAGGCGGCGTGGAAAAACGCTACCTCGCGCTGGTGGGTGGTTCCTGGAGCCGCAAGCAGGAGGAAATCCGCCTCTCGCTGAAAAAACAGGTCCACGGCGGTGAGCGCATGGTCGATGTGCGCGATGACGGGAAGGAATCCGTCAGCCGCTTTCGCGCCATCGAGTATTACCCCGGCGCAACCTTGATGGAGGTTGATATCGAAACCGGGCGCACGCACCAGATTCGCGTGCAGGCCGCGCATGTGGGGCATCCGCTGCTTGGCGATGACAAATACGGCGACCGCCACGCAAACCGGGAATTCCGCAAGCTCGGCCTGAAGCGGCTGTTTCTCCATGCTGCCAGCGTCGGTTTCGAATGGCCGGATAACCACAACCGCGTGGACGTGAGCGCGCCGCTGGACGACGATCTGCGCCACGTGATCGATCGTCTTGAATCGTTGCCGGCGCGACGGCGATGAGTTGGCGTCTGCTGATTTTCGACTGGGACGGTACGCTGATGGATTCGGCGGGGCACATCGTCGCGGCGGTTCGCGCCGCCGCTGAAGATATTGGCGCCCGCGTACCTGCGGACGATGAGGTCCGTCACGTCATCGGGCTGGGCCTGCGCGAAGCTATCGCAGCCGCCATGCCCGGGATCGAAGATGCGGACTACGAACGTTTCGTCGCGGCGTACCGCCAGCGCTTCTGGCAGGAATCGCTGCACGGCCAGGCCTTGTTTCCGGGCGCGCGCGAAGTCCTGCTCGAACTCAAGGCGGCGGGTTATCTGCTCGCGGTGGCGACGGGGAAAGGCAAAAACGGTTTGAGGCGGGCGCTCGAAGAAGAGATGTTACATCAAGTATTTGACGTAACTCGTTGTGCAGAAGAGACAGTTTCCAAGCCTGATCCGCGAATGCTGGTGGAAATCCTCGACGAACTGGGCCTTGAGCCGCATGAGGCGCTGATGATCGGCGACACCAGCTATGACCTCGAAATGGCGGCGCGGGCAGGGATGGATCGACTGGCCGTGAGTTATGGCGCGCATCGAAAGGCGTTGCTGCTGCCGCACGGCCCCCTGGGATTTCTCGATGACATCCGCGATCTGCCGCAGTGGCTGGCGAACGCGCACAAGGCAGTTCCCGAATCAGGGTAATTGCAGGCCGGCGTCGCGCAGCAGGCCGGCGAGCGCGATCAGCGGCAGGCCCATCAGGGCGCTGGGATCGCTGTTTTCGATGCGCTCGAACAGCGTGATGCCCAATCCTTCCGACTTGAAGCTGCCGGCGCAATCCAGCGGCTGCTCGCGGTCCACGTAACGGCGAATTTCCGCTGCATCCAGTGTGCGGAATTTCACGACGGTTTCATCGAGCGCCTCGCGGATTTTTCCCGTTGCGGCATCGTGTACGCACACCGCAGTGAGAAATCGCACCGTATGACCGCTTGCTGCCGCCAATTGCGACACGGCGCGGTCGAAGCTGCCCGGCTTGCCGAGCACCAGACCTCCAAGTACAGCGCACTGGTCGGAGCCGATGACCAGGCCGGAATCACGCAGTTCTGCGACCGCCGCGGCCTTTTCCCGCGCGAGCCGCGCCACCATGTCTGCGGGAGATTCGCCGGAATGAAGGCTCTCGACGGTACCGGGTGCCGCAACATCGAACGGAATACCCAGGCGTTGCAATAATTCACGGCGGTAGGGTGAGGTGGAGGCGAGAATGAGCGTGGTTTCAGTCACGGAATTACCTGCACTGCAATACGACGAGGGCCATTGTACCGGCTGCTCTGATGACAGTGGCCCGGATTTCGGCGTCGGGAGTCAAGTAAAAACAACGGCTTGGCTGCGGTTTTTCCCAAGAAACGCTTTGACACTGAAACTCGCGGCCAAGTAAAATTCCGCGCTTATGTCGGTCGGCCTGCCCAAACGATTCAGCCCTGAGCGCCTGGCCGCCCAGGAAAGCACTCGCGGCGGCACGCTGACCGGAACACTGGATGCGAATTCCCTGCCGCGGCTGTGCGAAATGCTCGCCACGCGCGAGACTGCGCCAGTGCACGTGGAATTGAGTGCCCGACGCGATGACGCGAAACGCCTTGTGCTGACAGGGCTCGCCAGCGGAAAGCTGAGCCTGACCTGCCAGCGTTGCATGGAGCCCGTCACGCTGCCGGTTGACGCAAATATTGCGTTGGCCGTTGTGAGAGACGAAGAGGCGGCGCGCAACCTGCCAGCAGAACTCGATCCGCTGTTGCTGGACGCCGGCAATGAGGCCGATCTGCCAGCGCTGGTCGAGGACGAACTGATACTCGCGTTGCCGCCGGTGCCTGTGCACGCAAACGTGGCGGATTGCGGTGAACGCGTGCGGTATGCCGGCAATGCCGGTGACGATGGCGAAGAACACGACGGCAACGCGCAACGGGAAAATCCCTTCGCGGTGCTGAAGAAACTGAAAAACGGAAAAGACTGAGGTAATACATCATGGCTGTTCAGAAAAGTCGCAAGAGCCCTTCCCGCCGCGGCATGCGCCGTGCGCATGACGCGCTCAAAGGCCCAACCGTGTCGCGTGATCCGGTGACGGGCGAGGCGCATCTGCGCCATCACGTCGGTCCCGACGGCTATTATCGTGGCCGCAAGGTGATCGCAACGAAAGTTGTCGAAGACGAAGAATAAAAACACAGTGACGTTTATGAACGCGCGTTGCGACGCGCTTCGTGATCCTGGCGGGGGTTGACCGGAACATGGCGAAACCCATCACCATTTCACTGGATGCAATGGGCGGGGACCACGGGCCGCAATCCGTGGTCCCCGCTGCCATTGAGATGGTCAAAAAGCATGCGCATCTCACGCTGATCCTCGTCGGTCGCGAGGATGTGCTTGGAACGTGGCTGCGCGACGTTCCCGAAAGCCTGCGCGAACGGCTGCCGGTGCGGCATGCATCCGAAGTGGTCGAAATGCACGAGCCGCCGTCGCAGGCGCTGCGTGGCAAGAAAGATTCGTCCATGCGCGTTGCGATCAATCTCGTCAAGGACGGTGAGGCCGAGGCGTGCGTGAGTGCGGGCAACACCGGTGCGTTGATGGCGACCGGTCGTTTTGTGCTGAAGACACTTCCCGGCATCGATCGGCCCGCGATCATTTCCGCCATTCCGGCGCGCGGCGGTCACACGCACATGCTCGATCTCGGCGCGAACTCCGATTGCACGCCGGAACATCTTTACCAGTTTGCCGTCATGGGTTCCGTGGTCGCGCAGGCGATCTACAGCATCCCGCGCCCGACCGTCGGTCTTCTGAACATCGGCGAGGAAGAGATCAAGGGCAACGAGACCGTCAAGAAGGCGGCGCAACTACTCAACCAGAGCAGCCTGAACTACATCGGTTTTGTCGAAGGTACCGACATCTGCAATGGACGTGTCGATGTGGTCGTCACCGACGGCTTTGTCGGCAATGTCACGCTGAAGGCGATGGAAGGCCTGTCGAAGATGATCGGCAGTTACGTCAGTGAAGGTTTCAATCGCAACCTGCTGACGAAAGCGATGGGCGTTTGCGCGCTGCCAGTGCTGCGTGCGCTGAAGCGACGCATGGATCCGCGAACGTACAACGGCGCCAGCCTTGTCGGCCTGAAAGGCATATTGATCAAATCGCACGGCAGCGCGGATTCGCATTCCTTCGCGAATGCCATTCGCATCGCCATGGTCGAAGTCGAGAAGCAAGTACCCACGCGTATCGGCGCGTTGCTGGAAGATCACGTGGGCCTTAAAGAAGAACAGCAGGCGGTCTGATGTATTCAAGAATTGCAGGAACGGGACGTTTTCTTCCAGAGAAAGTGCTCACCAATCACGATCTGGAAAAGATGGTGGAAACGAGCGACGAGTGGATTCGCGATCGCAGCGGCATTCACGAACGTCACATTGCTTCCGATGGAGAAACCACGCTGGACCTGTGCGAGAAAGCGGCAATCAACGCCATGGAAATGGCGGGTATCACCGCCGCCGATCTCGACATGATCATCGTCGGCACCACCACGCCTGATCTCGTGTTTCCGAACATGGGTGTGCTGTTGCAGGACCGGCTGGGTGCGCACGGCTGCATGTCCATGGGTATCGAAGCAGCGTGCACGGGTTTCATCTACGCGCTCGGTATCGCCGACAAGTTCATCCAGACGGGCTCGGTAAAACGCGCGCTCGTTGTTGGCGCGGAAACCCTGTCGCGCATCATCGACTGGAGCGATCGCACCACTTGCGTGCTGTTCGGTGACGGTGCTGGCGCGGTTGTGCTGGAAGCGTCGGAAGAAGCCGGCGTGATTTCCACGCATCTGCACGCTGATGGCAAGTACAAGGATCTCCTGTATTTCCCGTCCGGCGTGTCGCGCGGTTTCAATGACCTGAAATCCGGCAAGGATTTCGTGCAGATGAAAGGCAACGAAGTCTTCAAGGTTGCCGTTCAGACATTGGGCCGCATCGTCGAGGAAACGCTGGAAGCGAACAACATCACACCGGACGATATTGACTGGCTGATTCCGCACCAGGCGAACATCCGAATTATCGAAGGCACGGCGCGTAAACTGAAAATGCCGATGGAGCGCGTGGTTGTGACGATTGCTGAACACGGCAACACCTCCGCGGCGTCCGTGCCGATGGCGCTGGATGTTGCCGTTCGCGACGGTCGCGTCAAGCGTGGTCAGACGATTTTGCTGGAAGCGTTTGGCGGCGGGTTTACGTGGGGTTCCGCACTGATAAAGTTCTAAAGAGCAATGGGCAGGATTAACAGGATTTTTCAGGATTAACAGGATTAAAAAAAGTTTATAAAAAAGCCGGACGTCGTCCGGCTTTTTGTTATCTGCTTCCGAAACTCATAGCCGGAACCGCATTGCGTCTAGAACTTGAAAAAAATCCTGTCGATCCGCTTTTGAAATCCTGTTAATCCTGTCCATTGCTCTTTCTTTTACTGCCCGACGAGCTGGTTCAACTCGAATATCGGCAGCAGGATTGCGAGCACGATCAGCAACACCATCAAGCCCATGAAAAGAATCAGCGCCGGTTCGAGCAGGCCGAGGAAAGTTGCGAGCACGGTTTCCATTTCGCGTTCCTGCGCATCCGCTGCACGTTCGAGCATGGTTTCAAGCTGGCCGCTGGATTCGCCACTGGCGATCAGGTGCACAGTCATCGGCGGAAACAGTTTTCTTGCTTCAAGAGCACGCGCAATTCCCGAGCCTTCACGAATCCTCAGCGTGGCTTCGTCAACGGCTTCGCGCATCGGAATGTTGTTCACTACCTGGCCTGCAATGCGCAGCGCTTCGAGCACAGGCACGCCGCTGCCGGCGAGAATGGCGAGCGTGCGCGCGAATCGTGCCGTGTTCATGCCGCGGGTCACGCGGCCGATCATCGGTAGCCGCAACAGCAGGCTGTGAAAGCGGCGTTTCGCATCGGGGCGTTGCAGCCAGCGGTAGGTGAAAAAACTGACCGCTGCGATCCCACCGAGCAACCAGAACCAGTTCGCCGTCAGAAAATCGCTGGAAGCAATCAGGATACGCGTCAGCAACGGCAGCTCAGCACCGATGTTGTCGAACACACCAACAACTTTCGGAACAACGTAGGTCAGCATCGCGGTGATGATGACGAATGACATGAACACCAGGATGATCGGATAGATCATCGCGACGGAAAGTTTCTGCTGCAGCGCCTGGCGCTTCTCGGCGTATTCTGCGAGCCGTTCGAGCACGGCGTCGAGATGACCGGTCTGCTCGCCGGCGGCGACAGTGGCGCGGAAGATTTCCGGAAAGACATGCGGAAATTCGCCAAGGCCATACGCGAGCGTGTGACCTTCCATCACGCGTGCGCGAATGGCGAGAAGAATATTCTGAATGCGCGGCTTCTCGGTTTGCTGCGCGACGGCTTGCAGCGCTTCATCGAGTGGCAGTGCGGCGCGCACGAGGGTTGCGATCTGGCGCGTCAGCAGGGCGAGATCGGAAGGGCTGATGCTGCGCCCGAGACCGAAACTCATGCGCGGGCGATTGCTGCGTTCCTGTTCTGCGGCCGTGCTGACTTCGAGCGGCGTGAGTCCCTGGTCGCGCAACATCTGTCGCACGGTGCGCGGCGTGTCGCCTTCGAGAATGCCCTTGCGTTCGCGGCCGCGCGCATCCAGCGCCTTGTATTCGAAAGCGCCCATCAGTCTTCCCGCGTGACGCGCAGGACTTCTTCCAGCGTCGTCACGCCGGCGAGCACGCGGCGAACGCCGTCGTGGCGAAGGCTGGGACGCGTCTTGCGTGCATGTTTTTCCATCATGGATTCGCCGGCGCCGTCGTGAATCATGTTGCGCAGGGTTTCATCGATCGGAATCAGTTCGTAAATACCGGTACGCCCGGCATAGCCGCTGGCGTTGCAGGCATCGCAGCCATTCGCACGGTAAAGCGTGACATCTTTATCTGCGCTCACGTCCATCAACTGGCGTTCGCGTTCGCTGGGTTCGTAAGACTGTTTGCACGCGGGGCAGAGCAGGCGCACGAGGCGCTGCGCGAGCACGCCGACCAACGATGACGACAGCAGAAACGGTTCCACGCCCATGTCGCGCAATCGCGTGACCGCGCCGACAGCGGTGTTCGTGTGCAAGGTCGACATGACCATGTGTCCGGTGAGCGACGCCTGCACGGCGATTTCCGCGGTTTCGAGATCGCGGATTTCGCCGACCATCACCACGTCCGGATCCTGGCGCAGGATGGCGCGCAGTCCGCGCGCGAAGGTCATGTCCACTTTCGTGTTGACTTGCATCTGGCCGATGCCTTCAAGGTCGTACTCGATCGGATCCTCAACCGTAAGAATGTTGCGGCTCTGATCATTGATGTCGGACAGCGCGGCGTAAAGCGTCGTGGTCTTGCCGGAACCGGTCGGACCGGTGACGAGCAGGATGCCGTGCGGCTTGCGGATCAGCTCGTGCATGACTTCCTTGGTCACGGGATCCATGCCGAGATGATCGAGATCGAGCCGGCCGGCCTGTTTGTCGAGCAGTCGCATGACAACGCGTTCGCCGTGACCGGCGGGAATGGTGGAAACGCGTACGTCCACGGCACGGCCGGCAATGCGCAGCGAAATGCGGCCGTCCTGTGGCAATCGCTTCTCGGCGATATCGAGCTTGGACATGACCTTGATGCGCGAGACAACGAGCGGTGCAACGGCGCGGCGGCTCTGCAGTACTTCGCGCAACACGCCATCGACACGGAAACGCACCACGAGACGGTTCTCGAACGGTTCGATATGAATGTCGGACGCGTTTTCCTTCACCGCCTGCGTCAACAGTGCGTTGATGAGCCGGATGATGGGTGCGTCGTTGTCGGAATCCAGCAGGTCTTCCGGTTGCGGCAGGGCATCGGCAACCTGGTTGAGGTCCATGTCCTCTTCCAGGCCTTCCATCATCTGCATCGCGCCGTCGGACTGGCTGTGATACGTCGCCTGCAATGCCGTGTCAAAAGCCTCGGCGCTGATTTCACGCAAGGGAACATTGCGATCGAGATAGCGGCGCGCTTCGAGAATGCCCGTCAACGCGGCGCCGGGGCCCACCAGCAATTCTTCCCGGCCGTCGGTGATGACGGCGAGCACGCCAAAACGTTTTGCAAAACCGAAGGGCAGCCGTGCGTTGCGGCTTGCCTCATCGGCGAAGGGATTTTCAGTCGCCATTGTCTTCGGTTTGAATTTCGGTTTCGGAAGGTTCGCCGATGTCGTCGTCATCCGACGGCATGGTTACCGCATCGGCCGCATCCGGGTCGGGCAGGGCGGGCTGGCGCTCGAACGGCATGAGGCTGACGCCGCCTTCGCGTTCGCCCTGTTGCAGGTCGCGGATGTAGCGATATTTCTCGCCGGTGAAATACGCCGAATCCTCCGGCGTGCGCAGGATGGACGGCTTGATGAACACCATCAGGTTGCGCTTGTCCTTGCTTGAGGTTTCGTAGCGGAAGAGATGGCCGAGGATCGGAATGCTGCCGAGCAACGGCACGCGCTGTTCGGATTGAGTGACACGTTCGTCGATCAGTCCGCCGAGAACGATGATTTCGCCATTCTCGGCAATCACGCTGGTCGTGATGCTTCGCGTGTCGGTCACAAGGTCGACCGCGCCCTGCGAGCTGCCGCTGAGACTCGATACTTCCTGCGCGATGTCGAGCACGATGGTGTTGGAGTCGCTGATCTGCGGCGTGATCTTCAGGCTCAGGCCCACTTCCTTGCGCTGGATCGTCTGGAAGGGATTGATGTTGCCGCCGGTGGCGCCCGTGCCCGTGAATGAGCCGGTCAGGAACGGCACTTCCTGGCCAACGGTGATTTCCGCTTCCTCGTTGTCCATCGTCGTCAATGACGGCGTGGAAAGAATGTTCGTGGACGAGCTGCCGGCGAGTGCGCGCAACAGGCCGACGAAACTCACATCGCCGTCGCTGATCCGCCCGAAACCCAGCGACAATCCCGCCGCGCTGGAAAGCAGGCCGCCGATGGCCTGCGCGGCCGTCTCACCACCGGCCGCAGCCGCAGCACCTACCTGGCCGATGCCGACACCGCTGGTCGGGAAGTTTGTCAGGCCCGCGGGGCCGTCGCCGCTTTCGTCGGCAACCGCCCAGGTCACCCCAAGCTCGGCGCTGTTGTCCGCGGAAAGCTCGGCAATGATGGCTTCGACATGCACCTGTGCGCGGCGGATGTCGAGCTTGGAAATGATGTTCTGCAGGGTGCGCATGACTTTCGGCGGCGCGGTCACCACTAGCGCGTTGGTGTCCGGCTCCGGCAGGATGATGACATCGGCATATCCGCCCGTGGTCGCGCCGGCCGGCTTTTCACCGGCAGCACCCGAAGCGCTTTCGGTCACGTGACCGGAGAGAATGGTCGCGAGGCTTTCGGCGTTCGCGTAACGCAGGTAGATGACCTGCGTGTTTCCGCCGGATTCCAGCGGTGTGTCGAGATGCGCGATCAGTGCGCGCAGCCGCAGGCGCGCCGCCTCGTCGCCGCTGATGAGAATGCTGTTGGTGCGGTCATCCGCGACCAGCACCGGGGCCTGGCGGCCGGCTTCCGCGCTGTTCTGCACCAGCGCCGACAACACGCGCACCACTTCGGAGGCGGCCGCGTTTTCGAGCCGCACGACTTCGATTTCCTCGTCGGTGGTCTGGTCCATGCGCTGGATGATTTTCGTGAGCCGTTCAACGTTGGCGGCACGATCGGAAATGATGAGCATGTTGCCGCCCGCGTACGCGGCGATGTGCGCGGTCTGCGGCACCAGTGGGCGCAGCAGCGGCACGAGTTGCACGGCTTCCACGTTCTGCACCTCGATGACGCGCGTGACGATATCGTCGGCGGGTGCTTCTTCCGGCTGCGCCGGATCGATGCCGGCGATTTCGCGCGCGTTCACGGCGGGAATGATCTTGACCATGTTCTCGCCAGCCGGCACGGCGGCGAAGTTGTGCACCTGGAGCACGGACAAAAAGGTTTCGTACACGGCGTCGATGGGAATGGGTTGCGAGGAGACGATGGTGACGCGACCCTTGACGCGCGGATCGAGAATGAAGCTCTTGCCGGTAACCTCGCCAACGGCGCGCGCGACATCGCGAATTTCCATGTCCTCGAAATTCAGCGTCATGACCGTCGGGCCGTTCGCGGGCGGCTGCTGCTGTGCGTCCTGTGCGAAAGCCGCAGGCACGAGCAGTAGCATTGCTGTCGTGATGGTCAGCATTCGAAATTTACGGAAGTCGTTCAGCCAGATCATTGTTGTCGTATTTCCCGTTTGCGCGGCGTTCATTGCGAAGGAGAAAGCGTCACGTTCTGCGTACTGCCATTACGTTCGACAGTGAGCACCACGTTCGACTGGTCGGTCATGTTGTTCAGCATTTCCATGGCACGGCCGGGATCGGAAAGCGGCGTGCCGTTGATTGCCGTGACGATGTCGCCCGGCTGCAATCCAAGTTGCGCGAAGCTTGCGCGGTCGCGTCCCGGATAGACGCGGTAACCGCGAATCGTCCCGCCTTCCAGCACCGGGCTGTAGCGTAACAGTTCCGCAAGCCGGGTCGGAGACTCGAGAATTTCTTCACGCATCTCGGTGATATCGGAGGGCAGTTCCTCCGCCGCCGGCTCCATTTCCGGCTCCGTTTCGGCATAGCTGATGCTGCTGTCGACGCCTTCGCGCGGCAGGCGCAGCGTTTCCAGCCGGCCGGCACGACGCAGGATCACGCGGTCGGCGAGGACGGCTTCGAGTGTCGCGCCGCCGGGCACCGTCGCGCCCACGGCATACACCTTTTCATCGTTGCCGCTGCTGATGACAGCGCGGCTCAATAGCGGATCGTTGGAAGCGAGCACGCCGCGCAGCTTGAGATTCAAACGGGTTTCGGGCGCATCAGCGGCGGCGGCCACGAGCGAGCCGTCGGCAATCTCCGCCGTGCCGAACAGGTGCATGGCGGCGATCGCTTCCATGGATTCCGGCGACGCCGCCGCATTGGCAGTATCCGTGAGCGATTCGGCCGGCGGCAGCGAGGGCGGGGAAGCAATGGTTTCGACCACGGTCCAGGTGAGTTGCGCGGCCTGCCAGGCGGCGGCCGCGAGCAGCAGGCCGCCCAGCAACAGCGGGCCATGGCGGCGCGCCTGCTGCCACGTTCTGCTGCCTGTTATTGCGTTGACATCGAAGCGCATGTTTCCCCGAATCCTGGCGTTTCCCACTGATATCCCTTCAAGCATCACGGGAAATATCCCATGTGATATCCCACAAAAAGCGATTGGCCGCCCGGGCGGGCGCGCCTTATTAATAAGTATATTGTTGCGCCCCGAAGCGCCACAGTTTACGGGTTTCAACTGTAACGGCTCAAGCGCGCCCGAAACCTACAGTATCCGCCCCAGGTCGTCGATCAGCTACACTGCCGATACGGGCACGAAAAGATGCCCAAGAAGATCAAGGCAGACTGAACAAGGGGCGGGGCCGTGCAGCTCAGATCCATCGTCATTCGCGCCGGTATCACGGCAGCGGTGCTCATCGTGTTTCTCCTGCATGTCTGGGGCATTCCCCAAATCCGCTTCCTCGCTCAGCTCGAGAATATTGTCTACGACGCGCGGGTGCGCCTCACCATGCCGCGAACGCCAAGCCCCAATGTCGTCATTGTCGATATCGACGAACGCTCCATCGGCGTCGAAGGACACTGGCCCTGGCCGCGCGACCGGCTTGCACATCTGACGGAACAACTGTTCGAGCGGTACGGCATCCGGGCGCTCGGCTACGACATCAATTTTCCGGAAAGTGATCGCGACAGTGGCGCGGAGATACTGGGACAGCTCGCGAAGGGCGAACTGGCGGATAACGTCGCATTTCAACAGGCGTTCGAAAAACTGCGTCCGTCGCTTGAGACCGATGCGCTTTTCGCCGACGCGATCAAGGGCCGCAACGTCGTGCTGGGTTACGTGTTCCGCCCGATCGTTCTTGAAGGGCGCGCTGCCTCGATCGGCGTGTTGCCGCCGCCGGTGTTCACGCAGGATGAAGTCATCAAGGAGCTTGCGTTCCTCGAACCGGAAGGCTTTACCGGCAACCTGCGCATCCTGCAGGATGCCGCCGCGAATGGCGGTTTTTTCGATAATCCTGTTGTTGACCAGGATGGTGTGTACCGCCGTGTTCCCGCGCTGCAGATGTACGAGGGCGATGTTTATGCATCGCTTGGCGTGCAACTCGCGCGCGCAGCGCGCGGCTGGCCCGAAATGGAGTTCGCGTGGATGCCGGACCGGCCGTCGAACGATCCGAAGTATCTTGAATATTTGCTGATCGGTGATCTTCGCGTTCCCGTTGATCGCGATCTCGCCCTGTACGTTCCGTACCGCGGTCCGTCATTCACGATTCCCTACGTATCCGCGACCGATGTGCTTCATGGAACGGCCAATGCCGAACTGCTGCGTGACAAGATCGTTATTGTCGGCACCAGTGCGCCGGGCTTGTACGACATGCGTGTCACACCGGTGAGCGAGACATTCATCGGCGTTGAAGTGCACGCCAACATCGTTGACGGCATTCTCACACAGCGTCTGAAATCGAAGCCGTATTACATCGAAGGTGCACGTCTTTCGCTGCTGGTCCTGCTTGCGGTACTGATGACGTTCATCATGGCACGCTGGTCGGTGGTGCCGGCGACGCTCGCGACAGCGCTGCTTGTCCTCGCACTGATCGGCGGCAATCTCGTCGCCTGGCAGCGGTTCGACCTCATCGTGCCGCTCGCGCCGCCGCTGTTGTTCGTGCTTGTCGTGTTCGTGTTGCAGATTCTTTATGGCTTGTTGATTGAAAGTCGTGGCAAGCGGCATCTGTCGCAGATGTTCGGCCAGTACATTCCGCCCGAGCTGGTCGAGGAAATGGATCGCGACCGGCAGGAAATTTCACTGGAAGGCGAGAGCCGCGAGATGAGCGTGCTGTTTTCCGACGTGCGCGGTTTCACCGGTGTGTCGGAAGGTCTCGAACCAAAACAGCTTGCACAATTGATGAACGAATTCCTCACGCCGCTGACGCGCGCGATCCACGAACGCCGCGGGACCATCGACAAGTACATGGGCGATGCGGTGATGGCGTTCTGGGGCGCGCCGCTGGCGGATGAAGAACACGCCTCGCACGCGGTTGCCGCCGCACTGGAAATGGTCGCGGTGATGCACCGGCTCGGTCCCGAGTTTCGCGCCAAAGGCTGGCCGGAGTTGAAGGTCGGCGTTGGCGTGAACACCGGCCTCATGAACGTCGGCAACATGGGTTCACAGTTTCGCATGGCCTACACGGTGATGGGCGATGCCGTGAATCTCGGTTCGCGGCTGGAAGCGTTGACGCGTACGTACGCCGTGGAAATTCTTGTTTCCGAAGCGACGCGTGATGCCGCGCCGGAGTTTACGTATCTCGAACTCGATCGTGTGCGCGTCAAGGGCAAGGCCGAAGCGATCACGATTTTCGAACCCCTGGGTTTGCGTGATTCGCTGCCAAAGGAATTGAAGCAATTGCGCGCGCGGCACAAGCAGGCGCTGATGCTTTACCGGGAGCAACAATGGGACGCCGCCGAGCGGGAGTTCTTTTCACTCGCGCAATCGTATGCGGACAAACCCCTGTATCGCCTTTATCTCGACCGGATTGCGTACTTCCGCCAGCATCCGCCGCCCGCCGACTGGGAAGGGGTTTTCACCTTTTCCACCAAGTGATGCAATGACCGCTTGAAAACCCGGTGTTTGCCCCCACAAAGGCAGACGGTTTCACGACTATTGCCGATTATTTTCATAATTGCCTGCCGTCCTGATGGTGTTTCTGAGGGGATTCCCGGCAGGGAAACCTGACGCCGATTCGGCTAAAATCACGCTATGAGCGACTACAAGAATGAACCGGGTCATGGGCTGGCCCTTGATGAGGCCCGCCCGAAACTAAAACGGCCGCCGCTGTTCAAAGTGGTGTTGCTGAACGACGATTACACGCCGATGGAATTCGTCGTCGAGGTGCTGCAGAAGTTCTTTCGCCTGGACCGGCAGAAAGCCGTGCAGATCATGTTGCATGTGCACACCCGCGGCAAGGGCATCTGCGGCGTGTTCACCTACGAGATTGCGGAAACGAAATCCGCGCAAGTCACCGATTACGCCCGCGAACATCAGCATCCGCTGATGTGCACCGTCGAAGAGGCCTGAAGCCTCAAGAGGTTCGAATGCTTAGCAAGGAACTGGAAGTCTGTCTGAATGAAGCCTTTTCGGGCGCGCGCCGTCGGAGGCATGAATTCATAACTGTCGAGCACTTGTTGTTGTCGTTGCTTGACTCCGGTCGCGTGGTTGAAATCCTGCGCGCCTGCGGCGCGAACGTGGAGTTGCTGCGCAAGGAACTGGAAACCTTCCTCGATGAAAACACGCCGCGTCTCGCGGAGAACGTCACCGATGACGTGCAACCGACGCTCGGCTTCCAGCGCGTTCTGCAACGTGCGGTGTTTCATGTGCAGTCGTCGGGCCGCAAGGAAGTGACGGCGGCGAATGTACTTGTCGCGATTTTCGGCGAGAAGGAAAGTCACGCGGTCTTTCTTTTGAATGCGCAGGGTGTCAATCGCCTTGATGTCGTCAATTTTGTTTCGCACGGTATTTCGAAAATTCATGGCGACGAACAGCCGGACGAATCCGTCAGTCCGCCGCCGGATGAAGACGCCGTGGGCGAGGCGGGCGGCAATCCGCTGGATAATTTTGCGAGCAATCTCAATGAGCGCGCGAAACTCGGCAAGATCGATCCGCTGATCGGTCGCGCGCTGGAGGTCGAGCGCACCGTGCAGATTCTTTGCCGTCGCCGCAAAAATAATCCGCTGTTCGTTGGCGAAGCTGGCGTCGGCAAGACGGCGATTGCCGAGGGCATTGCCAAGCAGATTGTTGACGGTGAAGTGCCGGACATTCTGGAAGACGCGGTGATCTACTCGCTGGATCTCGGTGCGCTCGTCGCCGGCACGAAGTATCGCGGCGATTTCGAAAAGCGTCTGAAGGGCGTGCTCGCCGAATTGAAGAAACAGCCGAATGCGATCCTGTTCATCGATGAAATTCATACCGTTATCGGCGCGGGTGCCGCATCGGGCGGCGTGATGGATGCGTCGAATCTCATCAAGCCGATGCTCGCGAATGGCGAACTGAAATGCATCGGCTCGACGACGTACCAGGAGTACCGCGGCATTTTCGAAAAGGATCGCGCGCTGTCGCGTCGCTTCCAGAAGATCGACGTGCCGGAACCGAGCGTTCCGGAAACCATTGAAATTCTCAAGGGTCTGCGTTCACGGTTCGAAGAGCATCACGACGTGAAATACCCGCTGAAGACCTTGCAGGCAGCGGCGGAACTTTCGGCGAAGCATATCAATGATCGTCATCTGCCCGACAAGGCGATCGATGTCATCGACGAAGCCGGCGCGAACCTGCGTCTGATGCCGGCGAACAAGCGGCGCAAGAGCGTGACCGTGCAGGATGTCGAAAACATTGTTGCAAAGATCGCGCGCATTCCGCCGAAGAGCGTTTCGGTTTCCGACAAGGACGTACTGAAGAATCTGGATCGCAACCTGCGGCTCGTGATTTACGGACAGGACAAGGCAGTCGAGACCTTGTCGGCCGCGATCAAGATGTCGCGCTCGGGGCTCGGGCCTGAGAACAAGCCGATAGGTTCCTTCCTGTTTGCAGGTCCGACCGGCGTCGGCAAGACGGAAGTCACGCGGCAACTTGCGAAAGCGATGGGCATCGAACTGGTGCGCTTTGACATGTCCGAGTACATGGAACGGCACACGGTCTCGCGCCTGATCGGCGCGCCGCCGGGGTACGTCGGTTTCGACCAGGGCGGCTTGCTGACCGAAGCGGTCATCAAGAATCCGCATTGCGTATTGCTGCTGGATGAAATCGAAAAGGCGCATCCGGAAGTCTTCAACCTGCTATTGCAGGTGATGGATCACGGCACGCTGACGGACAACAACGGCCGCAAGGCGGATTTCCGGAATGTGATTCTCGTGATGACGACGAACGCCGGCGCGCAGGAAATGAGCCGCACATCCATTGGTTTTGCAAACCAGGACAATTCCACGGATTCGATGGAAGTCATCAAGCGGGTGTTCACGCCGGAATTCCGCAACCGTCTCGATGCGATCATCCACTTCGAAGGACTCGACGAGCGCACTATCGCGCAGGTCGTGGACAAGTTCATCGTCGAACTGGAAACGCAGCTTGAAGAGAAGGGCGTTGCACTGGAAGTTGACGACGAAGCGCGTACGTGGATCGCCGCGCGCGGTTACGATCCGAAAATGGGCGCACGGCCGATGGCGCGCGTCGTGCAGGAATACATCAAGCGGCCCTTGGCGGAGGAATTGCTGTTTGGCCGGCTTGCGAACGGCGGCACGGTGAAAGTCGGTGTGTCCAATGAAGCGCTGGATATTTCGATCACGGCGGGTGGTGCGGAAGCGACAGTCTGAGTTCTTTGCGGGAAAGCGAAGATCAGCGGACAGGATTTTTCAGGATTCGCAGGATTATCCTGTTTGCTTTTAATCCTGTTAATCCATCTTCAATCCTGTAAATCCTGTCTATGCTCTTTTTCATGTTTCCCGGATTCGCATTGTTCCCGAATCCGTCCAGACGTTAACGAAAAAACCGGCGCATGCGCCGGTTTTTTTTTGAAATCTTCGAATCTTATCTTCCGCGGTAGACGATCCGTCCCTTCGAAAGATCATACGGCGTCAATTCGACCGTCACCTTGTCGCCGGTCAGGATGCGGATGTAGTGCTTGCGCATGCGGCCCGAGATGTGTGCAGTCACGACATGGCCGTTGTCCAGCTTCACGCGGAACGTTGTGTTCGGGAGCGTTTCGAGGACTTCGCCCTCCATCTGGATCGCATCTTCTTTTGCCATAAGTTCTTGATTCGCCGGTTTTTGTCGAAGGGCGGGGATTCTGCCTCATGCGCCGCCTGACTGCAACCGCTGCCAGCGTCCGCCGATCAGTATTTCCAGCGGCCGGAAGCGGCGCTTGTAGTCCATCTTCGGATGCTTCGGCAGCCAGTAACCGAGATACAGCCACGGCAATCCTTCGCTTGCGGCGAACTCGATCAACTTCAGGATCGCGAAAATGCCGAGGCCGCGTTTCTCCGCGTCAGGATCAAAGAAGGTGTAAACAGCGGACAAACCATCGCGTAACTGGTCGAACACCGCCACGCCCAGCAGTTCGTTGCCGAAGCGGATTTCGAGATACCGGCTTTCACTCCAGTGGGCGATGAGGAAATCCTCGAAGGTCTTGCGGCTGTCCGCGAGCATGTGACCGGACGGATGTCGTCGCGACTGGTAGCGGTTGTATAGCGCGAGCAGGTCGTCGTCACACCAGGGATGTTGAACGGCGACTTCGAGGTTCGCGTTCTTTTGCAGATTGCGTCTTTGACTGCGATCCGGCGTGAAAGCCGCGACATCGACACGCGCGGCGATGCACGCACCGCAGCCCTTGCATTCCGGCCGATACAGATAGCGCCCGCTGCGGCGGAAACCCTGCTGCGCGAGCAGGGTCTGCATTTGCTTGTCCGGAATGTGGCGTGGATCACCGAATACCGTGCGTGCGCGACGGTCGTCGTAGTAACTGCACTCGTGATCCGGTGTCAGGTACAACGGCAGCCGTTTGTCGATGATGCGATGTTCGCTGGGATTCATGCGCCTGCCTCGGTCGCGGGGTCGAAGGCGAACAGATCGTGTGTTGCGACGCCGAGTTGCCAGCGATCTGGCGCATCGTGTTGCGCGTGGTTCTCCAGCAAACGAAGAAAATCTTCGCGTGGGATTTCGCGGCTGCCCAGCGACGCGAGGTGCGCGGACGCCACCTGGCAGTCCAGCACAACGAAACCGCGCGCGATCAGTTCGCGGATGAGTACGACGAGCGCGGCTTTTGATGCGTCGGTTTCGTGCGCGAACATCGATTCGCCGAAGAACACGCGCCCGGATGCAACGCCATAGATTCCGCCGACAAGCCGCGTACCGTTCCACACTTCAACCGAATGCGCGTGTCCTTGCGTGTGCAGATCGCAATACGCGGCGAACATGTCATCGGTGATCCAGGTGCCGTGCTGATCGTCGCCTTGTTCATGACTCTGATCATGGCGACGGGTTGTCGCGCAATTGCGAATCACGCCTTCGAAATCCATGTCGATTGAATAAGTAAAACGATCGCGTTTGAACGTGCGGCGCAGGCTGCGGCTCAAATGCAGTTCGGCAGGGAACAACACCGCACGTGGATCTGGTGACCACCACAGCACGGGCTGACCGGGATTGAACCAGGGAAAAATGCCTTTCCGGTATGCACTCAGCAGGCGATCGCGCTGCAGATCACCGCCCACGGCGAGCAGCCCATCGGGATCACGCAGCGCGTGATCGACCGGCGGAAACGCATCCGCGGGTTCGTCCGGTGTGATCCAGTGCAGGCCCGTCATGTCACGCGCTTCGAAACGGCAGATGCTGCCGGCAGTCTTCAATGTAGTGTTCGAGCATCGAGGTCTCCCGCGCCAGCGCTTCCCGAACCGCGGATTCAAGCCCCGGATGATTGAAGTGGTGAAACGACCAGCAGGTTTCCGGGGCAAAACCGCGCGCGAGCTTGTGTTCGCCTTGAACGCCGGGATCGTAACGTTTCAATCCGTTTTCAAGGCAATACGCGATGCCTTGATAATAACACGCCTCGAAATGCAGTCCGGGAAGGTCGATGAGCGTTCCCCACCAGCGCCCGTACAGTGTTTGTGCGTCGCGCAGGCAGATTGCGGCGGCAAGCGTTTCGTCGTCTCTTTCACCCAGAAAGACGACGATGGCATCCGGCATTGATTGCGAGAGCGTCGAAAAGAAGGTTTCGGTGAGATAAGGAATTTGTCCGCGCAGATGGTAAGTGCGCGCGTAGCAGCGATAGATTTCTGCCAGTTTGTCTGCGTCAAGATCGCGTCCGTGCAGCACGCGAAAACGCACACCGGCATCGGCAACCTGTTTTCGTTCGCGGCGAATTTCCTTGCGGCGTTTCTGTTTCAGTGCGGCAAGAAAGCCGTCGAAGTCACCATAGCCCGCGTCGCTCCACACGAAACGCGTGTTCACGCGCGGCAGGAAACCGTGTGCTTGCCAGCGTTCGTGTTCGCCGGTTTCGGGAAACAGCACATGCCAGCTTAAATAATTCCCGTCGCGCATGATTTCGAGGCCGGCGTCGATCAATTTTCCCGGTTCATCGCCAAGCAGGCGCGGACCGGCAACCGGTGTGAACGGAACGGCCGTCAGCAGCTTGGGGTAATAATCGAGGCCCGCACGTTCACACGCATCCGCCCAGGCGAAATCGAAAACGAATTCGCCGTAGGAATGATGTTTTGAATAAAGCGGCAGCGCGCCCGAAGTTTGTTCACCATCAAGCGCAAGTTGATGCACGGGCTCCCAGCCGGTCGCAGTATTTGCGCTGCCGGATTGTTCCAGTGCATTGAGGTAGACGTGCGAAATGAAAGGATGATCGGCGCCCGTCAGCGAATTCCATTCAGCGGGCGCGATCTTGCCGAGGCTGTGTGCCGTGACGATGCGCGAGGCGGCCACGGGCGCTGTGTTATTTCTCGAGTGCGTCGAGGTATTTCTCGGCATCGAGTGCCGCCATGCAGCCGGTGCCGGCGGAAGTCACGGCCTGGCGATACACATGATCCATCACATCGCCGGCAGCGAACACGCCGGGAATGCTCGTCGCGGTTGCGCCGCCCTTGATTCCGCTCTTGACCACGATGTAACCGCTTTCGATATCAAGCTGGCCTTCGAACAATTCCGTGTTCGGACGATGGCCGATCGCGATGAACACGCCGGTCAGTTCCAGTTCTTCCTTTTCATCGAAGTTCTGCGAGGAATGCAGGCGAATGCCGGTCACACCGGAATCGTCGCCGAGCACTTCCTCGAGATTGCGATTCCAGTGAAGGGTGATGTTGCCGTTTTTTTCTTTCTCGAAAAGCTGGTCCTGCAAAATTTTCTCGGCGCGCAATTGATCGCGGCGATGCACGAGATGCACTTCGGATGCGATGTTCGAGAGGTACAACGCTTCTTCCACCGCCGTGTTGCCGCCGCCGATCACTGCGACTTTCTGACCGCGATAGAAAAAGCCGTCGCAGGTCGCGCACGCGGACACGCCCTTGCCCTTGAAGGCTTCTTCCGATTCGAGACCGAGATACATCGCTGTTGCGCCCGTCGCAATGATCAGCGCATCGCAGGTGTAGATGCCGTTGTCGCCTTCGAGGCGGAAAGGTTTTTCCTTGAGTTTTGCGGTGTGAATGTGATCGAAAATGATTTCGGTCTTGAATCGCTCGGCATGCTGGCGCATGCGCTCCATCAACGCGGGACCTTGCAAGCCTTCAACGTCGCCCGGCCAGTTGTCCACGTCGGTCGTGGTCGTCAGTTGTCCGCCTTGTTCCATACCGGTTATCAACACGGGATCCAGGTTCGCGCGCGCGGCATAAACGGCAGCGGTGTAGCCGGCGGGGCCGGACCCAAGGATGAGAAGGCGGCAATGTTTGATGTCGCTCATGTATAATTCGGCCTTTGCAGCGGTTCAGGACATGGCTGCGGCGATACGTTCCAAACGTCGTCGCAGCGCACTATCTGGGGATGCCGGTCACCTGGCACAACCCCGGGATCGGGGCCGCAGAATGTACCGAAACCACCCCGCACCGTAAAGGAGTGAACCCGAATGCGCATTGGTATTCCCCGCGAACTGAAGCCGCTGGAAGGCCGCGTTGGCCTGATTCCCGCCGCCTGCGCGAGCCTTGTCAAGGAAGGGCACGCTGTGCTTGTCGAAGCGGGCGCCGGGATCAAGAGTGGCTACAGCGATGATGACTACCGCGCCGTTGGCGTGGAAGTGATCGCGGACGTGGCGAAGCTTTATGAAAAGGCCGAGATGATCGTGAAGGTCAAGGAGCCGATTGCCGAGGATCTCAAGCATCTTCGCAAGGAACACCTGCTGTTCTGCTATCTGCATCTCGCCGCCGAACCGCATCTTACCGATGAACTCAAGCGCATTGGCCTGACGGCTGTGGCCTTTGAAACCGTCGAAGTGAACGGCAGGCTGCCGTTGCTCGCGCCGATGTCCGACATTGCCGGGCGTCTTTCCGCGCAGTGGGCGACGACGCTGCTGCATGCGCCGAACGGCGGCAAGGGCGTGCTGCTCGGCGGCATTCCGGCCGCGCGTCGCGGCAAGGTCGTGATCCTGGGCGCCGGTGTCTCCGGCGGCGCGGCGGCGACCATCATGGCGGGTATTGGCGCTGAAGTGACGGTGTTCGATCTCGACATGGACAAGCTCGAAAAAATGCGTGCACTGGGCCCGAACGTCACCGGCCTTTATCCGCACGTGAAGGATGTCGCGGACGCTGTTGCTGCGGCGGATGTCGTCATCGGCGCGGTGCTGGTGCCGGGCGCGAAGGCGCCGCAGGTCGTGACCGCGGACATGGTCAAGGCCATGGCGCCGGGTTCGGTCGTTGTAGACATCGCCATCGACCAGGGCGGCTGCATCGAAACCGCGAAACCGACCACGTGGGACAACCCGACCTACACCTGGGAAGGCGTCACCCATTTCACCGTCACGCACATGCCGGGCGCGGTGCCGCGCACGTCGTCGCAGGCCTTGAGCGCCGCGATCGCGCGTTACGTGTCGATCCTGGCGGCGGGCGACTGGCGCGGCAATGATGCCTTGAAGAAGGGCGTCAACGTGGAGAACGGCAAGGTCGTCCATCCCGCTTTGCTGGCGTGATACTGGAATAAAATTTCCAGATAATATAAACAGTTACATCAGGTAACTGATATCCGGGGTTAACATTGGCGCAGGCCAGACGAACCAAGAAGCGCGAAGACGACGAACCGGTGCTGGGGCACCAGTTGGCCCGGGGGCTGCGCGAAGCCGCCCTTTGGGTGTTCGTCGGCCTCGCGCTGTTGCTGGGCGCGGCGCTGGTGAGCTATCACCACCTCGATCCCGGATTCACCTACACAGGCGGCGACGGTCCGATCCAGAACTGGATCGGACCGGTCGGTGCTTACGCCGCCGATCTCCTGTTGCTGCTGTTCGGCTATCCGGCGCATCTCTTTCCCATCCTCGTGTTGTTGGCGGGCTGGATGGTTTTCTCCGCGAAACCGGTCATGGACGCGCCGTTCAACAAGGTCGTCGTCTCGCTCAAGCTGCTGGGTTTCATTCTCACGCTGGCGGGTGCGGCGGCGCTCGCGCACCTGCATTGGCAGATTCCGCCGGAAGCCGCGCCCAAGGGTTCCGGCGGCATTCTCGGCAGTTTCATCGGCGACGGCCTTGCGAGCCTGTTGAGTAATCTCGGCGCGACGGTGCTGCTGCTGGCGCTGTTTCTTGGTGGCGTGACGCTGTTCACCGGCGTTTCCTGGTTGCGCGTGATGGATGCAACCGGGCGCTGGACGCTCACGCTGCTCGAAGTGTTGCGCAATCGCATGGAACGCGCGAAGCAGGCGATGGAAGACCAGAAATCGCGCCAGCAACGCGTGGAACTCGTGCGCGTGCAGACGGAAAGCCGCCGGGAATTGCCGAAACCGAAAATCGAACCGGCGATCGTGAAGGTCGAGCCCAGCCTGCGCGTTGAAAAGGAGCGCCAGGTGCAGATGTTCGAGCCGCCGTCGAATTCGGAATTACCCGCACTTTCGTTGCTCGATAATCCGCCGGACAAGGTGAAGGGTTATTCGCCCGACGCCTTGCAGGCGATGTCGCGACTGGTTGAAATGAAACTCGCGGACTTTGGCGTGCAAGTGCAGGTCGTCGCCGTGAATCCCGGTCCCGTGATCACGCGCTTTGAACTGCAACCGGCGCCGGGCGTGAAGGTCAGCCAGATTTCGAATCTCTCCAAGGATCTTGCGCGCGCGTTGTCGGCGATTTCCGTGCGCGTGGTCGAAGTCATTCCCGGCAAATCCACGGTTGGTCTCGAGATTCCGAACGAGGCGCGCGAGATCGTCACGCTCGGCGAGATCCTGAAGTCGCAGGAATACGACAAGACCGGCTCACCGATCACGCTCGCGCTGGGCAAGGACATTTCCGGTTATCCCGTCGTCGCGGATCTCGCGCGCATGCCGCATTTGCTGATCGCCGGCACGACCGGTTCCGGCAAGTCCGTCGCGATCAACGCCATGATCCTGTCGCTGCTGTACAAGGCGACCGCGCCGGACGTGCGGCTGATCATGATCGATCCGAAAATGCTGGAGCTTTCCGTTTACGAAGGCATTCCGCATCTGCTCGCACCGGTCGTCACCGACATGAAAGAGGCGGCGAACGCATTGCGCTGGTGTGTCGCGGAAATGGAGCGGCGCTACAAGCTGATGGCCGCGGTCGGCGTGCGCAATATTGCCGGCTACAACCGTCGCGTGAAGGAGGCGGAAGAAAAAGGGCAGCCGCTCAAGGATCCGCTGTTCAAGCCGGAAGAAACGCTGGATGGCGAAACGGCCGTCGCACCGGACCTGCAACAGCTTCCATTGATTGTCGTTGTCATCGACGAACTCGCCGACATGATGATGGTCGTCGGCAAGAAGGTCGAAGAACTGATTGCGCGTCTGGCGCAGAAAGCGCGCGCTTCCGGCATTCATCTCATTCTTGCCACGCAGCGTCCCTCGGTGGATGTCATCACCGGACTCATCAAGGCGAACATTCCGACGCGCATCGCGTTCCAGGTTTCATCGCGCGTGGATTCACGCACCATTCTTGACCAGATGGGCGCCGAAGCGCTGCTGGGTCACGGCGACATGTTGTACATGCCGGCCGGCACCAGCGTGCCGACGCGCATTCATGGCGCGTTTGTTTCCGATGCCGAAGTGCATCGCGTGGTGAAGTCGCTGAAGACTTCCGGCGAACCGCATTACATCGACGAAATTCTCGATGGTCCGAGCGAAGCCGTGCCAGGTTTGTCGGCCGGCAATGGCGGCGGTGATCCTGACAGTGAAGGCGGCGAGGGCGACCCCTTGTACGACCAGGCTGTCGCGATCGTGACCGAAACGCGCAAGGCGTCGATTTCCGGGGTGCAACGCCGGCTCAAGATTGGTTACAACCGTGCTGCGCGCATGGTCGAGGAAATGGAAGCGGCGGGCATTGTCAGTCCGCCGCAGACGAACGGTGTGCGCGAAGTGCTGGCGCCAGCGCCACCGAAGGACTGACACCGGCGCCGAACGCCGTGTAGCAACGCGAGTCCAACCCATCAACTTCTTTCCGCGAGTTCTCCTCATGTCATTCATTCGAAATTTCCTGGTTGCCGGTTTCCTGATCGTTGCAGCACCCGTTCATGCCGACGACGCCCAGGCCGTTGCTGCGATCAAGGATGTGCTTTCCGGTCTCGAAACCCTGCAAGCGGATTTCACGCAGACGGTGCTGAACGATCAGCTGGAACCGGTGCGTGAAAGCCGTGGCACATTCAAGCTGGAGCGTGCCGGGCCGGGAGAACAGGGAAAGTTTCGCTGGGATTACGTTGCGCCGTTCAAGCAGGTGATTGTGGGTGATGGTACAAACCTCTGGACCTACGATCCGGAACTCGAACAGGCCACCGTGAAAACGATGCAGGAAACGCTCGCGAGTTCGCCCGCGTCATTGCTCACCGGCACCACGCCGGTCGAGGAATCGTTCGAGATTCACGAGATCGGCAAGGCAGGTGAGTTGTACTGGATCGAGCTCGTGCCGCGCGTTCAGGACACGGATTTCCAGAGCGTGCGCGTCGCTATCAGCGAGGGCGAACTCGATACCATGGAGCTGCGCGACAACCTCGGGCAGACCACGCGCATCCGGTTTGAAAACGTTCAGCGCAACGTGCCGATCGATCCCGCCAGTTTCGAATTCACGCCGCCCGAAAACGCCGACGTCATCGGTGAACCGGTGGGCGAACCTTTGACCGGCGAGTGATGCCACTCCGCCTCGCCCCGCTGTGGTGGAGTCTTGGCGCGTTTTTCGTCGTCATCGATGTCGCGCTCAGCCTGGCGCCGCCGGGTGATGGGCCCGCCTTGCTGCCGGACAAGCTTGTTCACTTCACGACGTATTTCCTTCTCGCATCCTGGTTCGTGTCGCTCGTTACGCGACGCCGCGGCATCGCGCTGGCCGGCGTGATCCTGCTCGGTGGTGTGCTTGAGATCTTGCAAGGCATGACGCCTGCGCGGCAGCCCGAGTGGCTGGATTTTCTTGCGAACACCTCCGGTGCCACGCTTGCCTTCGCCGTTATCGTGTTCATGCCGGTCAACCTGTTTGCCTGGTTCGAACGAAAAGCCGGGATTGCGAAAGCATGAAGACCGATGCGCTCACACCGCTCGCCGATCGCATGCGGCCGCAAACGCTGGATGAAGTGGTTGGCCAGAAACACCTGCTCGCACCCGGCAAGCCGCTTTACGAGGCACTGAAGAACGGGCGCGCGCATTCCATGATTCTCTGGGGCCCGCCGGGCACCGGCAAGACGACCATCGCGCGGCTCGTTGCAAGAACCTGTGATGCGGAGTTTCTTCCGCTCTCCGCCGTCATGTCCGGCGTGAAGGATGTGCGTGCCGCGGCGGAAGCGGCGAGACAATTGCGACAAACCGGTCGCGGCACCGTCCTGTTTCTTGATGAAGTGCATCGCTTCAACAAGGCGCAGCAGGACGCGTTCCTTCCCTACGTTGAAGACGGAACCTTGATATTTGTCGGTGCGACGACCGAAAACCCGTCGTTTGAATTGAACAACGCGCTGCTCTCGCGGGCGCGTGTCTATCTCCTGAAATCGTTGACGACAGAAGATTTACGCGATGTTGTCGATCGCGCGCTCGTTGATGACAATCGTGGCTTTGGCGGGCGCGTGAACATGAGCGATGCACTTCGCAACGAACTCGCAAAAGCAGCCGATGGTGACGCGCGCCGCGCGTTGTCGTTACTGGAAATCGCGGTCGAACTTGCCGGTGAATCCGGCGAGATTGCCGATGAAGCTCTGAACGATGTCATCAGCGGCGGTCTGCGCCGTTTCGACAAGGGCGGCGATGATTTCTACGATCAGATTTCCGCCCTGCATAAATCCGTGCGTGGCTCCGATCCGGATGCCGCGCTCTACTGGTATGCGCGCATGATCGATGGCGGGTGCGATCCGTTGTACATCGCACGGCGCGTCGTGCGCATGGCGAGCGAGGATATCGGCAACGCCGATCCGCGTGCCTTGCAACTCGCCTTGAATGCCTGGGATGTCCAGACGCGGCTCGGCAGCCCGGAAGGCGAACTCACGATCGCGCAGGCGATTGCATATCTCGCCGTCGCGCCGAAATCCAACGCGGTTTACACCGCCTACAAGGCCGCGATGGGCGATGCGCAGTCGCGCGGTTCGCTCGGCGTGCCGCCGCAGCTTCGCAACGCGCCGACGAAGCTGATGAAGGAGCTGGGACACGGCAGGGAATACCGCTACGCGCATGACGAGCCGGATGCTTTTGCTGCCGGCGTTGAATATTTCCCCGAGGAAATGAAATCGCGCGCGTATTATCATCCCGTTCCACGCGGGCTCGAAATAAAGATCGGCGAGAAGCTCGCTGCTCTGCGCGAGAAAGACGCGAAGGCGGGGCGAAAGAAGGGAAAAGGCTGATGTGGGGAAATGCGCTGGCTGTTGCGAGTGGCGGTGCGATAGGCGCGGTGCTTCGCTACGGCGTCATGCTCGCGATGGGTCGCGGAACTTTCCCCTGGGGAACATTGCTGGTGAATGTTTCCGGTTCCTTGCTGTTCGGTTTTCTCGCCATCTGGCTGAGCGAACGGTGGCCGCTGGCGAGTGAACTGCGCGCTTTCCTGCTCGTTGGCGTGCTCGGCGCGCTCACGACGTTTTCCACGTTTTCGTGGGAGACGATCACGTTGCTGCAGGAAGGTGACGTGACGCGCGCCGGCATGAACATGCTTGCGAACGTTGCACTTTGCATCTTCGCCGCAGCCACCGGTGTGTGGCTGGCAAAACAATTCATCTGATACTGTCGAACAGGATTTCTCATGCTTGATCCGAAACTGCTGCGCGCCGATCTTGATGCCGTTATTGCCAACCTCGCGAAGCGCGGCTTTGAATTTCCGCGCGCTGATTACGAGAAGCTGGAAAGCGAGCGCAAGCAACTGCAGGTGCGAACCGAGCAATTGCAGAATGAACGCAACACGCGTTCGAAGGCGATCGGCCAGGCGAAAGCGAAAGGCGAAGACGTCCAACCCTTGCTCGCGGAAGTCGGCAAGCTTGGTGATGAACTGAAAGCGGCGGAAGAAAAGCTTTCTGCGTTGCAGTTGAAACTCGATGATCTGTTGATGCGCGTACCGAACCTGCTGCACGAGTCCGTGCCGGTCGGCCGTGATGAAGACGACAACGCCGAAGTGCGCCGCTGGGGAGAGCCGAAAGAATTTTCCTTTGAACCGAAGGATCATGTCGATCTTGGTTCAGGCCTCATGGATTTCGATCTCGCCGCGAAACTTACCGGCTCGCGCTTCGTCACGCTGAAAGGCCCGATGGCGCGGCTGCATCGCGCGCTCGCGCAGTTCATGCTGGATACGCATACGGCGGAACACGGATACGAAGAAGTCTACGTGCCGTACATCGTGAACGAGGCATCGCTGCTCGGAACGGGCCAGTTGCCGAAATTCGGCGAGGACCTTTTCCGGCTCGAAGGCGAAACTGAATTCTTTCTGATTCCGACTGCCGAAGTGCCGATCACGAATTTCGCCCGCGATGAAATTCTCGATGCGGAATCACTGCCACGAAGATATGTCGCGCATTCGCCGTGTTTCCGTTCCGAAGCGGGCTCCTACGGCAAGGACACGCGCGGCATGATTCGCCAGCACCAGTTCGACAAGGTTGAAATGGTGCAGATGGTGAAACCGAAGGATTCCTACGCTGCGCTTGAAGCGATGGCAGCGCACGCGGAGAAGATTCTACAGTTGCTGGAATTGCCGTATCGAACGGTAGCACTGTGTTCCGGCGATATCGGTTTCGGCGCGGCGAAAACCTACGACATTGAAGTGTGGTTGCCGGGGCAGGGGAAATATCGCGAGATTTCGTCCGTCTCGAATTGCGAAGCTTTCCAGGCGCGGCGCATGCAGGCGCGCTGGCGGAATCCCGAGAACAAGAACAAGCCGGAACTGCTGCATACGTTGAACGGTTCGGGCATCGCTGTCGGTCGCGCGATGGTTGCTGTGCTGGAAAATTACCAGCAGGCGGATGGCTCGATCATCGTACCTGGCGTCCTGAAACCCTACATGGGCGGAATCGAAGTCATTCGACCGGAGAATCGCAAATGACGGTCGAGAACGATGAACAACTCGAGAAGCTGCGCGTTATCGGGCGCATTGTCGCGAATGTATTGCAACGGATGATGCACCACTCAGAACCGGGCATGACGACTGCGGAGCTGGATGCGTTCGGCGCAAAACTGCTTGAACATGAAGGCGCGCGATCCGCGCCGCAACTTACCTACGGTTTCCCCGGCGCGACATGCATCAGCGTGAACGAGGAAGTCGCTCACGGCATGCCCGGCGCGCGTGTCCTGCAGGCAGGCGACGTGGTCAACGTCGATGTTTCCGCAGAGAAGGACGGATACTTCGGGGACACCGGCGGCAGCTTTGTGATTCCGCCAGTAACACCGGAAAAACAACGGCTATGTTTTGCCACCCGCGAAGCGCTGAACAATGCCATGCGGGAAGCGCGTGCGGGCGAGCCGCTGAATCGCATCGGCAAGGCGATCGAGCAGACGGCGAAGCGCAAGGGATTTCGCGTGATCACGAATCTCTGCAGCCACGGCGTGGGCGGCGCGCTGCATGAAGAGCCGGAAGAAATCTACGGCTATTTCGAGCCGCGCGACGACCGCGTTTTGCACGAAGGCATGGTGATCACAATCGAGCCGTTTCTTTCGAACCGGAATCGTTTCGTGGAAGAGTCCGGCGACGGCTGGACGCTCATCGGCAAGGCGGGCTCCATTTCCGCGCAGTACGAACACAGCATGGTGATCACGCGCGGACAGCCAATCGTGCTCACGCAACCGACCGTCTGATCTACAGCCAGTTCTTCTTCCTGAAGTACCACAGCATCCCGCCGAGTGCGGTAACCACCACGCCCCAGAACGCCACGTAACCATAGCGCCAGCCGAGCTCCGGCATGTTCCAGGGGCTGTCCGTGTTGAAGTTCATGCCATACACGCCGGCAAGGAACGACAGTGGAATGAAGATCGTCGCGATGATGGTCAAAAGGCGCATGACGTCGTTCATGCGCATCGACAGGCTGGAGAGATAGACATCCAGCAGGCCGGTCGCCATCTCGCGGAATGCTTCGGTCATCTCCAGCACGCGAATGCCGTGATCGTAGACATCACGCAGGTATACCTTGGTCGCATCCGGAATCAGCGGATGCTCGTCGCGGATGAGCTGGTTCAGTGCTTCGCGCTGCGGCCAGAGCGTTTTTCGTATCAGCAGCAGTTCGCGCTTCACGAAGTGGATGGTTTCCAGTGTCGCGTCGTCCGGGTTGCGCAACACGCGCTCTTCGAGTTCCTCAAGGGCGTCGTCGTATTCCTCGAGCAGCGGAAACGCCTGGTCGACCACGAGATCGGTCAGCGCATAGAAAAGATAATCCGCGCCTGAGCTTCGGAACCGTCCGACAGGACCGCGCAATCGCTGCCGGATGGGTTCGAAAATATCATCGGGTCCCGCATGAAAGCTGACGACGAATGTCGGGCCGAGAAACAGGCTCACCTGTTCGATGTGCAGTTCCTCGTCGCGCAGCACCGGCAGGTTGAGGACAAGGAACACCTGGCGGTCATCGTAGATTTCAACCTTGCTGCGCTGGCCGCCGTTGACAACGTCTTCCATCGCGAGCGGATGCAGTGTGTATGCCGCTCCGAGACGTTGCAGCAGGCCGACATCCGCGTCGCCCTGGCAATGCATCCAGGTGACGCGCGGGCTGGCCAGGTATTCGCCGGCCTGCGCGGCGGTGAGGTCTGCGAATTCCTGCAGCGTCTCCGCGTCATAGTCGATCACGGAAATCCGCGGCGGAATTCGAGCCTCGACGCGGCGCTCGAGCAGCATTCCGGGCTCGGTGCCCGGCCGCTGCCTGCGTTTTGCAAGAAATGACATGCGAAGTGTCCTTTGCCGTTTTCTTCAGCATAGAAAAAAAGAAAGGCCCCGTCAGGGGCCTTTCTTTTTTTTGCGCGTTCAATGCGCCTCACTCGCGCGACATGAACAGCCTGAGCACATACCAGAACATCAGCGCGATCGATGCGAACAACTGCATACCGGCGGCAACGTAACGGTCTTCCGGATAGTGATGCAGGATGTTCGAGGTGTCGTAGAGAATCGCGGCGCCGGCAAAACCGATCATCAGCACCGAGAACCAGGTGCCCATGGCGAAACCGAAGATGACGGCCGATGCGATGGCGACCAGCGCGAGGATGCCGCCCCACATCAGGATGCCGCGCAGGAAGGAAAAGTCCTTGCCCGTGGCGGTCGCGATGACAATGAGTCCGGTCGCGCCCATCAGCGTCACCCAGGCGGCGCTTTCGATCACGCCCGGCGCTTTCATCATCGCCAATACGAGCATGGGTACGAAGATGATCGCTTCGGCGACAACGAGTCCGGCGTAGGCGAGATATTGCAGCGGGACCGACTTCACGGTGTGCGCAACGTGCGTCGCGCCCCAGCTCACCAGCATGAAGGCGCCGAGCACCAGCAGCCAGCTGCCGGACATCATGGTCTGAGCGATCGGGACCGCCCAGCCGGATGAGAAAATGAACCACTCGACGGCGGCGAAACCGACGATTCCGCCAATGGCGTGCATATAGGCGCGGCGGACAAACGTGCCGCGAACCGCGGCAGGCGCGTAGGCAACGACGTTGCCGCTGACCGGATCCAGTGTTGACATCTGCAACCCCTGTTGCGTGATTGGGAATGCGCGCAACGTATCACGGGCGGCGTTCCGAGTGAACCGGTGTACCGTTTGTGGCTTGCCGTTGCGGGGCGGGATAGGGGACAATTCGCGCCCGCGAAACGGGGAAAACTCGTTAGGAGAGGTGACAGAGCGGTTGAATGCACCGCCCTGCGGAGAACGATAGAAAACTGGCAGCCGGTTCCGACCGCAGCCGTGATAGTTCAGAGTTTCGGAGAGGTGGCAGAGCGGTTGAATGCACCGGTCTTGAAAACCGGCAGGGGTTCGCGCCCCTCGAGGGTTCGAATCCCTCCCTCTCCGCCAATTTCGAATGTGAAGAAACTTCGTAGTTCCCGTCTGGCCTGCGTCGCCGATTCAAGGTGGTAGAATCCCCAGATGCAGAATCATCTTCCCAATCAGTCTCCCGCCGGCTGGCTCGCTCGCGTCGCCGGCGCCATCGTCAGTGTCATTATCCTGGCCGGCCTGTTTTTCGTCGGCATTACCGTGTTCGCCGCGGTGGCCGGACTCGCGATCGTGGTTTTCGCTGTGCTTGCGGCACGCGTCTGGTGGCTTCGCCGGAAATTGCGGCGCAGCGCAGCGCGCGGTGAAACGCCTCGCCAGGAGAGGCGCCAGGATCGCCATCAGGACGGACGATCACGCCCCGGCGGCGTCACGCTGGAAGGCGAATACGAGGATCGTTCCCCGCACGACCGGTAAGCGTTACCCCGCTTCAGAAATCCCAGCCACGCAAGCCAGCCCAGCCATCCGATTGCGACGGCGATGGCCAGCAGAACAGATATCGCACCACCGCCGCCATCGTATCTACCGCCGCCTGGCGGTGGTGAATACGGCGGTGGATTGCCGCCCGACGTATCCGGTGTTCCGGGTTTCATGCGATAGACAGCGCCCGTGCTGCCGGTTGGCGCGCCGCTTTCATTCGTGAGCATGTAGATTTCACCGTCGCCATCCTGGCCGATGCCGGTCAGTACGTTACCGAGGGGCGCCATGTCGAACTCGTAGATGGTTTCGCCATCAAGATAGAAGAGGCGGCCTTCGCTGCCCGTGCCAAGGTAATCCCCGAACACGTACATGCCTTCCAGTGCCGGTATTTCGCTGCCGCGATAGACCGCGCCGCCGATGACCGCGATGCCTTCGCCGTGATCGTATTCGGCGATGGGGTCTGTCAGTCCGGCGGGGGCGGCGGGATTTTCGATTTCAGTCGCAAAGCCCGGCGCGCTGCCGTTCGGGTCAAAGAAAAAACTGCCTTCCTTCCAGTTCCAGCCGTAGTTGGCGCCCGCCGATAAGATGTTGATTTCCTCGATATCGTTCTGGCCGACATCCGGCAGCCACATGTCGCCGGTGGTGGTGTCGATGTGAAGGCGGAACGGATTGCGCAGACCGGTCGCGAAGATTTCATCCGGCGGCGCAGTTCCGACAAACGGGTTGTCCGGCGGAATGCCGTAGTTGCCGTTCGCGCTGTTATTGCCTGACGGGTCGATGCGCAACACGCTGCCGAGAACGTTGCTGGCATCCTGGCCATTGCCGCCTGCAGAATGTCCCGCGCCTTGGTCATCCGCAGCACCACCATCACCGAGTGTGATGTACAGGAAACCGTCGGCATCAAAGGCGAGCGCACCGCCGTTGTGGTTGGCTTGCGGCTGATCGATGCGAAGCAACTCGCGCGCACTTACAGGATCGACCGTCGCGGTCGAATCCGATGGACTGGCGACAGTCCATTCGATAATCACGCTTTGATGATTCGCGGTTTCGCCAATAGCAATCGTTGAGAAATCCGCGGCTCCCGCAACAGGCTCTGACGTGTACGTGTAGATGAGCCCGTTGGCCTGGTAATTCGGATGGAATGCGAAGCCGAGCAGTCCGCGCTCGTCGTAGCCGGCAAGATCGACAAGACGGCGTTCGACATCCATGAACACGCGGGTTTGTCCGGTGGCCGGATCAAGTTCGTAAACCTGGCCGGCCTGGTCGACGACATACAAAAAGCCGCTGCCGAGTGGCGATGAAATGGCTTGCAAGGGAAGCGCTGCAAAACCGCTTGCGATTTCTTCCAGTTCGATGGCGATATCACCAGTCTGAATGTCTTCGGCAATGAGATCGCCGCGCGCTTGTACGGCGTTTGATAACAGTGGGAAACCCGTCAACGCAAGGCAAGCAAGAAGTTGCAGAGTTGCATGGGAACACGATGTTTTGTCGAACATGCAAACCTCCGATGACGGCGACACGAAGTCGTCCGCTTATTTCACCGGAGTGTCGGCAGATTCAATCAGCGCGCGGTCGAAACTTTCCTGGCGCGACCGCTTGCCGTTGTCGTCAGCAGGTCCGCGAAAGCAGCGTCGATCGTTTCCGTACGCAGGCGAGCAAGCCGTTGATGCAAATCGGCAACACCGATGCCTGGCGCGAGTTCGCGGATGAGGGCGGCGATTCCGGTGATGCGCGCCGCCTGCAGTGAAGAGCCGCTGCGCACGCCGTAACGGTCGCCGGGCAGCAGTGTCATGATGCTGTGTTCGGATTCGGGCAACAGGGTGGCTGCGAAAAGACTTCCCGTCACCGATGCCGGAAACGTATCGCGCGATTCGCCGGCTGCAACCAGCAACTTGCCGCGTTCATCGAGCAACGCCGCGAGGCGCTCCAGCAAGGGATCACGCGGACCTGCAACGCTCAGGTTCACGATGTCGGCATCGGATTCCAGCGCGTACGACAGCGCCTTTGCCAGCGTGAAACTGTTGCACACCGCATATTCATCCATCGGGCGCGGCTGCCAGCAGGCGCGGAGCAAGAGAATTTCCGCATCCGGCGCATAACCGCCGATGCCTTTGCCGTTGCCGCGCTGCGCGGCGATCACGCCGAGCACGGACGTGCCGTGATGTTCCGCTGGCACCGAGTCATCGTCGTTGACGAGATCGAACGCAATGATATTCGCGCCGGCAAGATCTTCATGCAGCAGGTCGGCGCCGGTGTCGATAACCGCAATCGAAACCTCCTGGCCGGAAGCGCGCTGAACCAGTTGCATGGCGTTACCGGGTCTTGATTCAACGCGGCTCAACGGATCGCCTTTCGTTGAATAATCATTTCGTGGATGAAAAAAATTCAGTGCCTGCGCGCTTTCCACGTCCGGATGATCCGCGAGCATGGCAATGACCCGCTCGCGCTGTTCACCATTGTCACCGTGGGGCTCATCCATGCGAAACACGAAACAGTAAACGCCGAGTGCGGGAATCGGCCAGTCTTCTTCGAGTTGCAGGGTGAACGTGTTGCTGAATGTTTCAACAATGTCCTGCGCGCGTTCGCGTTGCAGCTTCCGGATTTCCTCGGGCGTTGGCGGGAGGTAATCCAGGCGTCCTGACGGCGAAAGATCGGCGATACCGGCAAGCGAATCGGCTTCCACGGTAACGAGAATGCGATCCGTTGTTTCATCCGTCGCGGTGCCGTTGGCCGCGCGCACGTTCATGCCGCCGGCGCAGCCGGCGAGAAACGCAAGCAACATCGGCAGAAAAAGGATTCGCACGGCAATTTTCATTTAGCAGTTTCCGTTTCAAGAATTTGTATTGTCCGGCCGAATTGGGCGTCGTTATCGAGCGCACGCACCAGGCTCGCGGCGCTTTCATCATCGGCGAGACGGAATTCCAGCGTGACGCGGCCTTGCGCGTCGGGACCGGCAACAATCACCGCATCATATTTTTCGAGAATGCCGTAGAGCGATGACAGCGGTGCATCGCGCTTGAGTTCAAGGTCGAGCATCACGACGTTCGTCGCGGGCAGCACGGTGTCCGTGACGGTGCGGTACTGCGGCGCAAAGGGTTGCCATGTCATGACGACGCTGAGCGTGGCGGCGAGCGCCAGCAACAATCCGGCCGCCAGCGCGAAATAAGTCCGCTGCCGGTCCTGCCTGTCCGCCGCGATCCGTTGCCGCAGCTCAAGGACGGGCGCTTCGTTTGCCGACTTCATTTGGGCCGGTTTCGTCCGGGAATCGCGCAGCTGCGTTCCCAGCTGCGCAAGCCATTCGGCTTCACCGCGGCACCGTTCGCAATCGTCGAGATGCGCCTGGACGATTTCGGCTTCATGGGCTTGCAGGGAGCGATTGACGTACCACGGCAGATACCCGTCTATCTGTTGGCAATGACGTTCGACATCCATCATTTCATCCTCGCGGTGGCAGCCTTCCCGCCGGTGGGCAGGAAAGCCTTGAGTTTGCGGCGCGCGTTGAACATGCGCGTCTTGATCGTATTCACCGGGCAATCCATGAGTTCGGCGATTTCCCGGTACGACAATCCTTCAATGAAGGTCAGCTCCAGCACCATGCGCTGGTCGTCGGGCAGCATGGCCAGCGAAATCTCCAGCCATTGGCGCAACTCCAGCCGGGCAGCGTCGCCGAGCGCCGGTTCCGCCAGGCCTTCGAGCGCAACATCCGTGCTGCGTTCCGTGGCGCGCCATTTGCGTTCGCGCAGTTTCAGGCCCTTGTTGCGCGCGATGCCCAGTATCCAGGTCGAGACCTTGGCGCTCCGGTTGTAGGTGTCTGCCTTGCGCCAGACGAGGTAAAAGACTTCGTTGCAGACCTCGTCGAAATCTTCCTCCGGACAGCCGAGGCGCGCGAGGAAACGGTGAATGCGCGGACGGTACTCGGCATAAAGCCGCTCCAGGGCCTGCGTGTCGCCGCGCGTCACGCGGGCAATCAACTGGCGTTCAGCGTCCTCGATCAAGGTCCTCACCGGTCCGTCGGCGAAAGCCGCGGCCTTTTCGGGTCTCGCTGGTTGATTCCGATGGCGGGATAAAAAGTTCATTCTCAGAAAACGCGGAATGGCACTGCGATGCGCAGCAGCAACTGGCTGCGGTCGATGCCGTGGTAGAAGCTTTCGAGTTCCTCGCTGGCATGAACGTAGCCGACCTGCCAGTGCAGGCGCTGGAACCGTCCATGCAGACTCCCGGTGAAGAACCGGTAATCGATATCGATCCTGCCAATCCGGCCGGCGCCGGCGCCCAGTGACCAGCCGAAATCGCCACTGAACGCCTGTTGCCAGCCGACGGCAAGTCGATCCAGGTCGTACGGGAAATAACGGTTTCGGTAAGCGTAGAAATAAGGCTTGGCGCGCTCGTGCGCGAGCTCGACCTGCAACGCGCCGTGGCGGTAACGCAGCCCGATCCCTTGATGATTGAAGCGGCCGATTTCGCCGGCATCGAAGCGGTAGTCGAGCAGCTCGACAGCAAACCGGTGTTCGCCGAATGCCTGGCTGTAACCCGCGAACGTCTGCAGGGCGAGAATGGATTCGCTCGGAAGGCTGGTACCGTCGCCATGGCTTGAGAGCAGCTCGCTGCCGACAAAAAAACCGCCCGGCGTGGCGAAAATCCATCCCGCGCTCAGCACGCCTTCGCCGTCACCATAGTTGATGCCGTCGACGGCCCGGCTGTTTTCAATGGCGACGAAGCCGGAAAGCGTCTCTTGCGTGTAGACGGAGGAGGCTTCGAACGGTTTTGCGGCTGTCTGAAGCAGCATCAGTCCGGCGAGAAGGTCAAGCACGCTTACCTCGGCTCATTGGCGCAGTCAGATCATTGATTCCACTTTAGCGCGCTTTGCGCCGAATAGTTGGTACCGAAGAACACCAGTCTGTGTATTCGAGCGGCAACGCAGGAAGTTCAAAGTCCGAAGGCAGAAAGCCAGCGAGCTCGCATACGACTTCTGCGGACGGATCGAGCGTCAGCGCCGGACCGGCAGTTTGTTTGGGTATCGGTATATAACCTGTTTTTCAAGGAGTTACATAAAGTCTTAAAAGTAGTTTAGAGAATGGAATCGCCAGACTGGACCGGCCAAGCTGGCGTCGTTTCCGGGTATTCACGGTATCTCCAACGAAAGAAATTTGCGGGAACTGGGACTTTCGAGGGCAGGCTCCAGCCTGAAAAACTGCAATAAAAAGCCCCGGCGCTGCCGGGGCTTTATCTGCCTGCCTGATGCTTACAGTTCGTCGAATGCGCCGGCTTCCTTGAGCTGCACCAGCAACTCGCGCAGGGCCGTTGGCGGGTTCGTCGGCTTGCCGCCGCCATCCTGCGCCTTTTCGTTGACGCCGTGACAGGACGCGCAGACGCGCACTTCGCCCGGCTGGAAGGTCAGCCAGTAGCGTTCAAGCACGATCGGATCGCCGTCATCGTCGGTGGTCTGCCAGGTCATCGCGCGCCGTGCCGGCACGAGTGCCGCGATGGAGCCGTCTTCGAAGATCGGCACAGCGCCGGGCGGCGCGTCTTCATCGACCGGCAGGTTATTCGCGAGCGCTTCAACCATCTGCAGGGGATTCGGCTGCACGCGACGGCCATTGTCACTGACGAACACACCGTTCTCGTCGACATCCGCAAACTTGGTGTAACCGCGAAGATAATCGCTGCGCATGAGCTGCAGGTAGCTGATCGGATACAACTTCGTTTGGTCTTGGACATAGTCGCCGCGCACCGAGATTTCGTGATTCTCGCCATCCTTCTGTACGACAAGATTGAAC
>DASVDI010000054.1:0-63547 GCA_036381175.1 Gammaproteobacteria bacterium
CGCGAACACCGGCCGGTACAACTGCGCGGGACCGACGCCGCAAGCCGTCAGCGCGGTCATTTCGCTGTCGCGATACAGGCGGCCGAACGCCATCAAGAGACCGAGGAAAAAACCGACCGGCACCAGCACGGTAAGAAACCCGATGCTGCCGTAAGCCAGCAGCTCGAACACAGCACCACCCGGCAACTTGCCCGCCGCCGCCTCGCCGAGAAAGCGCGCGAAGCGGTGACTGCTGATGATGACGAGCAACACGCCCGTCACCGCGAGCCATGTCGTGAACGCTTCGCGGACGAGATAGCGGTTAACAATAATCATGAATATTGACCGTCATGACGCAGAAATCCGCGTTGCCGATTTTTCCCGTGTCCTTCATTTGCCCCGCTTTTCCCGCATTATTTTCATGTCGAGCGCCGGATTAGGTAGAATTGGCCGCCGTTTCTCGATACGGCCCGTGACGTCTCTCATCTTCAAGGCGCGCTGCACATGATAACGGAGCCACGATTGGGTTTGTGGTTCTTCCGGCACGTCCGGCAACCAGGAGTTTCAAGGCATGCAATTTTCCGTCAAGACCGGCGATCTCGCCGATATCCAGGCTGACTGCGTTGTTGTCGGCATCTTCCAGGAACGCGAATCGACACCTTCCGCCAAGGCGCTGGACAAGGCTGCCGGCGGTGCATTGCGCGAGGCGATGCAGGAAGACGGCTTCAAGGGCCGCGGCGGCGAGGCGCAACTGGTGTTGCGCGCGCCCGGCATCAAGGCAAAGCGCGTGCTGCTCGTCGGTCTCGGCAAGCGTGAAGAATTCCGTCCCTGGAAACTCGAAAACCTGCTTCGCAATGCCGCCGCAAAACTTCGCCGCAGCGACGCGAAGAGTGCCGTGTTCGCGCTGCATGAAGGCTTCGATGACACGGCGCGCGGCGCACGCGATGTCGTCAGCGCATTGAGCGCTGCGCTGTATCGCTTCGATGCCTGCAAAAGCAAAAACTCCGACGACAAGCAGAAACTCGCGAAGATCATTCTTACGGCTGACGACAAGAACGTCGCCGCGATCCGCAAAGCCGTGAAGGAAGGCGAAGCGCTCGCCGCCGGCGTCACGCTCGCGCGCGATCTCGGCAACCTGCCCGGCAACATCTGCACGCCCACCTATCTCGCCAACGAAGCGAAGAAAATGGGCCGCACGTATGAAAACCTGAAAGTCTCCGTGCTCGACGAAAAGAAGATGGAAGAACTCGGCATGGGTGCGCTGCTGTCCGTGTCGCGCGGCTCCCGCGAACCCGCCAAGCTGATCATCTTCGAATACAAGGGCGGCAGCGCGAAGCAGAAACCGCACGCCATCGTCGGCAAGGGACTCACCTTCGACGCCGGCGGCATTTCCATCAAGCCGGCACCGGCGATGGATGAAATGAAATTCGACATGTGCGGCGGCGCGAGCGTGTTCGGCACCATCAAGGCGCTGTGCGAACTCGGCGCGAAGATCAACGTGATCGGTATCGTGCCGTCGTCCGAAAACCTGCCGGACGGTGCTGCCAACAAGCCGGGCGACATCGTCACGTCGATGTCCGGTCAGACCATCGAAATTCTCAATACCGACGCCGAAGGCCGCCTGATTCTCTGCGACGCGCTCACCTACGCGGAACGTTACAAGCCCGAAACCGTCATCGACATCGCCACGCTCACCGGCGCCTGCGTGATCGCGCTCGGCTCGCATGCCACCGGCCTGCTCGGCAACGACGATGCGGTGATCGACAACATCAAGCACGCCGCGGATGCTTCGGGCGATCGCGTCTGGCAGTTGCCGCTCTGGGACGATTACCAGGAGCAGCTCAAATCGCCATTCGCGGACATGGCGAACATCGGCGGCCGCGAAGCCGGCACGATCACGGCGGGCTGTTTCCTCGCGCGGTACACGAAGAAATTCCGCTGGGCCCATCTTGATGTCGCGGGCACCGCATGGAACAGCGGCAGTCACAAGGGTTCGACGGGAAGGCCGGTGCCGTTGTTGTTTCGTTACTTGCTCGATAACGCGTGATGACGTTGTAGGAGCGCCTTCAGGCGCGAATCAATAAGTGCAGGAAATTGTTCGCGCCTGAAGGCGCTCCTACGGCTCTCTTTATTAATGACTGAAATCGATTTCTACGTCCTCGCCTCCGCCACCCCCGGCAAGCGCGACGCCCTCGCCTGCCGCATCGCCGAAAAAGCGGTCGGCCTCGGGCATCGCGTGTTCGTGCAGGCGCGCGATGCCGCGCATGCCCGCGCGCTTGATGACCTTCTCTGGACCTTTCGCGACGGCAGTTTCCTGCCGCATTCGCTTGGCGTGGACGATGCGGATGCGCCTGTCATCATCAGCGCCGGTGAAGAACCCGCCGGCGACCTGCAGGTGATGATCAATCTCTCGAATACCGTGCCTGCCTTTTTCAGCCGTTTCGAGCGGGTCGCGGAACTCGTGGACGAGGAGCCCGCCGTGCGCGATGCCGGCCGCGAGCGGTTCCGTTTCTACCGGGACCGGGGTTACTCTCTTAGAACACACAAGCTCTGAGTCAGGCACATGGCGAACGACCCGACACTCGGCGAACTGCCGGAGGATGATCAGGCTCCGGAAGACAACATTCCAGAACTGGAAGACGTCGTCGATGCGACGCCCGATGACAGCACCGCCAAACCACCGCCGAACCTCGATCTTTTCGCGGATTCCGGTCTCGATACCGCCGCCGTACGCAATGCGCTCGCCGAGCGGCTGGCCGAGGAACTCGAAGGCGCGCTGGGCGAACTGCGCGAAGAGTTCGAGGAAGTCCTGCGCCAGCGTGTCGAATCCCGATTGCGCGAGCGCCTGCCCGCCATCGTTGACGATGTGCTGACCGGCAAGTTCAAAGCAGACAACAGTAATAATGAGTAACCGCGCCGCGACGTTATAATTCCGCGCTTTGCGCCACGCATCGGCGCGCACACGACAGACAAGGCTTTCATGGACAAGACCTACGAACCGCACGCCATCGAGCAACGCTGGTACGACACCTGGGAAAAGCAGGGTTACTTCAAGCCGTCCGGCCCCGGCGAGGGCAAGGAAGAAAGTTACTGCATCCTCATCCCGCCGCCGAACGTCACCGGCACGCTGCACATGGGCCACGCCTTCCAGCACACCTTGCAGGATGCGTTGATCCGTTATCACCGCATGCGCGGTTTCAACACCTTGTGGCAGCCCGGCACCGATCACGCCGGCATCGCGACGCAAATGGTTGTCGAGCGGCAACTGGATGCCGAAGGCAAGACACGCCATGATCTCGGCCGCGAAGATTTCATCAACAAGGTGTGGGAGTGGCGCGAATATTCCGGCGGCACCATCACGCAACAGATGCGAAGGCTTGGCGATTCCACCGACTGGTCGCGCGAAGCCTTCACCATGGATCCCGGCTTCCTGCAGGCCGTGGCCGAAGTGTTCGAAACGCTGTTCGATGAAGGCCTGATTTATCGCGGCAAACGGCTCGTGAACTGGGATCCGGTCTTGCACACCGCGCTGTCCGATCTTGAAGTCATCTCGGAAGAAGAAAACGGCAAGCTCTGGCATTTGCGCTACCCACTGACCGACGGTTCCGGTCATGTGATCGTTGCGACCACACGTCCCGAAACCATGCTCGGCGACACCGCCGTTGCCGTGCATCCGGAAGATGCGCGTTACGCGAAACTGATCGGCAAGACGCTGAAACTGCCGCTCACCGGTCGTGAGGTTCCGATCATCGCCGATGATTACGTCGATCCGGAATTCGGTTCCGGCTGCGTGAAGATCACACCCGCGCACGATTTCAACGATTACGAAATCGGCAAGCGCCATGATCTTGAAATGATCAACCTCTTCACGCCCGACGCGAAAGTGAACGAGAACGCGCCGAAAAAATATCACGGCATGGATCGCTTCGATGCGCGCAAGGCTGTGGTCGAAGACCTCGAAGCGACAGGCGCACTCGTGAAGATCGACGAGCACAAGCTCATGGTGCCGCGTGGTGATCGTTCGAACGCCGTGGTCGAGCCGTATCTCACCGATCAGTGGTACATGAAAATGCGCCATGACGATCCTGCAAAGGATCTCGGCGGCAACGCCATCAAGGCAGTCGAATCCGGCGATATCAAGTTCGTGCCGGGAAACTGGTCGAAAACGTATTACCAGTGGATGAACAATTTGCAGGATTGGTGCATCTCGCGCCAGCTCTGGTGGGGGCATCGCATTCCCGCGTGGTACGACAACGAAGGCAACGTCTACGTCGGCCAGGGCGAAGATCACGTGCGCGAAAAATACGATCTCGGCAAAATCGAACTGCGCCAGGACAACGACGTGCTCGACACCTGGTTCTCCGCAGCGCTGTGGCCATTCGCAACGCTCGGCTGGCCCGAAGACACGAAAGATCTCGAAACCTTCCTGCCGACCAACGTGCTGATCACCGGTTTCGACATCATCTTCTTCTGGGTCGCGCGCATGATCATGATGACCTTGAAGTTCAAGGACGTCGTGCCGTTTCATGAAATCTACATCACCGGCCTGATCCGCGACGAACACGGCCAGAAGATGTCGAAATCGAAAGGCAACGTCATCGATCCGATTGATCTCATCGATGGCATCGAACTCGAAACGCTGGTGAAAAAACGCACCGCGGGAATGATGCAGCCGCAGCTCGCACAGAAGATCGAGAAAAACACACGCAAGAGTTTCCCGGAAGGCATCAAGCCGCACGGTACGGACGCATTGCGCTTCACCCTCACCGCACTCGCCTCGCCCAGCCGCGACATCAACTTCGATCTCGGGCGGCTCGAAGGCTATCGCAACTTCTGTAACAAGATCTGGAACGCGGCGCGTTACGTGTTGATGAATACCGAAGACCAGGATTGCGGTATCGAGAATAAAGAAATGGAATTCTCCGCAGCCGATCGCTGGATTCAGTCACGTCTTGGAAAAACGATTGCTGAAATCGAAAAACAGGTGAAGGTGTATCGCTTCGACCTCGTCGCGAACGCGATTCACGATTTCACCTGGGGCGACTTCTGCGACTGGTACCTGGAGCTTTCAAAGCCGGTGCTGCAATCCGAAGAATCCACCGACGCGCAAAAGCGCGGCACGCGGCACACACTCGTGAATACCCTCGAAGCACTGCTGCGCGTGATGCATCCTTACATGCCGTTCATCACCGAGGAAATCTGGCAACGCGTTGCACCGCTCGCCGGTAAATTGCCCTCTGCCGGGGCCAAGACCATCATGCTGCAGCCGCATCCGAAGTCATCGGATTACGCACAAGACGCAACCGCCGAAACCGAAATGCACTGGGCCATGGAATTCATCCTCGGCGTACGCCGCATTCGCGGCGAAATGAATCTCTCGCCATCGAAACCCGTTCCCGTGCTGCTCGAAGGCGTGAGCAAAGACGACAAGGAAATCCTTGCGCGCCAGGCACCGCTGGTGAAATTCCTCGCGCGACTCGAATCCATCGAAGTGCTTGATGGCAATCCGCCACCAAGTGCAGTTGCACTCATGCCCGGTGGCATGAAGATTCATCTGCCGATGGCGGGAATTATCGACAAGGATGCGGAACTCAAGCGTCTTGATAAAGAGATTGAGAAGACGGAGAAGAATCTGGAGGGGTGCAAGAGGAAGCTCTCGAACGATAACTTCGTGAAAAATGCGCCCGGTGAGGTTGTGGAACAGGAAAGAAAGCGAGTGAGCGAGATGGAAGGAACGTTGAAGGAGTTGCGTGTTCAGCGGGAACGCATTGCAGCCCTTTGATTTCCGAATTCTCTCGAACAAAGAGGCCGCCATCATGGCGGCCTTTTCGTTCGGCTGAACGTAGCAATGCAGGAGCGCGCTTCTGAATCCGCTATCGCTCAATCGCCCTGATGACGGCTTTTGGATTATTGGCAACGACCTTGAGCAAAACGCGAGCCGTGCCTCTCGGCTCCCTCAGACCCTGCTCCCAGTGCCGGAGTGTGCCAAGCGATATCCCAAAGGTGGCGCAGAACCGCTGCTGGCTCATGCCGGTCTTCGCTCGAATGGATTTCACATCGATCGGTTCGGAACGATGCATCCTGGCGCGGTCGTTCTTGCCCTTGGAATGCGAAATCGCATCGCCCAGGCCCGCCGATATCTCAGTGTATGCTTTGCCCATTCCTCTGCCTCCAGAATGCCACCAGTGCTTTAACCGCACGGGAAAGGGAATTTCTCTCCGCTTTCGACAAATTGGCTTTCTCGTTCTTGCCGAATACCACCAACAAGTACAGCGGCATCGACGCATCATGAAAATAGTAGATAACCCGCACCAGCACGCTCAGCAGACGAGTCGCGTGAGAAGGAAAAACGGAAAGCGCTTTCGTCCGCTCGCTCCGAACTCGAAGAATAAAATATTCTCCAAGCCGTTGACACAACTCAACGAGGCCGTCATTCCCGCGCAGGCGGGAATCCAGTAGAAAATTAATTTCCGTGCCTGCGGCACTATCGCGGACTGTCGAAGGGCGACTTAAACAAAGCCGGTTTCGGCCGCCCCTCCGCTGCGCTACGGCGCTTGGCCGAGTCCCTTTTGTTTCGGCAAAAGGAACCAAAACCATTGCGCTCCAATTCGCCGCCCTTCGGGTTCCCTCGCCTGCTCCTTCACGATGAGCACGCTCGGCAACTCGCCGGTCGAGCCTGCGTTCGCTGCGCTCACTTGACTCGCCACGGACTCGGCACTCCTCGCTTTCCGCTCGAAAATCGCCGCGCTGCGCTTGCGATTTTCGGCTCCAGCCCATCGTTCAGTCCGCGGCTCGGCGGCTTCCAGTCGCGCGAAAAGCAAAAGCGAAGATCAAAAGCAGGAAGGCCGCTTGCGCGGCCTTCTGTGAATTTACGCAATCCCTATTCAGACAATCGCCCTTCAACAACCTCACTGTGGCGTGGTGCTAGGCACTGCAGCCAACTCAAGTTTGGCTTCCCGCTGCAAAAATTTCGTGATGTTTTCTTCAAGCTCCAAGTGCAAGGAGCTCTTGCTTGGATGACACTTCTTTTCAACTTCTCTGACAGCTGTCACCAGTGACTCCAACTCGGAGTAGCAATTTGGATCTAGCTGGCGCGATTTGTCCCGTACAGGCTTTGATGCGTGATAATACGGAAAAATCCATGAACCAAAGAAATGCCATATTGCCTCACTGTCGATGACGTTCTTTCGATTTAGAAATCCCAACGTCTCGTAAAAATTCAGTACTGTTCTGACCGCCTCTTCGCCCGCCGCTTCAGTCGTAGAATTTCCATCAATCAAATATGCCGCAGCTTCGCGTCGTATATCTCGAAATTCCACGCTATCCCACCTACTGTCCAATTGGGCAACCGTATCAATACCCTTGGCAAATCTCTGACGTCGCCATTCGGCAACTTGAAAACAAATGACAGCAATTACACCTACGACAGCACTCAATGCCGACCAGTTATCTGCCCCGAAACCCATCTGGACTCCCCTTTTATGTTGATTAGATGAGACCGATTCTTACCGACCGAAGCAGAGCCTCGTAGATTTGCGGTCAGGGTAAAAATATCGCGCTGCATTTTACTCCGACGCAATAATCATTTCGCTGCGGTCATTCGCTCTGAATCATGCTTAGATGCGAGACTTGGCTCTAAGTGCCCTGAGTAGGAATTTCATTCGTCAATTGGATTTGCCTTATACCGCTCGTACTCTTTAAGGTACGCTCTTTCAGACTCATCTTTTAATTGTTCTTTTCGCGCAACCAAGTCCGACAATTTTTTAAATAGGCTTTGATAAATGACCTTATGGGCTTGATTCTTAAGATTCTCTTCCGTCGGATGATCAAATGTAACTTCGTTTTCAACGACGCGGTTGATGATCGCCAACAATCTCTCTTTATCGATCTTATCAACTGACCGATAGCTATCATCGACATCCAGGAAGAAGCCTTGGTTGTTATCAATTTTTAAGATTTTCATAGATTTCTCCCCGAGCCCGATACGCATCATAGCCAGCCTCCAAAGAAGCAGTGATTACATCGAAATTTCTGATTAATTCACCGGTAGCTGTGAGCAACTCCCGATCACCTGGATATCCGGAATATATTTTGTGAACTAGCTTCCCGTTTTCCATGATCTTTTTTGTATACAGGAAGTAATCTGGGGCTATCGATGCACCGATTGTGCTGTTATGCGTAACGACAACGACCGGCATCTTAGACGCAACGTCCTTTATCAAATTATTCACACCCTCTTTTAGGAACACGTTGTCGAAGGATGATTCCGGCTCATCAATCAGCAAGAGGTCATATCTCTGCGCATCCAGAATCTCCTGCAGTAATCGGAACTCAGACCTCTCCCCACCGGATACTTCTGCACCGTCCTTGTTCAGGGTCAAATATTCGACGTTTGCAAAAAACCTATAGAACTCCGATGGCGTCAAACCATCTCTTTCCTTTAGCTTTTGTAGATAGATATAGGGCTTGTCGTAATAAACAAATGGTTCGGTAAATCCAATATTTGTTCGCGAAACCTTCTTTATTTCACCGGCACCAGAAAATGGGCCTTTTTTTGTCACCACACGAAAGTCATAAAATTCTTCGGTCGCAATTATCTCCTGACGCCTCAAGGCATACACGATCTCTTCAAATCGATTGACCTTCTTTTCGTCAAGGACAAGTTTATAGAAATCGACTTGAGTCACTTGAGTTGCGGATGTTTTTCTTTGTAGCTGCTCTCTAATCTCTCGTATAATTCCGTTCGCAATCACCCTCCTTGCTTTAATTCGCTCAGCTTCCCAGTACAGCTCGATAAGTTCACATGCCAATCCTTTAAGTGAATCGATGTTGATATGTTTAACAATGATCTCTCGATACTCTAGATTCTCGATTAAGTTTCTAGTCGACTGGATAACGTCGCTTAACCCCTTATTTTCCGACGCTGAAAACTCCGTTTCGTTGAAGAGGGCTGCCTGCGCAAAAGAGTCGACCCTGTCTGCCTCTTCTGCTGCCTTTAGCAAAGACTCTATGTAGCGATCCAACTGGTCGTCATTTGACTTCAACTCGATACCTAGCACGTCGTCGAGCACCTTCTTGAATCCCGATAAGTAGTCGTCCGACGCAATGCTTCTTTTCTTTGCGATTTCCGAATTGAACTCCTGTTCATATTTCTTCTCGTCGCGCTGTACCAAGTCAAATTGCCTAATGTACTTGACGCTCTCCATATTGCGTTCTATCTCATCCAGGAAATGCGTCTTACCACTCGAACGGTCGCCAAGCAAAATATTCAAACCCGTCGAAATGAGCGGGCGATCAGCCACTACTTGAAACAAACTATTACCATCAGTACTAGAAAGGGCTACTTTGGCTTTATCTGAAAGAGCCATCTTCAATGACTGCAGAGAAATGGCGCCGCAATCTACATACGTTTGACGAACTGGCGTACTTAATAATTCCTCTCGAATTCTTGCATCCGAAAACAGCACTGGTGTTAGCTTCGCAATGTCTTTCACATTTCTAACAAACTTCCTTGCGCTGTCGACCTCACCTGCAGAAACGTACGGTTTCAGCTCGTCTAGCTCATTGCCTGTAACTGCTGGCTTTTTATCGAAATGCGGAATGAGTAGGTATGTTTTGAGGTCGCCGAATATGTTGCGCACCTCAGCTACATTTAGAGAATCATCGACAGTTCGTATTTTTTCGCTGACCGATTTGCATTTGGCGTCGAAGTCAATAAGGTCACTGCCGTCGGCAATTAGAAGAAGGTGTCCGGTCGTTAAATTCAGCTCGATGCCTGGAAATACCGTTATATCTAATTCATCTCTAATTGCCTCGAATTGAAGACGATCAAAAAGATCATGATTAGTAATTGCGATTGTATCTAGATTTGCACTCGCAACGTATTCGCTTAGTTTTGGTAGCGAGAATTGAAAATCCGCATCACGAACCGATGGCTTTGTATGCATATGTAGGTCAATCTTTTTCACTCAGCCCCTCCGTCGTCCATAGGTCAATTGAACTTTGATCAAACAACGACGGTAATTAGCTCGTGTGGCAGGCATTACAACAGTAGTAACAACCATTGATTCTGTAGCCCGGCCAACTTGTCTTCGCAGAAGCTACCGCACCTTGGCACGTAACATGCGTGCCAAGATTAATTTGGTTTTCCGGATCGGGCATGAAGGAGCAACCTGCGGTTCTGTTGTGAACTTCGTGGTCGCCGTTGCTTTGAGCGTTTTGATTGATGATGAATGTCGACATTTCATTCCCCCCACAGATACTGAACGAAGGAACTCGCGACGCGCACGAGAACCTAATGGCGATTTTTTCTCGCCCAATGAAACTTGCTCTAGCTATGAAGGGGTGGAATGCCGCCTTTGAGGCGATCTCGTTGTGGGGATATAGGCCCCGAAAGCAGTATAGGCAAGAAAGGGAACGGAGCAAGTTGAAGCAACAATTGAATGAAGATTTAGGGGTGTGCCGGATGGTGAAAGGCGAGGAAAACTCTATATTTATCAGTGCCTTTCGAGGCACCAGGAGTAGCTTCCTGAAACCAAGAATCCGTGATGAGTCTTGTCGGGTGGCGGGTGAATACAACACCGTTACCGGGAATAAGCCCGTCCGGTCCTTGGTCCGGAAGCTAACCACCCGACACCTAATGCTCGTAGCTTGAGCAAACCAAGGAGATCCATCATGGAAGACTCAACCCCCTACCGCATGCCGGAAGACTTCAACCCTTTCATCTCTATCGACGCGGCGCGTGGCCTCACGGACGCCATCCACCATTTCCTGCTTGAAGGGCCCGGTACGCAGCGCGTGATTCCTTTCGGGGACAAGGCCGGAGCGGATGCACTGGTGGAGCTTTTGCAGGCCGAAGTGCATGCGCTGCATGACTACCTGCACGAGATCACGAACCGCACCTCGTTGAACTTGCCGATGAGTGATGCGGAGTTCGATGCGCTGGATATTCAACACCGCCAGGACGGCTGCGTGAAGGAACCGCGGGCGAGATACGGCTGATAAGCCTCACTCACCTCACCGAAGCTCCGCGCAAGCGGAGCTTTTTTTATTTCAAACAACTTGCCGAATCCATGCGACCAACGCGCGCATCTATCGAATTCAAAGGGGACGAGGAGATCGTTCTCGCCTCCTGATGAAATCCTGCTTGCGTCATCGCCTCCTCGGAGCGTCTGACTACGTGCTTTTGCTTTTGCTCTTGCTTTTTTGCCCGTCGGAGGCGGACGAAGGCGCGAAGACGGGTACGGGTGCGAAGCAGGATCCGGAATCGGAGTTGAGCGCAGCGAAACGAGAATCCGCGGATCCGTCGCGTAGCAACGAGCGGTGGCGAGACCGAGGCGGGCCGAGCGAAGCGCAGCGTAGAGAAGGCACGACCGGCGAGTTCGCGAGTGGCCCGTACACGGCGAGCACCTGAGACCACCTTTAAATGAACAACAGCCGACCGGGCGAGATGGTTTTGGTTCCTTTTGCCGAAACAAAAGGGACTCGGCCCAGCGCCGGAGCGCAGCGGAGGGGCGGCCGAAAACGTCTTCAACAACGAGCCAATCCCGGATTTCGCTGTGCTCTATCCGTCAGAGGCGCGGTGATAGCTCGCTCTCATCCCATGTTGGGGTGCGCTCCGCTTACCCCAACCTACACAAACTCCGTGAGCGAAGGGGCGGCCGAAAAACACATTCAACGACAACGCCGCTAATCCCCGGATTCCACTACGTTCCATCCGGGCTATGTCAGAGGCACCGACATAGCCCGCTCTCACCCCCGTGTTGGGGTGCGCTCCGCTTACCCCAACCTACACAACCTTCCTCTCCCCTCCGTGCCCCCATCTTCGCCACACCCTCGGGTATTCAGGCACAATATCCTCAAACCATGGCCCACCGGGCTGACCGCTGACCATCATTCGGGGAGACCGCATGGAATTGAACACCGCCGGCCGGCTGCATGAGCGCAAATCGGGCCACCTGGAACAGGCCATTGAATCGGTCAATCGCGTCATTCTCGGCAAGCGCAATGCCATCCGCCTGTGTTTTGCCTGCCTGCTCGCGCGCGGTCATTTGCTGATCGAGGACGTTCCCGGTGTCGGCAAGACGACGCTCGCGCAAACACTCGCGCAGGCGCTCGGCCTCGATTACCGCCGCATCCAGTTCACCAGCGATCTCTTGCCCGCCGACATTCTCGGTGCGGCGATCTGGCATCGCGAGTCCGGCGAGTTCCGTTTCCAGCCGGGACCTGTGTTCGCGCAACTGATTCTCGCGGACGAGGTGAATCGCGCGACGCCGAAAACGCAAAGCGCGCTGCTGGAGGCGATGGAGGAACACCAGGTGACGGTGGACGGCGAGACGCGCGCGTTGCCGGAGCCATTCTTCGTGATCGCAACGCAGAATCCGCATTACCAGGTCGGCACGTTTCCGCTACCTGAATCGCAGCTGGACCGCTTCCTGATGCGCATCGATCTCGGCTATCCGGACAAGGAAGCCGAACGCGAACTGCTCGAAGGCCGCGACCGGCGCGAGATGCTCGCGGATCTCGAACACCTGCTCACGCCGGATGCGCTCATCGCCTTGCAGGCGCGCGCGAAGGAGATTCACACCTCCGGCCCGCTGCTGGATTACATCCAGGCGATCGTGCGCTACACGCGCGAGAACGCGGATTTCGTGAACGGCCTTTCACCGCGCGCGGCACTCGCGCTGAAACGTGCGGCGCAAGCCTGGGCGATGCTTGGCGGACGCACGGCGGTGATTCCGGAAGATGTGCAAGCGGTGCTCGGCGGCGTGGTTTCGCACCGGCTGCGCCTGCGTCGCGATGAACCCGGTGCTAAACCTGCGTTCGTCCATCGCATTATCGAAGCGGTTCCGATTCCGTAACAGGGCGTAAGCGGCGAATGTTCCAACGCCTGAAATCATTGCTGCGTGATCGCGTGCACGCCTGGGCCGACAAGCGCCAGGGCCGCGATGCCGATTCCGTTGTTCTCGTGCGCCGGCGCATTTACATCCTGCCAACGCGGCAAGGCGTGGTGTTCGGCGTGCTGCTGTTCGCGATGCTGCTGGGTTCGATGAATTATTCCAGCAGTCTCGGTTTCGTAGTTACCTTCATGCTGGCGTCGCTCGGGTTCGTCGCCATGCATCACACACACCGCAACCTCGAAAATCTTGAACTGCGCGCGGGCCATGCGACATCGGTGTTCGCCGGTGACGAAGCCTGTTTTCCAATCTTCGCGGTAAACCGCTCCGCCGTTACGCGCGGCGGCATCGCGCTGGATAACGATGCGAACACGCAAGACATTCGCGATCTTGCACCTGACAGCATCGAGACGCTGAATCTTCGCATTGCAGCCAAAAAGCGCGGCTGGTTGCGACCGCGCCGTTTCGGCATTCACACCACCTACCCTTTCGGCCTGTTCCGCGCGTGGGCGTGGCTGCGGATGGACCTGGAATGCCTGGTGTATCCCGCGCCGGCACCGCGGGGCGACACGCCCCTGCCTGCGGCGTTCGAATCCGGCAGCGGGCGGATCGAAGCGTCTGGCAACGAAGATTTTTCCGGATTGCGCAACTACCGCGCCGGCGATTCGCCGCGCCATGTCGCGTGGCGCGCATCGGCACGCACGGACGGTGAATTGCTGGTGAAGGAATTTCATGGCGGCGGCGTCGCGACGCGCTGGCTCGACTGGGAACAAACACAATCCGAAAGTGACGTTGAAGCGCGTCTCGGACGCCTCGCGCGCTGGGTGATGGATGCGCACGCTGGCGATGAACATTGGGGCCTGCGCTTGCCGGGCGTCACGATTCCGCTGGATACCGGTGAAGCACATTACGAGCGCTGCCTGCGCGCGCTCGCGTTGTTTCCATCCGCCAGTGGAGCGCAGCGATGAAGACTGCCGCGCAACTCGACGCACGTCCACACACGCAAACCATGCGCGGGCTGTTGCTTGCGCTTGCGTTGCTGTTCGCGGGGCTCGCGAGTTTCCTGCAGCCATGGATCAGCGCGTTCGCGTTTCTCATTCTCGCGTGGCGGCTCTGGGCGGCCAACCGAAACGCACGCATGCCACGCCGCTGGCTGAAGATCCTGCTCGCGATCGTCGGCTTCGCGATGGTGCTCGCAAGCTATCGCACGCTCAACGGCGTCGAGGCCGGCAGCGCACTGTTGATGGTGATGATCGCGCTCAAGCTCACCGAAGTGCAGCGCGTGCGCGATGCGGTGTTTGTCGTGGTGCTCGGTTATTTCCTGCTGTTCGCGGGCTTTCTTTACAGCCAGGAAATTCCCTTCGTTGCCTGGATGCTGCTCGCGGGCTGGGCTTTGACTGCCGCGCTGCTGGTCATCACACGCAACACGGCGGATGCCACGTTTCTTGACGGCATGCGCCGCAGCGGCCGTTACCTCGCACAGGCGCTGCCGTTCGCGATCATCGTGTTTGTCCTGTTCCCGCGCATTCCCGGCCCGCTGTGGGGCGTGCCGTTGAACCGCAGTTCGGGCGTCACTGGCCTTGACGATGAAATGACACCGGGCTCGATTTCGAGTTTGGTGATGTCCGAGGAGACGGCATTTCGCGTGCGTTTCGAAGGCGTGCTGCCGCCGCGCAGCGAACGCTACTGGCGTGGCCCGACGCTGACATTTTTCAATGGACGCACCTGGCGTCAGGGATTTGCCGTTCGGACCGACAACGTTCGTACTACAGAACTGTCCGATCCGATACGCTACACCGTGATGCTGGAACCGCATAACCGGCAATGGCTGTACGCGCTTACCGTCCCCGTCGAATACCCCGACAACGCCGCGTTGCTGCGCGATTACACGCTGGCCGTGCGACGGCCCGTCGATCAGCGCTGGTCCTATGACGTCATCTCGTACACCGGCTATGTGCTGAGTCCGCAACTCGCGAAACTCGAACGGCTGTGGGCGCTGCAACTTCCCGATGGTTTCAATGAACGCAGTCGCGAACTTGCCGCGCAGTGGCGCGCGACGAGCGCGAACGACGCCGAGATCGTCACGCGTGCGTTGCAGATGTTCCGCGAGCAGCCGTTTCGCTACACGCTGCAACCGCCGCCACTGCGCGGCGACACCGTGGACGATTTCCTGTTCGAAACACAAGCCGGTTTCTGCGAACACTACGCGAGCGCATTCACGTTTCTCATGCGCGCGGCGGGCATTCCCGCACGCGTCGTTACGGGTTATCTCGGCGGTGAAGTGAACGCGTACAGCGGCTACCTGGAAGTGCGCCAGTCGGATGCGCACGCCTGGTCGGAAGTGTGGCTTGAAGGCCGCGGCTGGACGCGTGTTGACCCGACGGGTGCTGTCGCGCCTGAACGCATCGAACGCGGCATTGCCGAGGCGCTTGCCGACAACGAACTGCCGGAACATCTGTTGCGCATCGGCGCGCTGTGGGAGCTCGAAGCGCGCTGGCACGCGCTCAACACGATCTGGTACGAATTTTTCCTGGGCTACGGCCCTGAAATGCAGAAGCAGTTCCTGGAGATGCTCGGCCTTGATGATCCCGATTGGCGCAGCATGGCAGTGATGATGGCCACGCTGCTTGCGACGGGCACAATCCTGCTGTGGGCCTGGCTGATCTGGACGCATCGAACGCGTCCGGTGGATCCCGCCTTGCGTTTGTTCCATCGATTGCAGCAACGATTATCCCGCCGGCTCGGCGAACCGCGACCGCATGAAGGGCCCGAGGATTTTTACCGTCGCGTTGCGAGTGAAGCGCCCGAGCTCGCGCCTCGCGTTCGTCAATTCATCAACGCGTATGTAGCCGTTCGTTATGGAGATGGCGGCAACGAAAAACAGGCGCTCGACCGATTAAAATCAGTGTTACGGAAAATCAATCGGGTAGAAGGCAGAAGGTAGAAGAAGACGCGGGATCAGTCTTTTGCCTTCTCACTTCTCACTTCTCACTTCTCACTTCTCACTTCTTTCTTCTACCTGCATCAGCAACACCCAGCCGATCACGAACAATATCGCGACGCTCAGGATCGCCAGTCGCGGACTTCCCGTCAGCACACCAACCCAGCCCATCAACAGCGGACCAATGATGGTCGCGAATTTTCCGATCATGCCGTAGAAGCCGAAGAACTCGGCGGATTTTCCGGGCGGAATCATGCGCGCGTAGAAAGACCGGCTCAGCGACTGGATGCCGCCCTGCACGAGACCGATGGCAACAGCCATCAAATAAAACTGCGTTTCCGTTTCAAGAAAATACGCCCACAGCGTCACCATTCCGTACACGGCGAGTGCGAAATAAATGCCGCGCTTCGTGCCCCACTTTCCACCCAGCCAGCCAAATACAATCGCCGCCGGAAAGCCGATGAACTGCACGAGCAGCAGCGCGGTGATGAGGCTGGAGGTTTCAAACCCGAGCGACAAGCCGTAATCGACCGCCATCTTGATGATGGTGTTCACGCCGTCGATGTAAAACCAGTAGGCGAGCAGGAACAGGAAGATCGGGCGCAGTTGCCGGATTTCACGAAACGTCGCAATGAACTGCCGCCAGCCTTCGACGACAACATTCCCGCCTTTCGCTCTCAGCGGCTTTCGTTCATGCACGAACAGGAACAAGGGAATGCAGAACAGCGCCCACCAGGCTGCGACCATCAGGAAGGAAATCCGCACGGCCTCGGCGGAATCGGCCAGCCCGAAGCGAAGCGGATCCAGTGTCATCCACACGTTGATGGCGAACAGCACGCCGCCACCGAGATAACCGAAAGCGTAACCAAGACCTGAGATGAAATCGAAACGTTGCGGTTCGGCGACATCGACGATCAGCGCGTCGTAGAAAACGATGCCTGCGGTGAATCCGATGGTGCCGAGCACGTACAGCGTGATGGCGAGTTGCCAGTCGCCTTTCTGCACGAAATAAAGGCCGGTTGTTGCGAGAATGCCGAGCACGGTGAACAGCAGCAGGAATTTCTTGCGCACGCCGCCACGATCCGCGATCGCGCCCAGCACGGGCGCGAGCGCTGCGACAACAATCCCCGCGACCGCGTTGCCGACGCCAAGCTGGAACGTGCTTGTCACCGGATCGCTGCCCGCGCTCCAGTACTGCTTGAGAAAGATCGGAAAGAAGCCGGCCATGATGGTCGTGGCGAAGGCGGAGTTGGCCCAGTCGTTGAGAATCCACGACCAGGTGGAACGATTGAAGCGTGCCATACTCGACTCCCCGGGCAACCAGGAAAGGAATAGACAGGATTATCAGGATTTTTTCTATTGAAAAATCCTGTTAATCCTGCGAAATCCTTTTAATCCTGTCCATTGCTCTTACAGCACATGTTCGCGCGTCGCGCGGAACTCGATGTCCGGCCACTTTTCTTCGGCTAGCTGCAGATTGACGCGCGTCGGGGCAATGTAGACCAGCGCATCGCCATGATCCAGCGCGAGACTGTCGTGCGCCTTGCGGCGGAACTCTTCGAGTTTCTTCGCGTCTTTCGCATACACCCAGCGCGCGGTGTGCACCTGGATGCCTTCGAACATCGCATCGACACCGTATTCTTCTTTCAGGCGATGCGCGACAACGTCGAACTGCAATTGTCCGACGGCGCCGAGAATCATGTCGTTGTTCTTGAGCGGCCGGTACAACTGTGTCGCGCCTTCCTCGCACAACTGCTGCAAACCTTTCTGCAACTGCTTCATGCGCAGCGGATCTTTCAGCACGGCACGGCGAAACATTTCCGGCGCGAAACTCGGCACGCCGGTGAAGATCAGTTGCTCGCCTTCCGTGAAGGTGTCACCGATGTTGATCGTGCCGTGATTGTGCAAGCCGATGATGTCGCCGGCATATGCGGTTTCCGCACTTTCGCGATCGGCAGCCATGAAGGTGAGCGCGTCGGGAATCTTCACGTCCTTGCCAAGGCGCACATGACGCAGCTTCTCGCCTTTCCTGAATTGCCCGGAACAGATGCGCATGAAGGCGATGCGGTCGCGATGCTGCGGATCCATGTTCGCCTGGATCTTGAACACGAAACCCGTGAGCGCGGGCTCGGTCGGCTCGACGTTGCGCGACTCGCTCATTCGCGGCCGCGGTGCGGGCGCGTGTGTAACGAAAGCATCCAGCAATTCGCGCACGCCGAAATTGGAAATGGCCGAACCGAAAAATACCGGCGTGAGTTCACCGCGCAAATATTCCTCGATGTCGAACGCATTCGACGCACCGCGCACGAGTTCCACTTCGTCGCGGTAATTGTCGATGTCGCTGCCAAGAAATTCTGCGGCTTCATTGCTCGCGAGATTTTCGATCACGCGCGTCTCGCCCAGGCGCCCGCGCTTGCCGCCTTCGGCTTCCTGGTAAACGTAAATGCGATCTTCGATCAGATGATAAATGCCTTTCAGCGCACGGCCCATGCCGATCGGCCAGGTCACGGGCGCGCAACGAATGCCGAGCACGTCTTCGACTTCATCGAGCAATTCCGTCGGCTCGCGGCCTTCGCGGTCGAGCTTGTTGATGAAAGTGAAGATCGGCGTGTCGCGCAGCCGGCAGACTTCCATCAGCTTGATGGTGCGCGCCTCGACGCCCTTCGCGCAGTCGATCACCATCAGCGCCGAATCCACGGCTGTCAGCGTGCGGTAGGTATCTTCGGAAAAATCTTCGTGGCCCGGCGTGTCGAGCAGGTTGACGGTGTAACCTTTGTACGGAAACTGCATTACCGACGAGGTGACGGAAATGCCGCGCTGCTGCTCCAGCTTCATCCAGTCGGAGGTTGCATGGCGCGCCGCCTTGCGGCCCTTGACGGTGCCCGCCATCTGGATGGCGCCGCCGAACAGCAGCAGTTTTTCGGTGAGCGTGGTCTTGCCGGCATCGGGATGCGAGATGATCGCAAACGTGCGGCGGCGCTGGATTTCGGATTCGTGCATTGCGAGGAGAGCCGGCCGGTCAAAAGGCGGACATTGTAACGGATTGTGCCCGTCAATCGGGGGCGTCGAGCCCGCCGTTATCGAGGCCCAGCGCCATCACAATGGCATCTTCGCGCCGCCCATGCGCTTTGCCACCATCATTTCCGGGGTAGTAATCGCGGCGGCGGCCGACTTCGCTGAACCCCATCGATTCGTACAGGCGAATCGCGCCCGCATTGGAAACGCGGACTTCCAGGAACGCCATCAGCGCGCCGTACTCGCGCGACACGTCGAGAAGATGCTTGAGAAAAGCCCGCCCGAAACCCCGGCCCTGCCATTCGGGCGCGATGCAGACATTGAGAATGTGTGTTTCGCCAACAGCAGCCGACACAACACCATGTCCGATGATCATGCCGCCCGCCTCCGCAACCCAGCAGCTGTAACCGCTGTGCATGCAATCGCGAAAGATACCGAGCGTCCAGGGGTGCGAATACGACAGGATTTCATTGGCGTGTACCGCCGCGAGATCATCCGCGCTCATGGGACGAAACCGCATGGTGCCGGTCTCGGGAACCGCACTCACGCGGGCTCTCGGCGCGCAACGCGCATCGCGAGTTTCAGGTCTTCCCAGGCCTTGCGCTTCTCGCTGGGTTTACGCAGCAAGTACGCCGGGTGGTAAGTGACGATGACCGGCGTGCCGGTTGCGGGATGCGTGTGCACCTTGCCGCGCAGCTTCGCTGTGGATTCCGTCGTACCGAGCAGGTTCTGCGCGGCGATGCGTCCGACGCAAAGAACCAGTTTCGGCGCGACCCACTCGATCTGTTTTTGAAGGAATCCGTTGCACGCCGCGGCTTCTTCGGGACGAGGATCGCGGTTGTCCGGCGGGCGGCATTTGAGAATGTTCGCAATGAACACGTCCTCGCGCGCGAAACCCGCCGCGCGCAGCATGCTGTCCAGCAGTTGCCCGGCGCGGCCGACAAAAGGCTCGCCCTGGCGATCTTCTTCAAAACCCGGCGCCTCGCCGACGATCATCCACTCTGCATTGCGATTACCAACGCCGAACACGGTCTGCGTGCGCGTTTCGTGAAGTGTGCAGGCGGTGCAGGCGGCGACTTCGGCTTGCAGCACAGCCCAATCGGGATTACCGGCGTTTGAAAGCGGTGGTGCGGGCGTTGGTGATGATGGCAATGAAGGTGAAAGCGCCGGTTCCGGTTCGGGTACAGGTAACACCGCAGCGCGTTGTGGTTTGTCACGCAGCGTCCAGCGCGTGATGCCGAGCAATTCGAGGTATTGATCGCGCGCCGCGCTCATTCGTCCTCGTCGTCCGGCTCTTCATTCAATGGTCCGTGGCGGCGGCGCCAGCGAACGGCGCCGAGCACCAGGCCTGATGCGGTGTAAAGAAGAAACACCAGGAACAGCACCAGCGGCGGATTCACGGCAACCGCGACAAAAATCAGCAGCACCGGCAGCACCATGGTGAACCGCACGCGCCTTGTGAGGCTGAAATCCTTGAAACTGTAATAGCTGACGTTGCTCACCATCAGCGTCGCGACAATGACCGTGAGCACGAATGCGGGAATCGCGAGCGTGCCGCCATCAATGCCAAGCGTGGTACCCAGCCAGACCGAGCCTGCAATCACAGCCGCGGCCGACGGACTTGGCAGCCCCTGGAAATAACGCTTGTCGACGACGCCGACGCGCGTATTGAAACGCGCAAGGCGCAAGGCGGCGCAACCTGTGTAATAGAACGCGCCGATCCAGCCGAGCTTTGCCCACAGCCAGCCGTAATCGGCCAGCCCCTGGAAGCCCCACTGGTACATCACGAGCGCGGGCGCGACGCCGAACGACACCATGTCGGACAGGCTGTCGTATTCCTTGCCGAAATCGCTCGCGGTATCGGTCAGCCGCGCAACGCGACCGTCGAGTCCGTCCATTACCATGGCGACGAAGATGGCGGCGGCTGCAGCGCCGAAGCGTCCGCTCATCGCCGCGATCACGGCGTAGAAACCGGCGAACAGCGCAGCGGTGGTGAAAAGATTCGGCAGCAGGTAAATGCCACGGCGCCGTTGCGGCGCGGGCGAGTTGTCGTGGTCTTGCGGCAAGAGTCTGGACCTCGGGAAACGGCAATTCGACAAGGTGGCCATGATGCCACGAGGCGGCGCGACTGTCAGTTCGTTCAATTCCGCTCGATGACGGGGTTCTCGTCGTGGAAGCGGCCGAGCACCGTCTTGCCCGCAATCACCGCCTCGCCCGATTTGACAGTGGACACCGCCGTAGCCGGCAGCAGGATTTCTGCCTGTCGCGCGGCACGCAAGGTTCCGCAGCGCTGGCCCTGGCCGACGCGTTCGCCATAATCGATGCCCGCCGCCGCTGGCAGCCAGCGCGGACCGGACAGGCGCAGGCGCACATCGTCACCTTCGTCGGTGCGGATGCGAAAACCGTGGCCGCCATTTTCCGCGCCCGATTCCAGCACCTTGCCTTCGGTCGGACTGCGAAACAGGTACGGGCTGAAGACCGCAATGGCGAGCTGCACGCGAACACCGTCCGGATCGCGTTCGATCTTCATGACGCGGCCATCAACAGGACTGAGCACGCCGAACGCGGAGGATATCTCGCGGTCCGGGTCGCGGAATTTCATGATGGCGAGCACGAACAACCCGGCGGGCAGCAGCGCCCAGGCGGGCGATGGCCCCGTCGCCAACCACGCGGCAACGGCAAGGAAAGCCACGACAAACGGCCAGCCTTCGGCCGCGATCCCGTAGATCGAACCTTTCATTGGTCTTGTTCCTTGTTCAGCCAGCGCATGTTCCCGCGCAACTGCGCACCGACGGATTCCAGCAAATGTTCGCGCGCTGCCTGCCGGCCGGCCTTCAGTTCGCTGCCACCGGATGCGATCGCGGCATCGAGTTCGCGCGTGAAACGGCCGCTTTGAATATCCTCAAGTGCGGCGCGCATCGCCTCGCGGCTGGCATTGCCGATGATCGCCGGGCCGCGCGTGTAATCGCCGTATTCCGCGACCACGGAAATCGATTCGCGCGTAGTCGCGATACCGCGCCGCTGCAGCATCTCCGCCATGTAACGTACTTCGTGCAAGCAACAGAAATATGCCACTTCCGGCTGGTAACCCGCATCAACCAGTGTCTCGAACGCCGCGATCACGAGATGGTTCAGGCCACCGCACAACACCACCTGTTCCGCGAACAGGTCGGTTTCGGTTTCCTCGGCGAAGGTCGTTTCAATGACGCCGGCGTGGCCGTGACCGTTCGCGTGCGCGTAGGCTTCGCCGATCTGCCGGGCGTTGCCGCTCGCGTCCTGCTGAATGGCGAGCAGCGCGGGAACACCCGCGCCACGGCGGTAAACCTCGCGCACCTGCTCGCCGATGCCCATGGGCGCCACCATCACGACATCGATATCGTCGCGCGGCGTGATTTTCTCGAAGCGAATGGCGTAACCGTGCGCGAAGACAAGGCAGGCGCCGGCGGCAAGCACGGGTTCGAGATCACGATAAACGCTGGCCTGCGCGGTGTCGGGTACGAGCATGACAATGACGTGCGCCGTCGCAACGGCTTCGGCTGGTGTCGCCACGGCAAGCCGCTCATCCAACGCCGCTGTGCGGTGCGATGAATTTTCGCGCAGACCGACGACGACATCGACACCGCTGTCGCGCAGGTTCAGCGCCTGCGCGCGGCCTTGCGCACCAAAACCGAGCACGCAGACGCGACGGCCGGCGAGCGCTTTTGAATCGAGATCATTGTTATAAAGAATAGCCATTGGCTTCCCCGCTGGGCGGCGTGGCGGAACGGTACGCAGAGGTCCTCGAAATTTCAATACGCAGACAACGGGTGATCGGCCACGCCTGTACCTGCCGCCTGCGCCCGCATACAATGCCCTTCAGTTCACAATAACTCCCCAGAAATCAGAAAATTACGATGCGAACCAGTCATTTCCCGCTTGCCACGACCAAGGAAACACCCGCCGACGCCGAGGTGATCAGCCACAAGCTGATGCTGCGCGCCGGCATGATCCGCCGCCTCGCTGCCGGCCTCTACACCTGGATGCCGCTGGGCGTGCGCGTGCTGCGCAAAGTCGAGCAGGTGGTGCGCGAGGAAATGAACCGCGCGGGCGCCGTGGAAATTCTCATGCCGACGGTGCAGCCGGCGGAATTGTGGGAGGAATCCGGCCGCTGGGAAAAATACGGCCCTGAACTGCTGCGGTTGCATGATCGTCACAATCGCGATTTCTGTTACGCGCCGACCGCCGAGGAAGTCGTCACCGACATCGTTCGCCGCGAAGTGCAAAGCTACAAGCAGTTGCCGCTGACGCTCTACCAGATCCAGACGAAATTCCGCGATGAAATCCGGCCGCGCTTCGGCGTGATGCGCGGGCGCGAATTCATCATGAAAGATGCCTACTCCTTTCATCTGACGGACGAATCGCTGCAACAAACCTACGACGCGATGCACGCGGCCTACACGCGCATCTTCGAGCGGCTGGGTCTCGATTTCCGTCCCGTGCGCGCCGACACCGGCGCAATCGGCGGCAGCTTCTCGCACGAATTCCACGTGCTCGCAGCAAGCGGTGAAGATGCGATCGCGTTTTCCACGGAAAGCGATTATGCGGCGAACGTCGAACTTGCCGAAGCCGCTGCACCGTCAACGGAACGCGCAGCACCGGAACAATCACTTGAAAAAGTTTCCACGCCAAACGCGCGCACCATCGCCGATCTCACGCGGTTCCTGGGTATCGAGGCGAGTGAAACCGTCAAGACACTGATCGTCGAAGGTGCGGACGGAAATCCCGTCGCGCTCGTGCTGCGCGGCGATCACGAACTGAATGCCGTGAAAGCGGAAAAGCTCGACTTCGTTGCAACACCGTTGCGTTTCACGAGCGCCGAACGCGTGCGTGACATAGCCGGTTGTGAGCCGGGGTTCATCGGCCCCGCTGGATTGAAAATTCCGGTCATTGTTGATCGCAGTGCCGCTGTGCTGCGCGACTTCATCTGTGGCGCGAACGAAAAGGATGCGCATTTAACGGGCGTGAACTGGGAGCGCGACGCGAACATCACCGCCGTCGAAGATCTTCGAAACGTTGTCGAAGGTGACGCAAGCCCGGACGGCAAGGGAACGCTCAGGATCGTTCGCGGCATCGAGGTCGGACACATCTTCCAGCTTGGCCGAAAGTACAGCCAGTCCATGAACGCACGCGTGCTTGACGAAGATGGCAAGGAACAGATGCTGGCCATGGGCTGCTATGGCATCGGCGTTACGCGTGTCATTGCTGCTGCGATCGAGCAGAACCATGACGAGCAAGGCATCGCATGGCCCGCTCCGCTCGCGCCTTTCCAGGTCGCGCTGCTGCCGATGAATTTGCACAAGTCCGGCGCCGTTCGTGAAGCCGCGGAAAAACTTTACGCAGAACTTCTCGCAACCGGCATCGATGTACTGTTCGATGATCGTAACGTGCGGCCGGGTGTGATGTTCGCGGACATGGAACTGATCGGCATTCCGCATCGAATCGTCGTCGGTGAACGCGGACTGAAAAACAGTGTCGTGGAATACAAGAGCCGGCAGGATGCCGAAAGCCGCGAGCTGCCACTCGCGGACGTCACGACGCGCCTGAAGGAAATGCTGGCGCAATGATGGCTCGCGCTGTCCCGCTGCTGTTCTGCCTTGTGCTTGGCGCCCCCACATTGGCGGGTGCGCAGGCACCGCTCGATCCACAATTGCGCGAACTGCTGAAAAACGCTATCGAGGAAGCGGATTCCTTCGAGGATCGCTTCATGGCGGAAGTGTGGATGAAGGACATGTCCACGCGGCTTTCAAGCTGGGTTGAAGATCCGGTGGAGCGCCTCGAACTGTTGCGGCTCGTGCATCGCGAGGCGACGCGAGCGGAGATTCCGCCCGAACTTGTTCTCGCGGTCATCGAAACAGAGAGCTCGTTCAACCGCTTCGCCGTGTCACATGCCGGCGCGCGCGGGTTGATGCAGATCATGCCGTTCTGGCTGGAAGAAATCGGTCATCCGGAAGACAACCTCTTTCACATGGACACCAATCTTCGGATGGGCTGCACGATCCTGAAGTATTACCTGGACATGGAAGACGGCAACCTGCGCAAGGCGCTGGCGCGCTACAACGGCAGTGCCGGACGGCGAACGTACCCGGACAAGGTTTTCCGTGCGTTGTCGAAGCGGTGGTTTCGGCAGTAATGAAGAGCGAGAGCAATGGACAGGATTAACAGGATTTTTAAAAAGTACTTCCCGAACTATCCGTTCCCGCCCATTCGGAAAAAACACTACATTCTGCTCTTAATCCTGTGAATCCGCTTTAAAAAATCCTGTTAATCCTGTCCATTGCTTTTCCCGAATCAAAGCATCCTGAAATCCTGCGGCGCGTCCTCGTCTGCATCTTCAACGTCAACACGATCAACACGCGCCCCCGACGAACCTTCCCATAGCCAGTCGATCAGTTCGTCAACGTCTTTCGCCTCGCCGCAAGCGAGCACTTCGACGCGCCCGTCATCCAGGTTCTTCGCGTAACCGGTGACGTGCAGCGACTGCGCGCGATCGCGCGTGGCGGCGCGGAAGAACACTCCCTGCACTTTTCCGGAAACATGGCAACGCTTGCAGACTTTCATTTGATCCAACTATGTCCTGTGCAATGACTGTTCAAGACGGACGACAAAAAGGCATGTTCGTTGACGCACGGTTGGAGCTACGAACAAAGAAAACGCGAACGGTAGTGCGTTTCCAATGCACATAAAAAAAGGGATTCCCGTTGCCGGGAATCCCCTGTTTCCTGCGACGCTGCCGAGCGTCGCCGAACTTCTTAGCGCGACAGGTAATCCTGGTCCGACGCTTCGACTTCGCCGAGCGACCATGCACCGCGGTTGCGCGCATGGCTGACAGCGGCATCGGCTTCAGCGGCGCCCGGGTTACGGTCGATCTCGAATTCCTGGTCCGGATAGATCAGGTCGGGATCGTTGATCTTCGCGTTGTTGTTCTTGTAGATCAGCGGCCACATGTACGGGTTGCCGTACACTTCGCTCTTGCCTGAGATGTCCCAGAGGTTGTCACCACGCACGACGCTGTAGGTCATGCTCGCCGCTTCGAGTTCCGACACCAGCGCGCTGAGCAGTTCGCGTGCGCGGCAGCCTTCGTCGTTGTTCATCGCGGCGCGGGCGGCATCGAGACGGCCCTGCTGGTTGGCGTTGAGGTTGGAGTAGGTGTTGACCTGCTCAGACAGGACACGCGCCTCTTCCATGCACGCGGCGTTTTCACGCGCAGCTGCTTCGGCAGCTTCACGCGCACGCTGCGCTTCGAGTTCTTCCTGCGTCGGACCCGCCGGCTCTTCCGGCTGGGTCGCACAACCGGCGACCAGGCCCAGCGACAGGATCAGGGTGAAAACCATCTTGTATGCAGTATTTTTCATGGCAGAAGCTCCGGTCCGGCCCAAACTTGTTGTTTTATAACGAAAAAAAGCGGTCGATTCGACGAGGCGAATACTGTCGGGAACACTAGCACCCGGTTTTGCGATGTGTCAAGCGACGAACTTCTCAAAAATATAGACTAACTCCCGGAAGTTTCAGCATTTTTTGCTTTCGGGAACAACGCCACGCGCCGTTGTTTTCCGGGCGCTGTGTACAATGTGCGGCTGAAAGAAGACGCCGAAAGACATCAGAAGGACAGGAACATGCCCGTCACGATCTACCACAATCCCCGCTGCTCCAAATCACGCGAAACGCTGGACCTGCTTGAAGCACGAGGCTTTGAATCGCGCGTCGTGAAATACCTGGAAACACCGCCGGATGCCGCCACGCTCGAAACACTGCTCGCGCAGCTCGGCCTTGCCGCGCGCGACCTGCTGCGCACAAGCGAGCCTGCCTACAAGGAACTCGGACTCGCCGACGCGTCCTTGTCCGACGCTGAACTCATCAAGGCCATGGCGGCGCATCCCGAACTCATTCAACGCCCCATTGTTGTCGCCAACGGCAAGGCGCGTCTCGGCCGGCCGCCCGAAAGCGTGCTCGAAATACTGGATTGATCATGTCGCTTGAGATTCTCGTTCTTTATTACAGCCGCTCCGGTCATACGGCAGCGATGGCGCAACAGGTTTGCCGTGGCATTGACGGCGTCGCCGGCGTGACATCGCGGTTACGCACTGTGCCGCCCGTCTCGACAGTGACCGAAGCGACGGAAGATGAAGTGCCTTCAGAGGGTCCGCCGTATGCAAGCGCCGATGATCTCGCCGAATGCGCCGGTCTCGTACTCGGAAGTCCGACGCGCTTCGGCAACATGGCAGCACCACTGAAATATTTTCTCGATGGCACAAGCACGCAATGGGCGAACGGCACGCTCGTCGGCAAACCCGCTGCGGTGTTCACATCGACATCCACCATGCACGGCGGCCAGGAAAGCACGCTGCTGTCGATGATGCTGCCGCTGATGCATCACGGCGTGCTCATGACGGGAATTCCCTACACCGAGAAAGGCCTGCACGAAACCGATGCGGGCGGCACGCCGTATGGTGCATCGCATGTTTCGGGCGACGCCGGCGGCAAGGAACTCACCAGCGTGGAAAAATCGCTCTGCCAGGTGCTCGGCAGGCGCGTTGCCGAAGTCGCATTGCAATTGGAGCGCGGACGATGAAACGCGAATGGCTGGCGCGCGCAAATACTGCACTCGCAATCCTGCTCGTGGTGTTTTATCTCGCGTGGTGGTTGAACGCCGGCATGCCGATGCGCGCATTGCCGCTGACCGCACTGCTCGCCGCCGTCGTACCGCTGGTGTTGCTGATGCCAGCTTTGTGGAACGCGCGCCGTTTCGGCAGTTCGCTGGCGGGATTCATCCTGCCGTTCCATTTCGCGTTTGCCGTGATGGAACTCGTCGCAAATACCGACGCTCGCGCATGGGTTGCGGTGCTGACATTTCTGTCGCTGCTGTTGATGACCGGCGTCATGGCGACGCTCAGACAAGTACAGCCTCAGCGCGAAATCGCGTCCAGCTGATCACGCACGAAGGGAACGGTCAGGCGGCGCTGGTGAATGAGCGATGCCTGGTCGAGGCGATCCAGCAGTGCCGCGAGATCGCGCATGTCGCGCGACACGCGTGTGAGCAAATAGCGTCCGGTCTCTTCCGGCAACTCCATGCCGCGCGCTTTTGCCTTGCGCGTCAACGCATCCAGCCGTCCGTCGTCATTCAAACCGTGCAGTTGATAAACCAGCATTGCGCCAAGGCGGGATTTCAGATCGGCGAGTTCAACGCGTGACGCGGCCGGCGGATGGTTCGCCGTCACCAGCAAGGAACGGCCGGCATCGCGAAGTTCGTTGTACAGCGTAAAGATCGCGTTCTCCCAATCACGCTGTCCTGCAATGGCATCGATGTCATCCAGCGCGACCACGTCCAGCGATTCCCAGCCTTCCAGTACGCCCGGCTGCCATTGACTTGCATCAACAAGCGGCAGCAATCCTGTTCGACGGCCGTTAGCCGCCGCTTCACGGCAGGCCGCGTGCAGAAGATGCGTTCCGCCCGCGGCGGCTTCACTCCAGAGGTAAAGGAATTGCGGTGCACACGCAGCATCACGCACCGCCTGCACGGCGGCTTCGTTGCCATCGGGAACGAACGAATGGAAATCGAGATCCGAGCCCAGCGACATGCCGAGCGTGAGTTGTTGCGGTTGGTTTTTCACGTTGAGGCGAGTGTTACTGCCGCAAGCGATAATGCAGGACCGGCAGCCGCGGCGTCATGACCGGGCTTTCCATGCCCGTCAAATCCGGGCTCGTCGATTCCGTCGCTGACGATGTGACACCGGTTTCATTGTTCACCTCGCCAAGAGTCACCACGATTTCTTCCTGCACCGGAACCGACTCCATCGGCACGGCTTCGAGCACGCGGCCGAGTGCGATGGATTGTTCCAGCGCGCGCACGCTGCTGTTCAGGTCGAGCTCGTACCGCGCGCGATTGTCATCGACCTGCTTCAATCCAACCTGCTTCACTGCACTGAGTCCCGAAAGGTAGGACTGCACCTTCGCGTAATCCTGCAAGCGGTCCACGCCCTCGATTTCAACGGCAACTCGCGAGCCGGTCGTCATGGCGGTGAGCACGGCGAATTCCTGGCCATACTGTTCGGCGAGCGCGTCAATGGCGGCGACCGCGACTTCATCCGGGCTCGCGCCGCTCAGTTCAAAGCGCTGTTGGCGCTCCCCGTCGCGCAGCAACGTCCAGCGGCCCGCCCAAAGTTGATCGCCCGCCTCGAAAATACTGCCGACGAACACCGCATCCGGCGAATAGCGCGCGGCGGCGGCGAGCAGCGGATCTTCGTAGATTCCCCACACGTCCATGAAACTGACGCTCGTCGCGTCTTCGGCATCCATCTTCGGCAACACCAGCGGCAGGCCGCGGCGGCTGGCCGCACGCTGCAACGCATCGACAATGGGATCGGTCGGATCGCGGCCGATCAACCGGCGTTCTCCATCGTTGCTGAACGCCACCCACGCCAGTGTCAGCGGACGTTCGCGTCCCCACAATGGCAAACCGGCCGCGCGCAGGCGCTGCTCGATGGCGCCGCCGTCGAATTCGGCAAGCAGCAGCAGGCGCGCGGCTTCGGGATCTTCCGGCACCGGCTTAACGGCTTCATAACGGTATCGCTGCAGCAGGCTCGCGGGATTTTCCAGCAGCGCAGCGGCTTCGCTGGTTTCCAGCACAGCCTGGCTGCCGGCGACCTTCACCAGCACTTGCGCCAGTGCATCCTTCAGCGCGGACGCGCGCGTCGCCGCCGACTGATCGTGCACGCGCACATCGGCGGCATACAGGTTGATCACGGGATCGGCATTGGCGAAAGGTCCGGCTAACACCATCGCCGAAAAGGCGAGGACGAGAAAAAGCCGCGCGCTCATCGTTGTCTCTTGCATATCGAAGTCCGTCGGAAATGGGGTCTTGATTGGCGCGTCGCCGCGCGAGCGGTCATGTACAATATCACACCTAAAATCCCCGAACGGTGCGCCACTACGGCGCCATATCACCTGCAATGGCGAATCCATGACCCAGAAACCGTCGAGCGGCAAGCCGTCTCTCACCTACCGCGATGCCGGCGTCGACATCGACGCGGGCGAGGCCCTCGTTGACCGCATCAAGCCCGCCGCCGCGCGCACGAAACGTCCCGGCGTGCTCGCCGGTCTCGGCGGCTTCGGCGCCTTGTTCGAACTGCCGTCCGGCTACCGCGAGCCGGTGCTTGTTTCCGGCACCGACGGCGTCGGCACGAAGCTGCGCCTTGCCATCGAGTCCGGGCGCCATGAAGGCGTCGGCATTGATCTTGTCGCGATGTGCGTGAACGACATCGTCGTCCAGGGCGCGGAGCCGCTGTTTTTTCTCGACTACTACGCGAGCGGCCATCTCGACGTGAATGTCGCGGGCACTGTTATCGAAGGCATCGCGCATGGCTGTGAGATTTCCGGCTGTGCATTGATCGGCGGCGAGACCGCCGAACTGCCTGGCATGTACCAGGGCGAGGATTACGATCTCGCCGGTTTCAGCGTGGGCATTGTCGAGAAGGCGAAAATGCTCGACGGCAGCAAGGTGAAGGCCGGCGACGCGGTCATTGGTCTTGCGTCATCCGGCCTGCACTCGAACGGTTATTCACTGGCACGCAAGGTGCTGGAAGTCTCCGGCGCGCGCCACGAGATGGACATTGACGGCGTCGCCTTGATCGACCGGCTGATGGCGCCAACGCGCATTTACGTCAAGCCGCTGCTTGCCTTGCTGAAACAGATCGACGTGCACGCGCTTGCGCACATAACCGGCGGCGGCCTGCTGGAAAATATTCCGCGCGTCATTCCGGATGGCCTCGGCGTGAAGCTCGACGGCAACGCCTGGAAAATGCCGGTCGTGTTCGACTGGCTGCGCGAGGAAGGCAACATCGCGCTTCGCGAGATGCATCGCACCTTCAACTGCGGCATCGGCATGACGGTGATTGCCGATTCGGCGGACGCGGACGCCATTGTCTCAGCGTTGTGCGAGGCGGGCGAAACCGCGAACGTCATCGGCCACGTTGTCGCCGACATCGACGGCGTCCAGATCGACTGATGCACGACATCGCGCGTCTTCCGGTGGTCGTGCTGATTTCCGGCCACGGCAGCAACCTTCAGGCGCTCATCGACGCCGGCGCGCCTATTGACGTTCGCGCCGTCATCAGCAACCGCGCCGATGCCTTCGGCCTTGAACGCGCGCGCTCTGCCGGAATTCCTGCCGAGGTGATTCAGCCTTCCGATTTCGCGGATCGCGATGCGTATGAACAGGCACTCGCAACAAGTATTGATGCGCACGCGCCCGGACTCGTCGTGCTCGCCGGTTTCATGCGCGTACTGAGTGCGGCGTTCGTGCGCCACTATCGCGGCCGCATGCTCAACATCCATCCGTCATTGCTGCCGAAACATCGCGGCCTGCACACGCACCGTCGCGCACTCGAAGTCGGTGATATCGTGCACGGCGCATCGGTGCATTTCGTCACCGAGGAACTCGATGGCGGACCGGTGATCGTGCAGGCGGAATTTCCCGTCAAGCCCGGCGACGACGAACGCACGCTCGCGCAACGTGTGCAGAAAATCGAGCACGTCATCTATCCCCAGGCTGTGCGCCTGTTCGCGGCTGGCCGCGTACGCATGCACAATGGCCGCGCGGAACTGGATGGGCAGCCGTTGCTCGCGCCACTGCCACCCGAATCCGCCCTGTCCGCCTGAACCACGGAGAAAACGCATGCGCCGGATACTGAGCTTGCTGATGCTGCTGCCGATCACAGGATGGGCGGCGGACGCACCGCGGGAATTCAATGCGCTGTATGACTTCGAGCGCGGACGATTGAGCATTGGCGAAACGCGCATTGGCCTTGAGCGCAGCCAGGACGACATCTACCGCTACTGGTCGGAATCGAAGGCAACGGGATTTGCCAGCATTTTCATCGACGATGTCATCAAGGAAGAAAGCCTGTTCCGTTTCGAGGACGGGCGTCTTTGGCCGGTTTCCTACGAGTACCGGCAATTGAATTCCGGCAAGAACCGCGCGGAGGATATTGCTTACGACTGGACGGACGGCATCGCGACGGTGAATTACCGCGGCCATGAAAGTGTCGTCGAACTCGAACCCGGCACCATGGACCGCTTCCTGATGCAACTCGCGATCAGCCTGCATTCGCAAGACGGCAGGCTCGATCGAACCTACCGGATCATCGACAACTCCAGGATCAAGACCTATCAGCTGCAAAGCAGGGAAACCGAAACGCTCACCACGCCGGCGGGTACGTTCGAAACACTGCGCGTCGAACGCATCGACGACAACAAGGACAAGAAACTGCGCCTGTGGCTCGCACCAGAACTCGATTACCTGCCCGTGAAGATCGAGCAGGAAAAACTGAACGAGGAGCCGTTGCGGCTGGTGCTGAAGAAGATAAAAAGCGAAAAAGACACCCTTGATTCCGCACGTTCAGAAAAGGGCAATGAACAGGATTGACAGGATTGACAGGATTCGAAGAACGGGATTAACAGGATTTTCTTGAATCAGGACAATACAGCTTGCGAAGTTTCCCCTTACGTACGGAAGTTCTGTTTTTCACAAGGAATGCTTGAATCCTGAAGAATCCTGTTAATCCTGTCCATTGCCGTTCCATCCTTACGTCTTCGGCAAAGTAACGCCTCTCTGCCCCTGGTATTTCCCGCCGCGATCCTTGTACGACGTTTCGCACACTTCATCCGATTCGAAAAACAGCATCTGCGCGACGCCTTCGTTCGCATAGATCTTTGCGGGCAACGGCGTGGTGTTCGAGAACTCCAGCGTGACGTGACCTTCCCATTCCGGTTCCAGCGGCGTCACGTTCACGATGATGCCGCAACGCGCGTACGTGGATTTGCCAAGGCAGATCGTCAGCACGCTGCGCGGAATGCGGAAGAACTCGACCGTGCGCGCGAGCGCGAAGGAATTCGGCGGGATGATGCAGACATCGCCCTTGAAATCCACGAAAGAGTTCGCGTCGAATTCCTTCGGGTCAACAACCGCAGAGTTGATGTTCGTGAAGATCTTGAACTCGTCCGCGCAGCGCACGTCGTAGCCGTAGCTCGACGTGCCGTAGGAAACGATCTTTCCCCCGCCGTTCGCACGCACCTGCCCCGCCTCGAACGGCTCGATCATGCCTTCGGCTTCCGCCATGCGGCGGATCCATTTGTCGCTCTTGATGCTCATTGACTGTTCCTTGATGAAAACCGGAACGAAGAACGTTCCAAAAATTTGCAGGAGTGAAACGGCGTTCGCTATCGCGCATTCCGTCTCACGAATCTTCTTCAATAATCTCCGGAAATTTCTCTCCGCTGCCCGACTGCGCAAGCTCGGCTGCTGTTGCGCGCGCAATCGCGCGATAGCTTGCGGCGATCGTGCTGTCCGGTTCAGCGACAACCGTCGGCTTGCCGCTGTCGGTTTCCTCGCGGATCCGAATATCCAATGGAAGGGAGCCGAGCAGGCGCGCGTCGTATTGCGTCGCCATTTTCTCGCCACCGCCGGCACCAAAGATGTGTTCCTCGTGCCCGCAGTTCGAACACACGTGCGTGCTCATGTTCTCGACGAGGCCGAGCACGTTAACGTTCACCTTGCGAAACATCTGCAAGCCGCGGCGCGCATCCAGCAACGCAATGTCCTGCGGCGTAGTAACGATAACGGCACCGGCGAGCGGCACGCGCTGGCTCATGGTCAATTGGGTGTCGCCCGTACCGGGCGGCATATCGACGATGAGATAATCCAGCTCGCCCCAGTTCGTTTCATTGAGCAGTTGCGTCAGCGCCTGGGTGACCATCGGACCGCGCCACACCATCGGCTGTTCTTCATCGACAAGAAAGCCAATCGACATGCATTTCACGCCGTGCGCTTCCATCGGCTGCATCGTCTTGTTGTCATGGCTCACGGGACGGCCCGAGACGCCAAGCATGCGCGGCTGGCTCGGGCCGTAGATGTCGGCATCCAGCACGCCAACCTTTGCACCTTCCTGCGCGAGCGCGAGCGCGAGGTTCACGGCGGTCGTGGATTTGCCGACGCCGCCCTTGCCCGACGCGACCGCGACAATATTCTTTATTCCCGCGAAGGGCTGCAAACCGCGCTGCACGGTTGCCGAGGCGATCGAGGATTCAAGCTGCAGATCCAGCGAAACGGTTTCACCGGACGCATCGCACAGGTGTTGTTCGAGCGTTGCGGCCAGCTCGTCGCGATAACGCGCCGCGGGAAAAGGAAATTCCAGTTGCAGGGAAACTCTGCTGCCATCAATGTCGAGATTCCGCACTGAACCCGCCGTGAGGAGATCCGTGCCCAGCGCGGGTTCGACCCAGCGAGCCAGGGCCTGTTCGACGGTTTCGCGGGCAAGCGGCATGATTTCTCCGTACAGACAACCACAAAAGGCGTGCATTTTAGCATCCGTGACCCGTTCTGCACGGCGGATTCCGGCAGCAAGCGGGGCGCATCGTCCTGACGGTCAAAGGCCCGATATGGCATAATTTCGCCTTTGAAATCAGGCACCTGTTCGTTTCGATCCACGTTCCATAAGGACGCGCATGAATTCCAGTACCGGCACCGTTCGCCGACAGATCCTCGTCACATCCGGCCTCCCCTACGCCAACGGTCCGATTCATCTCGGCCATATGGTGGAAGTCATCCAGACCGACATCTGGTCGCGCTTCCAGAAACTGCGCGGCCACGAGTGCTACTACGTCTGCGCGGAAGACGCGCACGGCACGCCGATCATGATTCGCGCGCGCAAGGAAGGCATCACGCCGGAAGCACTGATCGCACGCATGAAGGTCGAGCATCAGCGGGATTTCGAAGGTTTCCTGATCGAACACGACAACTATCACACCACGCATTCCGACGAGAACCGCGAACTCAGCACCGGCATCTACTGCGCGCTGCGCGATGCCGGCCACATCACGCGCCGCGTCATCAAGCAGGCTTACGATGAAAAGGAAGGCATGTTCCTGCCCGACCGGTTCATCAAGGGAACCTGCCCGAAGTGCGGCGCGGAAGATCAATACGGCGACAACTGCGAAGTCTGCGGTGCAACGTATAGCCCGTCCGAACTCAAGAACGCGGTTTCGGTCATCTCCGGCACAGCACCCGTCGAACGCGAATCCGAACATTATTTTTTCACGCTCGGTGATTTCTCGGATTACCTGAAGGAATGGATGGACAACGCGAAGCTGCATCCTGCCGTGCGCGCCAAACTGGACGAGTGGTTCAACGCCGGTTTGCAGGACTGGGACATCTCGCGTGATGCGCCGTATTTCGGTTTCGAGATTCCGGATGCGCCGGGGAAATTCTTCTACGTCTGGCTGGACGCGCCGATCGGTTATCTCGCAAGTTTCAAACAGCTTTGCGAAAAGCGCGGCATGAATTTCGATGCATGGATGAAACCCGGCACCGAAACGGAAATGGTTCATTTCATCGGCAAGGACATCAATTATTTCCACTCGCTGTTCTGGCCGGCCATGCTGAAAGGTTCCGGTTACTGCGCACCCAGCGGCGTTTACGTTCACGGTTTTCTCACGGTGAACGGCGCGAAGATGTCGAAATCGCGCGGCACCTTCATTCTCGCGAAAACCTATCTTGAACACCTGAACCCGGAATACCTGCGCTACTACTTTGCGGCAAAACTTGGTGTGGGCGTCGATGACATCGATCTCAATCTCGAAGACTTCGTCGCGCGCGTGAATTCCGATCTTGTCGGCAAGGTAGTGAACATCGCGAGCCGCTGCGCGGGCTTCATCAACAAGAAGTTCGACGGGAAACTCGCGGCAGCGCTTGCGGAGCCGCGACTGTCCGAAGAATTTTCCAATGCGGCGACCAGCATCGCGGAGGCCTACGAGAAACGGGAATTCTCGCGTGCCATGCGCGAGATCATGCTGCTCGCCGACAAGGCCAACCAGTACATCGATGCAAAAAAGCCGTGGGTGCTCGCGAAAGATCCCGCGAATGCGAACGACGTGCACGATGTCTGCACGCAGGGCCTGAACCTCTTTCGCCAACTCGTGATTTATCTCAAGCCCGTGCTGCCGGCGCTTGCCGCGCAAGCCGAAGCATTTCTCGACGTTGCGCCGTTGAACTGGAACGATGCCGAGCTGCCGTTGCTGGATCATTCCATCAAGCCGTTCACACCGCTCATGACCCGAATCGAACCGAAGGACATCGACGCCATGCAGGAAGAAACCCGGAAAGACCTTGCGAAGGAAAGTGCAACTGCCGCGCAGGGCATCGCGACCAGCGACGCCGCGAAAGCATCGGCCGATGTCGCGCCGATTGCCGAAACCATTTCCATCGATGATTTCATGAAGATCGATCTTCGCATCGCGAAGATTGCAAAAGCCGAACACGTCGAAGGCGCGGACAAGCTGATCCGCCTCACGCTGGATATCGGCAACGGCGAACGCAATGTGTTCGCGGGAATCAAGAGCGCTTATGCGCCGGAAGATCTCGAAGGAAAACTGACCGTGATGGTCGCGAACCTCGCCCCGCGCAAGATGCGCTTCGGCATTTCCGAAGGCATGGTGCTGGCGGCGGGTCCGGGCGGGAAGGACTTGTTCGTTCTCGAACCGGATGACGGTGCGAAACCGGGCATGCGCGTGAAATAAGATCACGGCGTGAGCGCCGCGAGACACTGATGACGGAAAACCTCGCCAACCTCGGAATCATCCTCATCAGCGCGGTGCTGGTGAACAATTTCGTGCTGGTGAAATTCCTCGGCCTGTGCCCGTTCATGGGTGTATCAAGGCGGCTGGAAACCGCGACCGGCATGGCGCTGGCAACAACCTTCGTGCTGACACTGTCGTCGATCGCAAGTTACCTCGTGCACGAATACCTGCTTGAACCGTTTGGTCTCGGCTACTTGCGCACCATCGCGTTCATTCTCGTCATTGCCGTTGTCGTGCAATTCACGGAAATGATCGTGCGCAAGACCTCACCCCTGCTCTACCGCGTGCTCGGTATTTTCCTGCCACTCATAACCACCAATTGCGCCGTGCTCGGCGTCGCGCTGCTGAACACGCAGCAACAGAACAGCCTGGTCGAATCCGCGGTTTTCGGGTTCGGCGCGGCGGCCGGTTTCTCGCTGGTGATGATCCTGTTCGGCGCGATGCGTGAACGGCTTGCGGCTGCGGATGTGCCTGTTGCGTTTCGCGGTGCGCCGATCGCCTTCATCACCGCCGGATTTATGGCGCTCGCTTTCATGGGCTTTATCGGATTGATCAAGTGATGTTGAGTGCTGTCCTTGTCATCGCTCTTCTCGCACTCGCCTTCGGCCTGCTGCTCGGCTTTGCGGCCGTGAAATTTCGTGTCGAGGGCGATCCTGTCGTGGAGCGGATCGATGCGTTGCTGCCGCAGACGCAATGCGGCCAGTGCGGCTTCCCCGGCTGTCGTCCGTATGCCGAGGCCATCGCAAACAATGAAGCCGACATCAATCAGTGCCCGCCCGGCGGCGAGGACGGCATGCGTGCGCTGGCCGAACTGCTGGATCGCGATCCGAAACCGATCGGCGCGGAGTTCGGAGAAGAAAAAACGAAGATGCTCGCGATCATCGACGAGGAGACCTGCATCGGCTGCACCTTGTGCATCCAGGCGTGTCCGGTCGATGCGATTCTCGGCGCGGCGAAACAGATGCACACGGTCATCGAATCCGAATGCACAGGTTGCGAGCTTTGCATTGCGCCCTGCCCCGTCGATTGCATCGCCATGGTTCCACCGCGCACGACTGTGGAAAGCTGGAAATGGCCGGAACCGGAAACTTTTCATTCGCTGAATGAGCGTGAAGCGCATGGCTGAAATGCGCTCTCGCCCCGGCGGTCCTCCGCTGCATCGTTTCCCCGGCGGTCTCGAACTGCCGGACAACAAGGCGATGGCGACGACAACGGCGATTCGCACAGCGCCGCTGCCGCGCGAACTTGTCGTGCCGCTCGCACAACACATTGGCGATGCCGCGAAATCGATTGCGAAAATCGGACAACGCGTTTTGCGCGGCGAAGTCATCGCGCAACCGGAAGATGCGATCAGCGTCCCGGTGCACTCACCGACTTCCGGCATTGTCACGGCTATTGAAGACCGGCTGATTCCACATCCCTCGGGCTTGACGGCGCGTTGTGTTGTCATCGAACCGGACGGCAAGGATGACGCCGTAGAACCGCAGCCATTGCGTGACTGGAAAAATGCAGCGCCGGTCGAAATCCGCGATCACATTCGCGCTGCCGGCATTGTCGGTCTCGGAGGGGCCGCATTTCCGACCTGGGTGAAGCTCGATGCGCGCGCACCGATCGAACGATTGATTTTGAACGGCGCGGAATGCGAGCCGTACATTTCCTGCGACGACATGCTGATGCGCGAACGCGCGAACGACATCGTTTCAGGCGCGCTGATCATGCTGCACGCCTTGCAAGCCGAACGTTGCCAGCTCGCGATCGAGGACAACAAGCCCGAAGCCGAGGCGGCATTGCGCGACGCACTCGCTACCGTCGATGATGAAAGGCTGGAACTCATCACCGTTCCCTCCGTGTATCCCGAAGGCGGCGAACGGCAATTGATCCAGGTGCTCACCGGGCAGGAAGTGCCGCACGACGGCCTGCCTTTGGACATCGGCGTGATCTGCCACAACGTCGCGACTGCCGCCGCCGTGCATCGCGCGGCGATTCACGGCGAGACGTTGATCTCGCGCGTCGTTACCGTGACAGGACGTGGCGTCACGCAACCCGCCAATGTCGAAGCGCGCATCGGCACATCCTTTCATGACCTGATCGAATTCTGCGGCGGCTACGCGGAAGATGTCGCGCGCCTCATCATGGGCGGACCGATGATGGGTTTCGCGGTGTCGAGCGATGACATTCCTCTCATCAAGGCAACGAACTGCATTCTCGCGGGAAGCGCGACAGAAGCCGTGCCGGCGCGAGTGACGCTGCCATGCATCCGTTGCGGCGAATGCGCGCAAGTCTGTCCGGCCACGTTGCTGCCGCAAACGCTTTATGCGTTCACGCGCGCACGCGATTTCGAGAAGGTGCAGGCGTACGACGTGTTCGACTGCATCGAATGCGGCTGTTGTGATCTTGTCTGTCCCAGCCAGATTCCGCTGGTCAGTCATTTCCGTTTTGCGAAAACGGAAATTCGCGGCAAGGAAATGGAGCGTTCAAAAGCGGACCTTGCGCGGCAACGCTTCGAATTCCGCCAGTCGCGGTTGCAACGCGAAGCTGATGCGCAGGAAGGAAAACGCCGGCGGAAACAGGAAACGCTGGAGAAACTGAAATCGAGCGATTCGAAGAAGAACGAAATCCAGGCCGCTCTCGAGAGAGCGCGCAAGAAGAAAGAAAAACAGTAGTCTTTTGAATGAAATTTGAAACCTCGCCAGCGCCGCACCTGAAGCCGCCGAACACGGTCGGCGCCGTTATGCGCCAGGTGTTGTACGCGCTGGTTCCCGCGACGCTCGCCTACGTGTGGTTTTTCGGTTGGGGCATCGTGATCCAGATTATTATCGCGACGGCTTTCGCGCTCGCTGCGGAAACCGCGATGCTGCTCGCGCGCGACAAACCCGTGCGGCCGTTCATTACGGATTGCAGCGCAATTGTTACCGCCGTGCTGCTCGCCTGGGCGCTGCCGCCGACCGCACCGTGGTGGCTCGCGGCCATCGGCGTGGTGTTCGCGATTGTTTTCGCGAAACATCTTTACGGCGGGCTTGGCTACAATCTGTTCAATCCGGCGATGGCCGGTTACGTGGTGCTGCTGATTTCGTTTCCGCAGGAAATGACGCAATGGCTCGCGCCGGAAATGCTGGTTGATGGCGAACATCGCATGAGCTTCTGGCAAACGCTGGTGACAATCTTCACCGGCGATTTTTCCTCGTCCGTGAATGTCGATGCCGTCACATCCGCGACGCCGCTGGATTACCTGCGCACGCAACTCGCGAACAATCGCACTATCCTGGAAATACGGCAGCATCCGCTGTTCGGCGATTTCGGCGGCAAGGGCTGGGAATGGATTGCAAATTTCCTCGTGCTTGGCGGCATGTGGATGATGTACAAGCGCGTCGTCCGCTGGCAGATTCCCGCTGGCGTGCTGCTCGGACTCGGCGGCATGGCATTCCTTTTTTACGCACTCGATCCCGGCAGTCATGCCTCTCCCGGATTCCACATCTTCAGCGGTGCGGCAATTTTTTGTGCGTTCTTCATCGCCACCGATCCGGTATCCGCCGCGACCACGGAGAAAGGACGATTCCTCTACGCGCTCGGCATTGGAATATTCATCTATGTCATCCGCACCTGGGGTGGTTACCCGGGCGGCGTGGCTTTTGCCGTGCTGTTGATGAACATGGCAGCGCCGCTGATCGATCACTACACCAAGCCACGGACTTACGGCCATGCAAGACCGTGAGCGCCGAATGACCGCAATCCGCAATGCACTGCTCGGCGGTGCGCTGCTCGCGACGTTCGCCATTGCGGGCGTCGCCATGGTCGCGTTCACCTGGAAAAACACGGCACCGCAGATCACCGAAAACCAGCGGCATGTACTCACCAGCCGCCTGCACGAAATCATTCCCCCCGAGGCGCATGACAACGACCTGCTGGATGACGCCATCACCGTGCAGGATTCCGAACGGCTCGACACGACAGCGCCGGTCACCGTTTACCGTGCCTACAAAAACGGCGCACCGGTCGCGGCACTTTTCACATCCGTTGCGCCGGATGGTTACAGCGGGCCGATTTATCTGCTGGTTGGCATCCATGCCGACGGCCGCATCGCGGGCGTGCGCGTATTGAGCCACAAGGAAACGCCAGGCCTCGGCGATCCGATCGAGATCGAACGTTCCGACTGGATCACGGGTTTCGACGGCAAGGCACTCGGCAAGCCGGCGCTCGAGCAATGGGACGTGAAACGTTACGGCGGCGTCTTTGATCAGTTCACCGGCGCAACGATTACGCCGCGCGCCGTGGTGCGAGCGGTAAAGAACACCTTGATATACTTCGAGCAGCACCGCGACGAGATTTTTGCACGGCAATGAATGGATCGAATTACAGCAGCATCATTTCCAACGGCTTCTGGACCAACAATCCAGGGCTCGTGCAGTTGCTCGGCCTGTGCCCGCTGCTCGCCGTGAGCGGGACGCTGGTGAATGGCCTCGGGCTCGGACTCGCGACCACGTTCGTCGTGCTTTTCTCGAATCTCGCTGTTTCCGCCATGCGCAAGTTCGTGCCGGCGGAAATTCGCATTCCCGTGTTCGTGCTCATCATCGCGTCGCTGGTCACGACCGTCGAACTCGTGATGAACGCGTACTTCCATGAGCTCTACCGCGTACTCGGCATTTTCATTCCGCTGATCGTCACCAACTGCATGATCATCGGCCGCGCCGAAGCATTCGCATCAAAGCAATCATTGCCGCGCGCCGCCGCCGACGGTCTTGCCATGGGCCTTGGATTCACCGCCGTGCTGATCGTGCTCGGCGGGCTGCGTGAAATCATCGGTCGCGGCACATTGCTTGACGGAGCGCAGATGATGTTCGGCCCTGAAGCCGCGTCCTGGCGTATCGAATTGCTCGGCGCGGATTATCCCGGCTTCCTGCTCGCGGTGCTTCCGCCCGGCGCGTTCTTCGGCCTGGGACTGTTGATTGCACTGAAGAACGATATCGACCGGCGATTTGCAGCGCGCGTGGCCGTCGCAGTTGCAACGAAACAAGTGCCCGCCGCATGAATCCTGCAAAACGTTCTGAAATCTTTCGTCGCCTGCGCGAAGCGAACCCCGAGCCCACAACAGAACTTGAATACTCGACGCCGTTCGAGCTGCTTGTCGCTGTCGTGCTGTCAGCGCAGATGACGGACACCGGCGTGAACAAGGCGACCGCGAAACTTTTTCCGGTCGCAAACACGCCGCAAGCCATTCTCGATCTCGGGCTCGAGGGCTTGAAGCGTCATGTCCGCACGGTGAATTTCTACAACAACAAGGCGGCGAACATCATCAAGCTGTGCGAGATGCTGCTGGCGAAACACGGCGGCGACGTACCGCGCACGCGCGAGGAACTGGAAGCGCTGCCGGGCGTGGGCCGCAAGACGGCGAACGTGATTCTCAATACTGCCTTCGGCGAAATCGCGATGGCCGTTGACACGCACATCTTCCGTGTCTCGAACCGGACGAAAATCGGACCCGGAAAGAATCCGGTGGAAGTGGAAAGAAAACTGCTGAAGTTCGTGCCGGAAGAGTTCCTGAAGGACGCGCACCACTGGCTGATCCTGCATGGCCGTTACATCTGCAAGGCACGCAAGCCGGAGTGCTGGCATTGCCCGATTGCGGATCTTTGCGAGTATCCATTTTCAAAGCGCCCGAAGGGCTCGTGAGTTAAACGGAATCCACTCATTCTCATGACAAGCAATAAACACGTCCTCGTTGCCGCGTTCTACAAATTCGTCACCCTGGCTGACTGCACACAGTTGCAGCCGCGACTGCTCGCCCGATGCATCGAGCTCGACATCCTCGGCACGATCCTGCTAGCTGCGGAAGGCATCAATGGCACTGTTTCCGGAACGCGCGAAAGCATCGCCGGCCTGCTCGCCTTTCTTCGTGAAGACGAACGCTTTCGCGACCTGGAACACAAGGAATCGCACGCCGCCGAAAAACCGTTTCAGCGCATGAAGGTGAAACTCAGGCAGGAAATCGTGACGATGGGCGTGCCCGGGATGAAACCATCCGAAATGGCGGGCACTTATGTTCCACCGGAAGCCTGGAACGAACTCATCCGCGATCCCGACGTCGTGCTTGTGGATACACGCAACGATTACGAAGTGAAGGTCGGTACGTTCAAGGGCGCAATCAATCCGCGCACACGACATTTCCGTGAGTTTCCGGAATGGGTCGCGAAACAGGACTTGCTTCAGAAGAAACCGAAGGTCGCGATGTTCTGCACTGGCGGCATTCGGTGCGAGAAATCCACGACACTATTGAAATCGATGGGCTTCGGGGATGTTTTCCACCTCCAGGGCGGCATTCTGAAATACCTCGAAACCGTTCCGGAGGAACAGAGCCTGTGGGAGGGCGAGTGTTTCGTGTTCGATGAGCGCGTCGCCGTAAAACACGGACTCAAGCCGGGAACGCACACGATGTGCCAGGCGTGCGGGATGCCGCTCAGCGATGCCGAGCGGCAGTCGGAAAACGACACCGAAGAAGGAAGCTGCCCGCATTGCTGCATGCAAACACGACGGGAATGCGGCTGATCACGCAAGCGCAAGCCTTTCCTTCGGAACTTCCGGAAAGTCCGTAGCAATTCCCGTGATAGGAACAAAGAAAACGAGCAGGGCGTCGTAACGGCTCATGAGAATCCTCCGAAACTGCGAAGTAGGAGGACGACCTCGAGCAAGAGCACCGGTTCAAACGACGCAAATTAGTCCGGCAACTGCATACCCAAGCCACGCCGTAACATCCAGCATCTTCTAACATACCCACCGGAAAACGTCGAAATAAGCGCTATTGCACTACTTGTAACGAAGGCAAACAGACAGATCATCAACCAGCCACCTAACGGCGCTGGCAGAGAGCCCGCCTCTAGTAACACTGCGCGCGACGTCATAAACAATCCGTACACAAAAAGCAATGAGAAAGCACCCAGTCCGGCGATCACCCTGTCGCGAGCCGCAACTAATCCTGCAATAAACCCACAAGCCAGTTCCGGCAGCATGACAACGATTACTTGCAAGCCTTGAGAGAATATTTCCTTCTCAGTAATTGGAGTTGTCAGATCTATGGAATTTAGTGGGCCGCCAACTCGAGAACCTAGCGCCATTAACAGAAACTCGACTGATAAACCTGCAATCATTCCAAGGACAATCGCGGCAACAGTTGTTAACGCCCTTGGCGACCCCGCTTCAAATTCATTTTTAAAAAGTCGTCCGGACGCGAACGACGCGCCGGCCAAGGCGCCAACAACAATAACAAAGGCATCTAGCAGCAGAAGAAGAAGAAGAATAAAAATGATGTCTGAATCGATTTCCCAGTAGTCATATTCCAATCCTACTGAAATGTACCCAAACGCAAGATAGAAAATCGACCACAGCCCGGTGAACTGCAAAGCGGATTTAATTGGCGAATTGGGAACGGCCACGCCAAGTACCGCACCGGCGGCGAGAAAACCTATAATACCGACAAATCCGGAAAAAACAGATTCCAACTCATTCACCTGCCATTCAGCAGAAAGGTCAGCATATGGATATTGCAAATAGATCGGATCAAGGAAGTAAACAAGACGCCAGATCCAGGCCGGCAAAAACACGGCAACCAGTAGCGCCAAGAAGTATGCTGCAACTTTTCCTTTCGAAATCATGCTCCCTCGCAATAGCAAAACAAAAAAAAAGTCCACCAGTTGTACATGGACAAGACCTCTCCCAAGAGAGGCCTCCGGAATATTTCCCCATTCTCCCCAATCTTATGAGTGGGTGTACACTTTACCCAGCCTCAAGAATCTCTGCCACAGAACCATGACCAATCATGCTATTCAGTAACGAACGCGAAGACCTGCGCCGGCAGTACGTCGAAGCCTGGCGGAAAGCCCGCGAAGGCCTGCCCGTGACGGCATTGGAAGACCTGATCGCCAGCGTGATCGCAGAGCATCCCGAATACCAGGCGTTGCTGGAAAACGAAGACGCATTGGCGCGCGAGTGGACGCCGGAACAGGGCGAGACGAACCCGTTTCTTCACATGGGAATGCACATCGCCGTGCGCGAACAGTTATCCGTCGATCGTCCCGTGGGGATTCGCAAGGCATTTGAAGCGCTGGCGCAAAGACGCGGCGATGCACACGCCGCCGAACACGACATGCTTGAATGCCTGGGAGAATCGCTCTGGGAAGCGCAGCGTGCGGGACGCATGCCGGATGAAACCGCGTATCTTGAAAAAGTGCGGCAACGCGCAAGAGGCGGATGACAAAATGAATGGGGGAAGACATTTTCCGGTAAGTGGTGCGGGTCTCGGCCTGCGGCGCGCGCTGCTGAAACCACTCGCGGATATCGCGGATGCGAATATCGATTTCATGGAAGTCGCGCCGGAAAACTGGATGCGCCTCGGGGGAAAACTTGGACGCCAATTCCGCGCGTTCACCGAGCGCTATCCGTTCACCTGTCACGGCCTTTCCCTTTCACTCGGCGGTCCCGCACCGCTGGATGAAGATTTCGTGCGCGAAGTCGGCGTCTTCCTCGATGCACACAACATCCGCTGCTACACCGAACATCTCAGCTACTGTTCCGATGATGGCCATCTCTACGACCTGATGCCGATTCCGTTCACGGAAGATGCTGTCGATTACGTCGCTGCGCGCATCCGCCGCGTCCAGGACCTCCTCGCTCGCCGCATCGCAATCGAAAATGTTTCCTACTACGCAGCACCAGGCGCGGAAATGGCGGAGATCGAATTCGTGAACGCGGTGCTGGAGCGCGCCGACTGCGAGCTGTTGCTGGACGTGAACAACATTTACGTCAACAGCATCAACCATGATTACGATCCACTCGATTTCCTTCGCGCGTTGCCCGCAAACCGCGTGGCGTATTTCCATGTCGCGGGACATTACGTGGAAGCCGAAGACCTGCGTGTCGATACGCACGGTGATGATGTCTGCGATCCGGTCTGGGATTTGCTCGACGCCGCCTATGGCCATTGCGGTGTTGTACCGACATTGCTGGAACGTGATTTCAATATTCCGCCGCTGCCCGAACTGTTCAGCGAGATTGAAACCATTCGTCGCTTGCAGGCGAAGCATTCGATCGCGCAGGTGATGAATGTCTGAACAAAACTTCCGCGCGCGTCAATATGCCTTCGCGGCGCACCTGCGAAATCCACAGGCGAATGCCGCACCCGAAGGCATCGAAGACCGGCGTCTCGCCATTTATCGTGATTTGTTCTTCAACAACATCCAGTCGTTGCTCGCGGGAACCTTTCCCGTCCTGCATCGAATCCTTGGCAAGGATCGCTGGGCGCTGCTGATTCGTGACTTCTATCACCGGCATGTTTCACACACACCGATTTTCATGGAAATTCCGCAGGAGTTTCTCGCCTGGCTGTCGGAAGAATTCGAGAACGACGGAAACTGGCCGGGTTTCATGCCAGAGCTTGCGCATTACGAATGGGTGGAGCTTGATGTTTCCGTCGACCAGCAGGAAATCGATGCGGAAATCTTCGATCCCGGCGGGAACCTTCTCGACGATGTGCCGGTCATTTCTCCCGTGGCCCGGCCGCTCGCGTATCGCTATCCCGTGCATCGCATCGGTCCGGATTTCCAGCCCAAGACACCCGGCGATACGCCGACGTTCCTTGTCGTTTACCGCAAGCGTGATGACGCGGTCGGGTTCACGGAGATCAACGCCGTAACGGCAAGATTGCTGGAATTGCTTGAATCGCAGGAAGCGACGACCGGACGCGCCTTGTTGACGCAAATCGCTGGCGAACTTGGCCATGCAAATCCGGACATCGTGATACAGGGCGGCATGGAAATCCTGGAAAGCCTGAAAGAGCAGGACGTTATCCTGGGAACGCGCCGCAGGATTCAATAGTTGGCATCATTTCCGGTCACGCGATGGATCCGGCACGTCGTCCGGCCGCGCGCCCTTCTTGCGGATTTTCTCGCTGGCCTCGGCGTGATCATCGCTTTCCGGTTGCGGCGCATCCTGCACCGCGTCCGCCGACGGTTCGTATTGCAGCGTGTAGAAAATCGGCAAGTGATCGGAACCGAAGCGCGGCAGCACGTCGATATCCACCAGCGTGAAATCGTCACTGTGAAATACATGATCAAGCGGCCAGCGCAGCCATGGCCAGTTCGCATGAAACGTGCTGAACATACCGCGCCCCACGCGCGGATCCAGCTGGCGGGAAATTTTCCGAAACAGGCGTGTCGTTGGTGACCATGCGACATCGTTGAAGTCGCCCGTCACAATGACGCGGCAATGATCCTTCGATATTGCACGACCGATCACCAGCACTTCCGCATCGCGCTCGCGGCTGGTGGGATTCTCGGTCGGGCTCGGCGGCGTCGGATGCAGCGCGTGAAAGCGAACACAATGGCCTGACGGCAGATTCACGCCCACGTGCATCGACGGCACATCATCGTCGACGAGAAATTCCAGCGCCGGATTTTCCAACGTGAGACGCGAGTACAGATGCATGCCGTAACGATTGTCCAGCGGACAATCGAGTCCGTGCGGATGCGAATCCCGCAAGTACCGCATCCGGTCTTCCCACCACGCGTCGGTTTCCAGCAGCAGGATGACATCAGGATCGCGATTCGCGATATGTTCGCCCAGGCGCTGCGAATTACGGTTGGACATCAGCACATTCGCAACCAGCACGGAAATGCGGCGACCCTCATCCAGTGACGTGGATGCATCGAGGACTTCGCGGCGAAAAAAAGGCGTGTACGGCAGGATCCAGAACAACTGGTACATCAGGCAAGCCAGCAAAACGGCGTGCATCAGCCACGCGTTCGATAGCCAGATCAATTGCAGGATCAACAGGACCGCGATGACAAACGCAATCTGCATGCGCGGAAACTCGCCGCCGCGTGACCACCACTTCTGTGTCGGGAGCAGCGGCAGCACGGTGATGGTCGCCGCCAGCAGATCAACAACAATAAAAATGCCGGCCGTGAAATTCACGCACCGGCACCGTTTACAAACGTAAAGCGACCCTCAGCCTTTCGTCTTGCTACTCGGGATGATCTCGAAGTCATCGGTATGCGGCAGCTTCTCGAAAGCGAGCCGCAGTTCGTCCGGCGGCACCACGATCCTGCGCGCCTTGAGATCCAGCCAGGCTCCGTCCATGTCCAGCACTGCGCACAGTTCATCGCCACGACGAATGTTGTGAGCGATCCGCCATTTGCGTCCGTCTTCCGACAATCCCGCAACCCGAAAGTCAATCGTGATCTCCTCCGACATGTGCAGCTCGCGCAGGAACTTTGCCTGCTCGCGAAACAGCACGGGGCCGACGAGGTTCTTCGCCATCCAGCGCATGCCGAGCCCGCTGTTCTCAAGCAATGCAACGCGCGCCTGCGCGCCGTAGTCGTAATACACCGAATGGCGCACATGACCGTTCGGATCAAGATCCGCCCAGCGCACGGTGATGTTCTGCGTAAAGGGTTCCATTCAAGACTTCTCCTGTCGATAAGCGAATATCGGTAAAATTACGGTCGCGGCAACCACGCAAAGCCGACATGGAAACCGAGATCCGCCGTGTTGTTGAAATTGACCAGGTTTTCCGTCAGCGCGTAACTCCAGACAAAATCGCCATGACGCTGGCGCAGGCCGATCGACGCCTGGAAGACATTCGCGCTCAGTTCGGGATCGGTGCCGTCTTCGAACAGGCTGCGCGCACCGTTCAACTGCAGGACGAGATTGAGATTCTCCATCAGCCGGTTTTCCCACGCAATGTTGATGGATGGCGCCAATCGTCGCGTGTGTTCGGGAAATGGCTCGGCGCGCCCGGCGAGCACAAGCGCAAGACTCAGGTAAATGCTGTTCCTCTCACCGTGCGCGTGCCATGACATCTGCACGCCGGTATCCGAACTGCCCGTCGAGAGAAAACTGTCCGTGCCATGAACGGAAACCTTGTGCGCCAGCTCAAACGTCAACGCGGAATGTTGCTTCAGCGCATGGTAATACCGCAGGCCGACAACCGGATCGCCAAAACCGCTTTGCGTCGGCCTTTCAAGCAGGTAGAACAGGTCGCCATCAAGAATCGCCAAGGCCTGGAAATCGTTGCGACTGATGAAGTTCCTGCCAAACGTATCGAAGCCGAATGACTCGTGGAAATTTTCGATCGTGCTGTCCAGGAAACCGCCGCCGTAATAATGAACCGGAACGGAAAGATACGCGGACCAGCGATCGGAAAAACCATAGTGGCCCGTCAACTGGAAGTAGCCCAGCGCGCCATCGAACAGGAAAGCATCATCGGACAGTGCGCGAATGTTCTGCACGTCCTCGGCCGTCAACTCGCCGCGCCGGTTGCGCGTTTGCAGGTAATCCAGGACGTCTTCATCCGCGGCAAAGGTGTTGGATTGCGACAGGTGAAATTCCAGTGCGTACCGGCCGGCCGCAGGCCTGATGGCATGATCCGGCAGCATGTTGAGACGCAGCAACTGGAACGGTCCCATGTCGCGGATGCGTAGCGGGCCGTAAAACTCCTCCGCCATGGCGGATGAACTGACGACCGCCAGTACGAGGCATGCAGTGATTACGCGAAATCTGTCCCCCATGGCCAGATATCCTCGTGACAACGAGCGGCGCAACGCGCCGCCTTTGTGATTCAGTGCTTTCGTTTCTTCGGCAGGTACAAATCGGTCAACGTGCCTTCGAAGGCTTCCGCCGCAAAACAGACTGTCTCGGAAAGCGTAGGATGCGGATGGATCGTGAGTCCGATATCAGAAGCGTCGCAACCCATTTCGATGGCAAGTGCGACTTCCGCGATCAATTCGCCAGCGTTCGGGCCGATCATCGCGCCGCCGAGCACGCGCTCGGTTTTCGGATCGAACAGCAGTTTCGTGAAACCTTCATCGCGGCCAAGGGAGAGTGAGCGTCCTGAGGCCGCCCAGGGGAACTTGCCGACTTCGTATTCGACACCATCCTGCTTCGCCTGCTCTTCCGTCAGGCCAACCCACGCGACTTCCGGATCGGTGTAGGCAACCGAGGGAATCACGCGCGCATCAAAGAAACGCTTCTCGCCGGCGCACACTTCGGCGGCAACCTTGCCTTCGTGCGTCGCCTTGTGCGCGAGCATCGGCTGGCCGACAATGTCACCGATCGCGAAAATGTGCTCGACGTTCGTGCGCATCTGCTTGTCGGTCTTGATGAAACCGCGCTCATCGACATTGACGCCCGCTTTTTCTGCATCAAGTTTCTTTCCGTTCGGCACGCGGCCGACGGCGACAAGCACGCGGTCGAACAACTGATCGCTATCGCTATCTTTCTGGGGTTTGTTCTTCCCGTCGAACGACACCTTGATGCCGTTCTTCTGTGCCTTCATCTCCGTGACTTTCGTGCCGGTCATGATGTTCGCGTAACGCGACTTGATGCGTTTTTCCAGCGGACGTACGAGATCCTTGTCCGCACCCGGCATGAGTTGATCCGCCAGTTCGACCACAGTGACCTCGGAACCCAGCGCGTCATACACGCAGGCCATCTCGAGACCGATGATGCCGCCGCCGATCACGAGCAGTTTTTTCGGAATGTCGTTCAGTTCCAGCGCGCCGGTGGAATCCATGATTCGATCATCGTCCGGCGCGAACGGCAGTTTCACCGGCTCCGAACCCGCCGCAATGATGCACTTGTCGAAACGGATGACCCGCTTCTTTTCGCCATCAACTTCAAGATGATGCGCGCCGACGAACCTGCCCGCGCCCGAGACAACATTCACCTTGCGCTGCTTCGCCATCGTCGCAAGCCCGCCGGTGAGCTTCTTCACCACATCGGATTTCCAGCCAACCAGTTTCTTTGCGTCGATTTTCGGCTTGCCGAATGCAACCCCGAGCTCCGACATGTGTGCTGCCTCGTCGATGACCTTGGCCGCGTGCAGCAACGCCTTCGATGGAATGCAGCCAACGTTCAGGCACACACCGCCGAGCGAATCCCAGCGCTCGACCAATGTAACCTTCAAGCCAAGATCCGCGGCGCGAAACGCCGCCGTGTAACCGCCGGGGCCTGCACCGAGCACGAGCACCTCGGTTTCAAGATCCACGTTGCCCGAGTACTCGACGTCCTTTCCGACTGCGGCCCCCTCTCCCCCCCGGGGAGAGGGCTGGGGTGAGGGGGCGGAATCCTGTTCCGCCGGTTGTTTCGCTTCCGACTTCCGACTTTCGACTTTCGGCTCTTCCGCGGCTTCCGCAACTTCAACAATGGCAATCACGCTGCCTTCGGAAACCTTGTCGCCGGTCTTGACCTTCATTTCCTTGATCGTGCCCGCCTGCGGCGCCGGAACATCCATCGCCGCCTTGTCGGTTTCCAGCGTGATCAGCGGCGATTCCTTTTCTATCGAATCGCCCGCCTTCACCAGCACGTCGATGACTTCGACATTCTCGAAGTCGCCGATATCGGGAACCTTGATCTCGATCGTCTCGCTCATGTTCAATCACTCCGCCTCGGATTCCGGTCGGCCCAGTTCAAATTGTGCCTGGCGAGCAATGCATCGATCGCCCGTCCGTCTTCGAATATTTTCTGGTAAATCCATGTGTAATGATCGTCGCGCCAGAACTCGAACGCGGCATCCGCGCGTTCCTTTCCGATCACGTCTGCCAGCGCATGGTATTCCAGCTGATTCACAATAAGGTGCAGATAGCTGCTGCGTGCATTGCGCGCACCTTCGGGAAAGCCCGCCGGCACTTGCGGATACAGGCGTTGCAGCTCGGCGATCGCGGCGTTCACTTGCATCAGCCTTCCGCTCAGGTACCAGTGAATCTGTTCGTGGAGAAACGTCGACAGCAGCAGGTCGTTTTCACCCGCATGCCGCGTGTGCAACGTCAGAACCGGATGGCTGTGCGGTACCTGCGTACGATCCACGTGAACCTTGTACGTAAAAAGGTACGGTTCGAGATCGTAACGTTCCTGCAGCCGCTCCAGTTGATCGCGTACCGCGATTTCGTCATCGGTGCCATTGACCAGTGCGATCGATAACGCATGACTCGCGCATGATGCTTGCGACATCAACGCGATCAAAAGCACGGCATATCGCAGTACGTCAGCATGTCCGCGCATGCCGTTACAGGACCAGGTTGCGGCGCTCGGCAAGCACTTCTGCCAGAAAGCTCGTGAAGCGAGCAGCGGCGGCGCCATCGATGATGCGGTGATCATACGAAAGCGACAGCGGCAACATCAGCCGCGGCATGAATTTCTTGCCGTTCCAGACCGGTTTCATCTGCGCTTTCGACACGCCGAGGATTGCCACTTCCGGCGCGTTCACGATCGGCGTGAAATACGTGCCGCCGATGGAACCCAGCGAGGAAATCGAAAAACATCCGCCCTGCATGTCGGCGGCTTTCAATTTCCCGTCGCGCGCCTTCTCCGACAGCTCGCCGAGATCCTTGCCGATATCGAAAATGCTTTTCTTGTCCGCGTCACGCACGACGGGAACAACAAGGCCGTTCGGCGTATCGACGGCGAACCCGATGTGGCAGTACTTCTTGAATACCTGGCTTTCACCGTCTGCGGAAAGCGAGCTGTTGAAGTCCGGAAATTCCTGCAACGCCTGCGCGCAGGCCTTGATCACGAAGGTCAGCGGCGTGAGTTTCGCGCCAACTTTCTCCGCGTCGGATTTCAGCGCCTTGCGCATGGTTTCGAGATCGGTGATGTCCGCTTCGTCGTGCTGCGTGACGTGCGGCACGTTCACCCAGGAAGCATGCAGGTGCGGTCCCGAAATCTTCTTGATGCGGTTCAGCGGTTTTGTTTCGATGTCACCGAACTTGGCAAAATCCACCGCGCGCACCTGCGGCAGTCCGGCACCACCACCGGCGACCGCACCGCCACGCATGACGGACTTCACAAAACCCTTCACGTCATCATGCGTGATTCGGCCTTTCACACCCGAACCAGTCACCTTGCCGAGATCGACGCCGAGTTCACGCGCGAACTTGCGCACAGAAGGCGATGCGTGTGCCTTTGAAAAAGTTTCTTCGTTGACAGCGGGCAGGTCCGCGGAAGGACGCGCAGGTTCGGATTTCGATTCAGCCGGTTTTGTTTCTTCCGCTTTCGCAGGCTTTGCTTCTTCTTTCTGCGCTTGCGGTTTTTTCTCTTCCGGTTTTTTTTCGTCCGGCTTCTTCGTTTCCGTCTTCTCTTCAGCCGCGGCTTCAAGAACCGCTATTGCCGATCCTTCCGAAACCTTGTCGCCATTGCCGACTTTCAACTCAACGATCTTGCCCGCTGCCGGCGACGGAATATCCATCGCGGCCTTGTCGGTTTCGAGCGTGATGAGCGGCGTTTCCTTTTCGACCGTGTCGCCGGCTTTCACCAGCACGTCGATGATCTCGACGTTCTCGAAATCGCCGATGTCAGGAACCTTTATCTCGATCTTGTCAGCCATTCACGGGCTCCGAAGCATTTCGTTTTACCGATATTCTTGTTTTGTGAGAAGTGAGAAGTAATGAGGTAAGAGGACTAAAGCGGCCTCGTCCTCTCACTTCTCACCTCTTACCTCTCACTGTTCTCAAGCCAGCCAAGGTTGCGGCTTGTTGGCGTCGATACCGAACTTCTTCATGGCATCAGTGACGACCTTTTTCTCAATGCTGCCGTCATCCGCCAGCGCCTTGAGTGCGGCGAGCGCGACGTAGTGACGATCCACTTCGAAGAAACGACGCAGGTTTTCACGCGAATCCGAACGGCCGTAACCATCCGTACCCAATGTCACGTAACGGCGCGGCACCCACTGGCGAATCTTGTCCGCGAACGAACGCATGTAATCGCTTGCCGCAATGACGGGGCCTTCGGTTTTTTCCAGCTGTTGCGTCACCCACGGCGATTTCGGTTTCTTGTCCGGGTTCAGCAGATTCCAGCGGTCCGCTTTCATGCCATCGCGGCGCAATTCCGTGAAACTGGTCGCGCTCCACACGTCGGCCGCGATGCCGAAATCCTTCTCGAGAATTTCCGCCGCCGCTTCGACTTCGCGCAGGATGGTGCCGGAGCCGAGCAGCTGCACGCGCGCCGTTGCCTTCTGCTGGGCTTTCTTCGCCGCGGATTTCTTCAGCGGATAAAGGCCCTTGAGAATGCCTTCGTCTGCGCCATCCGGCTTCGCCGGATGAGGGTAATTCTCGTTCATCAGCGTGATGTAATAGAAAACATCTTCGTGGTTTTCATACATCCGCTTCATGCCGTCGTTGATGATGACAGCGAGTTCGTAGGAATACGTCGGATCGTAGGCGACGCAATTCGGAATTGTCGCCGCAAGAATATGGCTGTGGCCATCCTCGTGCTGCAGGCCTTCGCCGTTCAGTGTCGTGCGGCCGGCGGTTGCACCGAGCAGGAAACCGCGCGCGCGCATGTCACCGGCTGCCCACGCGAGATCGCCGATGCGCTGGAAACCGAACATCGAGTAGTAGGCATAGAAAGGAATCATGGTGACGCCGTGATTGGCGTAGCTTGTCGCCGCGGCAATCCACGATGACATCGAACCCGCCTCGGTGATGCCTTCCTGCAGCACCTGGCCTTTCTTGTCCTCGCGGTAGAACATCAGCTGATCCGCATCCTGCGGTTCGTACAACTGCCCTTTCGATGAATAGATGCCGTACTGGCGGAACAGGCTGTCCATGCCGAAGGTGCGCGCTTCGTCGGGAACGATCGGCACGATGCGCTTGCCTATCTCCTTGTTTCGAAGCAGCGCGGTCAGCATGCGCACGAACGCCATGGTCGTGGAGATTTCACGATCACCGGTGTCTTCGAGTTGCTGCTTGAAGGCATCGAGGCCGGGAAGCTTGAGTTTCTCGTTTTCCGGCAGGCGCTTCGGCAAATAGCCGCCGAGTTTTTCGCGGCGCGCCTTTAGGTATTTGTATTCGCGGCTGTCCTTCTCGAAGGACAGAAATGGCACCTTGCCGGAGTCAATGTCTTCATCGGAAACAGGCAGGCTGAAGTGATCGCGCACCCACTTGAGATCGTCCGCGTCGAGTTTCTTTTTCTGGTGCGCGCCCATCGTGCCTTGCACGGATTTTCCAAGCCCGAAGCCTTTCACCGTCTTGGCGAGAATCACCGTCGGCTGGCCGTGGTTGCCGTTCACCGCGCGATCGTATGCCGCGTACACCTTGCGCGCGTCGTTGCCGCCGCGGTTGAGCCGCCAGATTTCCTCATCGGACATGTGCGCAACCATTTCCTTCAGTTCCGGATAGCGGCCGAAGAAATGCTCACGCACATACGCACCGTCGCGCGATTTGAATGTCTGGTATTCGCCGTCAACGCATTCTTCCATGACCTTGCGCAGCAGCCCCTTGCGATCCTGCGCCAGCAGGGGATCCCAGCGCGAACCCCACAGCACCTTGAGCACGTTCCAGCCGGTGCCGCGGAAATCGGATTCCAGTTCCTGGATGATCTTGCCGTTGCCGCGCACCGGGCCATCGAGCCGTTGCAAATTGCAGTTGATCACGAACACGAGGTTGTCGAGATTCTCGCGCACGGCGAGCGAGATCGCGCCGCGCGATTCCGGTTCATCCATTTCGCCATCGCCGAGGAAGGCCCAGACCTTGCGTCCTTTCGCTTCGATGAGGCCGCGACTTTCGAGATATTTCATGAAGCGCGCGTGGTAGATCGCCATGATCGGGCCAAGGCCCATCGAGACCGTCGGGAACTGCCAGTAATCCGGCATCAGCCAGGGATGCGGATAGGACGACAGGCCCTCGCCGTCCACTTCCTCGCGGAAATTCATCAGCTGCTTTTCGGTGAGACGGCCTTCCAGGAAGGAACGCGCGTAGATGCCGGGCGAAGAATGACCTTGTATATAAACGAGATCACCGCGGTTTTCCTCCGAAGCGCCTTTCCAGAAATGATTGAAGCCGACTTCGTACAACTGCGCGGCGGATGCATACGTCGCGATGTGTCCGCCGAGCTCGGTGCCCTTGCGGTTCGCGTTCACCACCATTGCGAGCGCATTCCAGCGAATGTACGCATCGATGCGTTTTTCGATTTCGCGATCGCCGGGATACTGCGGCTCCTGGTGATTCGGAATCGTATTGAGGTACGCGGTTTCGGCGGAATACGGCAGGTAGGCGCCCTGGCGGCGCGCATGATCAACGAGCTGTTCAAGCAGAAAATGCGCGCGCTCGGCGCCGTGCACATTCAGCGTCGCGTCGAGCGACTCCAGCCATTCCTGCGTCTCCTGGGGGTCCACGTCCTGGCGCTCGTGAGCGTCCTGGACGTTTTTCTTGTCGGCCATGCGCAATCCTTGAGAGAGATTCTTTCGTAACAATGCCGACGTGTACCCGAAGGGTTGCCTTCGCTGCGTCAACCCCGAGGGCTGCCATCGCAAAGGTTCGTCGGCATGCGATCCGGACATTCAATCGGGGGCCGGACGGCCCCGGAAGGCGTCATTTGAACCTGATATGATCGGTGTTTGGACACAACCGGTCAAGGCAAGTGCATATGTTCCCCGCTCTTCCCGCTCCTGCAAAAGTCCAGCTGATCCAACATCCGGCGCCGATTTCCGGCGATGCGTGGTCATCGCTGGACCACCTGCTGGTAATCGCGGCAAAGGGCGATGCGAGCGCATTGAACGGTAACGCCGCGCTCGCGGGCCTCGCATCGAAAACGCACGACCGCGAAAAGGAAACGGTCACGCTGGCGGCCGGCGAACAACTGGTCACGATCGGCCGTCTCGCCGCCGACGCCACGCCGTTCGAAATGCTGGAAGCCGCGCGAAAGTGGATTGCCGGTATTCGCGCGCACAAGCCGGCGTCACTGGGCCTTGCGTTCGCCGGCCTGGAAAACGAGCGCTCGTCTGCCGTTGCTGAAGCCGTTGTCGCCGCCTTGCTCGCCGCGGAATTCGAGATGCCGAAAATCGTCTCGAAGGCGGACGAAAACAAGCACGCTGTCCGCGAGCTGCACATTTTTGGTCTTGAAGAAGAACGCGATTTCACGCACACGCTCGCCACCGCAGAAGGCACCAACCTCGCGCGCTGGTTCGCGGCGCTGCCCGGCAATTACCTCACGCCGGGAAAATACCGGGAATATGTCGAAACGCTTGCGAAAGATTTCGGCTGGAAAACCGAATTTCTCGACGAAACGGCGCTGAAGCAAAAAAATGCCGGCGCGTTTCTCGCCGTCGTCCAGGGCAGCGAAGATCGTGATGCGGGCATCCTGCATTTGCGCTACGAACCGGCGAAAGCCGCGAAAAACGCGAAACCGGTTGCGCTCGTCGGCAAGGGCATCTGCTTCGACACCGGCGGCAACAATCTCAAGACGGGCAAGAGCATGTTCGGCATGCATGGCGACATGCAGGGCTCTGCCGTCGCGCTCGGCACATTGATCGCGCTCACGCGCCTGCAGGCGGATTTTCCCGTCGATTGCTGGATGGCGCTCGCGCAGAACCACATCGGGCCGAAGGCTTATAAAATGAATGATGTCGTGACGGCATCCGACGGCACCACGATCGAAATCCTGCACACCGACGCTGAAGGCCGCATGGTGCTCGCCGACACGCTCGCACTTGCAAGCAACGCGAAGCCGTCATTCATCATGGATTTCGCGACGCTTACCGGCACCTGCGTGGCCTCGCTCGGCACGCGCTACTCGGGCGTGTTCACGAACCGCGAAGAACTGGGCGCCGAATTGATCGCTGCCGGCAAGCGATCCGGCGAACGCGTCTGGCCTTTCCCGCAAGACCGCGATTACGACGAACTTCTCGAAAGCAAGGTCGCCGATGTAAAACAATGTCTCATCGAAGGCGAAGCCGACCACATCCTCGCCGGACGTTTCCTCAACCGCTTCGTGAAACACGACACGCCGTGGGTGCATGTCGATCTTTCCGCCTCCGAAGTCAAAGGCGGACTCGCGCACGTGCCATCGGAGTTCACGGGGTTCGGCGTGCGATTCGCGACGGAATACCTGCTGACGAATCGTTAAAGGAAAGGCCGCTGCGACAAACACCGCAGCGGCTTTTTATCGTCGGTCCGAAACCTGATCAGTCCGAATCCTGCCGACCCCGCATGAATTCACTGAGCGTTGCACGGGACGGCGTGATCATGACCCGGAAGGCGGGCGCATCGGGCGATACGGAAAATGCGAACTCGTACGGTTCGTTCCATGCCAGTTGCATATGTCTTGCCTCGACGTGTTCGGACCCGATCAGGCCGGAATCGATGTCCATGAGCATTTCCGGTCCGCGTTCGTGAACGTGCACGGTATGGAATGTCAGCTCGAGCGCCAGGTCCTCGTCGGTGCCCGGCACATCCACGCTTTGCATGACGCTGGCGTCTGCTTCCGTCTCTTCCGCCTCGAACGCGATCATCGGTGTGGACAACATCTTCCCGTTCGAATGGATCTCCATTGACATGACGACCATGTTGGGGTCATCGCCCGCAAAGGCGGATGCCATGACAAGGATGGCGAACAAGGCGGCAATTGAATATTTCATCCTTCGATCTCCAGTGACAGCCGCAGGTGCGGCCCATTCACAATTGATCAAATCGCACCTGAAAACCTTCGGGTGATGTGAGATTTATCTTGGGATTTCCTGCGGAAGTCCTGGCGGCGGTTCAAGCGATGCGACAAAACGAATGCTGTAGAACGCGTTTGCCGTTTCTGACTTCAAGATAAAGTGGCTTTCTGTTCCAAGTCCAATGACCTGTTCGAAGCCGGTCCAGTGCGCGAGGCCGCCCGCTTCGATGCGCAGGCGGAGCAAACCCTTTTCCGCCAAGCCGGGAATGACGCGAATGTCGAGCGGATATTCTCCCGAAAGGGATATCCGGCCGTCCGAGCCTTCCTCCAGCCAGATGACTGCGTCGGACATCTCTCCGTCGGGAAACGTGATGTCGAAATCCAGCCTTACACCCTCCAGCGACTCCAATCCGGACCGAAGCTCGTACCCGTACCAAGTGCCGGTGCTGAGCGCGGCGATCAGCGCGATCAGCACCGCGATCCGACGGCCGGGTGCGGTGCGGCGTCGCGAACGCTGCGTTGAGTGAACCAATACATACCCGCGCTTGCTGCGCGTTTCGATGCGCATGTCCTCCACGCCTGCATCTACAAGCGCGCGTCGCAGACGGCTGATGACTCCGCTAAGGGTGGCATCCGAAACGATGCGCCCGCGCCACGCCCGATCGAGCAGGTCATCTCGTGAAAAGACGCGACCGGGGTCACCGGCCAGCAGTTCGAGCACGGTCACCGCCTGCGGCTCGACCCGCTGCCGCCCGGCGGGCCCGCAGATTTCGTTCAATTCCGCGTGAATTTCCAGTTGTCCGAGGCGTATCGGCATTACGGCAGAGTCCCAATCCTTTAGAATGTGTCGCTCGAATCGACCGGCAAACTATAGACGCCGCTCCCTGCAACCGAAAGGCTCCGATGGAAACGCTCACCCTCACCCGCCCCGACGACTGGCACCTGCATCTTCGCGACGGTGCGCAGATGGCTGCCGTGCTGCCCTATTCCGCGCGACAATTCGCGCGCGCGCTGGTAATGCCGAACCTGCGCCCGCCAATTACGACAACGGAACAGGCGCTCGCATACCGCGAACGGATTCTCGCCGCGCTGCCAGAGAACGTGGAGTTCACGCCGTGGATGGCGCTGTATCTCACAGACAACACACAGCCGGAAGAAATCGAGGCCGCGAAGAACTCAGGCGTCGTCCTCGCGTTGAAACTCTATCCCGCCGGTGCGACCACGAATTCCGACGCTGGTGTCACGGATGTTGCGAACACCTACGCGACACTCGAGAAGATGGCGGAGCTTGGAATTCCGCTGTGTGTTCACGGCGAAGTGACGCGCGATGCGGTCGATGTCTTTGATCGCGAAACGGTATTCATCGACGAAGTTCTCGCACCCCTGCACGCCCGCCTCCCGGAGTTGAAAATTGTCTTCGAACACATCACCACTGCACGAGCCGCCGATTTTGTGCGCGATGCCGGCAGCAATGTCGCCGCGACCATCACGCCGCAACACCTCCTGCACAATCGCAACGCGCTCTTCAAGGGCGGCATCCGGCCACATTACTACTGTCTCCCCGTGCTCAAGACCGAGCCGGATCGTGAAGCATTGATCATTGCCGCCGTGAGCGGCAATCCGAAATTCTTTCTCGGCACGGACAGCGCGCCGCATGCATTGCACGCGAAGGAAACCGCTTGCGGTTGCGCCGGTTGTTTCACCGCGCATGCGGCACTCGAGCTTTACGCCGAAGCTTTCGATGCCGCGAACGCACTTGAGCGGCTTGATGCGTTCGCGAGCCAGTTCGGTGCGGATTTCTACGGATTGCCACGCAACACCGAAACGATAACCTTGCGCCGCGAAGCGTGGACACCGCCTTCGCGCATGCCCTTTGCCGACACCGAGATCGTGCCGTTCCGCGCGGATGAAACCATCGCCTGGCGTTGTGCCTGAAAGTCATTGAATCCATTGGAGTGAAATGAACAACCCGAACGCCATTGCCGAGGAACAGGCACGCATGATGTCCAGCCGCTTTCGCGGTTTTTTACCTGTCGTGGTCGACATCGAAACCGGCGGATTCAACTCGAATACGGATGCGATGCTGGAAGTTGCCGCCGTGCTGCTGCGCTTCGACGAGAACGGCGATTTGCATCGTCACTCCACGCACTGGTATCACGTCGAGCCGTTTGAAGGCGCGAACATCGAGCAGGCCTCGCTGGATATCACCGGCATCGATCCCAACCATCCGCTGCGTCCTGCCTTGCCGGAGCGCGAAGCGCTGCGGCGGCTGTTCCGCGAAGTTCGCACGGAAGTGAAAGCGCAACATTGCAGTCGCGCCGTGCTGGTGGGACACAACGCGTGGTTCGACCTGAGTTTTCTGAACGCCGCCATCCAGCGTTCGGAAATCAAGCGTAATCCGTTTCATCCGTTTTCAAGTTTCGACACCGCAACGCTCGGCGGCGTCGCTTTCGGGCAGACCGTGCTGGCGCGTGCGGTGGAAGCCGCGGATCTCGGCTGGGATGGCGATGAAGCGCACTCGGCAATCTATGATGCTGAAAAAACTGCCGATCTTTTCTGTGGCATCGTGAATCGCTTCAAGCCGATTTACGAAAATGGCCTGCACGAACGTCAATCGTTATAAAAGAATCCTGATGAATGGCTTGCCTGAAAGATTGCAGGCGCTGCTCGGCGAGGCCGAAGTCACGCGTGACGATTACCTGGGTTATCCCGTCGCGAAGGATTTCGAGTATTCATCGCTGGCGGAATTTCTCGACGTCCCGCTGAACAACCTCGGCGATCCGTTCACGGACAGCACGTGGAAAGTCGACAGCCGCGCGCTGGAACGCGAAGTCGTCGAGTTCTTCGCGAAGCTCATGCGCGCCGAAGATGACAACTGGTGGGGTTACGTCACGAACGGCGGCAGCGAAGGCAATCTTTACGGGCTTTATCTCGCGCGCGAGCTGTATCCGCAAGGCATGGTGTATTTTTCCGAGGAAACGCATTACAGCGTCTCGAAGAACCTGCATCTTCTGAACATGCGCCACATCATGATACGCGCGCAGGAGTCCGGCGAGATCGACTACGACGATCTCTTCGAGACGATGAAACTGCATCGCGACAAGCCGCCCATCCTGTTCATGAACATCGGCACGACCATGACAGAAGGCAAGGATGACATCGAACGCGTTCGCGGCATGCTCAAGAAACTTGCAATCCCGCATTACTACATTCACAGCGATGCGGCCCTGTGCGGTCCGATGGCGCCGTTCCTTGAGCCGCGTCCTGCATTTGATTTCGCTGATGGCGCGGACTCGATCGCGATATCCGGACACAAGTTCATCGGTTCGCCGATTCCCTGCGGCATCGTGCTCGCGCGCAAGCAGCATGTCGATCGCATCGCGCGCTCGATCGCCTACATTGGTTGTCTCGACACCACAGTTACCGGATCGCGCAATGGATTGACGCCAATTATCCTGTGGGCTGCGATCCAACGGTTCGGTATCGAAGGATTGCGCCGTCGCGTCATGACAAGTCTGGACCTCGCCGCGTACGCCCAGATGCGATTGAAGGAAAACGGCATCGCGGCGTGGCGCAATCCAAACGCGATCACGGTCGTTTTTCCTGCTGTTCCCGACGCCGTGAAACAACGCTGGCAGCTCGCGACAGCGCGCGGACAATCGCATCTCATTGCTGTTCCCGGCACGACGCGCGAAACCATTGATCGTTTCATCGACGATCTGATTCAAACCGGAGAGCGCGCATGAAACGCATCATGGTCGTGGTCGCGGATCGCAAGGGCTTGCTTGCGGATCTGAGTGAATTGCTGGAACGAAATGGCGTGAACATCAACGCCATTGATGCCGTCGATGAAGACGGCACCGCGTACATCACGCTGGAAGTCGATCGTTACGACGAGACGCTGAACCTGCTGCGCGATTCCGAATACCAGGCTGTGCCGGAAGAGGTGCTGGTGATTCGCATCGAGGATCGTCCTGGCGGACTTGCGCGCATCGCGCGGCGGCTGGCGGAAAACGATGTTGCGATCCGCGGAATGACCATGTTGCAGCGGATGAACGGCTGGTGCGCGGTTGCGGTGGCAACGGATGACAATGCACGCTGCCGGGAAGTGCTGGTGGATTGCGTGGTGGAGTAGGAGCGCCTTCAGGCGCGAACGATTGTCAATCGCGCCTGAAGGCGCTCCTACGACACATCATGCTCTTTTCAGGATTGCTGGCCGCCCGCCTGCTCGAGCAGGCTTTTCAACTCTCCCGATTCATACATCTCGACCACAATATCGCTGCCGCCAATCAACTCGCCGTTGACGTACAACTGCGGAATCGTCGGCCAGTTGGAATACTGCTTGATGCCTTCGCGAATTTCCTGGTCTTCCAGCACGTTCACGTAACCGAACGGCGTGCCGCAGGAATTCAACGCGGCGACGGTGCGCGCGGAGAATCCGCACTGGGGAAAATCCGGCGTGCCTTTCATGTAAAGCAAGACAGTATTGTCGTCTATCTGTTGCTTGATGCGTTCCTGTACGTCCATCACGAAATCCTCAAAGTGAATCTTTCAAAACCAGTTCGATGTTCACGCCGCGAACGCCTTGCACGCTGCGCGTAATTTCCACGGCGCGGTTGGTGTGCATGCGGTTGTCGACGCTGCCGCGCAAGGTCACGATGCCTTCGGCCGTTGAAACATGAATGCGTTCATCGCTCAGTAACCCATCGCGGTAGATCGCCATACGCACCTCGCGCGTTATGCGCGAATCTTCCTGTTGCGCCGGATAATCCTTGCTGCCGGTCGCCGTGCCATTCAAGACGGCGGTCGCGCAACCCGCGACGAGCAGCAGCGACAGCAATACGGAAGTGATCGAAAGATGTTTCATCGCGGGATTATATCGCGTTCGCCTTGCGCTTTCTGTTCGGGCAGGAGACAAAAAAGGCCTGGCGGCGATGTTCCGCCGCCAGGCCCTGCACTGCCGTTGGATCAGGCTGCCTTGAAGTTCTGCGACGCGAACTCCCAGTTCAGCACTTCATCGAACCACGCTTCGAGATATTTCGGGCGTGCGTTGCGGTAATCGATGTAATACGCGTGCTCCCACACGTCGCAGGTGAACAGCGGCGTGCCCATTTCAGCGTGCGCAATCGGCGTGTCGGCATCATCCGTCTGTACGATGCCGACGGTTCCGTCGGGTTTTTTCACCAGCCAGCCCCAGCCGGACGCGAAATTGCCGGTCGAGGTTTCGATGAATTTCGTGCGGAAATCCGCGAACGATCCGAAGGCCTTGTCGATGGCCGCCGCAAGATCGCCCGTCGGCTTGCCGCCGCCGTTCGGGCTCATCGAATTCCAGTAGAAGGTATGGTTCCAGACCTGCGCCGACTGGTTGAAAAGACCGCCCTTGGCCTTGCGGATAATCTCCACCAGCGGCATGTCCTCGAATTCCGTGCCGGCAATCAGCGCGTTGGTCTTGTCGACATACGCCTTGTGATGCTTGCCGTGGTGAAACTCCAGCGTTTCCCGTGACACATGCGGCGCGAGCGCGTCCAGCGCGTAGGGAAGTTCAGGCAATTCGTGCTTCATGGCAATCTCCTTGTTGGAAATGCGCGGCGCGGGAGTGCTCCCGCCGGCGGCGTCATTTGGGTAAACTTGC
>DASVDI010000055.1:0-82202 GCA_036381175.1 Gammaproteobacteria bacterium
CACCTGGGCGCTGGACGGCACGCCGACGTACAGCGACGGCACGACCACGCTGGCGATCACCGGCTTCGACACCTTGCAGGGTGGCACGGGCGCGGACACGTTCACGGTGAGCGCGGCGAGCACGTTCGACCTGCTGGGTGGTACGGGCGCCGATACCTTCAATATCAACGGCGCGCTGACCGGATCGGCGAGCGGCGAAGCCGGCGACGATACCTTCATCGTCGGCGCTGCCGGCAGCATCACGGGCGCGATCAGTGGCGGCACTCACGCGGCAGGCGACACGCTCGAGCACCTCAGCGGCACCAACACCTGGAACATCACGGGCGCCGGAGCGGGTGCGGTGAATGACGTCACGGGCGGATTCGGCGGCATCGAGAACCTGTCGGGTGGCACGGGCGCCGACGATTTCGTGTTCCAGGCGGGCGGCTCCGTGGCGGGCGACATCGATGGCGGCGCGGGCACGGACGCGCTGGATTACAGCGCTCTTGCGACGGCGATCAGCGTGAACCTGGCGAGTGGCGCGGCGACGGCAACCGGCGGCTTTGCAGGCATCGATGTGCTGACGGGTTCCGGCAATGCCGGCGACACGCTGACCGGCACGAACGGCGGCGATACCTGGACGATCACGGGTACGAATGCCGGCAATATCGGCGGCGCGTTCGCCTTCAGCGCCATCGAGAACCTGGCGGGCGGCACCGGCAGCGACACGTTCAATCTCGACAACGACGTGAGCGGCACGGTCACGGGCGGGGCCGGCAATGACACGTTCAATTACACCACCGGCGCCGCGATCGGCACGCTGACAGGCGGTGGCGATTCGGACACGCTGGCCGGGGACAACGCGGCGAACACCTGGATCCTCAGCGGCGCCAGCGGCGGTACGTTGAACACCCAGGCGTATGCCAGCATGGAGAATCTCACCGGTGGTGCGGGCAACGATGACTTCGCGTTCACCGGCAGCGGCAGCGTCGGGGGTGACATCAACGGCGGAGGCGGCAACGACACGCTGGACTATGATGCGTTGGCCGGACCGGTCAGCGTCAACCTGGCGAATTCCTCCGCCAGCCGGATCAACGGGCAGTTCGCGAGCATCGAAGGTGTGATCGGCAGCACCGGTGCAGACACGTTGACCGGCGCGAACAACAACAATACCTGGACAGTCAGTACGGCTGACGGCGGCAGCGTCGATGGCATTGCCTTCGCGGATATTGAAAATCTTGCCGGCGGAACGGCGAACGATATCTTCAACCTCAGTGCCGGTGTCAGCGACACCATCGACGGCGGCGCAGGCAATGATGCATTCAATGTTGCCGGCAGCTTCACCGCGCCCGGCGCGACGCTGACCCTGGTCGGCGAAACGGTGAGCAATGCGGCCGCGGCGACGATCAGCGGCGCGCGCCTGGTGATTTCGGCAAACACCATCGGCTCAAGTGCGAATGCGGTGCGCACGAACGTGAACAGCCTGTCGGTTGCTGCCGGCGGCAGTGCGTTCATCATCGAGGCGAACGATGTCGTGCTTGGCACGTCGAGCGCGGGCGGCACGTTCGCGTTGACGACGAGCGGTACGCTCACGCTGGCGGGCACGCTGAATGCCGGCACTTTCGACACTTCCGGCCTGACCGGACGCCTGGACGTCCGCGGTGCTGCGTCCATCGTCACCGATGACACGGAGATCGATCTGACGCCGCTGGTGTCGATCGAAGCCGCGACCGGCGGCGGCAGTCTCGCGCTGGATGCCGGCAACGCCGACGTGCGGCTCGAAAACATCGGCGCCAGCAATGCACTGAACGCACTGAATGTCGCTGGCGGCACCATTCATGCACTCAATGTGAATACCGCCGGCGATCAGACATACAACGGCGCATTGACTGCCAGCGGCAATCTTGCGTCGAGCGGCGGCGACATCGACGTGGATGGCCCCGTCGAGCTGTTGGCGAATTCCGGCATGAGCGGCGACGACATTACCGTGAACGGCAGCGTGAACGGCGGCTTTGTGCTTGATCTCGCCGCCACGGACAGCGTCACGCTGAACGGCGACGCCGGCATGACAAGTGCGCTTGCAGGGCTGGAGATCGCGGGTGCGAACGCGTCCATCGACACCGTGATCACCAGCGGCGCGCAACACTATGACGCGGCGATGACCGTCAACGGCAATCTCACCGGCGGCGATATCCGCTTCACGCAGGACGTGCATTTCACCGGCGCCACCATCGTCGAATCCGACACCATCGATTTCCTGGGTGCGACGGGTTCGGTCACCGGCGATGGCGAACTCACGCTGATTCCGCTTACCGACGGCGCCGACGTTGATCTCGGCGGCACGAGCGGCACGCTCGACCTGAACACCGATGCGCTTGAAGGTTACGACGCGGGCCTGGTGATCGGCGGTATCGTGACTGCCGACAGCATTGTCACGCGTGCCGACCAGGTGACCGTTGGTAGCGATTTCAGTGTCGGCGAAAACGGCTACCTGACCATCGTTTCACGCAGCGGCGTGGTGTTATTCGACGGCACGGTCAGCGGCGGTACATTGACGCTGATCGCCGCTGATCCCGAGGGCACGATCACCAACGGCGCCACGAACGCTTCGGATTCATTGTTGCTGGCGAACGACGTCATCCTTGTTGCGGGCGCCACGATCGGAGAGAACGGCCGCGACATCAATGTGGTCAGCCTCAGCGGCCCGGGATCGCTGGAGGTGGCGTGGGGCACCGCGGGAGCTGATGCCTTCGTCAACAACATCGGCAACTCCATGTTCGAGTCCCAGGGACGGCCACGCGCGCTGGATATTGCGCGGAAACTGGACCTTGCGATCAACGCCAACCAGCAGATCACCAGTTCCGCGCAGAACTCCGCGAACCGCGAACAGTCGGGCGGACTCGCGAACGAAGGCTTCATCGACCCGTCGTTGTTCGAAGACATCGCGCTGTATGAAGTGAGCGGCACTGGCATCACGCTGCCGGCGGATCAGAGCGAAGAAGAAGTCTTCGACAACGGCCCGTCCATGGATTGCAACACCGATGACGAAAACTGCGACATGCAGGGAACGACAGGCGCTGTGGGAGTGACTTCGCCGCAATAAAGTGCCTCAAATGCGGGAATTGTGACTGGCGTCGCGGCCCCGCAGGGCAGTTGAGGTACTTTCGTACCGTGTATTAATCGAGCGGGAAATCGATGGGTATCAAGACAGTCATTCGGGACGGCGTGGATCGCTTGCGCGACAAGGGCTTCGAGCTGTCGCTCGGCGCCGAGTCGTTGCGCTTTGAAACGGAAGAAGAGTTCAAGACCTTCCTGAAGGCGCGCGCCAATGTGTCGGCGGAAACGCTGGCGAAGCTGAAGGAATTCCCGCCCGACCGGCTGGCGCGCCAATTGCAGCGCAACGACCGGCTTTACAAGCACGTGCTCGGCCTGTTGCTGCAGGTTGTCGAACACGGCACGCCCGTGGACATGCTCTGGCGCGAACTGGACATCAGCGAGCTGCCGGATGAGCAGCTCTGGCCAGCCATCCTGTTCGCCGTCAGCTCCAACCACGAATTGCCTGAAGCGCTGAAGCGCGAATCCGTCGAGCGTTTCGTCGAATTCCTGCGCGCGCGCAAGGCCTTGCTGATCAAGCTTGAGGAACTGGCCGGCGCGACGCGCATCGTGCGCCACCAGGACACCGCGGAATTCGAGGCATCTCTCGACAACGTGCCGCCACCGGATGACGAGGAACCCGAGGATCTTACCGGCGCCTCCATGACCCGCGGCCGCAATTACCGCCGCTTGCCGGCGCGCGAGGAAGTTGCGCTCGATCTCGCCGATGACCAATCCGTCAATCTCTATCTCTCACGCTGGAAGATTTCTGTCGTCATGCGGGCGGGTGCTGCATTCGTCGAAGAAGATGGCAACGCCGTGCCGCTCAGCCTCGGTGACAATGCGGTCGGCCGTTCGGCCGCCTGCGACGTGCCGCTGGTGAATGCGCCGCTGGATGTGTCGCGCCGGCATCTCGTCATCAACTGGGTGCAGGGCGGCAAATTGCTGTTGCGGGATGTGTCCAGCAAGGGCACCTGGATTCCGCAGGAATTCATCAACACCGCGCCGGCGTCGGAAGCGACGGGCCGTTAGGAAGAAGAATAGACAGGATTAACAGGATTTTTAAAAACAGATTTACAGGATTAAAAAAAGCCCGGACTCTCGCGAGCCCGGGCTTTTTCTTTTTTTACAGTGCCTGGCTTCAGCCGAGCTGTCGTTCCACGTTCTCGAGCTGCTCGCGCAGTTCCGCCGGCAGGCGATCACCGAAGCTGTCGAAATACTCGCGGATGCCCGCGATTTCCTGTTTCCATTCCGACTTGTTGATCGCAAGCAGCGAACGCAGTGTTTCCGCGTCGATGTCGAGACCGGTTGTATCCAGCGCGTCCTTCGTGGGCAGGTAACCGATAGCCGATTCTTCCGCGGCGGCATCGCCTTCGCTGCGATCCAGGATCCAGCGCAGCACGCGCAGGTTTTCACCGAAGCCCGGCCAGATGAACTGGCCGTCGTCGTCCTGGCGGAACCAGTTGACGTGGAAGATTTCCGGCAGCGTGTCCGAGCGTTTGCCCATCGCGAGCCAGTGATTCCAGTAATCCGCGAAGTTGTAGCCGCAGAACGGCTTCATCGCCATCGGATCACGGCGCACAACGCCAACCGCGCCCGTCGCGGCAGCCGTGGTTTCCGAGGCAACACCTGCGCCGACCAACACGCCGTGTTCCCAGCTCTTCGCCTGGTAGACCAGCGGCGCGACAGACTTGCGCCGGCCGCCGAAAATGATCGCGGAAATCGGCACGCCGCGTGGATCTTCCGCTTCCGGCGCGTAGCTCGGATTCTTCTTCGCGGAAACCGTGAAGCGTGAATTCGGATGCGCGGCCGGGCCGTTCGCGGGATCGAATTTGTTGCCTTTCCAGTCGGTGACGGGCTCACCTTTCTTGCGGCCCTCCCACCAAGGTTCCCTGTCTTCGGTCACGGCGACGTTCGTGAAGATCGTGTCGCTGGTGATCATGTCGAAGGCATTCTTGTTCGTCTTGCGATTCGTGCCCGGCACGACGCCGAAGTAGCCCGCTTCCGGATTGATGGCGCGCAACTGGCCTTCGTCATCGAAGTGCAGCCAGGCGATGTCATCGCCCACCGTCCAGATCTTCCAGCCCTTGTGCGATTCGGGCGGTATCAGCATGGCGAGATTGGTCTTGCCGCAGGCAGACGGGAATGCCGCCGCCACATATTTCTTTTTACCTTCCGGCGATTCAATGCCAACGATCAGCATGTGTTCCGCGAGCCAGCCTTCGCTGCGCGCCTGGTACGAGGCAATGCGCAGCGCGTGGCATTTCTTGCCGAGCAGCGCGTTGCCGCCGTAACCCGAACCAATCGACTTGATCGCGAGTTCGTCCGGGAAATGCATGATGAAGCGCTTGTCCGGATCGAGATCGCCGGTGGAATGCAGGCCCTTCACGAAGGTGCCTTCCTTCTCGATGCGCTTCAGCGCCGCCGTTCCCGCGCGCGTCATCAAGTGCATGTTCACGACGACGTACGGGCTGTCGGTGATTTCCACGCCGCACCGTGAATAGGGCGAATCGATCGGGCCCATGCAGTAGGGAATGACGTACATCGTGCGGCCGCGCATGGCGCCTTCGAACAGCGCATCGATCTTCGCGTGCGCATCAGCGGGTTTCATCCAGTGATTGTTCGGACCGGCATCGGCTTCGTTCTGCGTGCACACGAAGGTCAGGTGCTCGACACGCGCGACATCATTCGGATTCGAGCGATGCAGGTAGCAGTTCGGGTAGGTTTCCTCGTTGAGCTTGAGCAGCGTGCCATCGGCGAGCATTTCGCCGATCAGCCGTTCGCGCTCGGCATCGGAGCCGTCACACCAGGTGATCTGGTCGGGCTTGGTCCGTCGGGCGACATCCTCGACCCACTGGGCCAGATCGGCGTTGCTGGTGCTCATTTCTACCCCTGTGGCTGTGTCCTGAAGTGGTGAGTTCATTTGACCCTGGAAGTATTGGATTCGTGGAAAAATACGGCACATTGTCCGCACGAAGCGCGAAATTATACCCGCAAAGGACGTGCTGGCGGCACCCCGGTTTTGAGCCGATGCCACCACGCGGGATCGCGTGATCCTGATCGCGGATTTTATGGAAGATTTCCGTATAAACTGTTGTAATTCAATGGAAATTCGATAGAAATCCATAGAATTCAATCGAAATCACTTGGGGAGCGAGACAAGGATGGGAGAACGTACCGTTCGCGAGGTGCTCAAGCGCCGCAGCGCGGAAACCTTGCGCAAACTGGAGATGCGCCGGGACCGGAAAAAAATAATGAAAGGACGCCGCCGCGGGCCGCGGTTGTTCGCCTGGCTTTTGCTGCTCATCGTGGTCGCGGGGCTGGGCTGGGCCGGCTGGCTTGCCTTCCGTGCGCAGGCGGAATTCCGCGCCCACCAGTGGGTGGTCCCGGCGCGGGTTTATGCGCGCGCGCTGGAGTTGTATCCCGGGCGTGAAATGTCGCAGGCGAATCTCGTCGCGGAACTGGAACGCCTGGGTTATGCGCGCAGGGAAACGCCGAACGAACCCGGCAGTTTCGCCGTCAACGGCAACGGGGTCCGTTTCATCACGCGTGCTTTCCGCTTCTGGGACGGCGACCAGCCGAGTCTCGATGTGCGCGCGACGTTTCGAGGCGGCGCGCTCGCCGGTCTTGAGGGCGCGGGCGGAAACGAACTGTTCCTGGTGCGCCTCGACCCGCCGCTGATCGGCAGTTTGTTTCCGAGCACCGGCGAAGATCGCATCCTCGTGCGGCTTGAGGAAGTGCCCGATCCGCTCATCGACATGTTGCTCGCGATCGAAGATCGCCGTTATTACGAGCACTTCGGTGTTGATCCGCGTGCCATTGCGCGCGCTTTCGGCGCGAATGTCGCCGCCGGCGAAATCACGCAGGGCGGCAGCACGATTACCCAGCAGCTGGTGAAGAACTTCTACCTCACGCCGGAGCGCAGTTTCGTGCGCAAGGCAAACGAAGCCGTCATGGCGGTCGCCATCGACGCCTCGTTCAGCAAGGAGGAAATTCTCGAGGCGTATCTCAACGAGGTGTATCTCGGCCAGGACGGGCCGCGCGCGATTCATGGCGTTGGCCTCGCCAGTCATTTCTGGTTCGAGAAGCCGTTGCGCGAACTGGACGTCGCGGACATGGCCTTGCTGGTCGCGCTGATTCGCGGGCCTTCGTATTACGATCCGCGCCAGCATCCCGAGCGCGCGCTGGAACGCCGCAACCAGGTGCTCGCCACGGCGGCAGAACAGGGCGCTCTCACCGCCGACGTCGCCGACGCCGCAATTCGCGAACCGCTGGACGTTTCGCCGCAGCCCGCGCAAGGCACCACGTATTACCCGGCCTTCATGGAACTGCTGAAAAGCCAGTTGCGCCGCGAATACAACGAGCAAGATCTCACCGCCGAGGGCCTGCAAATCTTTTCCACGCTGGATCCGGTCGCGCAGCTAGCCGCGGAGCGCGCGTTGGCCGGCAGGCTCGCCCGCATTGAAGAAAGCCGCGACATGCCCGCCGGTACGCTCGAGGGCGCAGTGGTCGTCACCAGCATCGAAGGCGCGGAAGTGCAAGCCGTGGTCGGTGGTCGCGACGCGCGCTTCGCGGGCTTCAACCGCGCCATGAACGCAATGCGTCCCATTGGCTCTCTCATCAAGCCAGTGGTTTATCTCGCAGCGCTTGCCGAGCCTGAAAAATGGACGCTGGTAACGCCGGTGGAAGACACGCCCGTGGAAGTCGCGTTGCCCGACGGGCGTATCTGGAAGCCGTCGAATTTCCGCGATCAATATCACGGAACCGTGCCGCTGCTCGAAGCGCTGACACACAGCTATAACGCGGCGACCGTGCGTGTCGGCATGCAGACGGGCGTCGCCGAAGTCACGCGGCGACTGGAGCTCATGGGCTTCGGGCGCTCGCCGAATCCGTATCCGTCCGTGCTGCTTGGCGCTGTCACCATGGCGCCGCTGGAAGTCGCGCAGGTTTACAACACGCTGGCGGCGGGCGGCTTCCGCACGCCGCTGTCGACCATCCGCGAAGTGCTGCACCCGAATGGCTCGCCACTGCAGCGCTACCCGCTGGAGGTGAACGAATCGCTCGATCCGCAGACGGTTTATCTCATCAATCGCGCCTTGCAGCAGGTCACGCGCGATGGCACGGGTGCTGCGGCGGGCCGTGCGCTCGACATCACCGTCGCCGGCAAGACGGGCACAACGGATGATTTCCGTGACAGCTGGTTCGCAGGTTATTCGGGCGACCGGCTTGCTGTTGTATGGGTTGGACGCGACGACAACAGCCCGGCGGGGCTCACCGGCTCGACCGGCGCCTTGCCCGTGTGGATCGCGCTGATGCAGGATGTCGCCCGCGAATCGTTCCGGCCCGTGAAACCGCAGGGCGTCGAGGAAGTGTGGATCGATATGCAAAGCTTCGAGCGCGCGACCGAAGACTGCCCGACAGCGCGGCAGTTGCCGTTCATCGCGGGTTCCGCGCCGGACAACGCGCCCGCGTGCGGCGGCGGTTTCATGGATAAAGTGAGGGATATCTTCCAGTGATGATTCGGATTCTGCTTCTTGTGTTCTGCCTCTCGCTCGCGGCCTGCGCGAGCCAGCCGCCGCGCGACTGGTCAACCGGGGACGAAGACGAGGCGCCGGCCATACAGAACCCGGCCGTAGTCGCGCTGATGGCCGAAGCCGAACGCCAGCAGGCGGCGGGAAATCATGGACTTGCCGCCTCGGCACTGGAGCGCGCACTTCGGATCGCGCCACACGACGCGGCGCTGCGGATTGAACTCGGCCGTTTGCGTCTCGAACAAGGCGATCCGTTCCAGGCGAAGGAGCTCGCGCGCATGGCGGTGGTCTACGCCGGCGAACAGCATGCGCTCCAGGCCGATGCCTGGGATCTGATTGCGGCAGCGGAACGCATGATCGGCAACCAGGTCGAGGCGACACTGGCCGCGGAGGAGGCCGCGCGGCTGCGCGACGAATGAACGCTGCAGCGCCGCAGCCTTCGGAAATGGACGATTGGTTCGGCGCCGGCGGTCGGCTGGAATCGACACTTGACGGTTTCCAGGCACGCGCGCCGCAGCAGGCGATGGCGAGCGCCGTTGCCAAAACGCTTAGCACACGCGGCGTGCTGGTCGCTGAAGCCGGCACGGGAACGGGCAAGACCTTTGCGTATCTTCTGCCCGTGTTGCTCGATTCCGGCCGCGCCATCATTTCCACCGGCACGCGCCATCTCCAGGATCAGTTGTTTCATCGCGACCTGCCTGCCTTGCAGGCGGCGATTGGTCGTCCGCGCGACATCACCCTGCTGAAAGGCCGCGCGAATTATCTGTGTCGCCATCGGCTCGACATTGCCATTCAAGAAGCGGTGCAGGGTGGCGCGGCTGCACGGCGCGACGTCGCGCAACTCGACAAGGTGCGGCAGTGGTCGGCGGCCAGCACAAGCGGTGATCTTGTTGATCTCACCGCGTTGCCGGAAGCCTCGCCGCTTCGCCCGCGCATCACTTCAACGGCGGAAAACTGTCTCGGCCAGGATTGCCCGGCGTTCAATGATTGCTTTGTGTTGAAAGCGCGCCGTCGCGCGACGGAAGCCGATGTCGTTGTCGTGAATCATCATCTGCTGCTCGCCGACATGGTGCTGAAAGAAGAAGGCTTCGGAGAAATTCTTCCCGGCGCGGATGCGATCGTCATCGACGAAGCGCACCAGCTCCCGGAACTCGCCTCGCAGTATTTCGGCTCGCGCATTTCCAGCCGCCAGTTGCTGAACATCACGCGCGATGCTGTCGCGGAAGTCTTGCTGGTCGCCGCCGATCCGCAAGCGCTCGCGGACCAGGCGAAACTGCTCGAGCAGGCGGTCACGGATTTCCTGACAGCGAATGCAAACAACGAGGGCCGCCTCGCGTGGCGGGATCTTTTGCGTGACCGGAAGATTTCCGCCGCGCTGGAAAACATCAGTGCGCGGCTGGGTGAATTTTCGGAATCGCTGGAAGGCCTCGCGGAACATTCGCGCGGGCTGGAAAATTGCGCGGAACGCGCGACGCAGGCGCTGGCCGCGCTCGACGAACTTGGCGCTCGCGAATCGCCCGGCATCATCCGCTGGGCGGAAATCGGCCGTCGCCATTTCGTGTTGCACGCAACGCCTGTCGATCCCGCCGAACGTTTCGCGGCGCAGGTTTACGGCAGGCAATCCGCATGGATCTTCACGTCCGCGACGTTGTCCGTCGGCGGCAGCCTGAAACATTTCACGCAACGTACCGGCCTTGATGAGCCGCGCGAGGAACTGTTCGACAGCCCGTTCGATTATGCGGAAAACGCGTTGCTTTACGTGCCCGATCGCATGCCGGAAACGAACACGCCAGCTTACACGCGCGCGGTCGTCGAACGCGCGCTTCCCCTGATTCGTGCGAGCCGCGGCCGCGCTTTCCTGTTGTTCACCAGCCATCGCGCGCTGCTGGAAGCGGCGTCACTGTTGCGCGATAAAATCGATTATCCGCTGCTCGTGCAGGGCGACATGCCGCGCTCGCATCTGCTTGATCGTTTTCGCGAACTTGGTGACGCGGTGTTGCTCGGGACGAGCAGTTTCCGGGAAGGCGTCGATGTGCGCGGTCCGGCCTTGAGTCTTGTCGTCATCGATAAATTGCCGTTCGCGAGTCCGGATGATCCGGTGTTGCAGGCAAGGCTCGCCGCAATCCGCGAAGCCGGCGGCAATCCTTTCTTCGATTACCAGGTGCCGCAGGCCGTGATCGGGTTGAAACAAGGTGTCGGGCGATTGATCCGCGATGTCGATGACCGCGGCGTCATGGCGATCTGTGATCCGCGGTTGTATGCTAAATCCTATGGCCGGATTTTCTTGAAAAGTTTGCCGCCCATGAATGTGACGCGAGATGCCGCGGAGACGATCCGGTTTCTCAATTCGCTTGATTGATCTCCTTTTCATTTTCCCTGCACTGCCACTGCCGGACATTCATCGTGAATCTTCTCGCCTTCGAACTCTCCACCGAACATTGCTCTGTCGCGCTGCTTGTCGACGGCGAGTTGCAGCAGTTGGCAGAGAAAGGCAATCGCCCCTCGCGCCGCATTCTCGCGATGGCCGACGAACTTCTCGCCGAAGCGGGTTTGCGCGCGACGGAGATGGATGCGATCGCTTTCGGCCGCGGTCCTGGCGCGTTCACGGGCTTGCGGATTGCAGCGGGTGTCGCGCAGGGCCTGGCGTTCGGCGCGGAACTTCCTGTTGTACCGGTGTCGAGTCTCGCAGCCCTCGCGCAGCGCGCCGCGGAAGATCGCGATGCGGCGCAGATTGTCGCGGTGCTGGATGCGCGCATGAACGAAATCTATTCCGGCAGTTTCCGGCTCGCGGCCAACGGCCTTGTGCAGGCGGCGGGCGATGAACAGTTGTTGCCACCAGCAGCGCTGGAAATTCCTGCCGATGGCGAATGGATTGGCGCGGGTCCGGGCTGGGCCGCGTATCCGGCACTCGCAAACAAATTGCCGGCCGTGTTTCCCGAGATCGTTCCGGATGCCGCTGCAATTGCAAGGCTCGCGGCTGTTGCGTTCGCCTCCGATGGCGGCGTGGATGCAGCCCATGCAATGCCGGTTTATTTGCGCGATACGGTGGCGTGGAAAAAGACCGCGGAATGAGTCAGCGATCGGATTTCGACACAGCGAAACGGAGAACTCCCTCCCTTTCTCAAAGGGAGGGTCGGGGAGGGATTTTCCTGGCCGGGCCGTCGTCACGCTCACTGTAACGAATCTGTCATAATCGAGTGCTCTAATTCGCTCGCAACACAAATGGATTGCAAGGCCGAAGGGCAAAGCGCCGATGAGCGAAAAAACGATTCTTGTTGTCGAAGACGAAGATGCCATTCGCGAGATGGTTGCCTTCAGCCTGAAGCGTGCTGGTTTCGAGGTTCGTGAAGCGCCCGACTGCGCCGCCGCCCGCCTCGCCATCACGAACCGGATTCCCGATCTCATACTGCTCGACTGGATGCTGCCGGATCTCAGCGGCATCGAATTCGCGCGCGCATTGAAACGCGAAGACAACACGCGCGAGATTCCCATCGTCATGCTCACCGCGCGCAGCGACGAGGACGACAAGGTGCGCGGGCTCGACACCGGCATCGACGATTACGTCACCAAGCCATTTTCATCGCGTGAACTCGTCGCGCGCATCAAGGCGGTGTTGCGGCGTGCAACGCCCGGCGGCGGCGAAGATCTCCTGGAAGCCGGCGGTCTCGTGTTGAACACCTCCAGTCACCGTGTCACCGCGAACGGCGACGCCGTCGAACTCGGGCCGACAGAATTTCGCTTGCTGCGGTTCTTCATGGGACATCCCGAGCGTGTGTTCAGTCGCGGCCAGTTGCTGGATCGCGTCTGGGGCGGCAACGTGTATGTCGAGGAACGCACGGTCGACGTGCACATTCGCCGCCTGCGCAAGGCGTTGACGCCGGGCGGTTTCGAGAACTGCGTCCAGACGGTGCGCGGCGCGGGTTACCGCTTCTCGTTGCAGCGGGCCTGATCGTGGCGAGTGCAAGAAGTGGCGAACTCTTCCGATTCGCACTGTTTCTCGTGCTTGCACTGTTGCTCGGCGCAATCACAGGTTATCCGCTGGCAGTGGCACTTGCTGTCGCGCTGGCATACGCCGTCTGGCATCTTTACTGGCTGTTTCGACTGGAGCACTGGCTGGCTCGTGAACGCGGCGCCGTACCGCCCGAAGCACCCGGCATCTGGGGCGATGTTTTCCAGCTGCTGTTCGCGCGCTATCGCCGCAACCGCAAACGCAAACAGCGTATTGCGCGCCTGATGCGTGCCTTCCAGGAATCCACGGCTGCGATGCCGGACGGTGCTGTCGCGTTGAACCAGCACTGGCAGATCGCCTGGTTCAATGACGCGGCCGTGAAACTCCTTGGTCTCGCGCGACAGGATATCGGCCAGCGCATCGCGAACCTTTTGCGCAATCCGCTGTTCATCCGCTATCTCGCCGAGGAGAATTTTGACGAGCCGCTTGAGATCGTTTCACCGCTGGAGGATGAACGCCGCCTGAGCCTGAATGTTGTGTCATACGGCGAAGGCGAGCACCTGTTGCTGGTGCGCGACACGACACGAATGTTTCGCCTGATGCAGATGCGCCGCGAATTCGTCGCGAACGCGTCACACGAATTGCGTTCGCCGCTGACCGTTATTGCCGGTTACCTCGAAGCCCTCAGCGACGACGAGCGGCTTGACCTCGACTGGGAAGCACCGATCTCGGAAATGTGCCGGCAGGCGGATCGCATGTCGCAGATCATTGCGGACCTCCTGGAGCTGTCACGCCTGGAAACATCCGACGACGACGCTGACGGCGACGTGCTGGATGTTCGCGGCATGCTCGCGCGCATTCGCGAAGAAGCGCTCGCCGTTGACGAAGGACCGCGCGATGTAACGCTTGCAATCGAAACGGATGCGCGCCTGCGCGGCGTGGAGAAGGAAATCTACAGCGCGTTCTCTAACCTGGTGTTCAACGCGATGCGCTACACGCAGAAAAACGGCAAGGTGACCATATGCTGGTCCTGTCATGGCAAGGAAGCGTCTCTTTCCGTCACCGACACCGGCATCGGGATTCCGAAGGAACAGATCCCGCGCGTCACCGAACGTTTCTATCGCGTCGATTCCAGCCGCGTGCGGAGCAAGGGCGGCACGGGCCTCGGGCTTGCCATCGTCAAGCATGTGCTGCAACGGCACGGCGCGCGCCTGGAAATCGAAAGCGCCCTCGGCAAGGGCAGCACATTCACCTGCATTTTCCCGGCGCAGCGCATCGTCACTGTCTAGCCACTTGTCATCAATCTGTCACATGCCGGTCAAGTGACTGTCATTTCCCCGACACAGAATGCTCACAGGTTCTTAATCAACCTCAGGAGACCTCCATGAAATTCAGGAACGTGTTGCTTGCCGCGGCACTGCTTGCCGCACCCGCCGGCGGGGTGGCTTTTGCCGCGGAGTCGAAAGTCGATCCCGCGCTGCCCGAGTATGAGCGGGCCAGCGGCGTTTCCGGCACGCTGTCATCGGTCGGTTCCGACACGCTCGCGAACCTGATGACGCTGTGGGCGGAAGAGTACAAGCGCTTCTATCCGAACGTGAACATCCAGATCCAGGCGGCGGGTTCCTCGACAGCGCCGCCGGCGCTGACCGAAGGCACCTCCAACTTCGGACCGATGAGCCGCCCGATGAAGGCCGGCGAAATCGAGGCGTTCGAGAAGAAACACGGCTACAAGCCGACGGCCATTCCTGTAGCGATCGACGCGCTCGCGGTGTTTGTGAACAAGGACAACCCGATCGAAGGCCTGACGCTCGCCGAAGTCGACGCCATTTTTTCCGCCACGCGCAAGTGCGGCCACGCGGGGAACATCACCGAGTGGGGCCAGCTCGGTCTCGATGGCGCCTGGAAGAACCGCGACATCCAGTTGTACGGTCGCAATTCCGTTTCCGGCACCTACGGTTATTTCAAGGACAACGCGCTGTGCAAAGGCGATTTCAAGCGCAACGTGAATGAACAGCCGGGCTCCGCTTCCGTGGTGCAGGCGATCAGCACGTCACTGAACGGCATTGGCTATTCCGGTATCGGCTACGTCACCTCGGGCGTGCGCACCGTGCCGCTCGCGACGAAGGAAGGCGAGCCGTACATCGAAGCGACCGCGGACAACGCCGTGTCCGGAGAATATCCGCTGGGCCGATTTTTGTACGTGTATATCAACAAGCATCCGAACAAGCCGCTGTCGCCGCTACAGAAAGAGTTCCTGGAAATGGTGCTCTCGAAGCAGGGCCAGCAGGTTGTCGTCAAGGACGGCTACATTCCGCTGCCGGAGAAAGTCGCGGCGAAATACCGCGCCATGATCGACTAGGCATCACGTCGAAGGCCCGGAAACGAGGCCTTGTTCATTACTGGCAAACCCCGGTTCTTCCGGGGTTTGTCGTTTCTGGTTTACCGCGTTTTTCGTGACGCTTTCGCGTCCTTGTCAGATTTCTGCAACCTGGCTGTCACTCGCGCGTCAAATCCACGCTCTAGCCTTGCAAGCGTTCGGAAGGCTTCCGCTTTCCGCCCGGTTTCACGAATGCATGCGAGGTTACATGAAACGATCCGCCGCACTTCTGATTGCCATCGCGCTGTTGCCGTTCACGCACGCGCGCGCCGCCGAACTGGCTGTCACCGTCACGCAAGCCGGCGATGACGCCGTGGAAGGCGTTGTCGTCTCCGTCGATAACGAACACGAAGCAACAACCGGCGCCAACGGCCAGGCGCGGTTCGAACTGCCCGCCGGTAATCACGCCGTCGTGCTTCGCCAGGGCGGCGGACGCCTCGCGACCACGAACGTAGCGCTGACTGATGACGGCGCCGAAATGATCGTGGTGTTGCGCGGTGCTGATCTTGAACCGCAGATTGCCGTGCAAGCGCTCGATGCGCCGCCCGCGAATGGCAGCATCGAAGAGGTGGTGGCGACGGCGAAGTATGTCGCCGACAGCATCGCCATTGCCGAACAGGCGTCCGGTTCCGTGCTCGAGGCGATCAGCGCGCAGGAAATTTCACTCGCCGGCGACAGCAACGCGGCGGCAGCACTCAAGCGCGTGACGGGGCTTACCATCACAGACGGCTCGTATGTTTACGTGCGCGGCCTCGGCGAACGTTATTCAAGCACGCAGTTCAACGGCAGCCGCCTTGCCAGTCCGGACTCGACGCGCCGCGTCGTGCCGCTGGATCTTTTCCCCGCAGGAATCCTGCGCGGCGTTACGGTGCAGAAAAGTTATTCGCCCGACATGCCTGGTGAATTCGGCGGCGGCACCGTGCAGCTTGTCACCAAGACCATTCCCGACCAGTTCTTCTGGGAGCTTGGCATCTCCGGATCCTGGCGCGACGGCACCACGGGTGAAGATTTCATGACCTACGACGGTGGCGGTCGCGATGCGCTCGGCATGGACGATGGCACGCGCGACATTCCATCGCTCGCAGCCATGGCTATCGCGCACGGCACGCGCATCTCGCCGTACAGCTCCGTGAACATGGACGGTTTCACCGACGCCGAGCTCGAAGCGATCGGCGAACAGTTCTCGAAAAACTATGATGTCGAATCCGCGACAGCAGGACCCGGCGCGGGCATCAGCGGCGCGATCGGCGATCGCTTCGCACTTGGCACGCAAAGCGCCTGGGGTTATCTCGCCGCTTTCGATTATGGCTCGGACTGGCTGAACCGGATGGAGACGCGACGCGAGTTCACCGTTGGCGCCGGCGGCGATCTCGAGGTCAACAAGGAAAGCGAACTCGCGCTGTCACGCCGCAGCATCGATCTCAGCGGTTTTCTCAGTCTCGGCCTTGAGCTTGGTGCGAATCACACGCTTGCCAGCACCACGGCGTTGTTGCGGCAGACGACGGACGAAACGCAGGTGAGCAATGGCTTCACCCGCATCAACGACGACACCATCCGCGAGACGGAACTGGAATGGATCGAACGTGAATTGTTCATCCAGCAGTTTACCGGTGAGCATTTCCTCGGGAACTTCGAACTCGACTGGCGCGTCAGCTACACGGGCGCCTTGCGCGAGGAGCCGGACACGCGCTTCTACCGTTACGACTTCGATCCGACGCACGGCGGCTACCTGTTCTCGACGCGCGCGGATGGCAACCAGCGCCGCTGGGAGAAGCTCGACGAAGACGCGTACGACTACGGCATTGATCTCGCGTATCCGATGAGCGGCATGAGCTGGGCGAACGAGCTGATCCTGAAGGGCGGTTTCGCCTACTCGGACAAGGAACGCAATTCCGACATTCGCCGTTTCCGATTTTTCGGCGGGAATGCGAATGCCAACGCCGTCAATCTGATTTCGCTGCCATCACTGGAAGACATTCTTGTCGATGCCAACATCGAACCGGACATTTTCGAAATTCGCGACAGCACGCGGCCGACGGACAACTACAGCGCGACGCAGGAAATCACGGCCGGTTACCTGATGGCGGATGCCTACCTCACCGCGCCGTTTCGCATCACTGGCGGCGTGCGCGTCGAGCAAAACGAGCAGCGCGTGCGCACCTACGACGTGTTCGATCCGAATCTCACACCGGAAATCGCGAGCATTTCGAACGACGACATCCTGCCGGCGCTGTCGCTGACCTGGTTCCAGGACGAAGCCAGCCAGGTGACGTTCGCCGTCAGCCAGACTGTGTCGCGGCCGGACTTGAAGGAGCTTTCCCGCGCCCCCTACACGGACGATCAGCGCGACGTGGAAGTTGTCGGCAATCCGGATCTCGAAACCACCGACATTCTCAACGTTGACCTGCGCTGGCAATGGACCATCGACGGCGTCGATACGGTATCGGCGGCAGCGTTCTACAAGGATTTCACCAATCCCATCGAGTTCGTGACGCGCCCCGGCACGGATGATCTCGTGACCCTGGCGAATTCCGAGTCCGCGGTGAACTACGGCGTCGAGCTGGAACTGCGGCGAGCACTCACGTTCATCGATGACGACTGGAGCAACTGGTTTGTCGGCATGAACACGACGTGGATCGAATCGGAAATCACCTTGCCGGAAGACGCACTGACGGTGAACACGAACGATGCGCGTCCGTTGCAGGGACAGTCGCCATGGGTCGTCAACCTGCAGGTCGGTTTCGAGGATGTCGCCGCAGGACGTTCAGCGGTGCTGCTGTACAACGCGGCGGGCGAGCGGATTGTCGAGGTCGGCACCTTCGGCGCACCCGACATCTACGAGCAGCCTTTTCACCAGCTTGATTTCGTTTACCGGCAGCGGCTTTCCGACACGCTCGATCTGTCGGTGAAGCTTGGCAACATTCTCGACGATGACGTCGAGTATGCGCAGGGCAACGAAATCACGCGCAGCTACCAGGACGGCCGCGTGCTGTCGCTGGGCGTCACCTGGACCGGTTTCTGAGGGGAGTGATTCATGAAATCCACAGCATTCAGCCTGCTTCTGTTCCTGCTTGCCGCAATGCCGGTGGTAGCGCAGGACGCAAACGAAAACATCGACGCCGCCCTTGATCGCGGCGAGCAGCGCGTTGACGCCTCGCGCACCGCGCAGGAACGCATCGATGCCGTCAACGCACGGACTCGCGACAAGATCGCCGAGTACCGCGATCTCGAAAAACAGATCGCCGGTCTTGACGTGTACGTGCGCCAGTTGCGCCTGCAGCTTGAGAACCAGGATGCCGAGATCGCAGCGCTGCACGAATCCATCGACAACGTCACCTTGATCGAACGCCAGATCACCCCGCTCATGCTGAAGATGATTGATGCGCTCGGCCAGCACGTGAAACTCGACGTGCCGTTCCTGCCCGAAGAAAGGGCGGCGCGCGTCGAACGATTGCGGGCGATGATTTCGCGTTCCGATGTCAGCGTTGCGGAAAAATTCCGCGCGGTGTTCGACGCCTACCAGACGGAACTGGAATACGGGCGCACCATCGAGGCCTACCGCGGCATGCTGGAGCTGGCGGACGGCGCACGCGAAGTCGATTTCCTGCGCGTCGGACGCATCGGCCTTTATTACATGAGTCTCGACGGTTCACTGCTTGGCGCATGGAATCGGGAAGCGCGCCGGTGGGAGCCGTTGTCGAACGATTACCGAAGCTACATCAACGAAGGCCTGGGCATCGCACGCGAACAGGCGGCGCCGGACCTGATCCGGCTGCCGCTGCCCGCGCCACAGCCCGCACCTGGACTTGAGAGAGCGACGTCATGAGAAACCTGTTCTGCATTCTCGCCGGCGTGCTGTTGCTTGCCTCGGCACCCACGATGGCGCAAGAAGAAAATGCCGCGACATCGCCACGCGAACTTCTGGAGCTGATCGAACAAGGCCGCGCGCGTGACGCCGTCGAACAACGCCAACGCCTGGAAGAATTTCTTGGCGAGGAAGCGCGCCAGGAACAGATTCTGCGGGAACGCCAAGCCGAGCTTGCACGCCTCGAAGCGCTGAGCAGCGAACTGGAATCACGTTTTCAATCGCGTGAACAGGATGTCGCGCAACTCGAGACACAGCTGGATACGCGCCTGGGTTCGCTCAAGGAAATGTTCGGCGTGCTGCAGCAGGTTGCCGGCGATCTGCGCGGCACCGTGAATGCGTCGGTCATCAGCAGCCAGTATCCGGAGCGCGAAGCGTTTCTCGATCAACTGATTGAAAAGGCCGGTTCCAGTTCGACCTTGCCGTCCATCGCGGAAATCGAACGGCTGTGGTTCGAGATGCAGCGTGAAACCGTTGCCTCCGGCGAGATCGTCCGCTACGACGCGCCGGTCACGACGGTTGACGGCGAAGTGCGCGAACAGTCCGTCGTTCGCATCGGCGCGTTCAACGTGATTTCCAGCGGCGAATACCTGCACTTTGTTCCCGAAACCAACCGGCTCGGCGAACTCGCGCGGCAGCCCGGCGCACGTTATCTCTCCACAGCGGAAGATTTCGCAGCGGCGAAGGAAGGACTCAACGCGTTCTGGGTGGATCCTTCACGCGGCGCGCTGTTGTCGTTGCTCATCCAGGCGCCAGGATTTTCCGAGCGCGTGGAGCAGGGCGGTACGGTGGGTTACATCATCATCGCGCTGGGCCTGCTCGCGCTGGCGCTGGCCGCCGAGCGCTTCATCGTTTTGTGGCGCATCGACCGGAAAGTCACGCGCCAGATCATGGCGAAGGAACCGCGCGACGACAATCCGCTTGGCCGCATCATGCTGACGTACGAGAAATACCGGCGCACGGACAAGGAAACGCTGGAGCTGCGTCTTGGCGAGGCCATCGTGCAGGAAACGCCGAAGCTTTCGCGCTTCCTGCCGTTCCTGAAGATCACCGCCGTTGTCGCACCGCTGCTGGGATTGCTCGGCACCGTGACAGGCATGATCAACACCTTCCAGGCGATCACGCTGTTCGGCACCGGTGATCCGCAAATCATGGCCGGCGGCATTTCGCAGGCGCTCGTCACGACCGTGCAGGGCCTGTGTGTCGCGATTCCGGCCGTGCTGCTGCACACACTGGTGAATTCGCGCAGCCGCCGCATCGTGCAGACGCTGGAAGAACGCGCGGTCGGCATCGTCGCGGAACATGCCGAACAGGATGCGGGCCATGTGGCTGCTGCTTGAGGCCTGGAATGACGTGCTCGATTTCCTCGAGCGTGGCGGCGATGTACTGCTCATCGTGCTCGCCGTGATCCTGGCGATGCTGGCGCTCGTGATCGAACGGTTCATTTATTACCGCGGCCATGCGCGCCTCGAACGCGACATCGTTCGCCGCTGGGATGCGCGCAACGAACGCCGCTCCTGGGAAGCGCATGAAATCCGCCAGGCCATGATCGCGGAAGCCGACATCGGCCTGAAAGCCTCATTGAGCATGATCAAGGCTCTGGTCGCGGTCTGTCCCTTGCTCGGATTGCTCGGCACGGTGACTGGCATGATCGAGGTGTTCGATGTCATGGCGTATCTCGGCACGGGCAGCGCGCGCAGCATGGCGGACGGCATTTCCAAGGCAACCATTCCGACCATGGCGGGCATGGTCGGCGCGTTGATCGGCGTGTTCGCCATCACGCTGCTCGAACGCCGCGCACGCATCATGCGCATTCATCTTGAAGACCAACTCACATTCGATCACTGATCGGAGACGCACATGCGACAGCCATTTGCAAAATTCACCGAGCCCGAGGAAGACAGTCAGATCGACCTGACACCGATGCTCGACGTCGTCTTCATCATGCTTATCTTTTTCGTCGTCACCGCCTCGTTCGTGAAGGAATCCGGCATCGACGTCAACCGGCCGGAAGCGGCAACCGCCGTCACGCAGGATCAGGCCGGCATTTTTGTCGCCATCGACGCCGCCGGCGATATCTGGATCAATCGCCGGCGCGTGGAAGCCGCGCAACTGCGCGCGAACATCGAGCGCCTGCACGCGGAAAATCCGCAAGGCTCGGTAGTGATCCAGGCAGACGAGCAGGCCGTCACGAAACAGCTTGTCGCGGTGATGGACGCCGCGCGCGCCGCCGGCGTGTTCAACATTTCCATCGCCGCGGAGAAGCAATGACGCTGTTGCGCTATGGAATCGCCGTGCCGCTCGCGGCCGCGCTGACCTTCGCGGTTTTTTCCTGATGCACTCGCTGATCGCCTCGGGCGAGAGCGCCATCACCGAGGAAGCCGGCGGCGTGGCGGTGGACTTTGTACGCGTTCCCGAGCAGGAAACCATCCGCGAAAAGGAGCGCACGCCCGAGCGGCCCGCGGAACCGGAACGGCCGCCGCCGCAACCGGATATTCCGACACCGGCGGTCACCGCGCAGGCAACCGCGAACGGACTTCGCATTGGCGCGATGGCGATCAATCCCGACATCAACATCGACGCCGGCATCGGCGGCAGCGCGAGTGGCGAGTATTTGCCGATCGTGAAAGTCGCGCCGGTCTATCCGCAACGCGCACTCGCGCGCGGCCTGGAAGGCTGGGTGCTGGTGGAATTCACGGTGACGGCTTCAGGCGCGGTCACCGGCGCGCGCGTCGTCGAGGCAGAACCGCAAGGCGTTTTCGACCGCGCCGCCGTCGAGGCCGCGCTGAAGTTCAAGTACAAGCCGCGCATCATCGACGGAAGTCCCGTCGAAGTGACGGGCGTGCAGAACCTCATCCGTTTCGAACTGGAGCGCTGACGGTGAATGATGTACCGGGGAAGGCAAGCATGAAAACACTGGCAATGCGGTTGCTGCTGATTGCCTGCGTCATTGTCATCTGGATGGCCGGCGAGCCGGCCTCAGCCGCAGAGGCGCCGCGGCGGACCGAACGCGTGCCGGCGATGCGCGAGTCGGTCTATCGCCAGCTCGGCACAGCGCGCGAGCAGGCTGGCAACGAAGCGTACGCCGATGCGCTCGTAACGCTCGACGGCTTGCGCGAGCGGGGAAATCTCAACAGCTACGAAGTCGCGATGCTCTGGAACCTTTACGCCTTCGTGCATTACTCCACGCAGGATTACGAACGCGCGATCGGCGCCTACGAAAACGTGCTCGCGCAACAGGCGATTCCGGAAAGCCTGGAGAACGCCACGCTGTACAGCCTGGCGCAGATGCATGTTGTCACGGAAAAATACGCCGATGCGCTGGCGGTGCTGAACGACTGGCTTGCGCGCGTCGAGGAGCCGAACGCGAACGCGATCATGCTGCTCGGCCAGGTGCATTACCAGCTCGGCAATTATGCCGAGGCGCGCGCGGCCATCGAGCGTGCCGTGCGCGACGCAAGATCGCGCAACGAAACCGTGCGCGAGAACTGGTACCTGCTGTTGCGCGCGATCCTCTATGCCGAAAAGGATTACGAACGGCTCGCAGCCGTGCTGGAAGATCTCGTGCGCGTGTACCCGAAGCGCGAATACTGGGTGCAGTTGTCGGCCGTGTACGGCGAGCTTGGTGATGCAAAGCGCCAGCTTGCGACGCTGGAGACGGCCTACGATCTCGGCGTGCTTGAGAAGGAAAGCGAGCTGGTCATGCTCGCGCAATTGCTGCTGGCGAACGGCATCCCGTACAAGGCGGGCGAGGTGCTCGCGCAGGGTCTTGAATCCGGCGTGATCGAAACCGGACCGGACACATTGCGGCTGCTGGCTGACGCATGGGTGCTGGCGAAGGAATACGAGCGCAGCGTCGCCGCATTGAAACGTGCCGCCGGAACGCAGGCAAGCGGCGAACTCGACCTGCGCCTCGCACAAGTGCTGCTGGAAATGGAACGTTACGGCGATGCTCTGCAAGCGGCGCGCGATGCGATCGAAAAAGGCGGCTTCGATCAGATCGATGATGCGCATCTCATCGCCGGCCTCGCGCTTTACAACCTCGAGCGGCTGGATGCGGCGGCGGATGCATTCGCGCAAGCCGCGGCGTTCGAGGACACCGGCAAGATGGCGCAGCAGTGGCTTGATTTCATCGGCAAGGAACGTGCGCGCCGCGCCGCGCTCGTGCAAGGCGGATCCTGATTCCTGTCTCGCCGTTTCCTTTCTTCTGTGCATGACGCTTCCATGAACTTTTCATGACTCGGCTAAATGCAGCAAATCTGCAACAAATCCGTAAAGCACGCGCGTTACGTTTCTCCGGACTGAAAATGTGCCTGGATTGTTCCAGGAATTCTTGAAGCCCAGGAGGTTCACATGATGCTCGATAAACTGCTTCGCGCTGCAATGCTTGGTGCAATGACCCTCGGTCTTGCTGCCTGCGGCGGCGACGACAACGGTCCCGTTCCGACGAACCCGGATCCCGATCCGGATCCGGTCGCTTTCTGCCCGACATTCGCGGAGGAAGTTGAAGGCGCAACGGAAGATGCACCGATCTGCAAGCTGTCCGGCACCCTGGTCGGCGACATCGATCTGACAGCCGATACACTTTGGGTGCTTTCCGGCGGCGTGTTCGTCGGTGAAGATGCCGGCGCCGATGCCGAAAACCCGATCGCCGATGCCGAAACCGGCACGCTTACCATCGAAGCCGGCACGACAGTCATCGGCGAGTCCGGTGCGGACCTGCTCATCATCTCGCGCGGTTCGCAGATCTTCGCGAACGGCACGGCGGCGGCCCCCATCCTGTTCACTTCCGCGAATGCCTATGACAACGGTGGCAGCAATCAGCGCGGCGAATGGGGAGGTCTCGTCATCAGCGGCCGTGCACCGATCAACGGCTGCGATGCGGGCACCGCGATCTGCGAAGCGGAAGGCGAGGGCAGCTCGGGCCTTTACGGCGGCAATGACGCCGACGACAACAGCGGCGTGCTGAACTACGTGATCGTTTCCAACGCCGGTTTCGAAATCACGGCGGAAAACGAACTGAACGGCATCGCCTTCCAGGGCGTCGGCCGCGGTACCGAAGTCGATTACGTGCAGGTGAACCTGAACGCGGACGACGGTGTCGAGTTCTTCGGCGGCACGGTTGATGCGAAGCACGTCGTGCTCACCGGCATTGGCGACGACAGCATCGACTGGACCGGCGGCTGGCAGGGCCGCATGCAGCATGTCGTCGTCAAGCAGTTCGAAGACGATGGCGACCAGGGCATCGAAGCCGACAACAACGGTGACGACAACGAAAGCGCGCCGGTGGCGAAGCCGGTGCTCGCGAACCTCACTCTCATCGGCAGCCCGAACGCCGACGTCGGTGCGCTGCTGCGCGAAGGCACGGGTGCGAACCTCTACAACGCCATCATCACCGGCTTCGGCGAGCAGTGCATCGACATCGACCAGCAGTTCACGTTCACCAACGCCGGTCCCACGGCCGCCGACGCGCAGATCAACGGCCAGCTGACCATTGCCAACTCCATCGTGTTCGGTTGCACGCTGGGTGGTTTTGCGGATGCTGAAACCGCGGCTGATCAAGGCGTCGACGATCCGTGGCTGGTGTCCGACTGGTTCAACGGCGGCATGCAGAACAGCACCACGGCCATAACGCTGGACAATGTCTTCACCGCGGCCGGTTCCGCGGCGGACGGCAACGGCGCGACGCCGGCTCCCAATGCCGACACGTTCTTCGATACCGTCGATTACATCGGCGCTTTCGAGCCGGGCGTGACGGCGGGTGCGGCGGGCGACTGGACATCGGGCTGGGTGCTCGAGGGCAGCCTCGACTGATCCGGCATGTGACTGGAAAAAAGAACGGGGCGCTTCGGCGCCCCGTTCTTGTTGCTGGCAAGCCCCGGTTATTCCGGGGCCTGTCGGTTCCGGGTGTTCCTCGGATTGCCCGCGCAGGAGAATTCGATGGAAGGTGATGGAGGCCAGACCGGCAACTGTGCGTGATGCATGACGATTCCTTGACATCCGGATGGCGGAAAAGCTGCGGGATTATGAAAACGAAACCGAAATGTCATGAAACTGCAACATTCGATTTTCAGAATGCGTCATCGAAACCGGAAACAAAGCCAAGGAGCTTTACCGTCATGAAACTGAAAACCGTCATTTACAGTTCCGCCGCCGTTCTGCTGGCCGCAGGCGGCAACGCCATGGCCGAAGTGGACGTTTACGGCAAGGCGAACATCACCGTGCAGAATTCCGATGAAAGCGGAATTTCCGAAGTCGAGCTGAAAAGCAACGCCTCGCGTTTCGGTGTGAAGGGCGACAGCGAACTGAGCGACGGCCTGAAAGTCATCTACCAGTTCGAATGGGAAGTTGATCCGGACGGCAAGAGCGGCGCGGACAACTTCGCCGCGCGCAACCAGTTCGTCGGCCTGGCTGGCGACTTCGGCATCCTGAAAGTTGGCCGGCATGACACGGCGCTTAAAACCGCGCAAGGCGATTTCGATCTTTTCAATGATCTCAGTGGTGACATCAAGTACATCCTCAACGGCGAGAATCGCGTCGCCAATTACATCGGCTACACGACGCCGCAGTTCGCGGATGTGTTCAGCGTCACGGTGAACCTGGTTCCGGGTGAAGATGCAGCCGCTGGCAATGACGGCATTGCCGATGCCACGTCCATTTCGCTGAACTATGAAACCGACACCGTTTACGCGGCGCTTGCGCGGGATTCGGACATGGATGGCATCGGTGTCGACACCACGCGCGCGGTTGGCGGCTACAAGTTCGGCGCTGCGCAAGTGAATGTTCTTTACCAGCAGACCGACGCCGGCGCGCTTGATGGTGATGGCTACGGCGCATCGTTCGCGTACAGGCTTGGCAGCAACACCTTCAAGCTGCAGTACGTCGATGCAGACATCTACCAGGCGGGTGTGGACAGCGATATCGTGCTCGAGAACCAGGCGTCTGTCGGTCTCGATCACAAGCTTGGCGACAGCACGAAACTGTTCGGCTTCTATACGACAGGCGATGTCGCGGCAACCGGCGAGAGCAATGATTATCTTGGTGTCGGCATCGAGCACAAGTTCTGAAAATTGAGCGGTTTCCCATCCGGTAATTACCGGAGGGTTCACGAAAAGGCGCACGCAAGTGCGCCTTTTTGTTTTTCATGTTTCCGTCATGCCTGTATAAAATATTCGTCACAGTGCTGTGAAAATATGTGCGCGCCATTGGCCAACAGGCAAACGGAGAGCGCGAAATGTCCACATACATCGCAAGACGGGAAAGCATTGAGGATGTCGCCGGCAGCCTGCCGGAAGTCGCGTCCGATCTCACGGTAGGGCTTGCGTTTTCGCCCGAGGAAGTGCGTGAGTCGCAGCGGTTGCGGTATTCGATCTTCGCGGAGGAAATGGGCGCGCGGCTTGTGACGCCCGAACGCGGCCTGGATATCGACGACTACGATCCCTGGTGCCAGCACGTCATCGTGCGCGACCGGCTGACACGCGAAGTCGTTGCATCAACCCGCGTACTGGTGGATCGCGATGCGCGACTCGCGGGCGGTTTCTATTCCGAAACCGAGTTTGATATCGGAAACCTCCTCAAGACGCCGGGCCGTATCATGGAGATCGGACGAACCTGCGTGCACCCCGACTACCGTTCCGGTTCCGCGATCACGTTGCTGTGGTCGGGCCTCGCGCGTTTTCTCGATGTTCACGAGTTCCGCTACATGATCGGCTGCGCGAGCATTCCGATGGGCGAGGGCGGCGCCGGCGCGATTGCGACGTATGAAATGCTCAAGGAAAAATACCAGCTCCCCGAACACTTGTGCGTCACGCCGAAACTGCCGCTGCCGGAGCGCATGGCATCGGTGAGCGAACGGCAGCACAAGCCGGCGCTGCCGCCGCTGCTGAAGGCGTACATTCGTCTTGGCGCGCGCATTGGCGGCGAGCCCTGCTGGGATCCGATATTCGATTGCGCCGATTTATTCGTTGTGCTGTCGCCGGCGGAACTTCAGAAGCGGTACGCGAAACATTTCCTGGTGCGGTAGGAGCGCCTTCAGGCGCGAACTGTTCGCGCCTGAAGGCGCTCCTACATTAAACTTCCCGCATGAAAGAGAAAATCCTGAGGCCGGTTCGCCTCGCCTTGCGCGGCGCCGGCCTTGTTCTTGTCGTCATCTTTGGCGTGCTGCTGACCTTCGGCTTGCTGCTGTTGAGGCCTGCCGGTCCGCGACTGCGCGATCGCCTGCTGCAGCCCGTCGCGCGTCACTGGTTCCGGCTCGTGTTGCGCGCGATGGGCGTGCGGCAGGAGGTTCAGGGAAGCCCGCTCGAAGGGCCCGTGCTTGTGGCCGCGAACCACATTTCCTGGCTCGACATCGTCGTGCTCGGCAGTCACATCGGCACCTGCTTCGTTTCCAAGAGCGAGGTCGCGGACTGGCCGGTTGTCGGCTGGCTGGCAAGGCAGGGCGGAACCTTGTTCATTCATCGCGGCAAGCACGACAGCGCGGCGCGCATTGCGCACGACATGACAGCAAGGCTTCTGCGCAAGGACCGGTTGCTGTTCTTTCCGGAAGGCACGACCTCCGACGGCACCGCCGTCAAGCGATTCAAGAACCGCCTTTTCCAGCCCGCCGTGCAGATCAATGCGCCCGTGCAACCGGTTGCGCTTCGCTACGCGCGCGGCAATGAGCGCATTGATCCCGTGGCGTATGTCGAGGACATCAGCATGGCGGCAAGCCTGCTGGGCGTGCTGGCGCGTCCGCGAACGGATGTGACTGTTCGCTGGTGCGAGGCGTTTACGACAGCGGGGCGTGAGCGGCGTGAAGTGGCTGCACAAGCGGAGGCGCAGGTGAGCGCGGCGCTGGCGGGAAACACCAGGAGCGAGAAGGCATCCACCGACTGAAGCACTCGCTTATGTGACAGCCGCTGTTCTCCGCGCGCCGTTTTGTCACATTTCTGCAACAAATCCCCACTACCCTACGCGCATGAAAAGCGCTGCTGACTCTCTTGCCGCCACCGATGCCCGCCGCCGGCTCCGGACGCTGAAGGATCTCGTGATCCGCCACGGCGTGACGGTGGGCGGCATCGGCGTGATCGTCGCCATCGTACTCATCTTCTTTTATCTCCTGCTTGTCGTGCTGCCGCTGTTCGAACCCGCCGAGATGCACCTGGCTACGGACTACGCGCTGCCAACGGACGATGCGCGAACTGTGCATCTCAGCACCGAAGAGCAGGCGGAGATCGCGGCGCGATATCTCGCCAATGGCGAGCTTGTCTTTTTCCGCACCGCCGATGGCGAGCCGGTGGCGCGCGAGAATCTCCTGCCCGGCGGCGCGCGTGTTTCCGCCGCCGGCATTTCCGACCTCGCAGGCGATGGCGTGGTGCTTGGGCTGAATGACGGGCGAATCCTTCCCACCCGCGTTGAATACGCCATCAGCTATCCCGACAACCAACGGCATCTCGAGCCTGGCATTGTGTATCCGCTCGGTTCCGATCCGATTGTTGTCGATGCGCAGGGACGCGCGATCATCGCGGTTTCCGGCCGCATCAATGACAACGCCGCGCGTTTCGTCAGCGTGCTGGAAGACGGCGATGTGGTGCTGACGGAAGTGGCGCTTGAAACGCATTTCCTGAGTGGCGAGACGACCATAGCCGAAGCAACGAACCAGTCGCTTGACGTGCGCGTCGGGCGGAACGAATTGCCGGCGTTCGTGCTCATGGACCCCTTGCAGGAATGGATTTACCTGGTTGCGGAAAGCGGCGACGCCGCAGTGCTGCGAAGGGAGGCCGGCGAGTTCGTCATCAATGAACGCCTGCGGCTGGTCGAGAATGGCAGGCGCGTCACCGCGCTGCGTTTTCTCACTGGCGGCATTTCGCTGCTGGTCGGCACGGATCGCGGCCGCATCCTGCAATGGTTTCCCGTGCGCGACGACAACAACGACTACCGCTTGCAGCAGATTCGCAGTTTTGAAGGTCCCGACAGCCCCGTGACCGACATCGCATCGGAGCATCGCCGCAAGGGTTTTCTTGTTGGTCACGCGAATGGCGTGCTCGGCGTTCACTACACGACCTCCGAACGCACGCTCATCGAGCGAAAGATCGCGGACGCGCCACTGGCTCGCATCGCCATTTCACCGCGCGCGAACAGTTTTCTCGTCGCAACCGCCGACAATCGCATGCAGTTGTGGAGCATTGATAACGACCACCCGGAAATTTCCTGGTCCGCGCTGTGGGGCAAGGTCTGGTACGAAAGCTACCCGGAACCGGAATACATCTGGCAGTCGTCGTCGGCGAGCAGCGATTTCGAACCGAAGTTCAGTCTCGCACCGCTGTCGTTCGGCACCTTGAAGGCGGCGTTCTACGCGATGCTGGTCGCCATGCCGCTCGCGATCATGGGCGCGATTTTCACCGCGTACTTCATGACGCCATCGCTGCGCACGATGGTGAAGCCGACGGTCGAAATCATGGAAGCGCTGCCGACAGTGATTCTCGGTTTTCTTGCGGGGCTCTGGCTTGCGCCCCTGATGGAACAGAGCCTCGCGGCCATCTTCCTGCTGCTGCTCCTGCTTCCCATCGGCATTCTTGCCACCGGCTTCGCTTGGTCGCGGCTGCCGTCATCCGTACGTCACATTGTTCCGGCAGGCTGGGAGCCGGTTTTGCTGGTTCTGCCCATCCTCCTTGTCGGCTGGCTTTGTTTCGCCATGAACGGCTGGGTGGAGAACACGTTCTTCAACGGCAATTTGCCGCAGTGGATTTCAAACGAACTCGGCATCGGCTACGACCAGCGCAACGCGCTTGTCGTCGGCGTGGCGATGGGCTTCGCCGTCATTCCGAACATTTTTTCCATCGCGGAAGACGCCGTGTTCGGTGTGCCGCGGCATTTGAGCGACGGCTCACTCGCGCTGGGCGCGACGCCGTGGCAGACCTTGGTGCGCGTGGTGCTGCCGACGGCGAGCCCGGGCATTTTCTCCGGCGTGATGATCGGATTCGGCCGCGCCGTCGGTGAAACCATGATCGTGCTGATGGCGACCGGCAACACGCCGATCATGGACATGAACATTTTCGAAGGCATGCGCACGCTGTCGGCGAACATTGCCGTCGAGATGGGCGAATCCGAACTTGGCAGTTCGCATTACCGGGTGCTGTTCCTCGCCGCGTTGGTGCTGTTCCTGTTCACCTTCCTTTTCAATACCGCGGCCGAAGTGATTCGCCAGCGGTTGCGACGCAAGTACAGCGCGATCTGACATGAGCAACGAAAAGACATTGAAAACCTGGTGGAAGAGCGGCTCGCCGTGGGTGTGGCTGAATGCAGCGGCCGTCACCCTGAGCATGATCGCGGTCATCGGCCTGCTGGCCTTGATCGCGGTGCGCGGCCTCGCGCATTTCTGGGCGCCGGACGTTTACGAATTCCGTTACGAAGAAGCGGATGGCGAGATCGTCACGCTTTACGGCTCGATCCGCGACACCGAGCAGGTGACTGCTGCAAGGCTGCGGCAGGCCGGCATGCAACTGGATGATGTCGAATCGGAATTCGTTGACCGGCATCTCATCAAGATGGGCAACCGCGATCAGCTCGGCAGCGATTTCCGTTTCATTGTGGAACCGCGAATCATCGAACGCAGCACGCCCACTGACATCGTGATGGTCGAACGCACCGAGTGGGGCGACCAGACCGGCTTTTTGCGCGAGGTGCTCGAGAACAGCGAAGTGATCGCGCGCGGCGCCGAGGCGTGGCCGGAATTCGAGCAGCGCATTGCGCGCGTTGTCGAGTTGCGCGAGAAAATCAACGAGCTCGAATCCGACGAGATCGGCGCGATCAATTACACGCTGGAACAACTGCGGCTCGAAGAACGCCACCTTGAACTCGAAGGTGAACTCACCGATGCGCGCCTCGCGGAACTGGAAAGCCGCCGCGCGGAACTCGATGAACGTTACCAGCTGCTGTTGCAGGATCTGAACGCGCTGTACGAAAAAATCAACCGCGACAGTTACGTGATGGAAGTGCAGGGCGGCATTGATGTGGAGCTGCCGCTCGCGCGCGTCGTGCGCGCCTACCAGCCGAATGCGATGGGTTTCTTCGGCAAGCTGGGTTTCTGGTTCGAGAAGCTGTGGGAATTCGTCTCGGAGGAGCCGCGCGAAGCGAACACCGAGGGTGGCGTTTTCCCCGCGATTTTCGGCACGGTCGTGATGGTCATGCTGATGTCCGTGTTCGTCACGCCGTTTGGCGTGATCGCGGCCGTTTACCTGAAGGAATATGCACGCCAGGGTGCGGTGACGCGCATCATCCGCATCGCCGTCAACAATCTCGCCGGCGTGCCGTCGATTGTGTACGGCGTGTTCGGTCTTGGTTTTTTCGTGTATTTCCTCGGCGGGAACATCGATCAATTGTTTTATCCGGAAGCATCACCGTCGCCGGTGTTCGGCACGCCGGGCCTGCTGTGGTCATCGCTGACGCTGGCCTTGCTGACACTGCCCGTCGTGATTGTCGCAACCGAGGAGGGGCTTTCGCGCATTCCGCGTTCCCTTCGCGAAGGCTCCTACGCGCTCGGCGCGACGAAAGCGGAAACCTTGTGGCGCACGGTTTTGCCGATGGCGAGCCCCGCGATGATGACCGGTCTCATTCTCGCCGTCGCGCGCGCGGCGGGTGAAGTCGCACCCTTGATGCTGGTCGGCGTCGTGAAGCTCGCGCCGTCGTTGCCGATCGACGGAAACGCGCCGTTTGTGCACCTGGACCGCAAGTTCATGCATCTCGGCTTTCATATCTACGATGTCGGTTTCCAGAGCCCGAACGTGGAAGCTGCGCGGCCGCTGGTGTATGCGACGGCGCTTCTGCTGGTGGCGATCATCATCATCCTGAATCTCGCCGCGGTGCGCATCCGCAATCGCCTGCGCGAGAAATACCGCGCGCTTGAAAACTGAACCTGACGAGTCAAACCATGATCGAACAAGCACGAACTCACGGCATTGATGTCTCCGCACTGAAGCGCGGCGGTGAACGCCGTTCGCTCGCATCGGAAGAGGCCTGCATGCAAGTGCAGGACATGAGCCTGTATTACGGCGAGAAGCGCGCCTTGAACGGCATTTCGATGACGATTCCACGGCAGTGCGTGACGGCTTTCATCGGTCCGTCCGGTTGCGGCAAGTCAACCTTGCTGCGCTGCTTCAATCGCATGAACGACCTGATCGACAATGTGCGCACGGAAGGACGCATTCTGCTTGATGGCGAGGACATCTATGCGCGCGGCGTGGATGTGCCGATTCTTCGCCAGCGCGTCGGCATGGTGTTCCAGAAACCGAATCCGTTTCCGAAAAGCATTTTCGAGAATGTTGCGTATGGTTTGCGACTCAAGGGAATGAACAATCGACGCGAGCTTGAGGAGAAAGTGGAGTGGGCGCTCAACGCGGCAGCGCTGTGGGATGAAGTGAAGGACCGCTTGCACGATTCGGCGTTCGGCCTTTCCGGCGGCCAGCAGCAGCGCCTGGTGATTGCGCGCGCCATCGCCATTGAACCGGAAGTGCTGCTGCTTGATGAGCCCGCATCCGCGCTTGATCCGATCTCGACCTTGAAGATCGAAGAGCTGATCTACGAACTGAAATCCGATTACACCATCGTGATCGTGACTCACAACATGCAGCAGGCGGCGCGCGTGTCCGACTATACTGCGTTCATGTACATGGGCGACCTGATCGAATACGGCGACACCGACACGCTGTTCACGAAGCCGCGCAAGAAGCAGACCGAAGACTACATCACTGGCCGCTACGGCTGAGGCCGCCCGGAGAACAAAAGATGGACAAACTGAACATCGACCATCACATTTCGCAGCGCTTCAACGAAGAGCTGGAAGAAATTCGCAACCACGTCATGACCATGGGCGGCATGGTCGAGCAGCAGATCGCATCGGCGATCGAGGCGCTGGTGGAAGGTGACAGTGAACTCGGCCAGCGCGTGGTGCGCGACGATCACAAGGTCAACAACCTGGAAGTCAGGATCGATGAGGAATGCAATCGCATTCTCGCGCGCCGCCAGCCCGCGGCGAGCGACTTGCGCCTGATTGTCGCCATCATGAAGACCATCACTGATCTCGAGCGCATCGGCGATGAGGCGGAAAAGATCGGTTTCCTCGCCACGCGTCTCGCCGAAGCCGAACGGCCGGGCAATGCGTACAGCGAGCTCGAGCATCTCGGCAACCATGTACGCAACATGCTGCGCACCGCACTCGATGCCTTTGCGCGCATGAATCCGGATGCGGCCGTGGAAGTCGCACGGGAAGATTCGAAAGTCGATCGCGAATACGAGGCGATCATCCGCCAGTGCATCACCTTCATGATGGAAGATCCGCGCACCATTCGTCGCGTGCTGGACATGATCTGGTGCGCGCGCGCGCTGGAGCGCATCGGCGATCACGCCAAGAACATCTGTGAATATGTCATATACCTCGTTCACGGCAAGGACGTGCGGCATATCGACATCGAGGATGTGGAGCGCGAGATCCGCGACGCCTGAACAGATGGCCTGAACACATGGCCTGAACACATGGCATGAACACATGGCATGAACACATGGCATGAACAGATCAATCCCGGTATTGCAAGACTTGTAAAACCACGTTCAGTTCGGTATCCCTTGTTCTCGCCGGTTTCATTCGTCCGGCAATCCGAAACAGGGAGAACCGGATGCGTGTGCTGTTCGTTTGTGTCGAGAATTCCTGCCGCAGCCAGATGGCGGAAGGGTTCGCCAACATGCTGGGCGCCGAAGGCGTGGAAGCGTACAGCGCCGGTTCGGAACCGGGCGGCAGCGTGAACGCGTCTGCCGTCGAGGTGATGCGTGAGATGGGTTATGACCTCGGCGCGCACGAATCCAAGTCCGTTGATGACGTTCCGGACATCGAATTCGATTACGTCGTCACCATGGGTTGCGGCGACGATTGCCCGATGGTCAAGGCGCGCATGCATATCGACTGGGACATTCCCGATCCGCGCGGCATGGGTCTTGGAGAATTCCGCAGCGTGCGCGACATGATTCGCGAACGCGTCCAGCGGCTGCTGGCGGCGCCCCGCATCGCCGCCGATTGATTCGCACCGTGCTAACATCACGCGCCGTGACCGTTACCGGAGTTTTCCGATGCCGTTACCGCGCAATCCCCGTGTTCTGAATCTTGCCGGTTTTCTCACCTGCGCCGCGCTGCTGGCGTACGCGTACTTCACCCAGTTTTATCTCGATCTCGAACCGTGCCCGCTGTGCATTTTCCAGCGCGTCGGCATGATTGCCGTCGGCGTGGTGTTCGTGCTTGCGGCGATTCATGGTCCGCGGCAAACGGGTCGGCGCGTGTACGGCGCGTTGATCGTGCTGACCGCACTTGCCGGTGCTGCCGTGTCGGCCAGGCACGTATGGCTGCAGAACCTGCCGCCAGACCAGGTTCCTGCGTGCGGGCCAGGGCTCGGCTACATGCTGGACGTGTTTTCATTCAGCGAAACGCTGCAGATGGTGTTCACGGGTTCCGGCGAATGCGCGGAGGTCGACTGGTCGTTTCTGGGATTGTCGATGCCGGCGTGGGTGCTGATCTGTTTCGTCGCACTTGGCGCGTTCGGTGCCTGGAACAACTGGCGGCGTGCGTAGGTTGGGGTGAGCGCAGCGAACCCCAACAATTCAATGGCGTTGGGGTTCGCTGCGCTCACCCCAACCTACAGAAGCAGATTCGCGAGAACCTGTCCGTAAATTCCGCTCAGTTTCTCCAGCTCCTCGATCCGCACACATTCATTCACCTGGTGAATGCTCGCATTGCTCACGCCGAGTTCGATCACCGCGGCGCCACTCGGCGCGATAAATCGTCCATCCGATGTTCCGCCGCCCGTGCTGTGTTCAGGCTGCCGTCCGGTTTCCTCGCGAATCGCCGCATCCACCGCCTGGGTCAGCGCGCCGTCGGCCGTGAAAAACGGCCGGCCGGATTCGCGCCAGTCGATATTCCAGTCGAGCTGTCTTCGGTCGAGTATTTTTGCGACCGCCACCTGCAGACCTTGCGCGGTCTGCTCGGGACAATATCGGAAGTTGAAGCGTGCGGTGAGTTCGCCGGGGATGACGTTATCCGCGCCCGTGCCGGCGTGAATGTTGGAAACCTGGAAGCTTGTGGGCGGAAAGGTTTCGAAGCCTCCATCCCAGCGCTGTTCCGTCAACTCGCGCAACGCGCCGAGTGCGCGATGAATCGGGTTCACCGCAATTTCCGGATACGCGACGTGACCTTGCACGCCTTTCACCGTCAACACACCGTTCAATGAGCCGCGCCGGCCGACGCGAATGACATCACCCAGCCTCTTGTTGCTCGACGGTTCGCCGACGATGCAGTAATCGATCTTTTCGCCGCGCTGCTGCAATTCCTGCATGACGTGACGCGTACCGTGCTCGGCAATACCTTCCTCGTCGCTGGTGATCAGGAAAGCAATGCTGCCGTTGAAAGTGGAATGCTTGCCGAGAAAATTTTCGACGGCAGTGATCATGGCGGCGAGTCCGCCTTTCATGTCGGCCGCGCCGCGTCCGTAAAGAAAACCGTCGTGTTCCGTTGGCTCGAAGGGCGGGAATTTCCATTCGGCTTCCGGACCGGTGGGGACGACATCGGTGTGGCCGGCGAACACGAACAGCGGTGATGCCTTTCCGTAGCGCGCCCAGAGATTCTTCACGCCGCCCGCATCCATGCGCTCGACAGCAAAGCCAAGCTTCTGCAGACGTTCCGCGATCACGTCCTGGCAGCCGCCGTCTTCCGGTGTGACGGAAGGGCGGGCGATGAGCGCTTTTGCGAATTCCAGCGTGGCTGACATCACATCAACGCCTTGCGCCAGGTGTTTTCATCGAATCCCGAAAGCAGCTTGTGTTCATTGACGAGCACGGGTCTTTTGATGAGCGCGGGATGGTCCTGCAACAAGGCCGGCAGTGCATTTTCCGCGCGCGCCTTTTCGGCATCGGACAACTGCCGCCACGTCGTGCCGCGCCGGTTGAGAAGTCCGTCCCCGAGTGCGGCATGCCACGCTTTCAGTGTGTGCACTGACGGAACATCATCGCGCACATCGATGAAGTCGTATTCAAGACCGTTGGCGTCCAGCCACTTGCGCGCCTTGCGGCAGCTGTCGCAATTTTTCAGTCCGTAGAGAATCATGCTTCTTCCTGCGCGGATCGGAGGAGTTGATTGATGCCGACCTTGCCGCGCGTCTTCTCGTCGACCTTCTTCACGATCACCGCGCAGTTCAATGAATACTTTCCGTTGGCAGCGGGTAGTGAGCCAGGCACGACAACGCTGCCGGCCGGCACGCGGCCGTAGAGAACTTCGTCTTTCTCGCGATCGTAGATGCGCGTCGACTGGCCCAGAAACACGCCCATGCCGATGACGGCGCCTTCCTCCACGATCACGCCTTCAACGACTTCCGAACGCGCGCCGATGAAACAGTTGTCTTCAATGATCGTCGGCGTCGCCTGCAAAGGCTCCAGCACGCCGCCGATGCCTGCGCCGCCGGAAAGATGCACATGATCGCCGATCTGCGCGCACGAGCCGACGGTTGCCCAGGTGTCCACCATCGTGCCTTTCCCGACGCGCGCACCGATGTTGATGTAGGAGGGCATCAGCACCGCATCGTGATCGATGAATGCGCCCTTGCGCACCATCGCTTGCGGCACGACTCGCACGCCGTCACGCTGGAAATCATCGCGCGAATAATCCGAATACTTCAGCGGCACCTTGTCGAAGTAACGGGTTTCGCCGCCATTGATGACATCATTTGCAGACACGCGGAAATACAACAGCACGGCCTTCTTCAGCCATTCGTTGACGGTCCATTGTCCGTCGCCCTTCTCAGCGATGCGCAGTGTACCGTCGTCCAGTCCGTCGATGGTTTGCAGTACCGCCTCACGCACATCACCGGCGACAGTTGCCGGCGTGATGCTGTCGCGTTGCTCGAAGGCGCGTTCGATGATCTCCTGAACGTTGTTCATGCTCCCTCTCTTCCCAGTGTTTCGACAAATTCACGAATGCGCCGCATGGCGTCTTCGCATTCCTGCATATCCGGCACCAGCGAAATGCGAACTCTCCCTTTGCCGGGATTGCCACTCTCCGTGTCGCGCGAAAGGTAACTTCCCGGCAGCAGCGTGAGATTCTGTTCCGCGAAAAGGCGGCGAACAAATTCTTCATCATCTATTGGGGACGCCGGCCAGAGATAAAATGCGGCCGGCGGCATTTTCACATCCATGACGGGCGCAAGGATTTCCATCGCCGTTTCGAACTTGCGCCGATAGTACGCGCGGTTTTCAACGACATGCGCATCGTCGTTCCAGGCTTCAACGCTTGCAAGCTGCGCGGGCAGCGGCATCGCGCAGCCGTGATAGGTTCGATACAAAAGAAACGGCTGCATGATCGATGCATCGCCCGCAACGAAGCCGGAGCGCAATCCCGGTACGTTGGAACGCTTCGACAGCGAATGGAAAACAACGGCGCGACGAAAATCATCGCGGCCGGTTTCGCGGCAGACTTCCAGCAATCCTGGCGGCGGCGAGTTCTCGTCGAAATAGATTTCGGAGTAACACTCGTCGGATGCGATCACGAAATCGTATTTATCGGCGAGATCGAGCGCGCGGCCGAGATACGCTTTATCCATCACCGCGCCCGTCGGATTACCGGGCGAGCACAGGAAAAGAACCTGCGCGCGCTTCCAGACATTCTCCGGCACTGCATCGAGATCCGGCAGGAATCCGTTTTCCTCGAACGTGTTCAAATAATACGGCTCGGCGCCGGCGAGGAACGCCGCACCTTCATAGATCTGGTAGAAGGGATTCGGCATCAACACCAGCGGGTTTTCCTTCGGGTCGACCACCGCCTGCACAAACGAAAACAATCCCTCGCGCGTGCCGCTTACCGGCACGACGTGCCGCTCCGGATCGAGCATGCCGGGTGCGAGATCGAAGCGGCGGTTCAGCCAGTTCACGATCGCTTCGCGCAGCTGGGGAACGCCTTTCGCCTGCGGATAACTCGCAAGTCCATCCATGTGCCGGATCAGTGCGTCGATCACGAAAGCGGGCGGCGCATGCCGCGGCTCGCCGATGGAAAGCGCGATGTGCGATTTATCAACCGGCGGCGTGATGCCGGCCTTGAGTTGGGCGAGACGTTCGAAAGGATAGGGTTTCAGTTTCGGAAGATTCGGGTTCATCGGATTTTTTTCTATGGGCTTTTTCGAATTGTCATTGCCGCGCGAGCATTCCATTCAGCGCGCGTTCCAGGTCCGCTTGCTGTTCCGTCGCATCCAGCGGCCGGTTGTTTTCATCCGTCACGAAAAAAACGTCTTCGGCGCGCTCGCCGACGGTGGTGACTTTCGCGGTCTGCAATCTTACGCCACAGGCGTTGAATGCGCGCCCGATTTCGGAAAGCAGGCCAGGCCGGTCGCCGGCCGTTATTTCCACAACCGTTCGCGCGTTGTGCGGATCGCGATGAAAATCAATGCGCGTTGGCGTGTCGAACAACCGCACCTGGCGTGGCACGCGGCGACGCACCGTCAACGGGCGGTCGCCTTCCTCGCCAAGCCGTTGCGCCAGCGTGCGAACGATCTGCTGTTCGCGCGCTTCGTCTTCGATAGTTTCACCGCCGGCCTCCAGCACCGAATAGGTGTGCACCGCGCGTCCCATGCCGACGGAAACCACGCGCGCATCGACGATGTTCAAGCCAAGCTGATCCAGCACCGCGGTTGCGCGTCCGAACAGCGAACCGTCGTCGCCCGCCGCAATGAACACCGCCGTTCCGCCGAGCTCGGTTTCGCGGCGCACGCGTACCAGCACGTTGTCTGTCGGTGAATCGGCAAGAATGCGCGCATGCCAGGAAATCTCGTCCGGCGTGTGGCGCAGGAAATATTCCTCGTTGAAATCCGTCCAGAGAGTGAATACGCGCCGCGTGTCGTGTCCGGCCGCGGCGAATTTCGCGATGGCCGCTTCCTTCGTTTCCTTGATGAGTTCGTCCTTGTCGATCGGCGTTTCCAGGCCACTGCGAAGCGCGCGGCGCGTTTGCTCGTAGAGATCGCGGAAAAGTCGCGCTTTCCAGGAATTCCACAGCGCCGGATTCGTGCCGCGCACGTCCGCGACCGTCAGCACGTACAGATAATCCAGGTGCAATTGATCGCCGATGATCTGCGCGAAATCGTGAATCACCTGCGGGTCGGTCGTGTCTTTCTTCTGTGCCGTGACGGACAGCAGCAGATGGTGTTTCACCAGCCACGCCACGAGGCGCGCGTCGTACTTGCTGAGCCCGTGTTCGAGGCAGAACGTTTCGGCATCCGCGGCGCCAAGCTCGGAGTGATCGCCGCCGCGCCCCTTGCCGATGTCGTGGAACAGGCCGGCGAGATACGCGAGTTCCGGTTTTGGCAGGTTCTGCATGATGAGGCTGCAGACAGGAAATTCGCTGTCGAAACGCGGCAGCGCGAAACGGCGCAGGTTCGAGACGACAAACAAGATGTGTTCATCGACGGTATAGGCGTGGAACAGGTCGAACTGCATGCGTCCGGTGATTGCGCCGAAGGCGGGAATGTAACGGCCGAGAATGCCGTAGCGGTTCATGCGCCGCAGCTCATGCGTGACGCCGTGCGGCTCGCGCAGGATGCGCATGAACAGTTCGCGGTTGTATTCGTTGTCGCGGAAATCGTCGTCGATGAGATCGCGGCAATGACGCAACTCGCGGATCGTGGAAGGACTCACGCCCTTGATGCCTGGATTTTGTTGCAGCAGGAGAAACAACTCGAGCAAGGCGGACGGTTGTTCGCGGAACACGCCAGCGCGCGTGATCTCGATGAAGCCATGGCGCACCTGGAAGCGCGCGTTCAACGGTTCCGGTGCTTCATCCGCTTCCAGCAGGATTTCTTCCTCGAACAATTCAAGCAGCATCTCGTTGAGACGATTCACTTCCGTGACCGTGCGGTAATACTGTTGCATGAATTGTTCGACCGCGCGGTTGCTGCCGCGGTCTTCAAAACCGAACTGTTTTGAAAGTTTCAGTTGCGCGTCGAACAGCAGCCGTTCTTCGTGGCGGCGGTAGAGCAGGTGCAGCGCGAAACGCACGCGCCACAGAAACTGCCGGGCTTCGTCGAGCTTGTCGTATTCATCCCGCGTGAGAAATCCGCGCCGCACGAGTTCCTGTAGTGATGCGGCAGCAAAGTGCCGCTGCGCGATCCAGCCGATCATCTGGATGTCGCGCAGGCCGCCCGGCGCTTCCTTCACGTTCGGTTCCAGCTTGCGCGCGGTGTGATCGAATTTTTCGTGCCGCTCTTCCTGTTCGCGGCGCTTGGCGATGAAGAACTCGGACGACGGCCAGATGCCGGGCGGTGCAACCGCCTCGCGCATCTGTTCGAAAAGCGCGCGTTCGCCGATCAGCAGGCGCGCTTCCATCAGCGCGGTCGCAACCGTGATGTCGTCGCGCGCAGCACTCACGCATTCATCAACCGTGCGCACGCTGTGGCCGATCTCGAGACCGATGTCCCAGAGAAAAGTGATGAAGGCTTCGAGTTTCGGGGCGAGCGCATCCGGCGGGCATTCGCAGAGCACCATGATGTCGATGTCGGAGGCGGGATGCAGTTCGCCGCGTCCGTAACCGCCGACGGCGACGAGCGCAACGTTCGTGGCATCGAGATGCCGTTGCCAGGCAAGACGCATGAGCTGATCGACAGCTTGCGAGCGCGCGTGGACCAGCTCGGAAATTTCGACGCCCTGTTCGAACGCGGCGCCGAGCCGCGCGAACATGCCGCGCACCTCGCCGCGCAACTGCTCGACCGACGCGTCGCCGGTCAGCGTCGAGGAATCGACCAATTCGGGAGTGGAGGGCAACATTGTCGTCACGGGCCGGACGGGCCGTTACCGGCTCAGATGTCCGTTTCCTCGCCGCGACGCGTCAACACCTCGAAGCCTGTGCCGGTCACCAGGATCGTGTGCTCCCATTGCGCGGACAGCGAATGGTCCTTCGTCACCACCGTCCAGCCGTCCGGCAGCATTTTCACGTGGCGCTTGCCGGCGTTGATCATCGGTTCGATCGTGAAGGTCATGCCCGGTGCAAGCTCAAGGCCGGTGCCGGGCTCGCCGTAATGCAGCACCTGCGGATCCTCGTGGAAAATCCGCCCGATGCCGTGACCGCAATATTCGCGCACCACGGAATAGCCGCGGCTTTCGGCGAGTTGCTGGATGGCGTGGCCGATGTCGCCGAGCTTGACGCCGGGCTTGACCATCCGGATTCCCGTCAGCAGGCATTCGCGGGTGGTGTCAACCAGGCGGCGCGCCTGGATCGAGGGCTCGCCCACGTAGAACATTTTCGAGGTGTCACCGTGGAAGTCGTCGTGGATCAGCGTGACGTCGATGTTGATCAGGTCGCCGTTCTTCAGCTTCTTGTCGCCCGGAATGCCGTGGCAGACCACGTGGTTGACCGAGGTGCAGACCGATTTCGGGAAACCGCGGTAATTGAGCGGGGCGGGGATGGAAGCCTGCGCGTTGACGATGAAATCGTGGCAGATATCGTTCAGCTCGCCCGTCGTGACGCCCGGTTTGACGTATTCGCCAATCATTTCAAGCACTTCGGCAGCAAGCTTGCCCACCGTGCGCATTTTTTCGATGTCTTCGGGTGTTTTTATGCTGACGGACATGGGAGCTTCCGGATTCGGGAAAATTTGAATGAGGGCAGGCGCTTACGTCAATAAAGCCTTTGCCTGCAAAGGCCGCCTATGGTATAAAGCGCGCGCTTTTTAAGCAAACCAACAGGGATTTCGCGAGAAGTCCCATACCCCACACACGTTTCGACACAGGCGGCGGGGTGCCCGGGAGAAAACGGGTCGGCGCCTGGGAAACGTGGAGGCTCAACCCCTGGAGCAAGACACATGGCGAACGTATCCATGCGCCAGATGCTGGAAGCTGGCGTGCATTTCGGTCATCAGACCCGTTACTGGAACCCCAAGATGGCACCGTACATCTTCGGCGAGCGTTCCAAGATCCACATCATCAATCTCGAAAAAACCGTTCCGCTGTTCGACGACGCGACGAATTTCATCGGTCGCCTGGCATCGAACCGCGGCAAGATCCTGTTCGTCGGCACCAAGCGCGCGGCGCGCGACGTGGTGCGCGAGGAAGCCGGCCGCGCCGGCATGCCTTTCGTCAGCCATCGCTGGCTGGGCGGCATGCTCACCAACTTCAAGACCGTGCGCGGTTCCATCAAGCGCCTCATGGAGCTGGAACAGCAGGCGGCCGACGGCACCTTCGAGCGCCTGACGAAGAAGGAAACCATCGTCCTGCGCCGCGAGATGGAAAAGCTCGAGCGTTCGCTCGGCGGCATCAAGGAAATGAACAGCCTGCCGGACGCGCTGTTCGTCATCGACGTCGGCTACGAGAAGATCGCCATCAAGGAAGCCCGCAAGCTGGGTATTCCCATCGTTGCAATCGTCGATACCAACAACTCTCCCGATGAAGTCGACTACGTCATTCCGGGCAACGATGACGCGATCCGCGCCATCCGCCTGTACGCCAAGGGCGTGGCCGATGCCGTGATCGACGGTCGCGGTGCGGTACCGGTCGGTGTGGGCGCATCCGATGACCTCGTCGAACTGGACGAGCAGGGCAACCCGCTGGTGAACGAAGCGCCGAAGAAGAAGGCGACGGCAAAGAAAGCTGCGGCGAAGAAAAAGGCCCCGGTGAAGAAGGCTGTTGCCAAGGCGGAGCCTGCGAAGGCTGAAGAAAAGGTTGAAGCCGCGACGGAAGACAAGGCCAGGACCGAAGCCAAGGCTGAGACCAAGACCGAAGCCAAGGCTGACGACAGCGAAGCGAGCAAGAAGAAGACCGCTGCCAAGAAGGCGCCGGCCAGGAAGAAAACTGCCGCCAAGAAAGAAGCGGACGCCGAGTAAAGGCATCGCTCTCCGGACGGCGCGTCATTGCGATGCGCCGTCCGGATCCCATCTTCATAGAACGGCTACAGATTCGAGGTTTTTATCATGGCAATTACTGCTGCACAGGTTAAAGAGCTGCGCGAGCGCACCGGCGCCGGCATGATGGAGTGCAAGAAGGCGCTCACCGAAACCAACGGCGACATGGAAGCGGCCGTCGAGCACATGCGCAAGACCGGTCTCGCCAAGGCCGACAAGAAGGCCGGCCGCGTCGCAGCGGAAGGCCGCATCGAGATCGCCTTCGACGCGGGCACGCAGAAAGCCGCCATTGTCGAGGTGAACTGCGAGACCGACTTCGTCTCCGGTGGCGATGATTTCACCGCGTTTGCCGGCAAGCTTGCGGCCGCTGTGCTCGCCAACGAGCCGGCGGACGAAGATGCATTAAATAATGTGTCGGTCGACGGCAAGCGCTTCGACGAGCTGCGCCGCGAACTGATCGCGAAGATCGGCGAGAACATCGGTGTGCGCCGTTTCGCTGTCGTCAAGGCGAAAGGCAAGCTCGCCAGCTACCTGCACGGCACGCGCATCGGCGTCGTGGTCGATATCGAAGGCGGCGACGAGGAGCTTGCCCGCGATATCGCCATGCATGTCGCAGCATCGAAGCCGCAGTTCGTGAACGCGGACGAAGTGCCGGCGGACATCATGGCCAAGGAAAAGGACATTCTCGTCGCCCAGGCCGCCGACTCCGGCAAGCCGGCCGACATCATCGAGAAAATGGTCGAAGGCCGGCTGCGCAAGCACCTTGCCGAGATCACGCTGCTGGGCCAGCCGTTCATCAAGGATCCGGACCAGACGGTCGAAAAACTGGTGAAGTCGAAGGGCGCCACGGTGCACGCGTTTGTGCGCTACGAGGTCGGCGAAGGCATCGAGAAGAAGGAAGAGAATTTCGCGGAAGAGGTGATGGCGCAAGCCAAAGGCCGTTGATCCACCACCTGGAAGCTACTGCGCTTGGCCCATTGTCCATTGATGGGCGTTAAAAATCGGCTCGGAACCATCATGTATGACCTATACAGTCAAGTTCCTCGCCGATTTTTGCCTTGTCTTGCCGTCGCTCGTAACGCTTCCAGACGGCGGATTTCGCGCTTCTGAGTTGGCGGAAATGCCGTCAGCATTAAGGTAAACTTCCAAGGATTGAGCCCCGCGTAGCGGGGCTCTTGCCGAGCGAATCCCGAATCGATCTGCGTCACGAAGAGACCGCCCATGACTGAAAAGAAAGCGCCTGCCTTCAAACGCGTTCTCCTGAAGCTGAGCGGCGAAGCCCTGATGGGCGAGGCCGATTACGGCATCGATCCGAAGGTCATCGGCCGTCTTGCGGAGGAAATCCGCGATGTGTCGAAAAGCGGTGCGGAAATCGGCGTGGTCATCGGCGGTGGCAACATTTTCCGTGGCGAGGGTCTCGCGCGTTCGGGCATGGATCGTATCACCGGCGATCACATGGGCATGCTCGCGACAGTCATGAACGCGCTTGCCTTGCAGGATGCGCTGGAACGCCTCGGCGTTTACGCGCGTGTCATGTCGGCAATTCGCATCAATGAAGTGTGCGAAGACTACATCCGCCGCCGCGCGGTGCGTCACCTGGAAAAGGGCCGCATCGTGATTTTCGCCGCCGGCACCGGCAATCCCTTTTTCACGACGGATACAGCCGCCGCGCTGCGCGCGAGCGAAATCAACGCCGACCTGCTGCTCAAGGCGACCAAGGTCGATGGCGTTTACGACGCTGATCCAATCAAGCATCCCGACGCCAAAAAATACGAACACCTGACCTTCGACCAGGTGCTGACCGACAAGCTCGGCGTCATGGACGCGGCGGCGATTGTCATGTGCCGCGACAACGCCATTCCGCTGCGGGTTTTCAACATGAACAACGCCGGTGAGCTGGTGCGCATCATCTGCGAGGGCACAGCCACCGTCGGCACGCGCGTGGATAACGGAGAAGCTGCATGATCGAAGATCTGAAGAAAGACGCTTCCAAGCGGATGGACAAGTCCGTCGAAAGCTTTCGCACGGAACTGACACGGATTCGCACCGGTCGCGCGCACACGAGCCTGCTCGATCACATCACGGTCGATTATTACGGCAGTGAAGTGCCGCTCAGCCAGGTGGCGAACATCTCCGCGGAAGATTCGCGCACGCTGATGGTGCAGCCCTGGGAGCGGCAGATGGTGGCGGTGATCGAGAAAGCCATCATGACCTCGGATCTCGGTCTCAACCCGGCCACCGCGGGGCAGATCATTCGCGTGCCGCTGCCGCCGCTCACCGAGGAGCGCCGTCGCGACCTGATCAAAGTGGTTCGCGCGGAAGCGGAAAATGCGCGCGTTTCCGTGCGCAATGTGCGCCGCGATGTCCTTGGTGACATCAAGGACCTGCTCAAGGAAAAGGAGATTTCCGAAGACGACGAGCGCCGCGCGCAGGATGACGTGCAGAAACTGACCGACAGGCATGTCGCGGAAATCGACCAGATGCTGGCGAAGAAAGAACAGGAACTCCTTGAAATCTGAATCGGGACCGGACGTTTCCGGATTCCCGCATTCCCTCACGATCGCTTACCGCAAGACATGACATCGCCAGCACAATCCCTTTTGCCCCGCCACGTCGCCATCATCATGGATGGCAACGGACGTTGGGCCGAGCGCCGCCGCCGGCCGCGCGCCATCGGTCACAAGGCCGGACAGGACGCGGCGGAAAAGATCATCACCACTGCCCGCGAGCGCGGCGTGGAAGTGCTGACGCTGTTTGCGTTCAGCAGCGAGAACTGGCAACGGCCCGTTGACGAAGTGCGACAGTTGTTCAGCCTGCTGGCCGTAGCGCTGGAACGCCAGATCGACAGGCTGATCGAGGGCGAAATTCGGCTGCGTTTCATCGGCGACACCAGCGGTCTTTCCGCGTCCCTGCAGGAATCGATGCGGAAGGCCGAAGCGCGCACGGCGGATTTCCGCGGCATGCAATTGAATGTCGCCGTTTCCTATGGCGGGCGCTGGGACATGGTCCAGGCCGTGCAGCGCATCGCGCAGGATGTCGCCAGCGGTGATCTTGATCCGCGCGACATCGACGAGGCTGCATTGGCCGCGCGTCTTGTGCTCGGCGACATTCCCGATCCCGACCTGTTCATCCGCACCGGTGGCGAATCGCGCATCAGCAATTTCCTGTTGTGGAATCTCGCCTACACCGAGCTGTGTTTCTCCGACTGCCTGTGGCCCGATTTCGACGCTGTCCAGTTCGATGCGGCGCTGGAATGGTTTGCGGGCAGGCAACGCCGCTTCGGGTGCATCCCGGGAACCGACACGGGCAGCGGAACCGGTGCTTAAACAGCGCATCATCACCGCGGTCCTGCTCGTGCCGCTGGTGCTGGGCGTCATCCTGTTCGCGCCGTCGTGGCTGTTCGATGCGGTGGTCGGCGTGGCACTCGTGCTGTTGTCGCTGGAGTTCGCCGCCTTGTGCGGGTTGCGCGTGGCGGGAAGCGCGCTGTTCGCGGCCGTGGTGACAGTGTTGTTTGCGCTGGCCATCGTTCCCTGGAGCTACGCGCCGGATGCCGGGCTGGTGTTGCTGGCGGGTGCTGCAATCGTCTGGTTGCTGGCGCCGCTGTGGCTCGCCTCAAGGTTCGCGCTGCCTGCATGGGTGAAGCTGCTGTTCGGCTTGCCCATGCTCGCGGGCGCGGGATTTGCCTTGCACGGCCTCAAGCAGCTTGATGTTGGCGGGACCTGGATATTGCTGGCTTTCGTGCTGGTCTGGGCCGCGGATATCGGCGGTTACGCGGCGGGACGTGCCTTCGGCAGGCACAAGCTCGCGCCGGCCATCAGCCCGGGCAAGACCTGGGAAGGCTTCGGCGGCGGCATCGTGCTGGTGCTCGTCATCGGCGCGCTTGCGGCGATGTGGTTTGTCGATGAAAACCTGTGGCTCGCCTGGGCGATCCTGTTGATCGTGCTGGCCGTTTTTTCCGTTGTCGGCGATCTGCTCGAAAGCCTGCTCAAGCGCCAGGCCGGCGTGAAGGACAGCGGCAATTTGCTGCCCGGTCATGGCGGCCTGCTGGACCGTCTCGATTCCCTGCTGGCGGTGGCGCCGCTGTTTCTCCTCATCGGATCGAGAATTGGAATTTTTGATGAACTTTCCTGCTGCGGCCTGTGACGGCCGACTTATGGCACATCACCTGGATTAAGCTCCACAGCCCATGACGGTACTGACTTCCATACTGGCGTTCCTCGTCGCCATCGGCCTGCTCGTGACCATTCACGAATTCGGGCATTTCCTGGTGGCGCGCCTGGCGGGCGTGAAAGTGCTGCGTTTTTCCATCGGTTTCGGGCCGGCATTGCTCACGTGGGGCGGCCGTGATGGCGGCACCGAATACGTACTGGCCGCGTTGCCGCTGGGCGGCTACGTGAAAATGCTCGATGAGCGTGAAGAAGAGGTGTCGCTCGCCGAGCAGCCGCTCGCCTTCAACAACAAGTCCATTCCACGGCGTCTTGCCATCGTTTCTGCGGGGCCTGCGTTCAATTTTCTGTTCGCGATCCTGGCGTACTGGATCGTGTTCATGGTCGGCGTGCCGGGGGTACGGCCGATCGTTGGCGACGTCACGCCGGACAGCATTGCCGCCAGCGCGGGTTTCGAAAAGCAGGATCGCATTCTTGCTGTAAACGGCGAGCCGACGGCGACCTGGGGCGCCGCGAACATCGCCTTGCTGGAAGCCGTGCTCGAACCTGGCCCCGATCACGTGCAGGTTCGTGATGTTGCAGGCAATGAAGACGAATTGACCTTCGAGGTCGCCGAATCGCGGCCGCTGACCGAACCGGGCGCGCTGCTGCCGGGGCTTGGCCTTTCCGAATGGCTGCCGGAGTTGCCGCCCGAGATCGGCGAGGTGCTGGAAGATTCGCCGGCAGAGGCGGCGGGTCTTGAAACCGGCGATCGCGTGCTGATGTCGGATGGCGAGCGAGTGAAAAACAGCCGCGAATGGATCGAAGCCATCCAGGCCAAGGCGGAACAACCGATCGCCCTTCTCATCGAGCGCGACGGCCGCGAGATCGAACTGACGGTCACGCCCGAGCGGGTAACGCTTGATGATGGTTCCGAGGTTGGACGCATCGGCGCGGGTGTCGGTTATCCGCGCGAGGTCGCGGAACAGCTTTTCGCGGTCGAGCGTTACGGACCGCTGGCGGCGCTCGCCGAAGGTGCGGTGCAGACCGCGGATATTTCCATGCTGACACTGGAAGTGCTCGGACGGATGCTGGTTGGCGAGGTGTCGCTCAAGAACCTGAGCGGGCCGATCAACATCGCGAATTACGCGGGACAATCGGCAAGTTACGGCGCGGTTTCGTTCCTGGTGTTCCTCGCGATTGTCAGCATCAGCCTCGGCGTGCTGAACCTGCTGCCGGTGCCGATACTGGACGGCGGCCATATCCTGTTTCTCGGCTGGGAAGCGGTGCGCGGCGCTCCGCCGTCACCGGTTGCCGAAGCCGTTGGCCAGCGCATCGGGATCATGCTGCTCGTGGTGCTCATGAGTCTCGCTTTTTACAACGACATCATGCGACTGATTGGTGACGGAGGTTAGCTCTTGCGATTTCATGGATTGACCCAGCAACTGCTGGTCTGTGCCTTCCTGGCGAGCGCGGCGTTGCCGGTGAACGCTGCCGATGCGTTTGTCGTGACCGACATCGAGATGAGCGGCCTGCAGCGCATTTCCGAAGGCACGGTCCTGAATTACCTGACGTTGCGCGAAGGCGAAACCGTCACCGACGAGGATATTCGCCTCGCGGTGCGCTCGCTGTTTCGCGCGGGATTCTTCCGTGACATCGCCGTGCGCCGCGACGGTGGCACCGTCATTCTTGTTTTCGACGAGCGCCCGACGATCGCCGAGTTCACGATCACCGGCAACAAGGACATCGAAACGCCGCAACTCGAGAAGATCCTGCGCAGCGAGGGCCTGGCCGAAGGCCGAATATTCAACCCGCAGACGCTGGAGATGATGGAGATCGAGCTTGAGCGCGTCTACCACAGCCGCGGCAAGTACAACGTTGTCGTCGACACCGGCGTGACGGAACTGGAAAACAACCTGGTCGAAGTCTCGATAACGATCAAGGAAGGCGTGATCTCGACCATCGCCGCGATCAACTTCGTCGGTAACGAAATTTTTTCGGAAGCGCTTCTCGAAGAACAGCTCAAGCTGAAGGAAACGCATTTCTGGTCCTGGTTCTCGTCGGACGATCAGTATTCGCGGGAACAGCTGGTGGGCGATCTCGAGATTCTGCGTTCCTTTTACTACGATCGCGGCTACGCCGATTTCGAAGCGGAAAGCGTGCAGGTGACGCTGTCGCCCGACAAGCAGAATGTCTTTATCACTATCGGCGTGCGCGAAGGCGAGATTTACACGGTGTCTGAAAACCAGTTCCGTGGCGATCTTGTCGTTCCCCAGGAGCGGCTCGAAAGAGCGATCCTGCTCAAGCCGGGTGCGACATTCTCGATGGCCATGGCGGAGTATGGCGCGCAGTTCATGGTCCGGTGGCTGGAAGCGGAAGGTTACGCATTCGCGGAAGTCGAGCCGGTTCCGAATGTCGATCGCGAGAACAAGACCGTCTCAATCACTTACAACGTCAATCCGGGCCGGCGCGCCTACGTGCGCAATGTGCTGTTCAAGGGTGCGCCGGGTACCAGTGATGAGGTGTTTCGCCGCGAGATGCGCGTGTTCGAAGGCGCGTGGCTGAACAACGCGCGACTGGAACGCTCCAAGGTACGGCTGGAACGCCTGCCGTTTGTCGAGAGCGTCACGATGGAAACGCCGACAATGCCGGGTTCTCCCGACCAGGTCGATGTGATTTTCGATATCAAGGAGCGCAACGCGGGACAGTTCCAGTTCGGCATCGGTTACGCAGGCAGCGCGACGGGTATCATCGGCAACGTTTCCGTGGCGCACTCGAATTTTCTCGGGACCGGCGATTACGTGAATTTCGGACTGGTGTCGAGCAGCTTCTCCAAGAGCCTTTCGGTAACGCATCGCGACCCGTTCGCAACAATCGATGGCATCAGCCGTTCGGTGTCGATGTTCTACCGCGATTCCGATTCCCTGGGCCGCCGCCTGGAAGAATTCAACACGACCTCCTATGGTGGCGGTGTCGATTATTCCTATCCGATATCGGAATACTCTTCATTGGGATGGGGCGTGTCAGCGAGCCGGAACGACATCAGTTCGCGGCGTCCGGGAACCTCGCTCGCCATCGAACGGTTCCTGACGTCGCCGCAGCACGGCGATGTGACCATCGTGCCGCTGTCGTCGCAGGTTGATCTCGTCAAGCTCAACTACAACGAGGTTGCGCTGAGCGGACGGTATGTCTACGACACGCGCAACCGGTCGATCTTTGCCACGCGCGGTACCCGCCGGTCGATTTCCCTGTCCGTTGCGACCAATCCGGGCGACGTGGAGTACTATCAGGGCAGCTTCGAACAGCGGAATTTCTTTTCCCTCGGCGGCGGATACACGGTAACGACCAATCTCAGTATCGGTATCGCGGAACCGTACGGTGATTCGGTGGAGCTGCCGCCGGGAAGCCGTTTCTACGCCGGCGGCTTCGATACCATTCGTGGTTTTCGCGAAAGTTACCTGGGCCCGAAGGACGAAGACGTTTTCGACGAGGATGGCAACCTGGTGCACGATGGAACCGGCTTTCCGGTGGGCGGTCGCCTGAGGACCTTCCTGCAAACCGAGTTGCTGCTGCCCAATTTTGCCAGCGAGAATCCGATGGATCCGCCTGAGAGCACGCAGTTCAGCTTCTTTGTCGATACCGGCAACCTTTTCCGTGACGTGAGTGATTTCGATGCCGATACGTTCCGGGTTTCAACCGGCGTTGCGGCAACATTCCTGACGCCCATCGGCGCGCTTCGGTTCAGTTACGGCTTTCCGATCGTGAGTGAGGAAGGTGACCAGCTTGAACGTGTCCAGTTTACAATCGGTTCGGTTTTTTAACGGAGGAAACAATGCATAAGTCAATTCTTGTTATCGGGGCCGCTTTCGCGTTTGCTTTCGCCACACCAGGCCAGGCAGCCGAGTTGAAAATCGGCGTTATCAACAGCCAGCAGCTCATTGCCGAGTCGCCGCAGGCGGCAGCGTTGAGCAAGAAGCTGGAAGAGGAATTCGCTCCCGAGCGCCGTGAGTTGCTGGCCCAGCAGAATGAAATCCAGAGCCTGCAGGAAAAGTACCAGCGTGACGCCGAGGTCATGAGCGAGTCGGAGCGCAGCAGCATGCAGGAGCGAATCCGCGACCTGGGCCGCGACTTCCAGTACCGCCAGCGCACAATCAGCGAAGACTTCCAGCGGCGTCAGCGGGAAGAACTCGCCACGCTCCAGGGGCAATTGCAGCAAGCGATCAACGCGTTCGCCGAGGCTGAAGGCTATGACCTGATCCTGTGGGAAGGCGTCGCTTACCGCGGTGATGCGTTTGATGTCACCCACGAACTGCTGGCTCACATGAAGCAGAAATAAGCACGCTCGTGCGTCGAACGCTTGCAGAGCTTGCAAAACTGGGGGGCGCCGAACTTCGGGGCCCGTCAGATTTTGCGATTTCCGGCGTTGCGACGCTGGATGCAGCCGGTGCTGCGGAAATCGCCTTCCTGGCGAATCCGAAATACCGCGCCTCGCTCAGTCGCTCACGCGCCGGCGCCGTCATTCTTGCCGAAGCGGATGCCGGCGAATGGAACGGTCCCGCGCTTGTGACCGCGAATCCGTATCTTGCGTTCGCGCGAATTGCGGCCTGTTTCGCGCCGGCGGATTCCATGGCAACAGGCGTTCATCCGGCCGCCGCCGTGGATGAGAGCGCCAGCGTGCATGAAAGTGCGACGGTCGCTGCGGGTGCCTGGATCGGGCGCAATGCCCGGATCGGAAAGAACGCGTTTGTCGGACCGAACTGCACGGTGGAAGCGGATGCAGCAGTAGGCGAGAGCACGCGGCTTGTGGCGAATATCGTACTTGGCCGTGGTGTCACCATCGGTCAGCGCTGTCTTCTGCACCCCGGCGTCGTGATCGGCGCCGACGGTTTCGGGCAGGCACGCGATGGCGAACGCTGGCAGAAAGTCCCGCAGCTGGGCTCCGTGCGAATTGGTGACGATGTCGAAATCGGCGCCAATACCACGGTCGATCGCGGTGCGCTGGAAGACACCGTGATCGAAGACGGCGTGAAACTGGACAACCAGATCCAGGTGGCGCACAACGTTCACGTCGGTGCGAACACCGCCATTGCCGGTTGCACCGCGATTGCCGGCAGCACGGTCATCGGAAAGCGCTGCATGATCGCCGGTGGCGTAGGAATCGCCGGTCACCTTGAAATCGCCGATGATGTCACCGTGCTCGCCATGACGCTGGTGACGCATTCGATCCGCGAAAAAGGAACCTATTCCGGCAGTCATCCCATGGACGATGTGAAATCCTGGCGCAGGAACAGCGCGAGAATCCGGCAGCTCGACGAGCTGGCACGGCGCGTCCAGCGTCTTGAGAAACGATTGAAAAAGGACGAAGACAATGAGTGATGACAGCAAGGTGATGGAGTCCGTCACGCTCGACATCCACGCCGTCATGAAGCAACTGCCGCACCGCTATCCGTTCCTGCTGATCGATCGCGTGACGGAATGCGTGCCGGGCAAGCGCCTGACCGCGCTGAAGAATGTCACCATCAACGAACCGTTCTTTCCAGGACACTTTCCCCACCGCCCCGTCATGCCGGGCGTACTGATCCTTGAAGCACTCGCACAGGCGACAGGCCTGCTCGCGTTCGCGACGCTCGGGAGTTCACCGGACGGCAATACGCTTTATTACTTTGTCGGCATCGACAAGGCACGTTTCAAGAAGCCCGTCGAACCGGGTGATCAACTGATTCTGAACGTGGAACTGCAACGCACCGTCAAAGGTGTGTGGAAATTCAGCGCGGTAGCCGAAGTCGACGGCAAGCCGGTCACGACGGCAGAACTGATGTGCGCGGCCAGGGAATTCCAGTGAACAGCGACCGCGTTCATGCGACTGCCATCATCGATCCGCGCGCGCAACTCGCCGATGACGTTCGCGTCGGCGCATTTTCGATCATCGGTCCGGACGTCGAAATCGGTGCGGGCACCGAGATCGGCTCGCACGTGACAGTCGAAGGTCCGACCGTTATCGGTCGCGACAATCGCATCTTCCAGTTCAACGCTATCGGCGCCGCCCCGCAGGACAAGAAATACGCCGGCGAGCCGACACAGCTTGTCATCGGCGATCGCAACACCATTCGCGAATTCTGCACGTTCAATCGCGGCACCTCGCAGGACCGCGGCGAAACCACCATCGGCAACGACAACTGGATCATGGCGTACGTGCACATCGCGCACGATTGCGTGATCGGCGACAACATCATTCTCGCGAACGGCACCACGCTTGCCGGTCACGTATCCGTCGGCGATTTCGCCATTCTTGGCGGTTTCACGAAAGTGCACCAGTTCTGCCACATCGGTGCGCACAGTTTTTCCGGCATGGACAGCGGTTTGAACCAGGACCTGCCACCGTACGTGACCTGTTCGGGAATGCCGGCGCGGCCCGTTGGTATCAACAGCGAAGGTCTCAAGCGGCGCGCGTTCACATCGGAACAGATTCGCAGCATCAAGCGCGCCTACAAGATTCTTTATCGCTCGGGCCTGCGGCTTGAAGAAGCACGCGTGCAGCTTGAAGAACTCGCACGCGATAACGCGGAAGTGCAGCCGTTCGTGGAATTCGTGTCGAAGAGCGAGCGGGGGATTATCAGGTAAGAGGTGAGAAGTGAGAGGTAAGAGGACACCAGTCGCTTTTTCCTCTCACCTCTCACTTCTCACCTCTCACGGATATGACACTCAATATCGGTATCGTTGCAGGCGAAGCGTCCGGCGACATTCTCGCCGCGGGCCTGCTGCGCGAGTTGCGTGAACGTCATCCCGGGATGCATGCCGAAGGCGTTGCGGGCCCCGAGATGATCGAAGCCGGTTGCCGTGATCTGTGGCCGCTGGAAAAACTTTCCGTGATGGGTCTCATCGAAGTGCTTGCGCACCTGCCGGAGTTGCTGCGCCTGCGGCGCGATGTTGTTACACATTTCTCCGCAACGCGGCCGGATGTTTTCATCGGCGTCGATGCACCGGATTTCAATCTCGGGCTGGAAAGCCGCCTCAAGCAACGTGGCATCAAGACCGTTCAATACGTGAGCCCATCAATCTGGGCGTGGCGGCAGGGCAGGGCCGCGAAGATCGGCCGCGGCACGGATCTCGTGCTGTGCCTGTTTCCCTTCGAACCCGAAATCTATGCGCGCCATGGTGTGAATGCCGTGTTTGTCGGGCATCCGCTCGCGGACCTGATTCCGGAATCCGTCGATGCGACGGCGATGCGCGCGTCACTGGACTTGCCTGTCGAAGGAAAGCTGCTGGCACTGTTGCCGGGCAGTCGCATGAGTGAAGTCAGCCGTCTCGCCGATACTTTTTTCGAGACGGCCGAGTGGCTGCATGAGCGCGACGAAAACGTTCGCTTCGTGATTCCGGCGGCGACGCCGCGCATTCGCGAACTGCTTGAAAGAAAACTCGCGGGCAGATGCGCGGCGAGCGCGGCTACGATTATCGACGGGCGTTCGCGCGACGTGATGGCAGCCGCCGACGCCGTGCTGCTTGCATCCGGCACCGCGGCGCTGGAAGCCATGCTGCTGAAACGCCCGATGGTGGTGTCGTACAAAGTGAGCGCGCTGACGTATTTCCTGGTGCGCGCGCTGCGATTGCTCAAGCTGCCGTATGTGAGTTTGCCGAACGTGCTTGCGAAGAAAAAAATCGTGCCGGAATGCCTGCAAGGCGATGCACGACCGGACGTACTCGGGCCGCAGGTGCTGCGCTTGTTGCAGGATGCCGCCGCGCGCGAGTCGCAAACGCGCGTTTTTGGCGAAATTCACGCCACGCTTCGCCAGAACGCGAGTGCCCGCGCCGCGGACGCGGTTCTTGAACTGGCCGGTGGTTGAAGCTCCCGCTTCACAATACAATCGAGACCAGAAGAACGTTTCAGATAATTGGGGGCGCAACGACGTGACGGGACAATCCGAACTCGGTTTTCTTGACGGACTGACCCACATCGCCGGCGTCGATGAAGTCGGTCGCGGTCCGCTGGCAGGTCCCGTCGTTGCCGCCGCGGTGATTCTCGATCCTTCGCGCCCGGTGGAAGGCTTGCGCGATTCAAAGCAACTTTCTCCGGCGCGCCGCGAAGAACTTTCAGTCATCCTGAAAGAATGCGTGCACGCCTGGGCCATTGGTTTCTGCACGCCTGCGGAAATAGACGAACACAACATCCTGCAGGCATCCATGCTTGCGATGCGGCGCGCCATCGAGGCGTTGCAGATCACGCCACAGTTCGTGCAGGTTGATGGCAACCGTTGTCCCGAGATCAGGATTCCATCGGAAGCGATTATTGGCGGCGACGATTGCGTCCCGTGCATCAGTGCGGCGTCGATCATTGCGAAGGTTTATCGCGATGCGGAAATGGTTCGCCTGCATGAACAATTCCCCATGTATGGATTCGATCGCAACAAGGGTTATCCCACGTCCGAACATCTTGCCGCGCTCGATGAACACGGCGCGACGATTGTGCATCGGCGCAGTTTCGCGCCGGTGAGAAACTGCCTCGCCAGGGCTGCCTTGTGAGCGAAACGTTCGTTCATCTGCGCGTGCACACCGAGTACTCGCTCGTCGACAGCGTGGTGCGCGTCAAGCCGTTGATTGACGCGGTTGCGGACGCGCGCATGCCCGCGGTTGCACTCACCGATCACGGCAATCTTTTCGCGATGGTGAAGTTCTATCGCGCCGCATTGGCAAAAGGCGTGCAACCCTTGCTCGGTTGCGACGTGCTGTTGTCGGCGCCGGAGCCGAACGATTCGCCTTCCACACTCGCGCTGATCTGCCAGAACGACACCGGCTACCGGAATCTTTCCGCGTTGATGACGCGCAGTTATCGTGAAGGACAGGAGCGCGGCGTACCCATCGTGCGGCGCGAATGGCTGCACGGACACACGGAAGGCTTGATCGCGATCTCCGTTTGTCGCGACGGCGAGATTGCGCGCGCATTGCTGGCGGGCCGCGAACCGCTCGCCGATGAATTGTTGCACCAGTGGCTCGGGTGGTTCGGCGATCGTTTCTACCTGGAGTTGCAACGCACCGGGCGCGAGAACGAAGAAGCCTGCAACGCCGCCATGGTAAAACTCGCGGCAAGACGCGGCGTTCCCGTCGTCGCGACCAACGATGTTCGTTTCATCGACAAGCAGGATTTCGAAGCGCACGAAACGCGCGTCTGCATTCACGATGGCCGCGTGCTCAACGATCCGCGCCGGCCGCGGCGTTACAGCGAAGAGCAATACCTGAAATCGCCTGAGCAGATGTGCGAGCTGTTCTCGGATGTTCCCGAGGCGATCGAGAATGCTTCGAACATCGCGCGGCGTTGTGGTCTGCAACTGCGGCTTGGCGAATATTTCCTGCCGGATTTTCCCGTTCCGGAAGGCCACACTATTGAAAGCTGGCTGCGCGAAAAATCGCGCGAAGGGCTCGAGACGCGCCTGGAAAAACTGCTGGACCGCAACACGCCTGATTATGCGGAAAAGCGCAAGGTGTACGAGGAACGCCTTGCAATCGAACTCGATGTGATCCTGCAGATGGGTTTTCCGGGATACTTTCTCATCGTCGCTGACTTCATCGAGTGGGCGAAGAAGAATGATGTTCCCGTTGGACCTGGTCGCGGTTCCGGCGCAGGTTCACTCGTTGCTTACGCACTCGGCATCACCGATCTCGATCCGCTCGCCTACGATCTTCTTTTCGAACGCTTTCTCAATCCCGAACGCGTGTCCATGCCGGACTTCGACGTGGATTTCTGCATGGAAGGGCGCGACCGCGTCATCGACTACGTTGCGGAAAAATACGGTCGCGACCAGGTGTCGCAGATCATCACCTACGGTTCCATGGCAGCGCGCGCGGTGGTGCGCGATGTCGGCCGCGTGCTCGGTCATCCCTACGGTTTTGTCGATCGCATCGCCAAGCTGATTCCTTTCGAAATCGGCATGACGCTGGATGCAGCGTTGAAAGATGAAAGCAGCGAACTCGCGCAGGCGTACAACGACGACGAGGAGATCAAGGATCTCATTGATCGCGCGCGGCAGCTTGAAGGTCTCGCGCGCAATGCGGGCAAGCATGCCGGCGGCGTGGTGATCGCGCCGACGGCGCTGTCGGAATTCACACCGCTTTACTGCGAACAGGGTTCCGAAAGCACCGTCACGCAACTCGACAAGGATGATGTCGAATCCGTTGGTCTCGTGAAGTTCGACTTCCTGGGCTTGCGAACGCTCACCATCATCGACTGGGCCGTCGACAACATCGATGCGATTCGAAAGGCGCGCAACGAGGAGCCGCTCGACATCACGTCCATTCCCATGGACGACAAGCCGACATTCGACCTGCTGAAACGTTACGAATCCACCGCCGTGTTCCAGCTGGAATCGCGCGGCATGAAAGATCTCATTCGCCGCCTGAAGCCCGACAGTTTCGAGGACATCATCGCGCTCGTCGCGCTGTTCCGTCCCGGTCCGTTGCAATCGGGCATGGTGGATGACTTCATCAACCGCAAGCACGGGCGCCAGAAAGTCGAGTATCCGCATCCGGATCTCGAAACCATTTTGAAGCCGACCTACGGCGTGATCCTTTACCAGGAACAGGTGATGCAGATCGCGCAGGTGCTGGGCGGCTACACGCTCGGCGGCGCCGATCTCCTGCGCCGCGCGATGGGCAAGAAGAAGCCGGAAGAAATGGCGAAACAGCGCAGCATCTTTCAGGAGGGCGCGGCGAAGAAAGGTGTCGAGCCGAGAACGGCAGAATACATTTTCGATTTGATGGAAAAGTTCGCGGGTTACGGTTTCAACAAATCGCATTCCGCGGCGTACGCCTTGCTGTCGTACCAGACCGCATGGCTGAAAGCGCATTATCCGTCAGCGTTCATGGCGGCCGTGCTGTCGTCGGACATGGATCACACCGACAAGGTCGTGCTGTTCATCGACGAATGCCAGCGCATGGAACTGGAAATCCTGCCGCCGGACGTGAACGAATCCGTGTACGCATTCACCGTTCACAGCGATACCGCGATTCGCTACGGCCTTGGCGCGGTGAAGGGCGTGGGCCGCGGCGTGATCGACAACATCGTCGAGATGCGCGAGGCCGACGGACGATTCACGGACCTTGATGATTTCTGCCGGCGCGTCGATCTCGGCAAGCTGAACCGCCGCACAATGGAAGCCCTGATTCGTGCAGGTGCGCTCGACGGCCTCGGGCCGAATCGCGCGAGCCTCATGGCATACCTGCCGACGGCCTTGCAGGCGGCGGACCAGGCGAGCCGCAACATCGATGCGGGCCAGGACGACATGTTCGGCGTCGCCGCCAACCCGGCATCGGCAGCAATCGTTCCGGTTCCCGAATTGCCCGACTGGAGCGAGGAGGAACGTCTCGCCGGCGAACGCGAAACACTGGGCCTGTTTCTCTCCGGTCATCCCATCGATCGCTTCGAATCCGAACTCAAACATCTCGTCACCGGTCGGCTGGGCGAACTTGCCGGGCAGGAAGCGCCGGTCAGCGAGGATGGCGAGCGGCGCTATTCGCAGGCGAGGGTGGTCACGGTCGCGGGTCTCGTACTGGACATTCGCCGTCGCGGCGGGCGCGTTTCCGTGACGCTGGATGACCGTACCGGGCGTCTCGAGGCGACGTTTTTCGAGGATTCCTGGAACCGTTTCGGACATTTGCTGAGCAAGGACACGGTCGTTCTCGTCGAGGGCAAGCTGTCCTTCGATGAGTTCATCAACGGCTGGAAAGTCACGGCGCGGAACGTTACGGGAATAGACGATGCGCGCGCCAATGCCGTGCGGCGCGTGGATATCACCTGGACCGCCGATGACCGCGACGAAGAACGCCGCGCGGCGTTGCAGGCCTTGTTGGGCGCGCACCGCGGTACGTGTCCCGTCTGGATTCGCTATGCGGGCGCCTCGGCTGGCGGCGTGCTGAAACTGGGCGAGAACTGGCGCGTGGCGCCGACTGATGCACTGGTCCGCGGATTGCAGGATCTGTTCGGCCGGGATGCCGTCGCGCTCATCTACAATCCGGCGCGGTCTGAAAGTCAGCAGTTCGAGGTCGCATAAGCGGGCGGGCGAACTTGTTATACTCTGGCGCCAGAATGACAAAACCTTTGAAGCTTTACGGATCCTGACCTCGAATGAACCTCAATTTCCTCGATTTCGAACAACCCATCGCCGAACTTGAAGCCAAGATCGAAGAGCTGCGCTTCGTGGGCGACGACTCGGCCGTGAACATCACCGAGGAAATTTCGCGCTTGCAGGCGAAGAGCCGCAACCTCACGGAATCGATTTTCGCGAACCTTTCGTCCTGGCAGGTCGCCCAGCTCGCGCGGCATCCGCAGCGCCCCTTCACGCTGGATTACATCGACCGGCTGTTCACCGATTTCCAGGAACTGCACGGTGATCGCGCCTTCGCGGACGACCCGGCGCTCGTCGGCGGGCTCGCCCGGCTCGACGGCCGGCCGGTCATGGTCATCGGTCAGCAGAAGGGCCGCGATACGAAGGAAAAGCTGCGCCGCAACTTCGGCATGCCGCGGCCCGAGGGTTATCGAAAGGCGCTGCGCCTGATGAAAATGGCCGAACGGTTCCGCCTGCCTGTGCTCACCTTTATCGACACGCCCGGCGCGTATCCTGGCGTTGGTGCCGAGGAGCGCGGCCAGTCCGAGGCCATCGCGCGGAATCTTTTTGAAATGGCCGCGCTTCGCGTGCCAATCGTCTGCACGGTGATCGGCGAGGGCGGTTCCGGCGGCGCGCTGGCCATCGGCGTCGGCGACAAGGTCAGCATGCTTCAGTACAGCATTTATTCCGTGATTTCGCCGGAAGGCTGCGCTTCCATTCTCTGGAAAAGCGCGGAAAAGGCGCCGGACGCCGCCGAGGCGATGGGCGTCACGGCCGAAAAGCTCAAGAAACTCGGTCTGATCGATCACATCCACGCCGAGCCGCTGGGCGGCGCGCACCGCGATCCCGACGCCATGGCCGCTACCATCAAGCGCGCCCTCGGCGACACCCTGATGCAACTCGACAAGTTCTCGACCGACGAACTGCTTGAGAAGCGCTACCAGCGTCTGATGTCGTACGGTCGCTTCGAAGAATCAGCATAACGCCTTGGAATTCACACCGGACGCTCTGCTTCGGAAACTTGAACTGCCAGCGGCAGCGCGCCGCCTCTGGGTCGCCTTCTCCGGCGGCCTTGATTCCACGGTTCTCCTGCATGCATTCGCCGCGCGGCGCGACGTTTTGCCTGCGCCGCTCAATGCTGTCCACGTCGATCACAACCTCAATCCGGAATCGCCACGCTGGGCAGATCGCTGCCAGGCGGTCTGCGACGCGCTGGACGTGCCACTGGAACGATTCGCGGTGATCGTGGATTCCGCTCCCGGCGCGAGTGTCGAAGCCGCTGCGCGAGACGCGCGCTATGAAGTTTTTCGCCAGTTGCTTGCGCCGGACGAAATCCTGCTGACCGCGCAACACCAGGACGACCAGCTCGAAACCTTCCTGCTGCAGGCGCTGCGCGGTGCCGGCCCGCACGGACTCGCGGCCATGCCGCGCTTGGCGCGTCTCGGGCAGGGCTGGCTGCTGCGGCCGCTGCTGGACTGGCCGAGGGCGGCACTGGAAGACTGGGCGGGCGCGCAAGGTCTCGCGTGGCAGGACGATCCGAGCAACGCGGATGATCGTTTTGATCGCAATTACCTTCGCCGGCAGATCTTGCCGCTCCTGAAGGTGCGCTGGCCTTCGGCCGCACAAACCGTATCGCGCAGCGCGCGGCACAGTGCGGATGCCGCGGAACTCGCCGACGAACTGGCGGCGATCGACCTTTCCGCCTCCGGCCATTGCGACGATGGCGGCATTCTCCGCGTGAGCGCGCTTCTCCGGCTGGACCTTCCGCGCCGCCGCAACGTGCTGCGCCACTGGCTGGACTGGCTGGGATTCCCGCGGCCCTCCGAGAAGAAACTCGAACACATTCTTTCTGACGTGCTGGAAGCGGCGCCGGACACCGAGCCGTGCGTGGACTGGGCGGATATTGCAGTGCGCCGTTACCGCGACGGCCTGTTTGCCGCGCGCGCGATTCCGAAGCCACGAGCCGGAAGCTGGCAAGGCGATGTCTTCGAACTCGGTGAAGGCTGGGGCCGCTTGCGACGCGAGAAAACCGCCGAGGCCGGGCTTCCGGATGGCATCACAGTGGAGGTCCGCTTTCGCGAAGGCGGCGAGAAAATCCGTCCGCTGGGCCGCGATCATCATCACGATCTCCGGAAGCTTTTCCAGGAAGCGGGCGTTTTGCCATGGCGCCGTGACGCAATGCCGCTGATTTATGTCGACAACACGTTCGCGGCCGTCGGCAATCTCTGGGTGAACGCCGATATCGCGCAAACACCGGGATGGCGCGTTGCCTGGGAGGATTCACCGCGCGTGATCGCGCCATAAGCGTCTTTTGTCATTGAGGGAAGAGCCCCGTTCCGGTAAGATTTGCTTCCGATTCGCGGCCAGCCGGGTCGCGTCCCTCGAATCGGAAATCCGCATGACGAAGTTCATTTTTGTTACCGGTGGTGTTGTTTCTTCCCTCGGGAAAGGCATCTCCGCCGCCTCGCTTGGCGCCATCCTGGAATCGCGCGGCCTGAAGGTCGGCATGGTGAAACTGGATCCGTACATCAATGTCGATCCGGGCACCATGAGCCCGTTCCAGCATGGCGAAGTCTTCGTCACGCACGACGGCGCGGAAACCGATCTCGATCTCGGCCATTACGAGCGCTACGTGCGCATGCGCGCGGGCCAGGCCAACAATTTCACCACCGGGCGCATCTACTCGAACGTGATCCAGAAGGAACGCCGCGGCGATTACCTTGGCGCGACGGTGCAGGTGATTCCGCACATTACCGATGAGATCAAGCGTTGTGTGTTGCAGGCCGCCGGTGACAGCGATGTCTGCATGGTGGAAATCGGCGGCACGGTAGGCGACATCGAATCCCTGCCGTTTCTTGAAGCCATCCGCCAGCTCGCCGTCGAGCTTGGCCGCACCCGCACGTTGTTCATGCATCTCACGCTGGTGCCCTACATTCCGACGTCCGGTGAAACCAAGACCAAGCCGACGCAGCATTCCGTGAAGGAATTGCGTTCGATCGGCATCCAGCCGGACATCCTGCTGTGCCGCTCCGCCGAAGCGCTGCCGGACGACGCGCGACGCAAGATTGCGCTGTTCACGAACGTGGAAGAACGTGCCGTGATTTCCGCCGTTGATGCGGACGACATTTATAAAATCCCGATGCTGCTGCACGCACAGAATCTCGATGACATCGTGCTGGAAAAACTCGGCTTTGCTGCGAAGCCGGCTGATCTTTCCGAATGGCAGCGCGTGGTGGAGGCAAGAACGAATCCCGAGGCCAGCGTGGAAGTCGCGTTCGTCGGCAAGTATGTCGATCTCGCCGATGCATACATGTCTATCAATGAAGCGCTGAAACACGCCGGCATTCACACGCGCACGAAAGTGAACATCCGCTACATCGATTCCGAGGACATGGCCGAAGGCGATACGAGCCCGCTCGAAGGCATGGACGCGATTCTCGTCGGCCCGGGGTTCGGCGAACGCGGCATCGAAGGCAAGATCGCGGCTGCGCAGTTCGCGCGCGAGAAACGCGTTCCGTATCTCGGCATCTGCCTTGGCATGCAGGTCGCGGTGATCGACTTCGCGCGCAACGTCTGCGGACTTGCGAAAGCGCACAGCACCGAGTTCGCGCCGCACGCCAGCGATCCCGTGATCGCACTGATTACGGAGTGGCGCGATCGCACCGGCAATGTCGAAACGCGTTCGGAGCGTTCCGATCTCGGCGGCACGATGCGGCTCGGTGCGCAGGAATGTTTCCTTGAAAAAGGCACGCTCGCACACAAGGTGTATGGCAAGGATGTAATTGTCGAACGTCACCGGCACCGGTTCGAGTTCAACAATAATTATCTCGAGCAGCTCGAAGCGAAAGGCCTGAAATTTTCCGGCAAGTCTGTCGATGATCTCGTCGAGATGGCGGAGCTGCCGGATCATCCCTGGTTTGTCGGTTCGCAGTTCCATCCTGAATTCACCTCAACGCCGCGCGACGGCCATCCGCTGTTTTCCGGATTCATCAAGGCAGCGCGTGAACACGCGGCAGCCAGCGAGGAGTCGAAACAGCGGGCACGCGCCTGACTCAATCAACGGGAATTTCAATGAAGCTCTGTCACTTCGAAGCCGGCATCGACAAGCCGCTGTTCGTCATCGCCGGACCCGATACGCTGGAATCCGAACAGCTCGCGCTGGATGTCTCCGGTCATCTGAAGGAAGTTACCGATCGCCTCGGCATTCCCTACATCTTCAAGGGATCGTTCGACAAGGCGAATCGCACGTCGGGTAAAAGCTATCGCGGTCCCGGCATGGAAGAAGGTCTTCGCATTCTCCAGAAAGTGAAGGACGAAATCGGCGTGCCAGTGCTGACAGACGTGCATGAATACACGCCGATCGCCGAAGTTGCCGCGGTTGTTGATGTCATCCAGACGCCCGCGTTTCTCTGTCGCCAGACGGATTTCATCCACGAGGCCGCGCGTCACGGCAAGCCGGTGAACATCAAGAAAGGCCAGTTTCTCTCGCCCGGCGAAATGAAAAACGTTGTCGAGAAAGCGCGCGAAACCGGCAACGAACAGATCATGGTTTGCGAACGCGGATTTTCCTTCGGCTACAACAATCTCGTCACCGACATGCGCGGTCTTGCCATCATGCGCAACACGGGTTGTCCTGTTGTATTCGACGCCACGCATTCGGTGCAGATGCCGGGTGGGCAGGGCACGAGTTCGGGCGGCGCACGCGAACACATCCCGGTGCTGGCACGTGCTGCGGTCGCAGCCGGCGTTGCGGGCGTTTTCATGGAAACACATCCCGACCCGGACAAGGCGCTTTGCGACGGCCCGAACTCCTGGCCGCTCGCACTCGCGGAAGAATTGCTGACGGCGTTGAAAGCGCTCGACGATGCCGTGAAAGCGCGTGGTTTTGTTGAAGAAAAAATCAGGAAATCGTGAGAGTTGAGACGTAAGGCGTAAGACGACGGTGAGCGTGTCGCCATCGTCTTACGCCTTGCGTCTCGCGTTTTATTACAAGGAAATCCAATGGCGAAGATCATCGACATCCGCGCGCGTGAAATCATCGACTCGCGCGGCAATCCGACCGTGGAAGCGGACGTTCATCTCGAAGGCGGCGTCATGGGACGCGCAGCGGTGCCGTCCGGCGCATCGACCGGTTCGCGCGAAGCGGTGGAATTACGCGACGGCGACAAGGCACGTTATCTCGGTAAGGGCGTGAAAAAAGCCGTCGCGAACGTCAACGGCGAAATTCTCGATGCGTTGAAAGGAATGGACGCATCCGACCAGGCCGCGATCGATCGGAAAATGATCGAGCTCGACGGAACGGAAAACAAGGGACGTCTTGGCGCGAACGCGATTCTCGCGGTATCGCTCGCCGTAGCGCAGGCGGGAGCGAAAGCCGCTGGCAAGCCCTTGTTCGAATACCTTGGTGGAAGCGCAGCCGCCGGCATGCCGGTGCCGATGATGAACATCATCAACGGTGGCGCGCACGCGGATAATTCCGTTGATATGCAGGAATTCATGATTCTTCCCGTCGGCGCGGCGTCGTTCTCCGAAGCGCTTCGCGTTGGCGCGGAAGTGTTTCATTCACTGAAGAAAGTGCTGAACGCGCGCAAGCTGAATACCGCTGTCGGTGACGAAGGTGGTTTCGCGCCGGATCTTCCCTCGAACGAAGCCGCGCTCGAAATCATCATCGAGGCGATCGATGCGGCCGGCTACAAGGCGGGCAAGGACATTCTTCTCGGTCTCGACGTTGCGAGCTCCGAATTCTATAAAAATGGCGTTTATCACCTCGAATCCGAAGGCAAGAAATTCAACGCCGAAGAATTCGCCGCGTATCTCGCAGGACTCGTCGAGCGTTACCCGATCGTGACGATCGAAGACGGCATGGACGAAAGCGACTGGAACGGCTGGAAACACCTGACCGAAAAGCTCGGCGACAAGGTGCAGCTTGTCGGTGACGATCTGTTCGTCACCAATCCGAAAATTCTCAAGGAAGGCATCGACAAGGGCGTCGCGAATTCCATTCTCATCAAGGTGAACCAGATCGGCACGCTCACCGAAACGCTCGAAGCCATCAAGCTCGCAACGGACAACGGCTATACCGCCGTGGTTTCGCACCGCTCCGGTGAAACGGAAGATGCGACGATCGCGGATCTCGCCGTCGCAACGACAGCAACGCAGATCAAGACGGGTTCGCTGTCGCGCTCCGATCGCATTGCCAAGTACAACCAGTTGCTGCGTATCGAGGAAATGTTGGGTGACCGTGCGACGTATCCGGGCCGCAACGCCTTCCCGAAAGGTGTCGGCAGATAAGAAATGAAAGTCCTGGCCGGCGTCCTGCTGTTCCTGTTGCTGCTGTTGCAGGGACAGTTGTGGCTCGGCCAAGGCAGCCTTGTCGACTTGTGGCGATTGCAGGATGCCGTTGAAGCGCAGCAGGATGAAAATCGCCGCACCGAAGAACGCAACACCTCGCTCGCGGCCGAGGTGAAGGATCTGAAAAGCGGACTCGAAGCGATTGAGGAGCGTGCCCGTTCCGAGCTTGGCATGATCCGCGAGGGCGAGACCTTCTACCAGGTGACGGAAGATTTCTCCGTCGACACAACAAAAACAACACCTCCCGAAGAAACGGCACCCGATGAATGATTCCCGTTTTGCAGTCCGCTTCGCGGACTATCCCTTTGCTTTCGGTGAGCCGGCGTTGAACGGCGTACTGCGCTCGACGCCTGCGGATTTCTTCGTCGAAGAACAACTCGGATTTGCGCCGGATGGTGAAGGTCCGCACGTGATGCTCTGGATCGAGAAAACCGGTGCCAACACCGAGTGGGTGGCGCGGCAACTCGCGAAGCGTGTCAGTTGCCGTCCGATGGACGTCGGATTTTCCGGCATGAAGGATCGCAATGCCGTCACCCGGCAATGGTTCAGCGTGCCGGCGCCGAAAGCGGAGATCGACTGGCAGGCGCTCGATATCGAAGGTGTGCAAGTGCTTGAAGCGCACGCGCATCGGCGCAAGTTGCGTCGCGGTGCGCATCGCGCCAACCGTTTCGTGCTGACCTTGCGTGACGTGACGGGAGCTGATGATCTTGATGCACGCGTCGAACAGGCGCGCACGCAGGGCGTGCCGAATTATTTCGGACCGCAACGTTTCGGACGCAATAGCGATAACGTCGTGCGCGCTGTCGATGGTGCGCGCGGTGGTGTTTATCTTTCCGCAGCGCGCAGTTTTCTTTTCAATGCCGTGCTGGCTGAAAGAGTACGGCGTGGCGACTGGAATCATTTGCTTGCGGGTGAAGCCGCGCAGCTTGATGGCAGCGGCAGTTTCTTCATGGCGGAAGCGAATGATGAAAGCTTGTCGCAACGTCTCGCGGAATTCGACATCCATCCCAGCGGTCCGCTGTGGGGCAAGGGCGAGCTGCCTTCACGCGATGACGTTGCCGCACTCGAAAATTCTGTCGCGAGCGCGATGCCGGAACTGCGTGACCTGCTGGAGAAAGCCGGCATGCGCCAGGAACGTCGCGCGCTGCGATTACCGGTGCGGGAGCTGGACATTGCGCGCGGTGATGAAAACACAGTTGTCATGCGTTTTGAATTGCCGCCGGGTGCCTTCGCAACCAGCGTGCTGCGCGAACTGATCAACGTGACCGAACGGGGAGAAGAACATGCTGGAACGGATTGAACACGACGACATCCTGGAGATTCGCCTCGCGCGGCCGCCGGTGAACGCGCTCTCGCCCGAGCTGGTGCACGAGCTGACCCAGGCTCTCACGCAGGCGCCGAACGATGGCGCGCGCGCCATCGTGCTTTCCGGGAGTCCTGGGATGTATTCGGCCGGTCTCGACGTACCGGCACTGCTCGCGCTGGACAAGACCGCGATGCGCGAATTCTGGAAACATTTTTTCGGATTGATCGGCGCGATTGCCGCATCACCCATTCCCGTCGCCGCCGCGATCACCGGCCACAGTCCGGCCGGCGGCGCCGTACTCGCGCTGTTCTGCGATTACCGCGTGATCGCCGAGGACGACAATTTCCGAATTGGCCTGAACGAAGTGCAGGTCGGCTTGCCGTTGCCGGCGATCATTCACGCCACGCTGCTCCGGCAGCTCGGACCGCGGCAGGCGGAACGTCTCGCGGTGCCGGGATTGCTGATCGATCCTATTGAGGCGCAACGCATCGGACTCGTCGATGAACTCGCGTCGGTTGCGGATGTCGTTTCACGGGCGCGCGAGTGGTGCGCACAATTACTGAAACTGCCGCAGGGCGCGATGCTCGCGACCCGTGACCTTGCGCGCGCCGACCTTGTCGGTCTTTTCGGAACGCTCGGTGACGCTGATTACGATCGCATGACGACAGCGTGGTTCGGCGACGAGACGCAGGCAACGATGCAGGCGCTCGTCGCGCGGCTGAAGAAGAAATGATCCAGCGAAAGGCGTGTAGAGCGCGCTCCCGCGCGCAATTTTTTTATCGGTCGCGGGAGCGGCCTCCTGTAAGGTTTCGTTCAGTACCCCAGCAACCCCAGCACGCTGATCACGATCAGTTAGATCGCGACGACATAGTTCAGCAATCGTGGCTCGACGAAAAACTTCTCCTTTGGCGTGTTCCAGTTGACGGGAGCTTACGCTTGCCCCCAGAACACGTCTTTCCTCCGAATACGGCGTTGCTACGCATTTCTCGCCATCCTCATTGCGCGTCTCGGCAATTCCGTTGTTCTCGAAATGCACGCGCCTTGTCTCGAAGGAGAGCTCGCTATTCCTCTCAGCGTTTCAATGTCCTCTGGGGTCTGGTTCTGATCAATGAGTAATATTGAGAATAGACCGAAAACACACAGCCAAAGAATAATGTCGCATCTGGCATGTTGTTTTGAGTCTCCCACTGACCCTGACAGCATCGAACGCAATGCAGCGTTAACCTGATGGCGGTACTCCAACTCGTCAAGCACTAGTGACTTCGCGTGGGCCTGCTCTAGAAGCTCTTCTATCTTGGGCGACACGCCGTTGCTCTTTGCAGCGAATGCCTGAGTGGCACTGAGATGTTGAGAGAGCGAAATGTGTCTCATTGCTGAATGAGCCACGCCACCCGCACTGACGATAACGCCTACCACAGCGACAAGGCTGTGCACTTTCATATTTCTTTTCATCACTACGGACCAGGTACAAAGAAAAGTATCCCGCAAAGGCCTCCAACTGCAGCTGCGGTGCCCCTCGCCGTTGACGTGCGTGCGATTCCCGTTGGAGTCGTAATCGTAATCGCGCACCCGAACGTCATTCTCGAAGACAACGTCGAGCCGTCCGGCAAGATCGTAGGTGTAATCGTAGGTGGTGGTTACGCCTTCTACGGTTTCGATCTTCCGGCCGAGCTTGTCGCGTTCGGAATCGATGCAATAGGTGGCGGCATTGCATGCGATAAATGACCGAGAAGTTCGATTCGCATGAGACATCCATCCTCCTGTTGTCGATTCTCCTTGAAAAAAACTGCTCTAGGCGCATTCAGAGCAAGCCCGTCGGCAAAAATTCATGGCCATTCAAGAAGTCGTGTAGATCCGACCCAAGCTTGCAGGTTTCATCTCATGACCATGCTTTTTCCAATTACTCTGTCATGTACATGTCAATGTCCAGATTTAGCCCAAGCTGTACGAGCCACTGCAAAAGCTCACGGTCGAAGAACACCGACGGCGATGTAGCCGAATAGATTATCAGTGACACTTGAAGCTGCGATGAGTCCGCGAGGCGCCTAAATTCGTCCGCCTTTTCTTTGAACGGTTCAATAAACTTTTCGAGGCAGGTGCCAAGGTCAAATGGCCTATCGGTGAACTCGCGGTCAAGAACCCATCCGCTCCGCTTATATCGCATTTTGCTATTCGGCCGCAGATCGCCAAGCTCCCATGCTCTCGTCGGCACCAAGTCCAGCACCTGACAAGAAGCTTCAGGCGAAACTAAATCCGACTCGAACTTTAGGCGGACTATCAATCGCTCGCCAGGGCTATTAATTTTAGAAATCATTTATATTCAATCCTGTAGGGTCGCCAGGACCAGAACCGTCCTTAGGTTTTACGACTATATTTCCGTCGCCGTCCTTGAACAAATCTTGCCTTGAATTATCCTTCAAGTCGTGTGGGTGCGTACCACCCTTTGTTAGCTTATCAATTTCCCCCTTTGTTAGTTTCTTATCCTGCGACTCATTCATGTGGGCAGGTAGGAACAAGTCGTCCACCAATTCTGCGATTGGATCCTGCAAAAAGTTATCGTACAGATAGGTTCCGGCCGCATACCCAGCACCAAATGCAGCCGCGCAGGCGAGAGCAGGCGGTGGCGCGGGGAACTTTGGAATGAAGACAGCGGCTGTAGCGGACGCGGCTTCCATGCCAAATATATCGAATCGATTTATTGGATCGTTCTCTGCGTATGCGTAAACGTTAAGCCCGCCGTACAACCCCTTTGGGTCTTTTGCCGTCCACCGTCCCGTCACAGGATCGTAATCACGTGCACCAAATCGCGTGAGTCCGGTATCGCGATCATAGACGCCACCCGCAAATCCGAACGGCTGGAAGCCCGGATTGGTATCGAGAATGACGTTGCCCCAAACGTCGTACTCCATTCGCTGGACGATCTCGCCGGTGACGGTGTCGATGACAAGGCGCGGCGAGCCGAGGTGATCCGAAATTATTCGATACGTGTTTCCACCCTTGAGCATGTAACTTGGAACGTGCGGCTTTTCGACATAGATGAACCGTGCGACGACGTTGCCGACGCCATTCAGTTCCGCGACCGGGTTCAGTTGATCCTGGTACAAGAAGCCTTGAGCGAGTTCACCATTGACCTTTTTGCCGATTCGTCGATTCTGGCCATCGATGACGTAATCGATCTGCGTACCGTCGGGTAGTTCCGCGTGCCGGAGGTTACCGAGAACATCATAATCGACATCGAGGGTTTCAGTGTCGCAGGTGCGGGTATCGAGTTCGCCGTTGCCGGTGTACTGATAACTGCAGCCTTCTCTGGACAGCAATCGGTCCTGATCGTCGTACGTTCCCACCAACCCGCCATTGATGTGCGTGCGATTCCCATTGGAGTCGTATTCGTAATTACGCACCTGGGTGCCGTTCTCGGAGACAGTATCGAGTCGTCCTGCAAGATCGTAGGTGTAATCGTAGGTGGTTGTTACGCCTTCTACGGTTTCGATTTTTCGCGTGATTCTGCCGAGCTTGTCGCGTTCGTAATCGACTTCGTAGATATCGGCGCCGGATACCGCTGCAGTTACGTCGTCGAGTTCGCCGAAGGTGTTAACGTTGTTGTCCGTGGCGACAACACCGAGAGATGCAGTATCGGGTAATCCGATTCCGTCACGTGTGATGCTCATGTCTCCCGCCCGTGTCACGAGACCGTCCTGATCGTAGTCATAGTCGATGCGGACGCCATTCACAGTGACACCGCGGCTCCAGAAATTATCGTCGTAGTCGAAGCCGACAGTTCCGTTGATCGTGCCCGCGGAAGCAATCGAGGTAACCAGGAAGCCCTCGTAGCCGTAAGCGAGAGTTTCGCCGCCGGGAGCGGTCAGGGAGGTCAAGCGACCGGTTTCAGGTGAATAATCGAACACATAGGCGCCGTTCGACACCTGGAGTGCGTCCAGCTTTCCGGTTACAGAGCCATAGATGAAATCGATGGTCTGGCCGTCGGAGCGCGTCACAAGCTCCAGTTGCTTGTCCAGATTGTAAAGATAGTGAGTCGCGGCGAATTCTTCGCCCAATGGCGGCGGTGTGTAGCTGCCTTGCTGATCCATGATGGTATGCGTGAAGCCGTGTGGTAGCCGTCCGGGCGGTGTAATCGCAAGCACGTTGTTGTTCGCATCGTACTCGTAGCTGACGGTGCGGCCGTCTGGAAGACGCTGCACGTTGATTCGGCCGGCGAAGTCATACTCAAACTGGACGCTGCGTCCGAGCGCGTCGGTGACGGAAGCAAGGTACCCGGCCTGATGGTCCCCAAGCGGATGGTATGAATAGGAAGTTGTCCTCGTCGCTGCACCCTCGCCCGCGGTAATACTTTCGAGGCGGCCGCGTTCATCGTACGAAAGATGGGATGAAGCAAGGCCGGTTCGATAGATGGTTTCCGGCAGGAAATCCGTATTCAGGTCGATATTCGTTGCTCGACCGTGCGGCGAGGCGTGGGTCCAGCGGCGTGGCACCGTTTGGTACTTGCTTTCGTACTCACGATAATGCGTGCCGTGTTCGCGCCCCACCAATGTGACGTCGCGCCACTCGGTAATTCTCCATGGGTGTGGCGCTGTTCCACTTAACTCGATGTGACGGGTTTTCCGGATTTCCCGCTGCTTCGAGCCAAAGGATATTCGTTCGAGGTGTGGGTAATAAAGAAATGCGTGCGAGGAGGGATTGGCTCGCGTCTGAAAAACGCTGTGCGTCACCCCGTTATCTTCGGTCCGCACGAGGCCTGCCCGTAATTCTCGAGTACGGCGGGTTTCATCAGGACGTACCGTTGTCAGCTCGCGCCAGTATTTTCCTGTCGATTCTTTCACCTCATCAATGTATTCAGTCGCTCTGCCTTCACCGCTCGTTTGCCTGAGTTTCACTTGTAGCGGCAAATCCGGATTCCATTCCTTTTCAACGAACCAGCCGCCGTTGTTTGGCCAGCGATCGCTGATGAAACGTCCCGCAGAATCGTATTGCCGATGACTTTCGTTGCCGTTCGGGTCACGCACGTACGTCAGAAAACTCTCACTGGCATAGTCGAATCGCCATTCGCGCGATCCTGGCAAGATCAACTTCGTGAGCATGCCGCTTTCGTCAGCTACAAGATTCGTGATGTGCCCGTCGGGAGACGTAATCCGAAACCCGGATGCCACAGGCTCTACCGTAGTGCGATTTCCGAAATCATCCACAACGGCCGAGAGTGTGCCGTCTGGATAATACTCAAAGCGGTACAAGGTGCGGCCGGTCACGAAATCCAGCGTGGAAAGATGAAATCCCCGAGCATCGAACTGATAGGCTTGGTTTGAACTGGAATCCGCGATGGTTTGATCGAGGCGCGGGTCAAGTGCGAACGTTTTCCTGATCGTTTTTGTCGTGTTCGACGATTCCGCGATCAGCAGGTCACCCGTGGGTTTCACGGCAAGCAATCTCATTTGCGGCGAAAAACAGGTCCGTTCCATAAGACCAGTTTCCGCCTCCCCAACGGTTTCCGCGCAAGCCGCCTGATAGGCTGGATCGGTCAGCGTCTCGTGCCCACCGGTATCGCTGAACGCCTCGATGATATTGGTTCTCACACCGGATTCAATCAGTATGCGGTGCATAACCAAACGGCCATCCGTGAACTTGGCGCTTTGTACACCCTGTAGATTTGCCACGATTTCCGGTTGGAAATCGTCATCTGGAAGACCTATCCAGTCCTGCCGCCGATCAGGCAGAAAACGATAGACGCGCCACGGCGCCAAGTAGTCCGATGCAGCGACGATCAGGTTTCCGTCATCGTCGAACGCCATGAATCTGACGATTTCCGGTATCGTCGCCCAGTCATCAGCGTGTTCGCCATCGGAGACAACGTAAATCTTCGCGCTGTTTACTCCGCCAAATGTGTTATCCGCCGCGAATATCCAACCCTGACTGTTCACGGCGGAGAAACCATAAAATGGAAAGACACTGTCCGCAAGATCGTGAAAATCTTGGTCTTCGCCGTGCAACTGCTCCTTTGGCTCCCTTCGATATCCATGCACCTGCGAGACATCATCGGGAGACCGAACCCGATAGAGTTCCCTGTGGCTGTCCCAATCAACTTGCACATATAGTATTCCGTCATCACCGAAATACAGTTCCCTTGTATTACCGTCCTCGTCCGGAATATCCAGGTACACGCGCACGATCCCATCGCTATCGATGTAAAACACCTCGGTGTTTACGCACTCGCCGCATGTGAGATAAAGCGTTCCATCCGGACCGTATGTCGCGGAATGGACGGTTGACAGATCAACATCCGAGAATGGCAAGCCAACGGCATCTCCGATCGAAATGCCTTCAGAATCTGTCGGAGTTGTCACCGTCTCTATCATCTGCCACGGCCGATATGTGGGCGTCGGAATTCCTTTCCTGATTGTTCCATCACCCCGGAGCAATTCGCGCGTATTGGGCTTATAGGAATGGAGCGGCGAGAGGTTCCAGCCTGCCAGCTTACCCAACGACTTCTGCATTCCGTTGAGCACGAGGTCGTGTTTCCGTTCAACTCGATAAGTTGCAGCAAGACGACAATTTCCCATCGGACCCGTTTCGATCGGTGCGACCCCAAATATCGGCATCTGCAACTCGGCCTCATTCAGTAACACGCCGTCGTAGCACACGTTCGTTTCATGGCTATAGACCAAGCTGGCATTGTGCGGACCATAGCTAGTTCGTCCGTAGGCATCACGTTGGTTCCAAACGAGCTGCGCGGCTGCTCCGACCACCAATGGTGCGGGAGATGAATCCACGAGCCGGCCGTTCACGAAAAGGCTCATTCTTGGTCGGAAGACCTGTATTCGCGGATCAGTACTGCTCCTCGGAACCCAGGTCATCCGAAAACCAACTATCGGATTGCCGGAAACCACATGCGGACGTGAGCGATAGGCCAGATTGAACGGCGTTCCTGGAATATGAATTGCTTCGCGCACCACGCCACTCTCAACCTCAAGGATGCAACCTTCGCACTCTGTAGCATCTTCAGAGTTCAGCTCGGGAATGTTCGGAGGTGACGGATCTGGATCAAACGGTGGGCGTGGCGGACCATTTCCGGACAACGATCCACGGAGCCAGTTCAGATCATAGGGCGTGAAGTGCGTAACTGGCGCGCGCCACAGCTTCGTTCCAGGAGGAAAATTAGTGCCAAGATAATCGGCTTCCGAGTCGCTGATGCCGAACTCCCAGAGATCACGTGTTTCGACGTCGTAGTCCTCACGCCTTTCGGGCTCCCCGTCGCCGTCCACATCTATCAGACCCCATCCGGTAATCGCATCCTGTCCGAGAACTTCGAGTACGATGCCGTTTTCAGACGGCACCCATGCCGCGTTTTCACGGTCATACCAGCCAACAGGAACAATGGTGCCGACAGGAAAGTCGAGAAAGTTGTCAACGTAAAGGGATACAGACTGGTTGAACTCGACAGATACGGCACCTGCGGCGATCGCTTCGTCCGCCGAGAGTTCGACGGCATACGTGTAGGCCGTCGTCGGGGGCAGCGTACCCGGCATCGCGGCCGGTCCGTTCTCGCCAACGGTGTACTCGGTTGCACGGAAGGTCAGTTGCTCCAGCCGCTGTCGGGAACCGTCCGGCAAAACCAATTCCGCCTGTGTATACCGGGGGAAATAAACCTTCGCGGTACGTGCACCATCTGCGTCTGAATTCGTTGAGGCAATCGCCAATTGCTGTTCGGTAGCCCCCATCTGCACGACAGTTGAACGCTCGTCGAGCGGCAAAATGACAATGCCGTCGAACTCATGGAACCTGTTGGTTGCGATATTCTCCTTGCGTTGAACCGAGAGGTAGCCCTCTTTCTTGAACTGAATCGCGACATAGGCACCACCATTGACGACCATGTCATAGCGGCCATCCTCGCGAGTCAGCGTCTCTCCGAATTCGCCAATCCCGACAATGGAAACACGCACTCCGGAAACAGGTTCGTTGCTCGCATCAAGAACGCGCCCACGTAGCACTGCAGTGCGGTTTTCATCGAGAGCGCTCGAAACGACATTGGATTGAACCGGGGTGTCATGCTCATAAAGAAAGCGGATAGAATCATGAAACGAAACATGCTCGTTACTCGGAATTGGCGGCGCAATTGTTGCAGGATCCGGGGGCAGAACCGATCCTGTTTCACGTTCGATCGGCTCGGAAACGTTGCCGGCAGCATCGGAAACCGTGATCTCGAAAGTATCGCCTTCCGCCCCTGCCAGTGAAGCACTGAAACTGCCATCCAGTCCGGCACTGACCGTCACGCTCTCACTCGTTCGCAGATTGGTGATGGTGATTCTCGTGCCGGGCTCGACGCTGCCTGCGGCCGCGCTGATGTGCGCAAAGCCGTTTTCGAACTGAACATCGATACTCGCTGCGGGCGGCGCGGAAGGCGAAGTGAGATCGATAATAAAATTCAGTTCGGCAGGTGCGGAAACGTTTCCAGCCTTGTCCGAGATGGTCACCGTCAAATAGTGCGATTCTTCGGAAAAGTTTTCGACGGGTTGGCAGTTCGCAAACCCTTCGCCGCTATCACATTCAAATGCTGTTGATTGCGCGTCGATGCTAAAACGCAAGGAAGTTGCATTGATTCCGCTGCCTTCATCTTCGAAGGAGACGCCGATCATCGGTTTCGGGTCATTGAAGGCAGTCGCTTCTGGCGGGAAGTCGATGCGGATTTCCGGAGGCGTGTTGTCGCGATACTCTGCAAGGCGGTTGACTATGCCAGCAGCGGGAACCACAAGATCCTTGCTGTATGTTCCATCTGGTGCAAACAGTCGCACGTGATCTGCCGCGCTCATCCACACGTGACCCGGCGGCAGGGAACCGGTCACATCCGTCGTGACCACCGGATAACCCCAAGGCGAGGTGATGTCTGAAAAGGGCGTGATCGAGACAACCGTCTCATGAGCAGCATTGAGACGAACAGCACTGAATGGCCCACCAATCCAGGCGCCGGCAGCATCTACCGTGACGCGCATTGCGTTGATTCCGGCGGGCAGCGGAATTTCCTCCCGCAGCGTGCCTGATGTGTCGTACAGGCGCACCCCATGCCCGCCTGCCAGCCACAAATCTCCGCTGACAGGATCGACGGCCATCCCGCGAATCGAAAGATCATCCGAGAAAAATGCTTCTTCCAGGTTGCCATCAGCGATACGCCACACGGTTGCATCACCTGCCAGCCACAGTGTGCCATCAGGCGTCGGCGTTATCGTTTGCACGAACGCTGTCGATGGCATCAACCACGACTCGACGAGTGAGCCATCGATACTGAACCGGAAAACGTTTTGCGGATCTGCGACCCAGACCGATGCGCTCTCCGTGTCGATTGCAAGCAACGTGGCCAGCATCGTCCCGTTCACAGGAAGAGAAATTTCCGTCTGCGGTTCGCTATCGGATGAATAAATCAGCAGTCTGTTGTTGGACAACATCCAGATTGCGCCGCTGGACGGCTCGATCTGGATGGCGTCAACCGGCATCTCGGTGGGTATAGTGGCGATGATTTCGCCCGTACTCGTCTCGATTTCGTATGCGCCATTCGCACCGGCAACCCAAATGGTCGAAGTGGAGTCGGCATGAGCGGGGATCAGGGAAACAACAACAAGAATGGAAGAAACGATAACGGCAGTAACGATTGCTCGCATGGTGCGCTCCTTGCACGAATCGGAGGTCCTTCAGTGGACCGCGAGCATTTAAGAGTTGGTGGATTTATGCAATCAGGGTATCCGTGAAGTAGCCGCGAGCGCGGTGACGGTAATTGAAGCGCTGTAGGAGTCTGCTCCCGCGACCGATGCGGGGATCGCGCGCGGGAGCGCGCTCCTACATCAATACCCTAGCAATCCCAGCACGCCGATCACGATCAGGTAGATCGCGACGACGTAATTCAGCAATCGCGGCTTGATGAGAATGAGAATGCCGGCGATCAGCGCGAGCAGGGCGGCGATGTTGAGGGTGAATTGAATGTCCATGATGGGTCCCCTTGTTTGTTGATTTGAATTGCCACGTGTTTCGAATCTTTCAAAGGTAGAAGTCACGTCGTGATCTTCTTACTTCTTCCCGAGTAAAACCAGCACCGCTCCCGTCCCACCATCCGCCGGCCGCGCGCTCGCGTACGCGAGCACGTCGTCGCGCTTTCGAAGCACGCTCGCGGTTTTCGCTTTCAGCACGGGACCACCGGGACCGGAACGCAAGCCCTTGCCGTGGATGATACGAACGCATTGCCAGCGTTCGCGGCGGGCTTCGGAGAGGAATTCGCGGATCGCGTCGCCCGCCTGGCGTTCGTTGAGGCCGTGCAGGTCCGCTTCGGCGGCGATGCGAAATTCGCCGCGCCGCAGGCGCCGCAACAATTTCGGGTTTGAGCCTTCGCGCAGGTAGAGCAGTTCCTCGCCGGTTTCGAGTTCCATTGCATACGGATCGTTCGCGAGGCTTTCGCCGAGCACGCGCGTCTCGTCAGCCTGGCTGAAACGCGGCACGGGACGGGGACGTGAGCGGCGTTCGACGCGCTCGGCGGACGACAGCGGACGCACATCGCGCATGGCATCGCGAAACGCAGCAATGTCCTCGTCATCATGTTCGTCGTTCATGCGCCTACCTGCCTCGATCCGGAGGTTCCGGTATAGTAACGCCCAATCCTGGCGCGGGCAGCCCGCGTCGCAAACCGCGTAAAACAATAGAGAATCATTCACCGGGGACCTGCCGCTTGCACGTGCTTGTCAGTAACGATGACGGATTTCGCGAGGAAGGAATCCGCTGCCTCGCCGAGGAAATCGCCCGCACCGAGCGTGTCACCGTCGTGGCACCCGACCGCAACCGCAGTGCGGCAAGCAATTCGCTCACCCTGGCATATCCGCTGCACCCACGCCGCGAGGCGGACAATGTGTACAGCGTCGATGGAACGCCGACGGATTGCGTGCATCTCGCGATTACCGGATTCCTGTCCGAAGAGCCCGACATGGTTTTCTCCGGCATCAACGCCGGCGCCAATCTTGGCGACGACGTGCTGTATTCCGGTACGGTGGCCGCCGCGATGGAAGGCCGCTTTCTCGGTTTGCCGGCGGTTGCCGTGTCTCTCTGCTCGTCGCGCGCGACGCATTTCACGACGGCCGCGCGCGTTGCCCGCGAGATCATGGAACACCTGTCGCGCGATCCACTGCCCGCCGACACCATTCTCAATGTGAACGTGCCCGATCTGCCGTGGGACGAGCTGAAAGGCTTCGAGGCCACGCGCCTCGGAAATCGTCACAGGGCGGAACCCGTCGTGCCGAGCGAGGACCCGAAAGGCCGGCGCGTGTACTGGATCGGTCCACCCGGTGCGGAACAGGATGCCGGTCCCGGCACGGACTTTCACGCCATTGCGCGCAGCTTTGTTTCCGTCACGCCGCTGACCGTGGACCTCACGCGTTACCAGGCGCTCGAACAGGTGTCTGGCTGGCTTGAGGGGATGGCGCGATGAACGCTGACATCCGCCGCAGCGGCATCGGCATGACCTCCGCGCGCACACGCGAGCGGCTGGTGCAGCGGCTGAAGGACAACGGCATCCGCGATCAGCGCGTGCTGGATCGTATTCGCGAAACGCCGCGGCATTTGTTCATGGATGAAGCGCTGGAAACACGCGCCTACGAAGACACGGCGCTGCCGATCGGCCACGGCCAGACGATTTCGCAGCCTTGGGTGGTGGCGCGCATGACCGAAGCGCTGCTGGCAGGCGGCACCTTGAACAACGTGCTCGAAGTCGGCACCGGCTGCGGTTACCAGACGGCTGTGCTCGCGCCGCTGGTAAACAAGGTGTTCACTGTCGAGCGCATCAACGCGCTTCTCATTCGTGCGCGGCAGCGCTTCCGCGAACTCGGATACCGCAATGTGCGCGCGAAACATTCCGATGGCAGCTGGGGCTGGCCGGAACACGGCCCTTATGACGGCATTCTCGTGACAGCGGCGCCCGAGGAAATTCCCGCCGGACTGCTGGAGCAGCTCGCTGACGGCGGGCGCATGATCATCCCGGTCGGACCGTCGGGTTCGCAGGAGCTCACCCTGGTGGAGCGCAAGGGAATGGTTTGCGAGCGATCCGTAATCGACGCGGTCTCCTTCGTTCCTTTGCTTGGCGGGCTTTCCTGATGCGAATCTTTTCACCGCTCTACAATAAGGTGCTTGCCTGGGCCGCGCACCGTCACGCGCCGTGGTATCTCGGCATCCTGAGTTTCGCCGAATCCTCGTTCTTTCCGATTCCACCGGATGTGATGCTCGCGCCGATGTCGCTCGCAAGGCCCGAGCGCGCCTGGCGCTACGCGCTCCTGACCACGCTCACCAGCGTTGCCGGCGGCATCTTCGGCTACGCCATCGGCTATTTCGCGCTGGAGGCCGTCGAAGGCCTGCTGCACGACTGGGGTTACTGGGAAAAATACCTGCATGTGCGGGCGTGGTTCGACGAATGGGGCTTCCTCGCGATCTTCGTCGCCGGCTTTTCGCCGATTCCGTACAAGCTGTTCACCATCGGCGCGGGCGCGCTGGCAATGAACCTGCCGCTGTTCGTGCTCGCCTCGTTCATCGGCCGTGGCGGACGCTTTTATCTTGTTGCGGGACTGATTCGTTTCGGCGGCGAAGCCATGGAGCGCAAGCTGCGGGAATACGTTGACGTCATCGGCTGGGTTACGGTGTTGCTATGCATTATCGGTTTCCTGATCTGGCGATATTGATTCGCGCACTGGCGCTACTGGCAACGCTCGCTGCTGCGGGTTGCGCCGGCGCGTACCGGTGGGATGCCGGCAGCGCGAATCCTGCCGAGGACCAGGTTTACGAAGTACAACGCGGTGACACCTTGTATTCCATCGCCTGGCGCTACGGGCTCGATTACCGGACGCTTGCGACGCGAAACGGCATCGGCGCCGACTTCACCATCTATCCCGGTCAGAAACTCGCGCTCGTTGCAGAAGCGCGTGCGCCGCAATCCACGCCAGTCAATGTTTCGCCGTCGCCATCGCGCGTGTCAGAGCCCGCGCCACCGCTGCCGCAAGGCGCCTGGCGCTGGCCTGCCAGCGGAGCAGTCATCGCGAAGTTCGGTGCGCCGAATGCGACCGGAAAAGGCATCACCATCGGCGGTGTCGTCGGTGATCCGATACTCGCTGCTGCCGATGGCAAGGTGGTGTATTCGGGAAGTGGACTTATCGGATACGGCAAGATTATTATCGTGAAGCACTCCGAAGAGTACCTGAGCGCCTACGGACATAACGACACAATATACGTTCGCGAAGGCGAGGAGGTGAGGCAGGGGGACAGGATTGCTTCCATGGGCACGGGCCCGGGCAACAAACCGCTTTTGCACTTCGAAATTCGCTTGAATGGAGAAGCTGTCGATCCCCTCGATTACCTGCCCTCGCGCTGAGATTTTTTTCGCGAAACAGGCGCGTTGTTGCAGAAGGGCAATGGCGTGGATGCAAAACGAACGACACGCGCGCGCGGTCCTGGACCGGCGAGTGGCTTGGAAGAGGGGTGGGACGCTCGCGCAGAGCTCCCGGAATCCAGCGGCATCGATGAGGGCGATGCCGGGTTCGGTGAGGACGTCATGGGGGACACCGAGGAAGAGTTCACCGTCGAGGAGGCTGCCGCTTCCGATGACGGCGACGTGCGTCTCGGCACCGGTGGACGCCAGTTCACCGAGGAAGCCCTGGATGCGACACGCATGTATCTCGGGGAAATCGGTTTCTCGCCGCTGCTCACGGCCGAAGAAGAAGTGCATTTCGCGCGCCGCGCGCTGAAAGGCGACGAAGCCGCGCGCAAGCGCATGATCGAATCCAACCTGCGCCTTGTCGTCAAGATCGCCCGCCGTTACATCAATCGTGGCCTGCCGCTGCTCGATCTCATCGAGGAAGGTAATCTCGGCCTCATCCACGCCGTCGAAAAATTCGATCCCGAACGCGGTTTTCGTTTCTCCACCTACGCAACCTGGTGGATTCGACAGACCATCGAACGCGCGATCATGAACCAGACGCGTACTATCCGCCTGCCGATCCACGTCATCAAGGAAATCAATCTTTACCTCCGCGCCGCGCGCCAGCTCGCGCAGAAGCTCGACCGCGAACCCAGCGCCGAGGAAATCGCGACCGTGCTCGACAAGCCGCTCAACGACGTGAAGCGCATGCTCGGCCTCAACGAGCGCATCGCATCCGTGGATGTTCCCATCGGCAAGGAAGGTGACCGACTTTTGCTGGACGCGATTCCCGACGACAACAATTCCGATCCCTCCGCACTACTGCAGGATGAAGACCTGCACAATGTCATCGAAAAATGGCTGGATAAATTGTCCGACAAGCAGCGCGAAGTCGTCGAACGCCGCTTCGGACTGAACGGCCACGAGAAAGCCACGCTGGAAGAAGTCGGCAGTTCGATTGGCGTGACGCGCGAGCGCGTGCGGCAGATCCAGATGGACGCGCTTCGAAGGCTGCGGCAGATTCTCGAGGCGGAAGGGTTGTCCGAGGAAGCATTGTTCGAGTAGGGCGGACTTTGTCCGCCATCCTGCTGCACTGCTGGCCAACCTATGAAATCCATCGCACCGAAGATGGTTGGGAACGAAAGGAACTCGATAGTCTCGTAGCCGCGAACGAGTGAGAGAGGCTGAGATGACACAAGTGAAAAGGCCCGCATCAGCGGGCCTTTTCATTTACAGGAAGTGGAAAGAAGGCCGGTTCGGGTAATCGCCAAATCATGATCAAGAAAAGCGAATAGGGTGTTACCCGTATTTGTGCATGTGCGCTTCCCCTAAAAAGCGATAAAAAGGGTTGAAGCCCCCAAAAGAACGTCGTTATATTCCTGCATCTCCAAAGTCTCGCCTGCCAGGCACACGCGTTTTCGGGGACGAGCCTGACAACAAAGCAGCGCGGCACATATAACCACAGGGAACGACTCATGACGGGGCTTCGCATCTTTCTTCTGGCCGCTTGCGGCCTGCTGGTTTCCAACGCACATGCACTTGAAGGGGTCCAGCCGGACGACGAGCTTTCAAAACTCTACACGGTGAATGAAACGTTCGACCCGCTTGGCACGGACCTTGCGGGCGAGTCCCTCGATCTTAATTCCGGCCAGGTTTCCTTCCGTCATGTGGACGTATCCATTCCCGGTAATAGCGTCTTGCCGGTCGAGTTCGCGCGTACGTTGGCCCTTGACGGTTTTAATTACATGGAATCGTATTCCACGGATGCGGAACTGGGCGACTGGCGCGTTGATGTGCCAAAGATCACAACCGTGCTGGCCACCCAGTACGGCTGGCCCGCGACACGGTGCAGCAACTTTCACAAACCGCCGGACGCGGTTCCCGAGCAGGGGAGCGGCGGGCATCCCATTCCCGCTGAGGATTACTGGCAGGGCTACCACGCTCACATTCCCGGAAAAGGAACGCAGGAATTGCTGAGCCGGGGTCCGAATACGCTCAGCCCCGGAAACCCGGCTGACTATCCGGTGGTGACCAGCAATCACTGGATGGTGGAATGCGTGATAAACGCAAGTCACGCCGCAGGAGGCGCTGCCGGCGAAGGCTTCAGGCTGCATACGCCGGACGGCCTGACTTATGACTTCGATGTCATGACCAGCGAGGCGCAACCGGATCTGATGAGCCCCTACTACACGCC
>DASVDI010000056.1:0-31159 GCA_036381175.1 Gammaproteobacteria bacterium
CGTAGGCGCGTGATTCGCCGCCGAACTTCTTGCCCTGAACCACCGTCAGCGCCGCCGTCAACGTCGTCTTCCCATGGTCAACGTGACCAATCGTGCCAACGTTTACATGCGGCTTCGTACGCTCAAATTTACCCTTGGCCATCGGTGTCTCCCGAGTTACTTCTTGATGACTGAATTCATTGACTATTCAAAACTGGAGCCCATAACCAGACTTGAACTGGTGACCTCTTCCTTACCAAGGAAGTGCTCTACCACTGAGCTATATGGGCTTACATCCGGGCCTGCCCTGCAAACTGGAGCGGGTGATGGGGATCGAACCCACATCATCAGCTTGGAAGGCTGAGGTTCTACCATTGAACTACACCCGCCTTGCATATCCCGGTCCCGTCCGGGCATCACCCCGTTTACTGGCGGGATCACCCATAAATAAAGGAATACTGAAATCCTCAGCATTCCCTTTTCGCGACATCGGTCCGCGCGACATCACGACCGATCAATTCTGGTGGAGGGGGTAGGATTCGAACCTACGTAGGCATAGCCAGCAGATTTACAGTCTGCCCTCGTTGACCGCTTGAGTACCCCTCCGCGGACGTAAGCCGCGAATTTTCACGGATTTTCCGGGTAGCTGTCAAGGAAATACGCGCTTCCGGACCGAGATTTCGCGGGCCGCGTAGTGTAGAGAGGTTTCGCGCCGGAAACAATGCGCGGATGGCATTGCTTTGACCCGCCACGGAATTTTCTGAACGGGAAACCTGGAGCTGGTGACAGGAGTCGAACCTGCGACCTACTGATTACAAATCAGCCGCTCTACCAACTGAGCTACACCAGCCTGAACCATGGACCTGAAAAAGCAGGTTGCGGATTCTAGGCCGCGTCCGGCTCAACCGCAATGTCGGCACAGGGAATCGTGTGCTTTTCCGGCAAAGTGACGCCGGCGCCCATGACGCCCAGCGCTTCGGGCTCCAGGGTTTCACCCGGCGCCTGGACGAAATCGACCCAATAGACGGTTGCGTCGCGGAAACGCTCGGCTACGCGCGGCGCGAAACCGAGCCGGCCGATCTCCGCCGCGCGCTGGTCGGCGCGTTCCGGCGTACTGAAAAGCCCGAGTGAAATCGCGTTCTGCTGTTCCGATCCGCTGACCGATCCATTCACGATGAACAGATCGTTCACGCCCTTCGCGCGCAATTCGTCCCGCACTGTTTCTGCGGCATCGCGGGACGGAAATGGCGGCAGGTAAACCCAGAACCCCGAGCGGATCTGGCCGCCCGATTCACGCATGGACGACGGGAATCCCAGCTCGTCGAGGCGCACGAGCGCGATCTGGGCGACATCGCGCTCCTCGAACGGACCGAGCGTCGCGCAGGCCAAGGACGTTATCAGGGGCGCTGAAGGAACACTTTCTTCTGCCAATTCTTGCGCCGGATCATCCTGGACGGGCGGCGGCTCGGCGACATTCGGCGCAGCGGCGAGCGCATCAGAACGGCTTTCGCCAACCAGCGCGAGACGCGGCGACGCATCTTCAACCGGATGTCCTGACGCGAAAGGATCGGAAGCTTCCTCGCCATACCAGTGCTGCCACGCGAAAAACCCGAGGTTCGCAAGCAGCAGCAACATCAAGAGCGCTTTCACGTCTTCTCCTCGACCATGGCACGCATGCCTTCCATGACCAGTCGCGGTCGCCATTCGAAATCAGGATCGAGCAGCGGGCGCAGACGCTCGGCATCGCCACCCGTGAGCAACACGCGGGTTCCGGCACCGAGATGCGTGCGCAATTCCGCCGCGACATGCTGCATGAACGCGATCGCGGCATAAAAGCTCCCGCCGCTGACCGCCGAGCGCGTATCGCGCGCCAGAAGGCCGACATCGCCGATGTCACCTTCGTCGGGGATGCCGGCCGTGCTGCCGTAAAGCGCGCGGCACATCAGACGCATGCCAGGCACGATCAGGCCGCCGAGATGCTCGCCATTCGCCGTGACGGCATCGACCGTAATGGCCGTTCCGCAATCAAAAACAATGGCCGGTCCGCCGGTATCGAGGAAGGCCGCAACCACTGCGAGCCAGCGATCCACGCCGAGACGCCGAGGCTCCGCGTACGCGCAACGCACGCCACGGGTTTCCGCCGCGGTTTTCAGGCGAACCGGCGTAACGCCAAACGCCGCCTTGCACGCATCCGCGACACGAATCACCGAGTCTTCCGCGCTGACGCTCGCGATCCAGATGCCGTCGGGGCGCGGAATCGAGGCGATCCAGTCCGTCAGCGCATCGCTGTCAGTGGCAATACTGCCTTCCGCCGTCCAGTCGGCACCGTCCCAGGCGCCCCATTTCAGGCGGCTGTTGCCGATGTCGATAAAAAGCTTCATGACGCCGCCCGCCGCAGGCTGGCATCGCCCGCCACCACGCGCCGCAGACCGTCAATGGTCTCAAGCTCGAGCGCGCCATCGGCTGCAACACCGCGCGCGCGGCCTCGCCACCGCTGCTTGCCTTCCGCGACTTCCACCTCGCAGCCTGCGAGCAGGTCAGCGGCCTGCCATTCCGCCCGGAATCCCGCGAAACCGCCGCGCTCGAAGGCCGCGAATGCGGTCACCCAGTGATTCAGAAGGCTTGTGGCAAGTGCATTGCGAGACGGTGTTTCACCCGCGAGACGGGAAAGATCGGTCCACACCTGGTCAATTCCCGCCGCATCCGCGGGCATTGCGACATTGATGCCGATGCCGGCGATCACGCGGCAGGGACCGGGCGGTTCGCCGCGCATCTCGAGCAGGATGCCGCCGAGTTTCGCGCCGTTCGCATAAAGATCATTCGGCCATTTGAGTTGCACGCCGTTGCAACGGATATCCGCCAGCGCGCGCCTCGCGGCCACGCCAGCCGCGAGACCGAGCGCCGGGAAATCCGGCGGCAGGCTGGCGAATGGCCAGCTCAGGGAAAGATAGAGATTAGCGCCAAAAGGTGAGACCCAGTCACGGCCGCGACGACCGCGCCCCGCCTGCTGGTGCTCGGCAATACAAGCCATGACCGCGCCGTGATCCTGCTCCATGAGAAAGGTGTTGGTCGAATTCACGCTATCGAGCAAGTAAAGCTCGACCAGGCGGTCGTGCACGTCCGCTTCAAGGCCGGCAAGAATGCGCTCGCGATCCAGCAATTCCAGCGGCCGCGCAAGACAATAACCGCGCCCCGGCACGCGAAAGACATCCAGCCCGAGCGCACCCAGCGCGGCGATCTGCTTCCAGACCGCGGCGCGCGACACGCCAAGCGCGGCGCCCAGCGCATCGCCGGAATGAAAATGCCCATCGGCCAGCAGGCCGAGCAGGCGCTGGCGTGTCGCCTGCACGCGCTCAGTCTCCCAGCACGCGCTTGAACAGCATGGCTTTCTCGAAACGGTATTCCGTGCCGTCGCGCAACCGGGCGACGTTGGTCCGGTGCGTAAAAACAATGAACAGCGCCATCACGAGCCCGAACCAGAACAAGGGCGCGAAACCCGTTATCAGCAGGCTGTAAATCGCAACTGCCGCCGCCGCGATCATGGTCGCAAGGCCCACGTAACCGGTGAGAACCAGCACGATCATCCAGACCAGCAGCGCCATCACCAGCACCGGCCAGGCCAGCACGCCGAGCACGCCGAGGTACGTGGCCATGCCCTTGCCGCCGCGAAAGCGGAACCAGATCGGCCAGACATGCCCGATCACCGCCGCAGCGCCGCAGGCAACCGCGATCCAGGCGGGATGAAACAGCGCCTCCGGAACCCACGGCAATGGCAGGCGCGCCACGACCAGGGCCGCGAGCACGCCCTTGCCGACGTCGATCAGCATCACGGGAAGCGCGAATTTCCAGCCGCGCGTGCGCAACGCGTTGGTGCCGCCGGCGTTGCCGCTGCCTTCGCTTCGAATGTCCACGCCGCCGAACAATCGGCCCACGACCAGGCTGCCGATAATCGAGCCAAGGAGATAGGCAATGACTGCCTTGATGACCAGTTCCAGCATGTTGTCCTCGTTGGATTCGGGCGGTTGTTTCTGAAGTTCCAGGGGAAATTTCAGGGAATTCCACGACTGCGCGCGATTGTAGCACCGCGGCCTGGGGCTCCCGCGCAGCCGGATACACCTTTGCACTGAGTCCCAAAAATTGTTAAGGTTACGAAATATTTGAACACAAACTATTTGCTTCCAAAATTTCAATGAGCCAGAACCTCGCCCAGCTCCCGCCGGATGATGACACCAGCTACGACGACCGGATTCTCGGGTCGTTGCGGCGCATCATCCGCGCCGTCGATCTTTACAGCCGCTATCTCGCGTTGCGTTACAGCCTGACCGGCCCGCAACTGGTCTGCGTACGTCACTTGCTGCGCTTTGGCCCGACCGCGCCGGGCACGCTGGCGCGCCGCATTTCGCTCTCGCCCGCCACCGTCACCGGCATTGTCGACCGGCTTGAAAAGCGCGGCCTGGTGACGCGTGCACGCAGCGTCGACGACAAGCGCAAGGTCGAAATCGCCTTGACGGACGAAGGCCGGAACCTGGTCGGACAAATGCCGCCGCCTTTGCATGAAACTTTCTCGCGCCGGCTGGGGGAACTCCCCGTCGAGCAGCAGGAAGAAATCGACCGCGTGCTGGCAAAAATTGTCGAAATGATGGAAGCCCAGGAGTTTGGCAACGCCGCACTTTATTCCGGCGATTCACCGCTGCCGGCGACCACGCTGTCGCCGTTTCTGAGTGGCGATATCAACACTGGTGAACCGCTCGAGAAGCCCCCATCTGAAAAAGGCCAAGCGGAATGAACGCCGGGATCGGCAAGCTGATGCCGCGTCGCAATCCTGTCCTCGCTGCTGTCGATCCTTCCCTGCCGCCGCCCGGCCACTGAATCCGCAGGCCTTGCCGCCGCTCGCGTCCATGCGGGTACGGCATGGCTTTCGCTGAAATCACGAATGAAATCTTGAACACGAATCGAATCCGGAAATAAACGAGAACCCAGGAGTAATACCACGATGAACATCATCGTCCAGAAATACGGGGGCAGTTCGGTCGCATCCGAAGAGCGGCTGCGACTGGTTGCACGCAAAGTTGTCGCCGCGCGCAAGGCAGGATACGACGTCGTCGTGGTCGTCTCGGCCATGGGTGACACGACCAGCGAATTGCTCGATCTCGCGACCAACCTCGCCCCGCAACCGGCGCGCCGCGAACTCGACATGCTGCTGTCCGCGGGCGAGCGCATTTCGATGTCGCTGCTGTCGATGACGATCCAGCAGATGGGCGTGGGCTCGATTTCGCTCACCGGTCCGCAGGCCGGCATCAAGACCACGGACACGCATTTCAACGCGCGCATTACCGATGTGCGCCCCGATCGCGTCCAACGCGAACTCGAACGCGGCAAGGTCGTTGTCGTCGCCGGCTACCAGGGCGTGAACGCAAAAGGCGAAGTCACCACGCTCGGCCGCGGTGGTTCAGACACCACCGCCGTCGCGGTCGCTGCTGCACTCGACGCGCAGCATTGCGAGATCTGCTCGGACGTCGATGGCATTTACAGCGCCGATCCGCGCGTCGTTAAAACTGCACAGCGCCTGGATGAAATGAATCACGAAGAAATGCTGGAAATGGCGCGCCACGGTGCATCGGTGTTGAACGCGCGCTCGGTTGAATACGCCTGGAAGCGCAATCTCGACATGCGCGCGAAAAGCACCTTCGAGGAAGGCGACGGCACGCTGATCACGCGCGACGCGAACAAGAAAGGCAATGCGGAAGTCACCGGCATCGCCGGACACAAGGAACTCATCCGCATCAATACCGCGAATGACGAGGAATCCTGCGAAACCGTTGCCGACATTCTCGGCGACGCGGATCCGTTCCTTTCCGTCGAATGCGGCAACGGCCGGCGCGACATGTACGTGCCGTCCGAAGACATTGCCGACATCAAGGCGCTGGGCAAGCAGCTTGACCGCGATGTCGAAGGCGCGGTGCACGTCGAAACCGGACTCGCTTCGGCATCGGCGGTCGGCCTGAATGTCGGCAGCTGCCGCGACACGCACAGCGAAATCGAAGAAGTCCTCAAGGACGCCGGTGTTGAAGTCCGTCACCTGTTCCGCGCGCACCATTCGCTCGCGGCAATCGTCGGCAAGCGCGATCGCGTCATGGCGATGGAAGCGTTGCACGGTCACTTTGTCGGCCCGGGCAAACCGGACAGGCAGGCAGTGGCATGAGTGACGCAGAATACATCGACAAACCGGAAGTCTTCTTCCGTTCGGCGGTAACGCATGACGGCTCGCGCATGTGGGCGTTCGTGAAGGAACACGGCGTGCTCGAATTGAACAGCGCGTACTGCTACATGCTCATGGCCACGCATTTCGGCCAGCACTGCATCATCGCCGAAAGCGCGCCGCAGGCAGATACGAACGTCGAAAAGAACATGGCCGGTTTTGTTCTGTCCTACCGTCCGCCGAAAAGCTCCGAAGAACTGTTCGTCTGGCAGATCGGCGTGCACCCGAAAATGCGCGGTCGCGGCTTGGCAAAACACATGCTGCACCAGCTGCTGACGCTGCCGGCGAATCGTGGCGTGCAATACATCACCGCGACCGTCGCGAGCGGCAATGAACCGTCGCGCGCACTGTTCCGCGGTTTCGCGCGCGACTCCAACCTCGAATGCGAGGAAACCGAATTTTTCACGCCGGACATGTTTCCGAAAAATCTTGGCGGCCACGAAGCGGAAGACCTGTTCCGTATCGGCCCCATGGATTCCGCCGGCGCAACCTCACACGTCTGAAATGAAATGGTGAATGCAATGAACATCATCGAAAAATATGAATCCGAAGTGCGCGGTTACTGCCGCGGATTTCCCTGCGAGTTCACGTCCGCGAAAGGCGCCTGGCTTACCGACACGAACGGCAAGAAGTATCTCGACTTCTTCGCCGGTGCCGGCGCGCTGAACTACGGCCACAACGACGAGGGCATGAAGCAGGCGCTGCTCGATTACATCGCGAGCGACGGCATCACGCACAGCCTCGACATGTTCTCGACCGCGAAGCGCGAATTCCTGGAACGCTTCTTCAACGTCATTCTCGAACCGCGCGGCATGGGCGAATACAAGGCGCAATTGCCGGGACCGACTGGCACCAACGCCGTCGAAGCCGCGCTGAAACTCGCGCGCAAGGTCACGGGACGCGAGCGCGTTCTGTCGTTCACGAACGGCTTTCACGGCATGACACTCGGCGCACTCGCCGTGACGGGCAATGCATTCAAGCGCCAGGGCGCAGGCGTGCCCTTGAACAACGCGACGCCGATGCCGTTTGACGGTTATCTCGGCAAGGACACCGATACGATCGAATACATCGACGCGATGTTGAACGACGCCGGTTCCGGTGTGGACAAGCCGGCCGCGGCGATCATTGAAACGGTTCAAGGCGAAGGCGGCGTGAACGTTGCGAGCATGGCCTGGCTCAAGCGTCTTGCCGAGGTGCTGAAAAAACATGATGTGCTTCTGATTGTTGACGACATCCAGATCGGCTGCGGCCGCTCGGGACGTTTCTTCAGCTTCGAGGAAGCCGGTATCAAGCCCGACATCGTCACGCTGTCGAAATCGCTTTCCGGTTACGGCATGCCGTTCGCGATGCTGATCTTCAAACCGGAACTCGACGTCTGGGAGCCGGGCGAACACAACGGCACCTTCCGCGGTTTCAACCCCGCATTCGTCACCGCAAGAAAGGCACTCGACTTCTGGATGAATGACGAGTTCGAAAAATCCGTGCGCCGGAAAAGCGACCTCGCCATTCGCTCACTGGAAGAAACCGCGAAGCTCGCGAAAAATCTCGGCGCCTCCGTGCGCGGTCGCGGCCTGATGCTCGGCATTGCGTTCGAAACCGAAGGCGTGGCGAATGAGATGGCCGCCGAATGTTTCGCAAACAATCTCATCATCGAAACCGCCGGCGTGAATGATGAAGTGCTCAAGATGCTCCCGAGCCTCACCATCAGCGAGCAAGACCTGGAGAAAGGCTTGAACATCGTTCGCGACGCGGTGAAGAAGATTGCGGCGAAGCACGGGAAGGACAAGGCGGCAGCGTGATCGTAGCTTGGGGTGAGCGCGCAAGGTCCCGGTACTCCGGGAGCGAACCCCAACAGTCCAGATGTTGGGGTTCGGCTGTCGCCTCACCCCTACCTACGCACTATTGGAGATATAAAAGAATGATCGTTCGAAAGCTCAAAGACCTTATCGGCACCGACAAGGAAGTTGGCGGCAAGAACCTCGGCTGGACGAGCCGCCGGCTGCTGTTGAAAAGCGATGGCATGGGTTACTCGGTGCATGACACCGTGATCCATGAAGGCGCCGAACTCGAAATGCATTACCAGAATCACCTTGAGGCGGTTTACCTGACCGAAGGCAAGGGCGAGATTCTCGACGTCGCCACCGGTGAAACGCATCCGCTGGAAAAGGACACCATCTACGCACTGAACGACAACGACAAGCACGTGCTGCGCGCCAACAAGGGCACGCACATGCGCATGGTGTGCGTGTTCAATCCGCCGGTCAGCGGTACGGAAGTGCATGATGAAACGGGTGCGTATCCAGCGTCGAACGACGCTGCCTGAGATATCGATCACTCGCGCTGCCGCAACGCCGCTTGAAAAGCGGCGTTGCGGCAGCCAAGTCATCCATCAATCGAACAGGAGAAATTGCGGAGGTAAATCGTCATGTCAATGGTTGTCGAGACGCGCGGGCACATCGCCGACCGTTATCCGTCACGTTTTGAAAACACGCCGCGTTTGATGGACCGGAAAGATCCGGTGGTCTGGGGTTCGGCAAGTCATGGTCCGCTCTCGGCGGGACATCTTGAGAAATACGAACGCGACGGCTTCCTGACATTTGACAATTTTTTCTCCGCGAAGGAACTGCGCGCCTACCAGGATGAGTTGTCGCGCCTGAGCCACGACCGGAATGTGAAGGCGATGGAGGAAACGGTCACGGAACCGGACAGTGGCGAAGTTCGCTCCATCTTCGACATACATCATCTGAGCGCGGTCATCGGACGCCTGTGCCGGGATGAACGCATTGTCAGCGTGGCGCGCCAATTGCTCGGCAGCGATGTCTACTTTCACCAGACGCGCATCAATTACAAGCCCGGCTTTCGCGGCACCGGTTTTTACTGGCATTCGGATTTCGAGACCTGGCATGTCGAGGATGGCATGCCGAACATGCGCGCGGTGAGCTGTTCGATCAGCCTGTCGCCGAATACAGAATACAACGGCCCGTTGATGGTCATTCCCGGCTCGCACCACACGTTCCTGAGCTGTGTTGGCGAGACGCCGGAAGACAACTACAAGCATTCCCTGCAAAAACAGGAGACCGGTGTTCCGGACGATGAGAGTCTTGCGCGACTGTTCGAGGCAGGCGATATCGTTTCGCCGACAGGTTCGACAGGACTGGTGACATTTTTCGAGTGCAATATGATGCACGGCTCGAATTCGAACATCACACCATTGCCGCGCAGCAACGTTTTCATCGTGTTCAACAGTACGGAGAACACACTGGTCGAACCGTTTTGCGGCCTGAAACCGCGGCCGCAGCACGTCGCGAATCGCGAGGATTTCGCGGCCATTGTCGCGATCGCATCCGGTTGAACCGGTAACGCATAAAAGAAAACCGACGAAGGGGGTTTCGTGTTGCGAAGATTGCGTAACGCGGCGGGCGTACTCGCCGTCGCGCTGCTGCTTGCCTGGTTGTGGCCACGTCCCGGCGAGCTGGATGGCGGCGCGACAACTGGCGGCAACACTTTGCAACGCATTCGCGACGCGGGCGTGGTGCGGGTCGGTTTTGCGAACGAAGCGCCGTATGCTTATGTCGATACGGAAACGGGACAACTCACCGGCGAAGCACCGGAACTCGCGCGACTGATTTTTCGCCAGCTTGGCGTCGCACAAATCGAAGGCGTGCTGACGGAATTCGGTTCGCTCATTCCCGCGCTCAAGGCCGGCCGCTTCGATGTCATCGCGGCCGGCATGTACATCACCCCGCTTCGCTGCCAGGAAATTCTTTTCTCCAATCCGACCTACGCCATCGGCGAAGCGTTCGTCGTGCCCGCAGGCAATCCGCTCGGGTTGCACGGTTACCGTGATCTTCGCGACACGCCCGGTGCCACGCTCGGCGTTGTCACCGGCGCCATCCAGTTGCAGTACGCGCGCGAGATCGGCATTCCCGATTCCCGCATCCGGATTTTTCCCGACGCACCATCCGCGGTTGACGGCGTCGCCGCCGGACGCGTTTCCGCGTACGCCGGCACGAGCCTTACGGTGAACGATTTGTTGGGCAAGACCGACGCGCCGCTCGAACGCGCCGAGCCGTTCAAGGACCTGGTGATCGATGGCGAAGTCGTCAAGGGCTACGGCGCCTTCGGCTTTCGCAAGGGCGACGTGAAATTTCGCGATGCGTTCAACCAGGTGTTGAACGCCACCGTCGGAACAACGCGCCACGTCGATCTCGTTGAACCGTTCGGTTTCGGCGAAAACACCTTGCCGGGCAACATCACCGCCACGGAATTGTGCGAGGCGGTGCCGAATGATTGATTTCCTGCAAACCCACTTGCCGGCGCTCATCGAAGGCCTGCGCGTCACCTTGCAGTTGACGGTCGGCGGCGCGGTCGTCGCGCTGCTGCTTGCGGTCGCTGCGGGACTCGGACGGCGTTCGCGGCATCGATGGCTGCGCTGGCCTGCGAACGTTTACGTCGAAACCTTTCGCGGCACCTCTGCGCTGGTGCAACTGTTCTGGTTTTATTTCGCGCTGCCGTTTTTCGGCGTGAGCCTGCCCGCGCTCGTCACCGGTGTGCTGGTGCTGGGATTGAACAGCGGCGCTTACGGCGCGGAAGTTGTCCGAAGCGCGATCAACAATGTGCCGCGCGGACAATGGGAAGCTGGCCGTGCGCTGAATCTCGATGAACGCAAGGTCCTCTTCCGCGTGATTCTCCCGCAGGCATTGCCGATGATGCTGCCGCCAGCGGGAAACCTGTTGATCGAGTTGCTGAAGAACACCGCACTCGTCTCGTTGATAACGCTTTCCGAACTCACCTTCACCGCGCAAGTACAGCGCGCGGCGACGCTCGACACGGTTCCGTTGTTTGCGCTGACGCTGCTGATCTATTTTTTCGTCGCGCAGATCCTCGTTGCCGGCATGCGGCGCCTTGAACGCGCCGTCACGCGTCATCGTGGAGGTGCGGCATGATCTGGAGCTGGGATTACACCTTCGAGGTGCTGCCGGAAATCCTCGCGGCGTTCATCGTCACGCTGGAAGCGACGCTGGCGGGATTCGCGCTGGCTGCGGTTCTCGGGCTTGCGTGGGCGACGGCGCGCATGTCGCCAGTGTCATGGCTTGCACGCGGCGCATCCGGCATCGTCGAGTTCGTGCGCTCCACGCCGCTTTTGATCCAGTTGTATTTTCTTTATTACGTGCTGCCGGACTACGGCATCGCGTTGTCGCCACTCGTTACCGGCATTCTCGCGCTGGGTTTGCACTATTCCTGTTACACCGCGGAAGTCTATCGCGCGGGCATCGAAGCGGTGCCGCGCGGACAATGGGAAGCGGCGCGCGCGCTCAACCTGCCAACCGGTACAACGTGGTTGCGCATCGTCCTGCCGCAGGCCGTGAAGCCCACTCTGCCGATGCTCGGCAATTATTTGATCGCGATGTTCAAGGACACGCCATTGCTTGCCGCGATCACGGTGATGGAAATGTTGCAGACCGCGAAGCTTACCGGCGCGGTGTCGTTCCGCTATCTCGAACCGCTGACGATCACGGGCGTCGTGTTCCTCGTCGTCAGTCTCATCGCGTCCTATGCCGTCCGCTACCTGGAGACTCGCCATGCCATCCGCCGCTGATTCCATACTGGAATTTCGCCAGGTCACGAAACGCTTCGGTGCAAACACCGTGCTTGAGAATTTTGATTTCGCGCTTGGTGCCGGAGAGAAAGTTGCCCTGATCGGACCGTCGGGTTCGGGGAAATCCACGGTGCTGCGCATCGCCATGACGCTGGAGGACATCCAGGCAGGCGATGTGATCGTGCACGGCGATCCGCTCTGGAAGAATGGCGCGCCGGCTGATCGCGCCGAAACGCATCGCCTGCGCGCGCATCTCGGCATGGTGTTCCAGCATTTTCATTTGTTTCCGCATCTTTCCGTGCTGGAGAACCTCACGCTCGCACCGCGCCTGGCGAAAGACATGGACGCAACCACCGCCGAGAACAACGCGCGCGAACTGCTGGATCGCGTCGGTCTCGCGGACAAGGCCGAAGCGTGGCCGGAGCAATTGTCCGGCGGACAGAAACAGCGCGTTGCGATTGCCCGCGCGCTCGCCATGCAGCCGGACGTGATGCTGTTCGACGAAGTCACCTCCGCGCTGGATCCGGAAATGGTCGGTGAAGTGCTGGACGTGCTGCGCGAACTTGGCCGCACGACGGACATGAGCATGCTGCTGGTCACGCACGAGATGGATTTCGCCTACCAGTTCGCCGATCGCGTTGCGTTCATGGATGGCGGGCGGATTGTCGAAGCCGGCGAACCGAAACGCCTGTTCGATCACCCGGAAGAAGAACGCACGCAGCAGTTCCTGCAGCGCGTGCGGGCGCGATAACCGCTGAGGAATTTCATCGTGTATGCTTCGCGCGGAAACGGCGCGGAGCATGTCCGTGAAAAATATCGAACTCATCATCAATCCGAATGCAGGACGTGGTGCTGGCGCGCGTACCGGCCCGGATATCGCACGTTATCTTTCGCAACACGGTTTCGACTGCGAGGCACGCATCACGAACGACCGCGGCCATGCCACGGAGCTTGCGCGCGAAGCTGCCGCCAACGGCGCAGACTGCGTTGCAATTGCCGGCGGCGATGGCAGTGTCTTCGAAGTCGTCAATGGCCTGATGCAGGCCGGCGGCAACATGCCGCTCGCGGTGCTTCCGCTCGGCACCGGCAACGACTTCGCGAAAATGCTGGATTCGCCGGACTGGCAGACCGTCTGCGACAAGCTCGCTGCCGGCCATACCACAGCAATTGATGTCGGTGTCTGCAACGACGTTTATTTCGCAAACGGCATCGGCGCCGGTTTCGATGCGAAGGTCGCGCGCATTGCAAATCGCATTCACTGGCTGCGCGGCGATGCGGTGTATGCCGCGGCCCTGCTTCGCACGCTCGCCTTTCATCATGACAACCCCGTCGTGCGCGTCACCACGGAAACGGAAACCTTTGCGCATCGGGCGACCTTGCTCGCCGTCGCCAATGGCCGCGTCTATGGCGGCAGTTTCCGCGTCGCGCCGCAGGCGAGTATCACCGACGGATTGCTGGATGTCGTATTCGCGGAAAACTTTTCGCGCGGCCAGATACTGAAGCTCATTCCGCGCGTGCTGCGCGGCACGCACCTGGATCTTCCCGGGGTACATTTCCTGCGCGCGAAAAAAGTGACTGTCGAATGCGATTCACCGTTGCCGGTGCATGCGGACGGGGAAATCATCGAACACGGCACGGAGAAGCTGTCGATCGGCGTGCTGCCGGGCGCACTGCGCGTGGTGGATTGAACACCGGATTACGTGATGTTCCTTTCTCTTTTCCCTTCTGCACCTTTCTGTGATCCGAGATAAATCGCGCCGATTGCCAGCGCCGCGCCGACAAACTGGATCAGGACGAGGCGCCGGTCGAACAGCGCGAAATCCCACGCGAACGCGCTGACCGGCTGCAACAGCAGCACCAGGCCGACGGTCGATGCATTCAGTTTCGGCAACGATTGCGAAATCAGCACCCAGCCGAACAACTGCGCGCTCACGCCGTAAACAACCAGCCAGCCGAAATCCTGCAAGCCTGAAATCGCGAAGGATTCGCCGCTCGCGAGCGTCAGTGGCGCGAGCATGGCCGCGCATGTCAGCGACAGCACCGCCATGTTCGCGTAATTCGACGTCGTGGAGTTCGCCATGCGCGAGGCGCGCAAGGTCAGCGTATAGCCGCCGTAGCAGACCGCCGTTACCAGTCCGAAAATGACGCCCAAACGATAGTCCGCACCCAGGCTCAGCCACTCGGGAAGAACGAGCAGCACGAGTCCCGCGAACGCGAGCGGTATCGCGATGAACAGGCGCATGCCAGGACGTTCGTGGTACAGCAGGACGCCCGCGAGCGCGAGCAGGAATACCTGGAAATTGGCGAGCAGCGTCGCAAGGCCCGGACCGACGTACAGGATACTCCGGTGCCAGAAGAACAGGTCCGCGGCGAACCAGAGCGCGGCGAGCGCCGCGGCGATCATGTAGCGCTTGCCGAGCCACAGTGACTCGCGTCTCGTGAGCGTGATCGCAGCAAGCACGACGCCGCCGAAAAACATGCGGTAGAAGGCGCTCGCCGTCGGATCGGTATCGACCAGTTTCACGAATACGCCCGAAAGGCTGATCATCAGCACGCCGAAAATGAGTTGCAGCACGCGAAAACTCCGCCCGAATGAAAGGCGGAGTGTAGCAGCGAAGCCGCGAGAGGATCGCGTCTTACGCTACAACTGCCACGCGTAACTCAACTTCAGGAACAGCGTCTGTGATTGGCGCTGCAGCGGATTCGTATCGATGGAGTCATGTCCATCGGAATAACCCGCATAGATCAGCGTGCGCGGATTGACCTTGTAGGAAAACAACAACTGGTTCGCCCAGCCTCGCTCGCGGTCATCGACTGCATCGACATAAAGCGCCGCATCACGCGTCACATCGCGATACTGCGCGATCCAGCGCACCGACATGCGCGTGTTGAACTGCCATGTGCTGCGCAGATCGGTAATCCTTGCCGTGAAGAGCCGGCCGTCTGCCACGTCGAGTGACTGGTAACGGTAATCGATGTTGATCGAAAAATGCCGGCCAAGGCGCAAATCCACCCACGGTTCGATCTGTCGAAGAGTGCCGGGGCGGGAGTTGGCGAAATCGATCGCATCACCGTGTCGCAGGTAGATGCCCCAGGACAGCGTGCCGCTCGGCTTCATTTCCACGTACAGGTTTTGCAGCGTCTGGTAATACGTTGTTCCGTCATAGAACTGCCGTCGCCGGATGAGGCCGGGCTCGATGTACGACTGCATGCCGCCGTTGAAACTGAGATACGCCTCGACTTCGCGCTCAAGCTCCTGGCCCGCGCTGTCGAAGGTCGCATCATAGTTGCCGTAAAGTTCCAGCCGCCGATACCAGTCGTCCTCCTCGCCGAACCAGCGATAGCCGCCGCCGGTTTCACTCTGCTCGTAACCCACCTGCGGCACGAAACCGAGATCGGCGCGGAAATCTTCCTCGATCTCATGATGAATGGCGTAAACGAAATACTCGCGCACATCGCGTTCGTATTCCAGATACCAGGCGCTGCCGTCGAAGGAACCCGCCGGCTGGCCAAAATCCGCGACGATGGCATCGGAGTATTCGGTCGTCGACGAAAGGAATTCCGCCGTGATGGAATCCGATTCCGTGAAGCGGTAAAGACCGTCAACCGCGACGACCGAATTTCCGTAACCGCCACCTTCGCGCCGGGTCGCGAAGGCACCGATGGTGGAATTCGAGGCGAGATCGTAGCGGTAACGCGCCACGGCGTTGCGACTGTCGAAATCGAACGACGCGATCTCGTTGCCCTGCACGCCGGGAAATATCAGGGTTGTGATCTGATCGTCGGTGACAAACGCGCCAAAGGCATGCGGGCCTTCCTTGCCGGTGATTTTCGCACCGTAATCGGGATCGGCGATATTGCGCGTGTACACCACGTCGAATATGTCGCCGAAGAGATCCTGTCCTTCCAGGAAGAACGGCCGCCGCTCCGGAAAAAACAGGGCGAACTGGTTGTTGACGTCGAGTTGCGCGACATCCGCTTCGACCTGCGAGAAATCCGGGTTCAGCGTCGCGTTCAGGATCACGTTCGGCGTGATGCCATAGCTCACGTCCAGTCCGGGTTCGACATTGGAATCCGCACCGTTGAACGGTTCGCCGTAGCCCGGCCTGCTCTCGGTGCGGGACGCAGTTATCGTCGGCGTGATTTCGAGATTGTTGCCCGCATCAATGCCAGCGAAGCCGCGGAATTTCGGCAGCTGGCACAAGTAACAGTCAAGATTGCGATCACGCGGGCTGTTGCTGAAAAGCCGGCGTTCGTCGCGCGGGTAAATGCGTATGAAATCGATGCTCCAGAGCTGCGGCTGCGCGCTGCCTTCAAAGCGCAGCGAGCGAAAGGGAATGGCCATCTCGACGATATAGCCGCCGTCCGTGATCCGGCCCGCGCTCTCCCAGATCGTGTTGTACGAGGCGTCCTCCACCTGGTTGACGTCATCCTGGAAGAGATCGCCCTGCACGCCCAGCGGGTTGACGAAAAACTCGAAACCGCGGCGTTCGTCGTTGAAGGTGTCCAGCACCACGCCCACGAAATCGTCCTGGAACATATTGTCGCGATCGCTCAAGTGCGCGCGGATCAATTCCGGTTCGGGGTCATGCGCAATGAAGGCGACATAAAGATTGCGTTCGTCGTAAGTGATGAATCCCTCGGTCGCAACCCGTGCCGGAATGTTTTCCGCCGGGTTCGTTTCGATATCGAGCGTAACCTTGCGCGCGGCGCGCCAGGCGGACTCATCCAGCACACCGTCGATCGTGACCGCGGAATCGGTACGTGGGATATCGATTGGCTGCGCGGCCGGATTTGCCGCAAATGTGGCGGCAGGAACGACGAGCAGAAGATTTAGCAGGAAGAATGTTGTTGTTTTCACGACGTGTCCTTGCCGAAGTGTTGGCCGAGTGTCGGGGCAAACGATGTCGGATTAGATGTGCGCAAACGGCATTTGGTTTGTCGCATCATGGAAAAAAATGAAACGCCTGTTGCAGAGCACAACTCGAACCGCGCGCCGGGAACAGGTAGAATTTACCGGTCCCTGGTTTCACCCTGTTGGGAAGTTCTCCTATGAATCCAATGAACATCCGCATCACCAACGTCCACATTGATCTCGGCGCCGGCCGTCGCGGCACGGACATGGGCTCCTCCGCCATGCATGTCGCCGGCCTGGTTCCGGCCCTGGAAAAGCTCGGCCACAGCGTCACCGGCATGCAGAGCGTTGGCCAGCATTCCATGGAAAAACTCGAAGTCGGCGATCCGAAGGCGCGCTATCTCGACGTGCTTCGACCGGTCTGCGTCGATCTCGCCGATTCGGCGGAAGCAACGCTCGCCGCCGGAGAATTTCCTCTGCTGCTCGGCGGCGATCACTCGCAGGCGCTTGGCTCGATCGCGGGTATCGCGCGGCATTTCAGGAAACAGGACAAGGATCTCGGCGTGCTGTGGGTGGACGCACACGCGGACATGAACACGACGGAAACCAGTCCTTCCGGCAACATCCATGGCATGCCGCTCGCGGCGTTGCTGGGCTACGGCCATCCCGAGCTCATCAACATCGTTGGCGCGCCACCGGCATTGAAGCCGGAGCATGTGGTCATCTTCGGCGTGCGTGACATCGATCGCACCGAAAAGGAAATGGTTGAGAAAGCTGGCGTGCGCGCGTTCTCGATGAGCGAAATCGACGAACGCGGCGTAAGTGCGTGTCTTGATGAAGCGCTTGAAATCGTCGGGCGCGCCTCCGGCGGCATTCATCTTTCCTACGACCTCGACGGCTCCGATCCGTCCGTCGCACCCGGCACGGGCACCGCCGTTCCCGGCGGCCTGAACTTCCGCGAATCACATCTGGTGTGCGAGCGTGCTGCGAAAAGCGGCCGGCTTGTCAGCATGGAAATGGTGGAACTCAATCCGACGCTGGATACGGAGAACAAGACCGGCAAGTTCGCGGTGTGGCTGATTCAATCCGCGCTGGGACGAACCATTCTCTGACGTTCGTGCAATCTGCGCTTACCAGCGATGGTAAGCGGGATGCCCGGGCTTCACGGCGATGAAATTGCCACGACAAGTGGCGCAGACTTCACCATCCACCGACAACTCCGCGTCGATGGTCGCGCGCCGGTCGCTGGAATCGACCACGCGCGCAACAAGATGCAGCGGGCCTCTCGATGGCGTGGGCCTGAGCAGCTTCACGTGGAAATCGCCGGTGACAGTGCACGGCGGCATTTCAGCATCAGCGCGATTCATCAAATGCCACGCCGCCGTCCAGTTCGAGTGGCAATCGAGCAGCGCGCCGATAATGCCGCCATTGACCGCGCCGGGAAAGGCTTCGTGGTGCGTCTCGGGTTGCCAATCCGCGATGACTTCCTCGCCCTTCGGAATGCTCCTGATCCGCAGCCCCTTTTCATTCGCCAGCCCGCAGCCGAAGCAGATGCCACGTGGCGCGTAACGTTCCTGGAGACTTTGCGTCATCATCCGGCTCCCGCTTGTTGCCTTATACGAGGTGCACGCCGCCGTTCGTGCGCGGCAGGAATATTTCGGCCAGCATGCAGCGCACGCTGCCGCCACCGTGACGTTCGATTGTAGCGATATCGGCAACGCAGCGCGCGGCGTGCCGGTCAAGGAGCGTTTTCTGCTCCTCCCGCAACGAGGCGTTTGCGGTTGCCGACAATGCCACGACGGGACCATCCCGGCCTTGCAGGAACAACTGGTTGCCGGCGAACGCCTTCACCTGCTGCCAGCTGATCTCGAGAATCGCAAGACCGGATTCCTCCAGGCGGTGCCGCAAGCGATCGCGAACTTTCTGCACGGGAATGGCCTCGAAACAGATAATCGCGAGACCGGCACCAAGACTCATCACGACATTGGTGTGATACACCGCGCGTCCCGACGGATCCTGTGCCCTGAACTCCACGACTTCGCGATAACCCAGCCGCTCTGCCCATTCATGTGCAAGCGCGATGTCAGTACGGCTGGACGGACAGGCGTAAACGATTTGGTTGACGCGATCGAGCACCAGCGAACCCGTGCCTTCGAGAAAGCGCACGTCTCGCTCACGATCGCTGAAGTCGATGGTTTCGGCGACATGGAAACCTTGCATGCGCAGACTGTCCGCGAAATCCGGCAAGCGTTCACTGCGGCGTGATGGCGCTTCCATCGGATACAGCACGAGGCGTCCATCTTCATGCGTACTGAACCAGTTGTTGGGGAATACACCGTCCGGTGAATGTGAATGTTCCGGCGGATTGAGCCACGCAATGTTCACGCCCGCATCTTCAAGTGCTGCCGCGAGCGAGGCCTGTTCGTGCATGGCGCGCTCGACGGCACCAGGTTCGCTCACGGCAACCTGGAATGCATTGCTCGCGAACGTTTCTTCATTCGCGCCAAAGTGCTTCGCACGTACGAGCGCGACAGTGTCAGCGAGTTTCGTTTCATTCATGGTTTCATCACAATCAATATGACAAACGGATTGCGTATTCTCGCGTTGTTCAACGCGCGCAGCAACATGGTGCGCAGTCGCGTAGGTGTTATTGCCGTATCCAATCCCGCAATCGCCGGTGATACCATCGCTGTTCGCTTCAGCTGCGTTCCGCTTGTTCCGACGGCTGTTCGACTACACCGTTGGCCGTATTCCGCGCACCCTACATAAGCGCCAGTCTCGTTTGCAACGCCGTTTCTTTTTTCACGCCATCCCCGACAAGGAAAAATGAACTTCACTCCGAAAATCGACCTTTCCGAGGAAGACGTCGACCGCGGCCTGAAACTTGTCGTCCGTGACGGCATCGCATCCGAAATGATGACAACACTGACGGGCGGCGCGTTCCTGGTGTCGCTGGCGCTGCTGATGGGCGCGTCGAACTTCCAGATTGGATTGATTGTCGCGCTGCCGACACTCGCCAACCTCTTCCAGCTTGTCGCCATCTACCTCGTGCATCGCTTCGCTAACCGGCGCGCGATCACGGTGCTTGGCCTGACCTTGTCCAGGCTGCCGCTGTTGCTGATCGCGACCCTGCCGTTCCTGTTTCCCGAGGAGCTCGGCATTGTCCTGCTGATCGGCTTCCTGTTCCTGCACCAGTTCTTCGGCGCCATTGCCGGCACGAGCTGGTCGTCATGGATGAAGGATCTCGTGCCCGAGTCGATCCTCGGAGAATATTTCTCGAATCGCAGCCGCAAGATCATGATCGTCGCGGCATCACTGAGCTTGATCGCGGCAGTCTCGCTGGATTATGTCGAAGCGAACTACGAGGAAAACCTGCATGTCGCCTACACGGTCATGTTTCTTTTTGCCGGCGTTGTCGGCTTGTACGGCGCCTCGCTGCTGGCGAGAACGCCGGAGCCGAAAATCTATCCCATCAGAAAAAATCTCTTTCGACTGTTCGCGCAACCGATCAAGGATCACAATTTTCGAAACCTGCTGATCTTCAATTCGCTCTGGGCTTTCGCCGTGAACCTTGCAACGCCCTTCTTCACGGTTTACATGCTGAAGATGCTCGGGTTCCCGATTGCCTACGTCATCGTGTTCACGATCATCAGCCAGCTCGCGAACATCTTCTTCATTCGCATCTGGGGGCGTTATTCCGACAAGTACAGCAACAAGACGGTGTTGCGCACCGCCGCCCCGATCTATTTGATCGCGATTCTCGGCTGGACGTTCACGACATTTCCCGATGAACACCTGCTGACCATTCCGCTGCTGGTTATCATCCACATTCTCAGCGGCATTTCGTTATCGGGAATCAATCTTGCCTTGAGCAACATCGGCTACAAGCTCGCACCCGGCAAGCAGGATGCGATCGTGTTTCTTTCAACCCGCGCCCTGGTAACGGCATTCTTCTCAGGAATCGCGCCGGTAATCGGCGGCCTGTTCGCGGATTTCTTTTCCAGGCGGCAATTGAACTGGAACATTGAATGGGACAGTCCGGCGGGTGACCGGATCATTCACACCTTGAGCCTGCAATCGTGGGATTTCTTTTTTGTCACGGCGTTCCTGTTCGGCATCTTTTCACTGTCACGGTTGTCGATCGTGCAGGAGAAAGGTGAAGCCAAGCGGCGCGTGGTGATGGGAGAACTGTTGTCGGAAGTCGGGCGCGAAGCGCGATCCATGTCCGCACTTTCCAGCTTGAAGACCATGGCGTTCCTGCCGTTCTCGTTCTTCACGCTCATTGCCGGCAAGGAACGGCGGCGGCGCCCGCGTCGCGGCGTGGCCAAGCGCGAGCAACCTGACGTATAGAACGCCGGCGAACAGGATCGCGCAGGTTCATGCCTGGGCGGACCGGAAAGTCGCCGTTACACCGGGGAGATTCAACAGGGCCTCCGCATGCGCGGAAATCTCATCAACGGAAACGCCGTCCACGAACGACTCATCGTGCATGCAGCCATCACGCGGTACGTGCGCATCATTCGCGATGCAATCCATTCCACATAACGGACAATGCGTTGTCCACGACATCGCGCAACGATGATTGCGAACGTTCATCGGACCGCCATTGATCATGTTCCCGACCCAGTAAATACCGATGGTCGCCGTGCCAACGGCGCGCGCGAGATGCAACGGGCCGGTATCGTTGCTGACAAGAAGATCCGCTGATTTCAACAAGGCCAGCATGCCGGGCAGGCTCAGTTTTCCGCACAGATCATGAATATTTTCGTTCGCGCCCGATGCGACCTTTGCGACGGCTGCAGATTCTTCTGCAACGCCAGTCACATACACGGCGAGCCCGCGCGCAGCGAGAATTCCTGCCAGCGCAGTCATCTTCTCCAGTGGCCAGCGACGGCGAATGTCGGTCGCGCCCGGATGCAGCACGACATACGGTTGCTGCAATGCCGGCATTTCATCGGTGAGCGCCTGGCGGTCCATCGCCGTAACGGCGAGTTCAGGCGTAACGCTGGTCGGCACCGCGCCAACGCTGCCGACAACTTCGAGGTAGCGCAGGACTTCGTTGTGGTAGAAAACATACGGAATGTTGATATCCAGCGGCGGTGCGCCGTCTGCGCGTAACCCGGCAGTCAACCGCGCGCCAAGCGCGCTGACGAGCGGATTGGAGTTGCCGCCACCGCCGTGCATCTGCAATGCGATGTCGAAATGTTCGGCGCGCATGTCGGCGAAGAATGCGTCGACCGCTTCCGGGTCTTCGACGCGATCCGCTTCATGCGGAACGCCGTTGCATTTCGGCAGCACGACGACGCGATCAACGGGACCAGGGCGCGCAGCCAGGAAATCGCGATGCCAGGCTTTGCCGAGCAACACGACTTCCGCTTCCGGAAAGGTGGCTTTCAATGCATCCAGCGCGGGGATGGTGAAAACATAATCGCCCAGCGCGTTCGCGCGCAGCACAGCGATCTTCCTGACACCCGGCAAGGGATATTTTCGTATCGTCATTGCAGCAATCCGATTCTGTTGTGGCCGCGCTACACGCGCAGGTATTCGGGCGCGTTCACGCGCCGGTCGGGTACGGTGGTTTCCAGTTCCTGGTGGTAGGCGCCACTCGGCAAAACGCCGCAAGCGCCGAAACGCGCCGCGACACGAAGCTGCGCGAGCACGTCTTCGCCGCAGTGGCTGTGTGGCAGGTCTTTCCAGAAGTCGAAACCGCCCGCGTCACGGAGCTTGCCGGTGTCATACATCACGCAACCGCCGACCCACGCCACCTTGTAGAGAACCGGCGAAGCGGGTGATGCGTGCAGGCGCCGTTGCACATGCCAGAGGTTTGCCGCGTTGTGCAAGGTGTGACGCTGCCATTCCGGTCCGCCAGGCGTCACTGTTTCCGGCGTGACGGGACCTCGCCACAATTCGATGTGCTGTTCGGCCGGGCGAACGTCATCGACGTAGCTGAGACCAATGACGGCGTTCCCGGCAAATCCGCAGTTCTCCCTTCGCAACACGTCGCGCAACATTCGAATAACGTAAGGCTCAAGCACGAGATCGTCATCGATAAAAAGGCTGTATGGCGCACGCGCGCGATCCAGCAAAAACTGCCGCTGCTGCGCCATGCCACGGCGCGGCAGATTGCGTTCGATGCGAACACGCACGCCGCGCGCTTCAAGAAGTCGGATTGTTGTCAGCAGCGGCGCCTTGCCGTCTCGGCAATCCTGCTCCGACTGGTCCGCGATGACGACGTCAAAATTGTTCGTTTCCTGGAAACACAGGCTGGTGAGCGTGACCGCGAGCGCGGCGCGGCGGTTGTACGTCGGAATAAGCACGCTGACATCCGCCATTGCGTTCACCCTGCCGAAGGCAGTGGCGGCGTGGATATGGACGTTTCAGAAATCCTCGGAGTTTCCAGTGAAACCAGCCCGGTTTTTTCGGGGCCTGTAGCAAGTGACTCACGCACCGGCGAACTCAACAGCTCGCGCGCCGCGTGCACGATGTCGTCCGGTGTGGCCATTCCTGCAGCGCCGCTGAAGTATTTTTCGCTGGCATACCGTACGAGCACATTCTGGCTGCGACTCGTTTCCGGTACATCAAAAGGCAGGATGCGATGCGGAACGTTCCATGGGGCATGCTGTGGATTGGTCAAGGCATAGAGCACGACGACGGGCGTCTGCACGGCAGCGGCAATATGAACGGGTCCCGTGTTATTGGAAATTATCAGTGGCGCCGAGGCAACCAGCACGATCAGCTCGTCCATGTCGAACGCACCGGCAAGGTTGGCGACGCCATCGCCTGCACGTGAGGCGATGGAAGCCGCGAGCGAGCGCTCTGATTTGCTGCCGGTCAATACGACTTGCATGCCCAGATGATCGACCAGCTCGCGCGCCGCTGCCGCGTATCGCTCGGGCGGATAACGTCGCCGCGTTTCGCTGGCGCCGGGATGCAACAGAAGCCATGGCCGGCCAACTTCAATGCCGGCCGCAAGCAGTTTTGAACGGACGTGATCCTCGCGCCTTCGCGGTATCCGCAAGGAAAGATTCGAACTTGTCGGTGTTGCGCCCAATGCCGTTGCCAAATCGAGCTGCCGTTGCACTTCGTGTCGCGCGCCGTAAAGCGGTTCCTTGTCGGGGAACCAGTCGGTCAACAAGGCGTAGGGATTTTCACGGCAATAGCCGGCAATTCTCGGGATTCCGGCCATGAAGGCGAGCATGGCAGTGGGCAGCGGATTCTGACTGAATACGGTGAATATCACGGCCGCGTCGAACTGCCGTGCTTTCAAGTCGTCGGTGATTGCAAGAATGCTGTCATTGCCGCTGCCCGCGTCGTGCTTGTACCAGGGCGGGTCAAAAACCATGACATCATCGATCGCGGGAACGTGACGCGCGATGCCAGCGCCGACGGTGGACGTGAGCAAGGTAACACTGCGCCCTGGAAGGCTTTCCTTCAGCGAACGAATCGCCGGCGTGGTCATCAGGACATCACCGAGATTGTCCGGACGAATACAGAGAACGTTCCGGAATTTTCGCCAGTCGTTTAGCCGATTGCTGGAAGTGCTCATGCGTTACAGGGCCTGTCTGTCGTTGCGGGCCACCGCCGGAATTCCCGCCGGATGCTGGATTCTTTCGATCAGCCGGCTTGTTGTCAGCGTGCTGCGGAATGGAACGATCTCGACGTCGCCGCCGAGCGAGCGCACGAGTTCCGCCTCCGGCAGTGAATCGACGCTGTAGGTGCCGCCCTTCGCGAATACATCCGGACGCACGGCGCGCAGCAGCTCCGACGGACTCTCGCCATCGAATCGAATGAGCAGATCGACGGCCTGCAACCCGGCGAGCACTTCGATGCGGTCCTCGAGCGCATTCACCGGCCGCCCTTTTCCCTTGATTGCGCGAATGCTTTCATCACTGTTCAACGCAACGATCAAGGTATCGCCAAGCGAACGCGCCTGTCGCAGGAACTCGACGTGACCGCGATGCAGGATGTCGAAACAACCGTTTGTGAAAACGATGCGCCTGTTCTCCTGGCGAAGCTCGCAAACAATATTCATCAAGGCGTCGATAGTCGTGACGCGCTTCGTGTGGCCGCGGAAATATGCGCTCAGCTCTTCGGCCGTACAGATGCCGGTGCCATCCTTTCGGATGACCACTGCAGCCGCTGCAGCCGCAAGCCGTGCGGCCGCTCGCGGTGGCGCGCCCGTGGCAATCGCAAGAGCCAGCGCGCCGACAAAACTGTCGCCGGCACCGATGGTGTGCCGGTCCGGCTGCGGCAGGCAGGAAACGAGATAGGGTGGCGCGCCGCGCTCGAAAAGAATGGCGCCATCAACGTCCAGCGTGGCTGCAACAAGTGCCGAGCCTGTCTTCTCAAGCAAATCGTCACCCAGTTTCATGATCTGTTCGACACGCGGCTCCCGAACCAGCGCAGGAACCTGCAGCAAATTCACCGCTTCCTCGTAGTTCGGTTTCACCGCTGCCGGTTTGAGGCCGCGAAAACGATCAGGATGTTTTGCGTCCACGACAAGCGGCGGCGCACCGCTGGCGAACAGGACCTTCAGATCGTTCAGTACTTCTTCGCTGAACAAGCCGTAGTTGTAATCCGAAAGGATCACGACATCGTATTTGTCGATCCTCCGCCGAATCGAGTCAACAAGTTCCGCGGCGCATTCGCGATCAATCGGCGCAGTGTCGCCTTCATCGACACGGACCAGGATGCTCGACGACGCGCATACCCGAGTCTTCGTAATTGTGCGGCGATGTTTTGTGCGTATGACCGAGCGAGTGTCAACGCCCTGGGCCGCCAGGGCATCCAGCAACTTGTCGCCTTCCCGGTCTGCGCCAAGCACGCCGAGGAAACTGACCTCGCCTCCGAGGGCCGCGGTATTCACTGCCGTGTTGGCCGCACCGCCGCAACTGAAAGCACGTTCCTGGAGTCTGACGACGGGTACGGGCGCTTCGCGACACAGCTTCTCTGTGCGCCCTTTCTCGTAAACGTCCAGAATGGCATCGCCGATGACGAGCACCTTGCGGTCGCGAAATGCCGGTATGAATCCTGCCGGATTGGTCATGATTTCACGCTCATCGTCATGTATTCCGCATTCGTGATGTTGTGATCGCCGGCGATATGACGGGCCGCACCGCGAAGGTCGCTCACTACCCAGCGGGGTTGGCGAAAAGGGCCAGGCAACCATTCGGTTTCGTTGCCGCGATCCACGAGAATCGTGCGGCAGCCGGCACGGTTTCCGGCTTCGATATCATTCAGGATGTCGCCAACCATCCATGAATGCCTTGTATCGATGTAGTGCTCCTTCACGGCGCGTTCAATGAGGCCCGATTGCGGTTTTCTGCAATCGCAGCGAATCGCATACCTCTCGACCCTGCCCTCCGGGTGATGCGGACAAAAGTAAAATCCCGCAAGCGGAATTCCTTTTTTTGCGAACGCGTCATGCATGAAGTCGCGCACGGTATCGATTGCTGTTTCATCGAAGTAACCATGAGCAATCCCGGGCTGATTGGAAACAATGATGAGCTTGTAGCCCGCCGCCGCGAGCTCGGCGAGCGCCATCGCGTCCGGATAGATTCGTATGCGCTGAATGTCGACGTTGTGTGACACGTTCTCGACCAACGTGCCGTCCTTGTCCAGGAAAACTGCTGGTGATGTGGGTTGACTGGCGGATGCGCTCAACGCGGGCATGGCGGCCGGATCATGGCCAGGAGGTTTCGGTCATCGGAAGCACCATGACTTCCGGAATTACCGTTTCAGCCGGTTGTGACAACACGTAACGTACAGTATCGGCAACGTTTTTCGGATCCTGCAACACGTTGGGGTTGGTGTCGGGAAAGCGTTCCAGGATGAAGGGCGTTTTCATACCACCGGCAATCAGGGCGGTGACTTTTATATTTTCCTTGCGCGCTTCGGTATGCAAGGCGTGACTGAACCCGAGCAGTCCCCACTTGCTTGCATGATACGCAGATGCATTTTCCCAGGCGCGTTTCGATGCCGTGGAAACAATGTTCACGATGTGACCACTGCGATTTTTCTTGAGATGCGGCCACGCGGCCTTTGCAACCATGAAGGGTCCGCGAAGATTGACGTTCAGTACGCGATCCCATTCTTCATAACTCATCTCTTCAACAGACTTCGTGTAATCGATACCTGCATTGTTGATGATGAAATCAAGCCGGCCGCAGTCCTTGATAACGTCGTCAATGACGCGCTCGACGCTTTCGAGATCGGACACATCCATGACGTAGGTCTGCGCGTCACAACCCGTGTCGGTAATGTCCTTGGCGGTTTTCTTGAGTCCGTCGGGCTTGATGTCGCCGAGTGCCACAACGGCACCCTCAGCCGCGAGGCTTTTGCAGATTTCGGCGCCAAGTCCCTGACCTGCGCCTGTAACCAGCGCAACTTTATCCTTCAGCGATGTCATGCAGTTTCTCCACGGTTCGTGAGCTTTTGAACTTTACTGCACAGGCGGGCGCAGCCCTCCCCCAACTGTCTGCTCGCGGAGGGCGCGTGCAGGCCATGCTTCAGCGGTGTCAGTCGTGATGTCTTCGTAAAGTTCGGCGAGTTGTTGCGTTACCGTTTCCCAGGTAAACAGGCGATTGACGCGGCGAATTGCGCGTCGGCTGAGCGCTTCATGCGTGCGGTCGTCATCCAGGATTTCGAGCATGCGCTCCGCCAGGATTCCCGGTTCATCAGGCGGCACCAGGAAACCGGTTGCATCATGTTCCACGCTGTACTTGATGCCGCCGACATTGGCGCCGACAACAGGCACGCCGCAGGCCATCGCTTCCAGCGGCGTGATTCCAAAGGGCTCGTACCATGGCGTGCTGACGAAAATATCGGCGGCGTTGTAGTAGTACTTCAGCTGATCTCGCGTGCGGCGGCCGGTGAACGTGACCTTGTCTTCTATGCCTTCCTCGCGCGCGATTTCCTGCAGCCGCCCGATCTCCGGTGTCTTGACGGGACATGGCTCGTCCGATTCTCCACCGACAATCAACAGGCGAACCGGCAGGGGTTTCTTTCGAAGCAGCGCGGCTGTGCCGCGAATGACGTTGTCGATACCCTTTCTCGGGACCATGCGGCCGAGCTGGAGGATCAATCTTTCGTCGGGGTCAATGCCGATGCGCCCCGCGCATTCACGCTTGTCGAGAGGCACGAATTCGTCCTTGTCGAAACCACAAGGGATGGTTCGGATCCGATGTGGTTTCACGAAATAGTGGATCATCAGGTCATCACGATCCTGCGGGCACTCGGCGATCACCGCGTTTGCATCGCAAGCCACTTCTTCTTCGATGCTGAAACGCAGGTCGGGAAATTCGTCGGCGGAGCCCTGGTAAATGCGACGAACTTTACCGAGCGCATGAAAGGTGATTGCGTAAGGCGTTCCGAATCGCTGCTTGAGATTCCGCGCCACGTAACCGGACATCCAGAAGTGCGCATGCATGACCTCATAGCCGAGGCCTTCGCGGTCAATGAAGGCAGCCATATCGCTGACGAAGTCATCCATGTAGTCAAAAAGGCGCTCCTTGCGAACGAATTTTCGCGGGCCGGCTTCGACATGAATGATTCGCACGCCAGGACAGTACGCCGCAACACGTGGAAGCTCCGTGCTATCCCATCGCGTGAAGATATCGACTTCGTATCCCATCCTGGAAAGATGGCGCGCGACGCGATCAACATAAACGTTCTGCCCGCCACTGTCGGTGCCGCCGATGAGAGCAAGCGGCGATGCATGTTCACTGATGAAGGCGATTCGTTTGGGCATCATCCGTTCCGCAACCTGGCCTGCGGCATTTGCGCCGACCGGGTGACAGACTCGAACGTTGCAAGCCATTCATCGGTAAACCGGCGCATGTCGAATTTTCGCAAGGCCGCCGCGCGTGCACCATGGCTCAAATCATGAGCGTGCTTCGGATCACGCAACAGGAGATGCATTTTCTCAACCAGGAAATCCACGTCCGTATGAACGTACCCCGAGACACCGTTATCGACCGTTACCGGCATTTCGGTCGTGGCAAGCCCGATCATCGGCAAACCCACCATCATCGCTTCGCAAACGGCGAGACCGAGACTCGTGTATCGGATCGGATTGAAGAAGAAACGATACCGGGAGATGAATGCGGGCAGTTCAGGCGGCGGGATTTCACCGAGACCGCCGACCTCTTCTGAACCCATTCCGACGATATCAAGCGGGACGTGCTTGCGAACGTTCTTGTACACATCGAGACCGAGCCTGCGGCCACGACTGTGGATGTTGTTGATGACGACGATACCTTTCTCAAGCTCGCCGGAGTACCGCGCATCGGGGGGAACGAGCACAGCGTGCTCAATGACGCGTGCAGGAGTCCGATTGTTGTCCCACATCAACCTGTTGAAATGAGTAACGTGAACGATGAGCATCGTGGGATCATCGACAAAATGACGCGTGTCCGTCGGTACGTCGCGCGGCGGATCATGTTCGAGGTAGATGCGTGGCAACTGCCGTTGTTCATCGCTCAAGATTTCGTACTGGTCTTCCAGATAGTTCTTTCTTTGCTGATAAAGTACGCAGTCGAAATCCGTATCGCATACCTCTTCGGCCGGGATCTCTGTGACATTTGTGCCCCAGGGAAATGGACCTGACCGGCCCGTGTAACCCGGCGCACCGTTGCTTTTCACGGGGATGATGAACTCGACAGGCGTTTGCGACAGGTAGTAGAGATAACTGCCGTGGATATGCCATGTGAAGACTCGGAGCGGGCGATTTCCCGTTACGCTGTCGAACATCATGCGACACCTGGGCCTTGCGCATTCTGATAGCCCATTGCATCCGGGAATGGTGCTTTCAGCACCCGGTCGACATGAAACAGGACGTCGCCGACATCGTCGGGTTCATCGGAATGCACGATGCGGTGACGCTCACGGTCAAGTGGCGCCCAACGTGCAGGATCCGAAGTGAGAAAGATGACAACGCTTGGCGTACCCATCGCGGCCGCCAGATGCGACACGCCCGTGTCGTTTGAAACAAGCAAGCGTGCTCTGCCAATGAGCGCTGCCAGCACGCCAAGGTCAGTCTCGCCAGCAAGGTTGATGGATGAGCGCGACATCTTTTCCTGGACGCGCTGCACGCCGTCGTGTTCATCTGCCGTGCCCGTGAACACCACCGTGTTGCCGCGCGAGGCAAGCACATCCGCCACCTGCGCGAACTTGTCCGGCGCCCACCAGCGGCGCACGTCTCGCGCGCCAGGATGGATGCACACATATTGCTGTCGGCCAAAACCATGGCGCGCGGAAAGCACGTCGAGCTGCGCACACTCGTCCGGGGTTATGGGGAACTCGATTGCCTCGCCTTTCGGCGCGATTCCGAGGAACTGCATCAGTTTCAAATGCCGGCGCACTTCCGGGATTCCTTCCGGATACGGCATGAACTTCGTCGCATCGGGGCAGAACGCACCGGGGTCGAAGTATCCTGCGTAACGACGCGCGCCCAGCATGCAGACGAGAGAGTTCGTGATCGCTCCCTTGCCATGCATCTGCAGAACAAGGTCGTAATGCTCCTGCCGTTCACGTTGCAGAAACTGGACGAACGCTTCGGGATCGAACGATTGTTCAGGCAAGCCCGGAACTCCCGGAAAGCTCGCAAATGAATCGAAATACTTGGAGAAGCGCTGGGCAAGATCTGCCATGGACGGCAGGCCGATGAGCGTAATATTCGCGTTCGGATACCGCGCGCGCAAAGCGCGAACGGCGGGAATCGCGCAAAGCAGATCGCCGAGATTCAGCGCTCTGAAGATGGCGATTTTTTTTGGATCCGTGGAAAGATTGGAACGCATTGGCTGACTTTAACTCCGAGTAAGTACACGCTTCTTGTCGAGTTTTCTTTAACGCAATGACCGCTTACGAAGCCTAGCGTCAGGGAATTGGCGTTGCATTACCGGAATAACCCGAAGGAAGCCGCTCTGCACAAAGTCAGCTGGGAAATGAATGTCGAGGAAATTGGCCAATCGTCGTCACGGCAAACCGAAGCGTGATAGCGAATAGCAACAAGGATGAGACACGCGATGTGAACTTTTCGCCGCGGGTAAAAGAAAAACCCCTGACTGTTTCCAGTCAGGGGTTTTTTGTTTAGAGCCTGGCGATGTCCTACTCTCGCACGAGGAGGCCTCGTACTACCATCGGCGCAGAACAGTTTCACTTCCGAGTTCGGGATGGGATCGGGTGGTTCCCGTTCGCTATTGCCGCCAGGCAAACCGGTTTCAGAAACACGACAAATCGACGTGCCCCTCAAATTCAGAAAGTTGATATGACGCTCAGTTGCGTGTCAGCCACTTGCCCAAGCGTTTTCAAACCTATGGTTCAGACTACTTGGGGTTATATGGTCAAGTCTCACGAGCAATTAGTACTGGTTAGCTCAAGCCATTGCTGACCTTCCACACCCAGCCTATCAACGTCGTAGTCTACGACGGCTCTTCAGGGGCCTCGAGGGCCCAGCGAAACCTCATCT
>DASVDI010000057.1:0-31876 GCA_036381175.1 Gammaproteobacteria bacterium
GGCGTGTTGCAGGGGCACATCGCGCGCGGGTTGCTGGTGCAGCCGGGACGGGAATGAGGTGAGGAGAAAGTAAATCCCTCCCCGGCCCTCCCTTTGGAAAAGGGAGGGAGCTCCTCGTTCGACAATGTCGAAAACGCATGGTCCGTCACTTGCGATAATTCCCGGAGAAAGCAGCCCCCTTTATTTAATTTAAAGGGGGCCGCTGCGCGCAGCGCCGCGGAGGGATTTCTATTCGAAACGTCCGTCCAAATTCATGTGCATTCATGCCTGACATTTTCCCGACGACGCGCTAGTCTTATGTAAAGTATTGCCGCGCAGCCGGCCTTGTTCCCGTAGACCGAAGGGGGAAACGGAATGCCCACAGCCATCGTCACGGTATTGCTTGGTCTTGCTGCCGTCGTATCCCTGCTCGCCGCCTGGCTGCTGTATCGCCGAGGCGAGCGCAAGCCGGGAAGCTTTGTCGATCTGCACGTCCTGCGGCAGTTGACGTGGGAGGAGCTTGAAATACTGGTGGCGGATTATTTTATCCGCGAGGGTTTCGTGCTGCGGGAGCAGGGCGGCAAGGCCGTGGATTTCGTGATGGAAAAGGCGAACCGGCGCTACCTGGTTCAATGCAAGCACTGGCGGGCGCGCCGCATCGATGAAGCCGAGGTGCGCGATCTTTTCGGCCACATGGCAGCAGCGCGCGCGAATGCGGCGTATATGCTTACCAGTGGGCGTTTTTCGCAAGCCGCCGTGGGGTTCGCGAGCGGCAAGCGGATCGAGCTGATCGATGGCGCGGGTCTTGTTCGCCTGATCGAAGAGGTGCAGCAGGATCCGAGCGAGATTACCCAATCGCGTCTCGACGCGATGCGCGACGCGGACCAGACACAGCCTCGCCGCGTGATTCTCTGTCCGCGCTGCGGCCGGCCAATGGCGCGGCGACGGGATCGCGGACAGGCCGGCAACGGGGGCCGGGATTTCTACGGCTGCTCCCGCTATCCGACATGCAAGGGACGGCGCGAGATCGCCTGACCGCTACAGCGCGCGGGCGATGAGGTGCGCGCGTGGAACATGAGCTTCAGCAACGTCTTGCCGGCATTCACCGGCTCAACGGCAGCGGGCAGCAGCTCGACGCGCTCGAAACGCTGTTTGCCGAATTCAACGACGCAGACACCAATGCCGCCGCCGAGATCGCCGGCGAGGCGCTCGCGCTCGCGCGCGAAGGCGACATGCCGGATGCACTCGGGCGCGCGGCGCTGCTTGTCGCGCGCGTCGCGTTGCGCCGTCATCGTCTCGAGAATGCCGAGATCGTGCTGGTGGAAGGCCTGGAAAGTGCGAGGGACAGCAGTCTGCGAAACCGCCTGCGCTTGTTGCTCGCCGAAACCCGCTTCGCCGCAAATCATTACGCCGGCGCGCGCGACGCCGCGCAGCAGTTGCTGGTTGATGCCGATCTCGCCGGCGACGAGTTCCTGCAAGCCAACGCGCTGATCTGGCTGGGCGCCGCCGCGGCGCAACTGAGCGAGTACCAGACCGCGCTCGAGAATCTTCACCAGTCGCTGAACCTGCTCGCAAAACTCAACCGGCCCGATCTCGCCGCGCGGCCGCTGAATTACATTGCCGTCGTGCACGAGGAAGTGGGCGAGGAAAGCGAAGCCATGCGCTGGTACCAGCGCGCGCTTGAAGTGCTGGCCGAACATCCCGATCCGCGCGTTGCCGTGCGCGTCTTTGCAAACTACGGCGAACTCGCCGCGCGTCGCGGCGAGCGCGAACGCGCCGAGGAATTCCTGCGCCGCGCCGCCAACGACGCGCTTCGCACCGGCGATCATTCGCTGCGCGCCTGGTGCTTCTGGGCGCTCGCGAACCAGGCGCTGGCGGATGACGACATGGACGCCGCGAGGCGCCATTTCACCATGGCTTTGCGCGATGTCGAGCTTGGCCATGCCGAGCGCACGCGGGCGGAGGTGTTCACCGGCGTGGGGCGTTTCCACGCGCGGCTTGGCAATCATGACCGCGCCGTCGAGTATCTGACGCGCGGCCTGCGGCACGCCGAACGCGCCGAGGTGAATCGCGAAATCTACAAATCCCATCTCGCGCTGTCGGAAGTGCACGAGACCTTCGGCGACCTCGCGCGCGCGCTGTTTCATTTCAAGGAGTACCACCGCATTCGCGGCGCCGTGCTTGAGGAAGTGGTGAAGGCGAAAGTTCGCAACGTGCTCGCGCGCGTCGAGCTCGAACAGGCGCGCGAGGAACAGGACGAAAATGAATTGCGCGGTTTCCGCGTGCGCCGCGCCTACGAGGAATTGAAGCGCCTGCACGCCGAGCTCGCGGAAAAGAACCGCCTGCTGGAGGAAGCCAGCATCCGCGATCCGCTGACCGGCATTCACAACCGCCGCTATCTCGACCAGCAGCTTGCCAGCGAATTCGAGCGCAGCCGGCGCTACGCCACGCCGCTCAGCGTCGCGATCCTTGACCTCGATAATTTCAAGGTCATCAACGATCAGCTCTCGCACGCAATCGGCGATGAAACGTTGCGAATCGCAGCGCAGCTCATGGCCGAGCTCATCCGCCAGTCCGACATCGTTGCCCGCTACGGCGGCGAGGAATTCGTGCTCGTGTTTCCAGGGATCGCGCTGACCGACGCCGCCCAGGCCTGCGAGAAAATCCGCCTTGCCGTGGCCCGGCGCGACTGGTCAACCGTGCACCCGCAACTGCGCCTCACGCTCAGCGTGGGCGTGGCGGAAGATCCGGATGCGAACCATTGGGAACGCCTGCTCGCGGACGCCGATTCACGCCTGTACGAGGCGAAGCGCGGCGGCAAGAACAGGGTCATATCCTGAGCGGTGAAAAGCCTGTTTCGGGTAACTTGCCTCAAAACAGGCTTTGCCGGATACTCGAAGCGTCGCCGGTTTTGACAGTTCGGCTGGGTCGAAGGGGACGGCGCGAGCCCAGGCTCGCGCAGCCAACGGGGGGAGTGGAGGCCCGTGCCGCCGAAAGTGGCACGGGCCTTGTTTTTGACGCGTTGTTTCTGCTCTCCGCGGCTTTGTCGCGCGCAATAAATCCCGCTGTTTCGTGACCTTGCGCGGTGGCGAATGTGTCCGAACCTGCTATCTTTCAAAACGTTTCCCTGAACAACACTCAAATCGACAGCAGGAGAATTCCCATGCAGAAATCAATCATCGGCGTGCTGCTCGCACTAGGCTTGCTCGTGGCGATGCCCGCCCACGCGGATTCGGACTGGCGCGTGAAAGCCGGCATGCTCGCGCTGGAAGATGATGGCAGCGCCGCGACCAACGTCGGCATCGTGTACGCATGGGATTTTGTCGGCATCATCGGCGCGGAATTCGAAGCGAATACCAGTTTGGCAGACGGTGAGTACGGTCCCGTGGATTACAGCGTCCTGCAGGGCGGCGCGTACGCGACCCTGACCACGCCGGGCCCGATCTACTTCAAGGCCAAGGCGGGTCTCGTTTACAACGACGTGGAAATCGGCAGCGGCGGTGACAGCAGCGTCGGCGAAGCAATCGGCGTCGGGCTCGGCGTGTTCGGATTCGAATTCGAGTACACGCGCTCCACGGTCGATCTCGGTGGCACGGACCTGGATGTCGACTACCTTTCCGCGTCGTTCGGATTCTGATCTGCCGCGAATGCCACGGAAGAAAAAGCCCCGCCGGATTCCGTCGGGGCTTTTTTGTTTGCAGGCTTATTGCATTGTCGTATTTTCCGCGTTGAACCAGTCTTCCTTGCCGTCCAGGTATTCGTAAACCGAAACGTAGCCGAGTTCTTCGATACGCCTTGCCGCTTCATGCGAGGCGGCGCCATCGGCGTTTGAACAATAAACAATGATGTCGCGCTCCGGTTCTGGCACGGCCTCGCGAATGCGTTCCGCGAAGTGCGCGTCATCCAGCGGCACATTGATGGCGAAGGGCAGGTGCCCGCGCTCGAATTCGTCTTCCGGCAGCGCCTCGATCAGCACGAAACCCCGGTCGCGCTCGAGCATTCGCTTCAGCTCGCGGCGATTGATGATCTGCATCACACGTCTCCCCGTACTCCGGTCGCGCGACCTTAAAGGCATCGAGTGGGGCATTTCGTGTCTGCGCACGGTCATTCCCGCTGGCCTCGCGTCCTGCAGGTCCGAACAATTTCATCTCACGTCCAAGAGCTATGGGAGCGGCGTTTCGAAATACAAGAGGGGGAGAAAGTCGAAAGTTGAATGCTATGTGATGGATTTCCGCCGCATATCGCGCGACATCCGCACGAAACCGAAGGCGCCGAGCGTCGTCACGAACAGCGGAAACGCGAGCACGTAACGGCCGAAACCGGGTTGCGCATGTTCAAGCCATTGATACATCCACACGCCGGTAAGCGGCGCGATCAGGCCGCGAATGCCCGTCAGCGTGACGTGCGTGCCCATGTAAAGCCCCGCCTTCTCGGGCGCGGCGAAATCATGATGCCCGAGGTTCCAGCCGAGCACGCCTCCGGCCATGCCGATCCCTTGCAGCACCGCGCCCGCCCAGAAAAGCTCGGGCATATCGAAGGCGACGGCGGCGAACATCACCGCGAAGGTCACGACAAACGACCAGCTTTGGCGCGCGCGGTAGTGAATCACGTGATCGCGATCCAGCAGCCGCGACCAGACGGGAATGGCGAGCGTCATCATCAGCAGCGGAATCGATGAGGTAATCAGCATCTGTTTCAGCTGCGAGAAGTCGTAGCGTTCCGTCATTACGAGAATCAGGATCGGTGTCATGGCGAGATTGCCGCCGCCGAAGGAAAACATCAGCCGCATGTAGCGGCGGAAGTCGCCATCGTCACGCAGCACACGCACCATCGCGAGCAGGCCGACGGAATGCGGTTCGCGGGACTCCAGTTCGCGCTCCTTGCGCAGCAGGATTTTCTGCCGGCGTACACGCAGCCGGCCAAAGGTGATCGCGCCGGTGAAGCCGAGCACCGCGAGCAGTGGATAAATGACGCGGAAAGCTTCCGGCTCCGCCGTCAGCGCAAGGCCGAGCAGGATGCCGGTCGAACCCATGATCCAGGTCATCGCCCGCACCAGCCGCCCGGCCATGTTGCCCATCTGCGCGCGCGGAAAATTCGCGCGCCATACCGTCGCGCGCAGCGTGGTCACGCCCGCCCAGCAGACGCGCGCGACAATCGAGCCGGCTGTCATCAGCACGAGGCCCGCGAGATTCACCGGCGCGAGTGCGATCAGTACCAGTCCCGCCATGGCGCCGATCTGCATGCCGACAATGAACCGGATCTTGTCGCGGCCCTGCGCGAGCGACGCCCAGATGAAACTGCTGATATTCGAAAACGCCGGCGCGCCCGCGACGATGGCAACGGCGGTGTTCAGCCAGGCGGGATCAACGTGACCCGCGAAAAGGTTTTTCACCAGCACACCCGCAACGCCGCCTTCCACGGCGCCGAGCGCGAGTGCGAGCAAGGACCACGCCCGCAGCTCGCGCGGGTAAGTGGGCCGCACCATGAACGGCAGCGGCGGCTGCCGGCGGCGGCGAACGAGATTTTTCAATGGCGTGGGCATGAAGGCGTGGAATTGTAACGCGGTAACCCGCGCCGCGCCCTGCAGGGAAATCCGTTTTGCCGTGTCAGTTGTTCGGCATCACGAGCGGCGCAATTGATGCGACCAGCAGCAACCCCATCACGATGTTGAACGCGCGCAACACCCGCGGGCGATGCTCGAACAGCCGGCGGATGCCGACACCGAAGACCGTCCAGGTTGAGGTCGAACCGATCGTGACGACGAGCGCGATCGCGGTCATGACGGCGAGCTGATCCAGGTAGCCGTCGCCCGCCTCGGTGTAAACGCTGATCGCGGTGATGACCATCATCCAGCCTTTCGGGTTCACCCATTGAAAGGCGGCGGCTTGCCAGAATGTCAGTGGACGCGAGGCGTTCGCGCCGTTCGTCACAGCCGCTGAGAACGCTATTTTCCAGGCGAGCCAGAGCAGGTACGCCGAACCCGCGATCGCAAGCACGACATGCAGCCACGCGAAGCGCTCGAACAATCCGCCCAGTCCCGCACCGACGGCGGCGAACAGCACCGGAAAGCCTGCGATCACGCCGAGCATGTGCGGCATTGTCCGGCGCAGCCCGAAATTCACGCCGGACGTCGCGAGCATGAGATTGTTCGGGCCGGGCGTGAAGCCGGCGACAAGCGCGAACACCAGGAAGGCGGGAAGATTGCCGGGCACGAGCGGGATCCGTTGCGGTCAATTCGAAATGATACCGATGTCGCCGGATTACTTCCCGGCACTCCAGCGGTTGGCATTGCGCGGAAATTCTTCCGATTCGGGCCGAACCAGGCAGAAGGCGTTCCCGCTCGGGTCTTCCAGCACCCACCAGCGCTTGATGCGGTACTTCGCGTGCGCACCGGCGGCTTCCAGCCGCTGGCGTTCCGCGCGCTGATTATCGGTTTCCACGTCAAGGTGATAACCCGGGTCCTTGTCCACGCGCTGAAGGCGCACGAACACGGGGCCGGGGATTTCGCCGAGCGTGACATAGCGCTGTCCCGCGTGCGGACGCCGGGCCGGGGAGATTCCCAGCGCCGCGGACCAGAACGCCAGCGCGTCGTCGAAATGCGTATCGAGGCAGTCGATCATCAGGGTCGAGAGCCGGCTGTGATGGGAGGCATTCATGCGCAGCAGGCGCCATTCGCCGTGCGCGCAGCAGGCCGACGGGAGAATTTTGCGACCAGTAAACGCAGCAGCGGCAAATAACCTTTTGGGTCAAGATCAAAAGCAGTCATGGCGGGACTCCTTGGCCGGATAACCGGCAAAAACGTTAATGACGGTTACAAGGCTAGGCCTTGGTTTGTAACTAGTCAAGAGTGTTATAGTGGTTACAGTAAAAATTTACGGACAGCCATGAACGAACTCGGCAGAAACCTGGAAGACATCGAAATCGTCGGCGGACATCCTGCCGTGGATTTCATCAATACCGTCGGTGCGTGGAATTCGGACGCCCGGGACGATTACCTGGACACCTTCGACGATTTCCTGCGCTGGAACGAAAAGCTGGATCTCATTGGCCCAAACGGGCTGCGCAATCTGCGTGCGACGCCGGCGAAAGACCAGTCACGCGCGGTGGCGGAAGTGCGCCGCCTTCGCGAGAGCCTGCACGTGATCCTGGCCTCGCGTGCGGCGGGTGATGCCCTGGATCGGGCCGCGCTCGAGCATCTGAACGACATCATTCGCAAGACAGCCGCCTGGCGTCGCCTCGCGGCGGATGAGGACACCGATTACCGTGACATCTGCTGCCTGTGGGATTTCACCGGCGCGCCCGCCATCGCAGCACTCGGTCCGGTCGCGTGGAAAGCGGCGGAACTGCTTGAACTCGGCGATCTGAAACGGCTGAAGGAATGCCCCGGCGAGAACTGCGGCTGGCTGTTCCTGGACATCTCGAAAAACCGTTCGCGCCAGTGGTGCTCGATGCGAACCTGTGGAAATACCGCGAAAGTGAAGCGTTTTCGGCAGCGGCAGACTTGAATCCTTCCGGTTCAAACCCCAGTCCCTAGCCGGCAGCAATGGCAATAGCCCACCGTTTTGGGTAATTTTGCGTGGTTTTTTTGTACTGCATCACAGAACAAAAGATCAAATGACTCAGGGTAATTGCCCATTGCAAAATTTCTGTTAGATTGCGCACGCCCTAACGGGCAATCACTTCCAAGGAGCAAATGGGATGAACAAGAAAACGATTGCCGCGGTACTTGCCGCACTGATTCTGCCGACCGCCGCCATCGCGGCTGATGGTGCATTCGCTGCCGACAAGAACCTGAAGTACACCTTTGGCGAGCTGGGCTACAACGACCTGGACGCAGGCGGTGCCAGCATTGACGGATTGAGCGTGGAAGGCAGCTACGAATTCACCGACCTGTTTTTCGGGTTTGCCTCATTCTCCGATATCGGCGGTGACGGCTATGACAGCACCACATTGACTTTCGGCGCGGGCGCTGCGATCGGCCTGACCGACAAGGTCGATGGTTACGGCAAGATCGGCATCGTGCAGAACGACACGTCCAGCGGTGCGTTCGATGCTGATGACAGTGGCTTTGCCCTGGAGTTCGGCGTGCGTTCCCTGGTGGCGCAGAACATCGAAGTGTTCGGCGATATCCAGTATGTCGATATTTACGAGGATTCCGAGACGGGCTTCGAACTCGGCGGCCGTTACTGGATGAACAGCGATCTCGGCTTCTCAGTGGCCTACACTGATGTCGACGACACTGATGGCCTGATGCTGGCCGCGCGTTACCACTTCTGATTTTTTTTGAGAATCTGCAGTGACACAAACCCCGCGCAGCGGGGTTTGTCGTTTATAGGCCCCGCGAAGCGGGGTTTGTTGTTTCCAAGGCCCCGCACAGCGGGGTTTGTTGTTTTCAAGGCCCCGCGCAGCTTTTCAGTTCGCGTCCGGCAGCGCCGCGTACAACGGAAAGCCTTCCGTGCGCGCCTGCTCGAAGATCAGCCGCGTTTCCACGTGCGCGACTTCCGGACGCTCCGTGAAAATGAACAGCACCATCTGGTGCAGGTGTTCCGTGTCCCGCGCGGCCACGTGCACGAGAAAATCATCCGCGCCCGCGACGTTGTAGATCGCCACGGTTTCCTTCTGCGCCATCGCATGCGCGCGGAATGCTTCCACGTCCGCGCGGACGTGCCGCACCATCCGAACGCCGATCATTGCCTGGATGCGAACGCCAACAGCGGCCGGATTCAGTTCGGCGTGGTAGCCGGCGATCACGCCCTTGCGCTCCAGCCGGCGCACGCGCGCCAGGCAGGTGGATGGCGCGATGCCGGTTTTGGCGGCGAGCGATTTGTTCGAAATGCGTGCATCGTTTCGCAGCAGCCGCAGAATCGCGAGGTCGGTTTCGTCGAAATTCATGTTATTCCCCAGAAAACAGAATCTTCTTCGTTGCGGGTTGCGATACTCGCATAAATCGCCAACATGGGCAGCGTTGGCTCGAACGCTGTTCGGGATGCTTGGGGAGGTCTGGGCCGGCGAACGCAACGTGTCGTGTGAGTTTGCCTGGCAGGCGCCGGGGGACGCCTGGCAGGCACCGATGAGACGAGTTCGGCGAGTTGATGACCGGGGGAAGCGGCCGTGCGATACGCCGGCCGCTTTTCTTTTGCCCGCCGTCAGCGCTGCATTGCCTGCGGCAAGAGCGCGAGGCAGATGACAAGCAGCAGCAACGCGGGCCAGCGCCAGTGGCCGATGTCGCGCCACGCCTTGTGCCAGCGGCGCCCGGCCGGCAGCTCATCCTTGCGCCGCCTTCGCGACCTTGCGGGGGAATCTGTCGCCGTGCGAATGCCGTAAAGATAAATGCCGGTGGCGCTCAGCATCGTCAGCAGCGCACCGAAGAAAAACCACAGGATCTTTGTCGGCAGCCCGCCGAAATACCCGAAATGCAGCGGGTCCGCCGCTTCGGAAATGCGCTGGTGCAGGTTCAGCTCGCTGCCGTTGTGGCGATGAATTTCCTCGCCCGTAACGGGATCGAAGGCGATCACGTTGGCGCGCACGCGCACCAGCCAGGGATCGGCTTCGCCCATCACCACAAGCGGCTGGCCGGCGTGTGCGGGAAAGCGCAGCTGTTCGATGTCGAGTTCCGGCCAGGTGGCTTTCGCATGCGCGATCATGCGATCAAGTTCCGCGCCCGTGATGCGTGGTGCTTGCGTACCGGGTTCTCCGCGCGGCAGCGTTGCGGCTGGCGGCGCGTTCCCGCCCAGCGATTCGACGAGATACCAGCTGCCCGTTACGGCCATCAGCAGCACGAACCACATCGTCCACACGCCGGCAAGACGATGCAGGTCGCCCCAGAAACGGCGTGAACGATCACGCCGCGGCCACGAAAGAAAACCGCGCCACCATTTTTTATAAACCCAGAAACTCGAAAGCAGCGTGACGAACATGGCGAGCGCGAAGACGCTCACGATCGGCACGCCGATGTCGACGGGCATGAAGAGATGGCGATGGATTTCGCGAAAGAAACGGTGCGCGTTGAACCAGTCCGCATCGCCGGTGACTTTCGCGGTGTAGGGATTCACGTAGACGCGGCGGAGTTCCCCTTCCGGAGTCTGCATGACCATTTCCGCGGCGAACCAGGCATCCACCGGCGCAAAAAAATTACCCGGCGTCCATGCCGGGTACCCCGTGCGAATTGCGTCCAGTTGTTCGCCCCAGCTTGCGCGCTCGTCTTCCACGGCCACGCGCATCCCGGACGTCAGCAGCCAGTCGATCTCGTGTGCGAAAACGGCAAGCGTGCCGGTGGCGAGAATGAAGAAGAGCATGATGCTCAACTTCAACCCCACCCAGCTGTGCAAGCGAAACCAGAACTTGCGCGGTACTTTCTTCAAGCGGCGTTACTCAGAATTCGTAAGTCGCGGAAAGATACACGCGCCGCGGTTCGCCGGGGAAGTGACCGGAACGCTCGATGAAACCGCTCGCCGCGTATTCCTCGTCGAGCAGGTTTTTCACGTTGAGCTGCCACAGCCAGTCGCCGAGATTGGTCTGCACGCTCGCGTCGAACACCGTGTATGCCTGCACGGCCTGGCCGTCGATGCTGACGCGGTCGTCCACGTAACTTGCGCCGAATGCGACCGCGGATTGCAGTGACGGAATGTCGTAACGCGTCCACAGGCCGAGCTGGTGTCGTGGCGCGTTCGCGAAGCGATCGCCGACGGCGTTCGACATGCTGCCCGTTGCCTCGGTGATGCGCGTGTCGTTGTAACCGTAAGCCACGTTCAACGCCCACAGCTCGGTCAGATCGGCGAGCACATCGATTTCGAAGCCGTTGCTTTCCACGCGGCCGAGCGAGACAAGATCATCTTCGCCATCGCCGCCCACATCGCCGCGCGGATCCGGCTGCAGGATGTTTTCGCGCGCAATCTGGTAGATCGCGACGTTCAAGCCGATGCGATCATCCAGCAGGCTCGTCTTTGCGCCGATTTCCATCAGCTCGCTGGTTTCCGGCTCGAACGGTCCGCCGACTTCCGCGATCTGGTCGCCGATGCCTTGCGGTTCGAAACCGGTTCCGTAGGTTGCATAGGTGCGCACGCCGTCAAAGACTTCAAACGTGCTGCCGATGCGCCAGCTTGTACCGCTGTCGGAAAACGATTCGCCCGAAACCACGTCCTCGTCCTCGAAACGATCCCAGCGCGCGCCCGCGAGCACATTCCAGCGCGCATTGATTCTCACCTGGTCCTGCAGGTAGATGCCGTTTCGCACGGTGCGCGATTCGCCGTAGTCGTAAGGCGTGGTTTGTGCAAGATCGTAAACCGCGCCTGCCGTCAGTCCGTAAACCGGGTTGACGAGGTCGAGGCCCGGCACCACGCCGCCGGCTTCCACCTGGCGTGCACGCCGGCTGTACTGGATGCCTTCCTGCGTGAACGCGTCACCGCCGAACAGCAGTGTGTGTTCGAGCGCGCCGGTATCGAAGTTGTAGACGTTGTTGACAGCGACGTTCAACGCATCGTGATGACGGCGCTGGTCGCGGAATTCGCGCATGGTGTAATCGAACGCGCCGTCGCCGTCGGTATCCATCAGTCCGCGCGGTTCGTGGTAATTCTGCAGTTCCGTGTTCTTGTACCAACGCACCGTCACGTCGGAACGGAAGTTCGCGCTGAAACGGTGATCGAGCCTGGCTTGCGCGACGCGCGCGGAAAGATCCTGGTAGTCGGTTGGTTCATTGTGATTCCAGCGGATTGTCGTCAGGAACTCGCCGTCGTCATTGGCGGGCACGCCGCGAAGTCGCGCACCGCCAAGGTGCTGGCCGATCTCCGTGTATTGCAGCAGCAGCGTTGTGTCGTTGCCGAAATCCTTCGCGATGCTGAGATCGAGAATGCGGTTCTCGGTATGCGTGTTGAAACGGAACGGATTTTCTTCATCAAAGTACGCGCCGGCGCGATAACGCCAGCCGTCGCCAAGCGGACCCGAAAACTCCGCGCTCAGACTGTTGTAATCGAAATTGCCGGTGCCGATAGCGACCTTGCGCATTTCATAGGCCGTCGGTTTCTTGGTCACGTAATTGATGATGCCGCCGGGAGCGCCGCTGCCGTAGAGCGCGCCCGCGGGGCCTTTCAGCACTTGCACGGAATCGATGTTGAAAAGTTGCGGAATCGCGAAGCCGTTGAAGGGATCGCCGCGCACGCCATCGTAAAGAATCTCGTCCTGGCGAAAGCCGCGAAACGTGACGCCGGAATAACTGAAACCGCTGACGCCGGAAATGCTGCGGTAAAGGTCGGTGATCTCGCGCGCCGCCTGGTCTTCGATCAACTCGCGCGGAATCACCTGGATGGATTGCGGAACGAGCTCAAGCGGGGTGTCGGTGCGTGTGCCGAGACTGCTTTCGCCGACGCGATACAGGCTCGCCGCGCGAGAACGGACCGTGACGCGGTCAAGCCTGGCCGCATCCTCGTCCTCGGTATTGCCTTCGGATTGGGCCGATTCGCTGTCTTCCTCGACATTTTCGGTGCCGGTGCCGAGGGTTTCGGATTGCGCCCAGGCAGGTGCGATCGCACCGAAGGCGATCAGCAGTGCGAGTGATCGGAGTGCCATTTTCTTGTCCCCATTGGTATTGCCGCGGAAAGGTCACCGCGAGCGTTTCTTGAAGGGACGCGATTTTAAATGCGAATCGTTCGTATTTGCAACAATGGACTCGCGGGGACGGCGGACGGAACTCCTGGCGCTTCTTCAGTCTGTCCAGCAGTGAAAAGCAAGGATCCCGGAAAGGATGTCTTTCCGGGATCCGACGTCATGTCACCTGTCGTAATTACTCTCCCAGCGCTTCGTAGCGCACCAGCCGGTAGCGGTATTTCACGGCATCGCGAATATTCTCGGCAATCACGCCATGCAGGTTTTCATCCCAGTTCGTGTAGCGGTCAACGAACGCTTCCGCGCGTTCGGGATCGCCAGCGGACTGCACGGCGAGCACCTCGGCGAGCAGTTCACCGACAACGTCGTGGTAGTTGTCGTAGTGAATGACAAGCTGGCCTGAATCCTCGTCGAACGACAGCAGCCCGTTCTCGAGAAAATAATTCATCTGCATGAGCTGCATGGTCCCGTACGACTGGCTGCGGCGCGGTTGCACGCGCTGCAGTGTGCGGCGCACGCCATCGGCATACAGCGCGCGCAATTCCGCGTCGGTGTAATAACCGCTTTCATGCAACGCCGGAGCCGCATACAGCGAGACGAGGTCGGCTTTCATTTCTTCCAGCAGGTCGGAATATTCCTGCAACGCGAGATCGAGATCGCGGCCCTTCTCGTCGGTTGCGACGCCAAGATAGTGTCCGATCTCATGCCACAGCGTGCGCTGGAATCCGCCTTCCAGTGTGAGGTCGTTTTCAAAGTCATCCGCGACGGCAGCGTTCCAGCCGGCCTTCGTGTCGATGAACAATTCCGGGTTCGTCATGATGTTGTAACGAAGCAGGATCGTGCGTCCGTACTTGCGTGAATGATCCGCGTCGTTAGGCAGGATCGATGCCGTGTTCGTGCCGCGCGCCTGTCCGAAATCCGCGATGACGTTGTAAACGCCAACGGGAATGTCGCTGCGCACTTTCTTGTGTCGATCGTAAGGCAGGCTGTTTTCGATCGCCTGGATGTCCGCGATGGCGTCGCGCAGCTCGCGTGAACGTTCCTCGTCTTTCACGAGCAGGCTTCCCGAGAAGAATGTTTTCGTGCCGTAGAGTTCGTCGTCGTAGGTTTCATAACTTCCGATCTGCGCGTTGAGATCGCCGAACTCGCCGGTCACCCACGAAGCATCGCCAGACTCGTAATCGTTCGTGAGCAGATCGCGTGCGCGGTTTTCGAGATACGCGGAGAAATCCGGATCTTCGTCCTGCAGTAGCGCGGCCGCGCGACGCAGGTGTTCGTAAGCCTCAACCAGGCGATCCGCATACGCAACCGCGTAGGGCACGGCGTAGAAACCATCCGCGTCCGGACTCTTCTTTATATTCTCAAGCCGTTCGCGCAAATCCGGATGCAGGAGATCGAGCGCAGGATGCTGGGTCAGTTCGGCAAGATCGCGCGCAGCGTTCTTTGCAGTCGAGCGGCGCACAACCGTTCGTTCATCCAGCAAATTGTTCACGTCCGGATTCGCTGCCAGGAACGCGTCGAGTTCCTCGCGGGTGACGCCCCACGGATACATGTTCTTGCCCGGTACAGTTTCATCGACGGGCAGGAAAGCCTCGCGTTCGTTCGCGAGCGTTGTCGCGATCGGCCCCTTGAACATGCGATAGAGCTTGAGCAGGTTCTGCGTCGCCTGCGGTGAGCCGAGTTTTTCATCCAGCGCGTGCAAGTCTTCAAGCGATGACAAGGCCTGGTGATGGTTCTGCTTCAGGTACAGCGCGTGCAGCAGTTTTCCCGCCGCGAGCAATTCTTCCAGTGCCGCGCGCTCCGCTTCGCTCAGCATGGAAAGATCCGGCGCAAGCCGCAGCGTGATGGTTTTCGAAAGGATGGGACCGGTTTTTTCTTCGCCCCAGTAGCCTTGCGGCAGATCGGCTTGCGGAAGATCGGGCGGATCGGCAATAGCGGCTGCGGCGCCGGCGGTGAACATTGCTGCGAGCAGCCCGGCGGCGCGCAACGACAAAAGCAGGTTCATGATGCAGCTCCTCATGCAGGAATCGAAGCTGCGACATTACAAGGAAATGGAATTCCGGGCGACTGTGCGCAGGCGCAGAACGAGCGCCTGCGCTTTCGCAGTCGAGGATCAATCGTCTCCCTTGACCTCCAGATCGTTCTTCACGTCGACCACGCCCGCGACTTCGCGCGCAACGTCTTCAGCTTCGCGAACGTCCTCGCGGCTGTCGACAAAACCGCTCAGCTGAACAACACCCTTGTAGGTCTCGATGTTGATGTCGATGGCGTCCAGGGAATCATCGCGAATGAGCGCGGTTTCGACCTTGGCGGTGATGGCGGCGTCGTCGATGTACTCGCCGGTGCTCTTCTGTGATTCCGTTGACGCGCAGCCGGCGAGCGCGAGAAGTGCTGCCAGGAAGACGGCGGGCGAAAGGCGTTTGAATGCTTGCATGTGGGACTCCTGTTGAAATGAAAGCTGCGCTGCGACTGCCGCATGAATCCAAAATGCTACGCACTCGCTGCTTGCTCGCCATACGTGAAATCCCTCAGAAGCAGGTGTTTGTTTCAAACGCAACCTGACGCACAGTTTCGAATTTTCATGTTCGCAAGAATTTTCATTGAATCGATTTTCAACAACCGATTTTCCATTGGAGGTGATTCATCAATGCAACAGGATCTCGCCAGGCGCGTCATCGAAGCGCGCGCCCTGCTGCAGGAGAAGGGCGTCTTGTTGCCGGGTGCGGACCTTGCCGCCGAACTTCGCGATACCTTGAAACCGCTGGCTGTCCATGTCGACATGCTGGAGTTCGGCGCGAGACGCAAGCTGTTGCGCATCTGCAAGGCGTTCGATCGCCTCGAGACGAAGGGTTTGAACCGTGGCGAACGTGTCCGGCTTGATACGGAAATGCTTGGCCTGTGGATTCGAATCGACTGAGCGGGCCCGAGCTGGAGTCGTGCGGCGGAATACCGGACAGCGGTCCGATGCGCTAGATATCGAACAGTCGCGAGAGAGGAATGCCGAAAGCACGGGCGAGCTTGTAGGCCGTGTCCAGCGTCACGCTGTATACGCCATTCTCGATGTTTGAAATGCTGCGGGTGGAAATGTCGCTGATGGCGGCGAGATGTTCCTGTGTCCAGTCCCTGTCGTCGCGCAGCCCGGCCACGCGCGCGCCGAACCGTTTCCTGATATTCACCAAAAACACCTTCCTCGGATTGCGATCTTGATCCTCCGCAAATTTTTCTTCATGCTCCACGAAGTATGCTTCCTGATGCCATCAGGCGTCGCACCGATATTCGCGGGTGAGCGTGAGACGAATCATGCCGCGCACGCGTAGTATGGCAACGCAGCAGTCCGGATAGAAAAAGGACGACAATGACAACAGCAGCCGATCACGCGGAGATTGTGCTGAAAGCGCGCAAGGTATTGAAGGAGTGGGATGGACCGCCGGCGTCCGACGCACTGGCCCACGCCATTCGCGAGACACTCGAACCGCTGTTCGCCGAGGACCGGGAGATTTCCGCGGAAGCGAGCAGAAAACTCGACGAAATCAACGCGAGCCTCGAGCAGATGACGCAACAGGTTCTCACGCCGGAGAACCTCGACGCGCTCGACATCCTGATGCTTGGCTTGTGGATTCGCATCGAACTGCTGGTTGAAATTTCGCCAGACAATAACTGACGGTTGTTGCGACCGGTTCACCGGCTGTTGAAATTCCCGCCAGCGATACCTATCGCTTTCCTGTTGGCGAATCGAACCGGTTTCGTCGCAGGAGTCCTCCATGAGAATCGATCTTTCCCGTTCGGGGTTATTGTTGCTTGCGCTGCTTGCATCGTCCTGGACGGTATCTGCGGAAAGCGGGCCCGCAGCTTCGGATGAATACTGGCGCGTTTCCAATCTCCTCGAAAGCACGGCTGTTTCTGCAGCGGGCGAGCCTCTTGGCGATGTCGAGGACATCGTGTTCGGTGCGGAAGGTGAAATCTATTCGGTACTGGTCAATCGCGATCTCACAACGATTGCCAATGACTTTGCAGAGCCTGTTGAAGAAGGTGCACGGCGCAGCATGTACGAGGAAATGTTGTCAGCCGATTTCAAGGGCGCGAATTTCTCGCCGCACGAAGCGCGTTTGCAACTGGCGGACGGCGCGCGCGTGGTTTACGGGCGTGACGACAGGCAACCTTCGCCTGTCGGCAGGTTTCGCGCCAGCCGGATCATCGGCCTTCCGGTGAATCTCGTTGATGACGACGGTTTTGGAAAGATTGTCGATATATTGATACGCCCTGATTCACGGCGTGCTTATGGATTTGTCGTCGAGACCGGAATCTTCGGTGGCGAATACCTGCTCCCGCCGGAGTTTGCCGCGTTGGATCGCGAGACGCTTGAGATGAATTTTTCAGTCAGCACGGAGGAAATCGAGCAACAATAATTACTTCGGCCGCCAGTGACCGGAAAAACAAACGTAAGGTAAAAACCGCAGAAGTTCGTGAATGCACTTACGCCACGAGCGCGCAGTGCATGAATTTCACCTGTTGTCCGGCGCCTCCGTTCGGATCATCGTGATGACAAATGCCAGCTGGCATTCCCGGCAGCAATGTCATCACGATTGGAGGTTCCCATGAAACGCACAGTCCTGCTGCTTGCCGCATTCCTCATGCCCTTTGTGGCGAGTGCAGGCGCGGCGCCCAGTACAAATCCGGAAAAAGTCGATTACCAGGAATTGCGCGACGACTTGCAGGTGACAAGCCTGCTGGGTCTGAACGTGCAGAGCGACGGCCGCGACATCGGCGCGATCGAGGACGTCATCTTCGGCAAGGATGGAAGAATCGCTTCCGTGATCATCCAGCGCGAGGGCGACATCGAAAGCGCGGCCGGTGAAGCGGCACAGGCGGTCGAGGATACGCGCGCGAGCGCCGAGCGCGCGTGGGATGACGCCACGGGAGAACGCGATCGTCCGACGCGCGAAGCGGCGGCTGACGCCAGTGATCGCGGCGACGAAGGCGGTGAAGCTGCAAATGCGGATCAGCAGGACGGCATGGGACTCGATCCCGACCGCATCGGCACGACGGAACTCGGCGACGCCTTCGTAAAGGTCGACTGGAGCAGCCTTTCCGTGGATCAGCAGGCGGAAGTTGCGCACCTCGCCGGCGGCGGCGCGAGCATGCAGACCATTCAATATGACCAGACGGAAGCACTTCCGAATGCGGGCGAAGTGCGCGCGAGCAACCTGGTCGGGATGGAAGTGAATCTTTCCAACGAGGAATCCTTCGGCGAAGTTGAAGACGTGCTCATCGATACGAAGTCCGGCAAGGCTTCCGCCATTGTTGTCGACTCGATGCAGTTCTTTGACAAGGAAAGGTTCGCGCTCCCGGTCGAGCTTGACACCGTCAACGCCGAGGAAGAAGAGTTGACCGTGCAGTACACAAAGGAGCAGATAGAAGGAATGGAAGAGTTCCAGATGGAAGGAGATGCTGTCGGCGCCAGTGAAGATGCCGCGAGCGGAGCCGACGAAGAAATGTAAGACCCAGGCAAGGTCCTGGCGAATATGACAAGCCCGCCGCAAGGCGGGCTTTTTCATGTTCGCATGACCTGCATGGGCAGCACGTCATTGCGAACTCGCGGTTGAAAACCGTTATCGCAGTAAACAGTTCATTTCCCTGCGCCCGGGAACGCGCAGGAATACATTTGACGAAAGACCGGAGGCGACTATGAAACGCACACCTTTGTTATTGATCGCAATGCTTCCATTCATGGCCAGTGCTGGTGCCGGCGGTGGCACGCAGATGGCCGAAGTCGATCAGGAAAAACTTCGCAACGCGGTTCCTGTTACCGAAATTGTCGGGCAGGACGTCGAGACACGTGACGGCGAAGAGTTCGGCGAGGTTGAAACCGTAGCGTTCAAGCAGGACGGCAGCGTGGCGTATTACGCGATAGAACCGGAAATGGACTGGTATGAGGAAGCCGACATGAGCTTTGATGCCGACGCCGACGCTCTGGAAGCGCGAGTCGATGATCCGGATCTTGATGAGTTGATCTACGTACAGCCTGACAAGATCGCGTTCGAAGACGGCGGAAACATCGTGAAGATCGACATGGAAGGCAATGAACTGATGCAAGGACAGAGCCGTAACGAGATGGCGACCTCGGGAAACCTGCTTGATGCGACCGACATCGTCGGCATGGAAGTGGATCTCGCTGATGCGGAATCCTTTGGCGAGGTCGAGGACGTGATGATCGGCCAGGACGGGAAGGAAGCTGTCGCGCTCGTCGTGGACAACTGGGATGGCGCCAACAAGGAACGCCGTGCATTGCCTGTGGCACTGGAGTCCGCAAATCTTGAAGACGAGTCCATCCGTTATGACTTCAGCAGGGACGCGTTGAGTGAAACCGGAAATTTCGAACTTGAACAGTACATGGATGACATGTGATTGCCGTTCGGCCGGATTGGAGCTTCTTCGCGGAAATGTGAAGGAGCTCTTCTTTCCGGTCAAAACTTTCCACAATGCGCAGCGTGCGTCGCCGCAACAACGTGACGGTTGAAAAACGAAATGCCTGTCGGCAATTCATCTCCGCACGCAGGAACGTGCACTGATTCAATTGACGAAAAGACTGGAGGTCACTATGAAACGCGCACCCCTTTTATTGATTGCAATGCTTCCATTCATGGCCAGCGCGGGCGGCGACAAGCAGGCCGCCCAGGTCGATCAGGAAAAACTGAAAAACGCGGTTCCCGTTACCGAAATCGTCGGACAGGATGTCAGGTCGAGTGGCGGAGAAGAATTCGGCGAGGTTGACTCCGTCGCATTCACGAAGAATGGCGAAGTGGCTTACTACGCGATAGAGCCGGACATGGAAATGTATGAAAGCACGAGCGCTTCATACACGCCCGGCGAGGACGAAGTGCTTTACGGGTCGAACGAGATTTCCGACGGCGCCGATCATTTCGACGATGACAGCGCGATGATAGGCAGGGTGGGAACGAGCATCGATCTCATCTACGTGGAGCCCGACAAAGTCAGCTTTGATGAGAGCGGCAACATCGTGACCGTCAAAATGACGGAAGTCGAGTTCATGGAAGGACAGGGAACGGTCGATCGCACTGACCAGGAAGGCCTTATTGAAGCAACGGATGTTGTCGGCATGGAAGTCGATCTTGCAGATGCCGAATCCTTCGGTGAAGTTGAAGACGTGATGATCGGCGAGGATGCAACACAGGCCGTTGCGCTCGTTGTCGACAGCTGGGATGGCGCCAACAAGGAACGCCGCGCGCTGCCGGTGGCGCTGGACTCGGTGAATGCGGAAGACGAGTCCATTCGATATGAGTTCGGCAAGGACGCATTGGCCGAAACCGGAAGCTTCGAGCTTGAACAGTACAACGACCAATAGTTGCGCAGTTGCAGCGTTACCGAAAAGCCCGCCTTTATGGCGGGCTTTTTCCTGTGCAGCGTTTATTCGGCGAGCGGTTGCAGATCCGGGTACTGGACTTTCAACGCGTCCAGCAGGCGTTCGAGTTCGTGCAGTCGCGGAAAATGAATGTCGGATTCGATCATGACCAGCGTGCGGCTCGGTATCCGCGCGATATTCGCAAGTTCCACCAGCGACAACCGTTTCGATTCACGCAATTGCCGGATGCGTTCTCCAAAACTCATCGATTGACCTCGTTGAACAGGAACAGCTCATGGAGTTCGACATCAAGCGCATCGGCGAGGTTCGCCAACCGGTAGAAGGCGGGCGCATAGAGGCCACGTTCGATATTGCTGATGGAAACCGGTGACAACCGGGCAGCTTCAGCGAGCTTCTCCTGGGTCAATCCCGCCCGCAGGCGCAAGAACCGGATGCGTCTCCCGAACAGGACATGAATCTTCATGTGGCCTGCGTCCCTGTTGCCTCCGGGGCCAAATCCTACTTTTGAAGCACTTCATGTACATACAGTCGGACAAAGGCCCGGCCAGCTAACTCCCCATGGGCGCGAGACTGTATTCGAGTACTTCGGGGCGGTTGCGCAAGGTTGTTGCAAGGCGTCCGACGCCGTTTGCGTCAAGGGTGCCGATCAGCATGCGGTATTCGAACGCCTTGCCGTCGTCGGAAAGCGCATAGCCCATTTTCGTTATCACGAAATCATGGGTGCGCAACAGTTCGCGCACGTCGCTTTCCGACATCGTGTGATCGCGCTCGAAACGCAGCGCCGCCTTGAGAATGTTCTGCGTCGGTATGTGCCGCTCAAGCACGCGAAACACCGCAAGCACCGTGAGCGTGATGAGCGTGGCGAATACCGCCGGCATGTAATAGCCGATACCGAACAGCACGCCGAGCGCCGCGGTCATGAAGATCGAGGCCGCGGTGGTAAGGCCGTGCACATTCAGGCCTTCCTGGAAAATCACGCCCGCGCCAAGGAAACCGATGCCGGTCATGATTCCCTGCGCCATTCGCGTCGGGTCCGTTCGCACCGTTTCCATGGCGAAATCGCCCAGCCATTTATCCTGGTTCATGGCAGCAAGCATCAGCAGCGCGGATGCGAGGCACACGAGTGCGTGCGTTCGAAAGCCGGCTGGCCGGCCGTGATAACTGCGTTCCAGCCCGATCAGGCTGCCCGCGAGCCAGGCACTGCAGAGTGGCAAGAGGGTGTCGGCGTACTCCTGGATCATGGTCGTTCTCCGGTATCCGGCAACCATTCTGTACGCGCCGTTTTTCCGCGGCAAACCGCCCGGGTTAAAAAGCGGCCGTTCTGGGGATTGCAACGGAGATCGCGCAGGAATCCTGCGCGTGGTGAGTTCGTAGGTACGGCCAATCCTGCAGGCGCCGCGCCTTTGGCGGCGCACTTGCAAGCATCTTCCCGTCGATGGCATCAGCGATGAATGGCCGATTCAGAGAAAGCCGTTGTAGAGACCGATGACCATCCGGCTGCTGTTGTCGGTCATCAGCGACTTGGGGTGTGCGGACAGTTCGCGGTTCATCTGGATGGCGAAGGTGTTCATGGTTTCGGTGATCCGGTTGCACAGCGCTTCGCGGTGTTCCCGCGCGACAGGCCCTGCGGTCATTTCGATGAAATGAGGCAGCGCGGCGTTCTCGCCGACATCGTCGCTGTCGTTTTCATTCAGGGCGGTGTTGATCAGCGCCATGATATGCCCGGCCAGCTGGCCCAGCCTGTCGAGATCTTCCAGGGAAAGTGGCGGCCCGCCGACGTGCGCATGCACAAAGCGGGCGTGCTCGCGATCAACGCGTTCCACGCAGCCGCGATCGATGAGTTCATCGAGCATGGCGCGCACGGGAATATCGCGGCAGTAATGGCGCACCAGCCACTCCAGTGAACCGTGTCCGCCCTTGATCGGAAGATCGTTCGGCCGCCCATTGCGATCCTGGTAACCGTCTTCCTGCGTCCACGCGGTGAGAATCCGCGCGCTGCGGTGAAACGATTCACGCGCCTCGTCGACCGCCGGCGCCTGCATGCAGACCAGCCGGTCAACTTCGCGCCGGGTCAGGCCCGTCAGCACGGCAGCGCGGGATTTGGTCATGGACCAGACATCGCGGCCGCGAACGGCGAACTGCTTGCGGTCCATGGCGACATGCGCGAATACCCACCGCGAAATTTCCGCAAATTCATAGGCCGTCAGGCCGTGCCTGAGCATCAGCACGACCAGCGGGCGAAGCGCCTTGACGAGCAAGGCGACAAGCGCGTTGCGGGTGGCCGGAACGGGCGGCTGGTGTACAAGTTCTGCGGTACTTGGCATGGAAGTCCCTCCGTGGAGACAACGTAGTTTACGGGCCACAAGAGATACGAGGTCGCGACCACTCGCCCAATAAGGAAAAACCGGGGATCGCCGCGTGAAAACGCGGAGTCGCAAACGAACAAGGAATTTCTCACGCCGGATTCGGGGCCCCCCGGATAGGCCCCGCTGCCACGCCCTGCATGCTGCGTCTCCCGGACAACGCGGAATGCAGCCATGGAATCACGGAAGAAACGCGCCTTGCTGGCGCGAATCGAAGGACAGCTCGCAATGATCACTCGTGATGAAGGTTCATCGCGCTTGCGCTGGCAGCGCGTGAAATGGGCGCTGAACACCTTGCAGGTATTGCCCCGCGATGCGAACGAAAGCAGTTACTCGGCACAATTGCAGCGTCATTTGATGATGCTTGCGGGTGAACACAAGGAAAACGCGGCGCGATCCCTGCTTGTGCATCGGCTTACGCTGGCGCGCGCCGATTGCGTCATCTGGCAGCTTTACCTGCGCCACGGAACTGCCCGCGTCCCAGGTTGCTGAAGACTTGACGTGAGGCTTGATCGCGGGCTGCTGTTTTTAACGGTGTCCCGCAGCGTACTCTAGACTTCTCGATACAGCCCGAAGGTGAGCGCGCATGTCGGCAACCCTGCTGCAACGGATCATCATTTTCCTGTGCTTCGGCATCTCGGGAATCGCGAAACTCCTGAGCCTGGAGTTCGAGTCCGCGGCCTTCCTGCGCTGGGGTTTCGCGCCCGGCTTCATGTACTTCATCGGCATCCTTGAAATTGCCGGTGCCGTAGGCGTCTGGATCCGGCGGCTGGATTCCTTCGCCGCGCTCTGCCTTGTGGTTCTCGCTGCCGGCGCGCTGGTAACGCGATTGCTGTTTGGCGAGTGGATGATGGCGGCGGCAACGGTCCTGTTGCTTCTGATCACCCTGCATTTCGCCTGGCAACAGCGGGATGAACTGTTCCCCCGGGAATGACGTTGTGCCCGTAAAACCCGGATAAAAAAAAGCCCGCACGAAGCGGGCTTTTTCATGAACGACTTTTCGTCAGTCCAGCGGTGCACGCGCCGGCTTGTCATTCCCGTTACCGCCGAGCTTGCTGTGGCGATACGAGTACGCAAAGTAGATAACAAGACCCGCACCCAGCCAGACGCCGAAGCGCACCCAGGTATCCGGGCTGAGCTTCGTGATCAGGTACATGCAGCCGAGGATGCCGAGTATCGGGATCAACGGGCTGAACGGCGTGCGGAACGGACGCTTCATGTCTGGCTTGGTCACACGCAGCACGGCCACGCCCGCGCAAACGACCATGAACGCACCGAGCGTGCCGATGTTGGTCAGCTCGACGATCTCGGTCAGCGGCGCGAAACCGGCAATGCACGCCATGATGAGGCCGGCCAGGATGACCACGCGCACCGGCGTGCCCGTTTTCCTGTTCACGTGCGAGAAGAACGGCGGCAGCAGGCCGTCGCGCGAAATCGCGTAAAGGATGCGCGTGAGGCCGAAGTACAGCACGAGCATCACGGTGGTAAGACCCGCGATCGCACCCACGGCAACCATGCCCGACGCCCAGTTCGCGCCGACCTGGAGCAGCGCCGAGGAAACCGGTGACGGCACATTGAGCGCCTGGTAGGGCACAACGCCCGTCAGCAGCAGCGACACAACCATGTACAAGGTCGTGCAGATGACCAGCGAGCCGAGAATGCCGATCGGCAGGTCACGGCCCGGGTTCTTTGTCTCTTCCGCCGCCGTCGATACCGCATCGAAACCGATGTAGGCAAAGAAGATGCTCGCCGCACCCGTCATGATGCCTTGCCAGCCGTACGAAATTTCGCCAAGCGGATTCACGCCGCGTTCGGGAATGAACGGCGTCCAGTTCGCGGGCTCGATGTGAAACACCGCCACGCCGATGAACAGCAGGATCGCCGCAACTTTCACGAACACCATGATGGCGTTGAACTGCGCACTGACCTTGGCGCCGGTCGCCAGCAGCGTTCCGAGCGCGAGAATGACGAGCAGCGCCGGCAGGTTGACGATGCCGCCTTCGACCGGCGTGATCGTCAGCACTTCCGGCAGGCCCATGCCCATCGCCGTTAGCGCGTTGTTCACATAGCCCGACCAGCCCACGGAAACCGCCGAGATGGCGACGGTGTATTCAAGGATCAGCATCCAGCCGATGACCCAGGCGATGAACTCGCCGAGGCCGTGATAGCCGTAGCTGTATGCGCTGCCCGCACCGCCGATGGCGGACGCCAGTTCCGCGTAGGACAGCGCCGCGAAACTCACGACAGTGCCGGCGGCGACAAATGAAAGAATGACCGCGGGGCCGGCGTGGTTCGCCGCCGCAATTCCGGTCAGCACGAAAATGCCGGCGCCGATGATGGCCCCGATGCCGAGCAGCACGAGATCGACCGGGCCGAGCACCTTGCGGAGACCGGAATCCGATTCTTCATGCGTCTCGATGGGTTTCATTCGAAAAATATTCATTATTCTCACTCTCCAATGCGCCCCTACCAAGGCCTTCCCGGGGCAATTATGACCGCCGGATGCTACGACGGGAGGCGATTTGACACAATGTATGACGTGGAAAAACCGGAATGGTGCAGCAGAAGCGCGTTTTCTTCTTCCCTTAAGGGATCAAGTAGGGATCGAGCTCCCGCATGGAAGAAGACGGGTCGATGTCCGGTGCGCTGCGAAATTCTTCCTTCTTGCTTTCACATCGCCAGGTTTTCACCATGGTGATGTCATGAATGCCGAATTGAAATTCCACCTCGGTGCCGCAGATTTCCGTGAGCCGATTGATTGGCTTGAATGCCGCTTCAACGCCGGGAACGAGCGCCGGTTTCTCGACGAACAGGTCCGGCTTCGTTATGCGAGGCGCTGCGAACAGGGATGGTTGCTCGCGCGCCATGTCGCGAATGACTTCACGTGCATCATTCAACAGGTTGACGGGTTCTGGTTGCTTCGTGGGTGTGTTCGATTCAGCAATTGGATGGGACGGTTGCGGTGTCGTCCGTGGTTCCGGTGAGCGTTCCTGTGTTGTCGCCGGCGATGCCGGCTGTTGCAAGTGGACACGCACGCGCGAAACGACCGTGATCGCATCCTGGCTTTCGGGCGCCGTTCGCCACACAAGAAACATCAGCAGGTGCGCCGCTGCCGACAACGCCAGTGCTCGCGAGAATCCGTGATTGATGGCTGATCCCCGGTTCTTGTTTCCGTTCCCCGTCATGCGCATTCTGTCAGGGGAATTTCTCGCATTGCAGAAAACCCGCGCAGTCACCAAGGAGAACTCATGAATTACCTGCACACTATGCTGCGCGTCAGTGATCTTGATGCCTCGCTGGATTTCTTCTGCGACAAGCTGGGTCTCATCGAGATCAGCCGGCAGGAAAATGAAAAGGGACGTTTCACGCTGGTGTTTCTCGCAGCACCCGGCGATGCCGAACGTGCGCGCAAGGACAAGGCACCGATGGTCGAGCTGACGTTCAACTGGGATCCGGAGGAATACACCGGCGGGCGAAATTTCGGGCACCTCGCGTATCGCGTCGATGATATTTATGCGCTGTGCGAGAAATTGCAGAAGGATGGTGTGACGATCAATCGTCCGCCACGCGATGGTTACATGGCGTTCATTCGCACGCCGGATGGCATTTCCATCGAACTGCTGCAGAAAGGCGAAGCCTTGCCTGCGCGTGAACCCTGGCAGTCGATGCCGAACACGGGGAGCTGGTGATGAAGCTTGAAGCATCCTGTCATTGCAACGCCGTCCGATTCAGCGTCGAAAGTTCTGCGCCGTATCCGTACATGCATTGTTACTGTTCCATCTGCCGAAAGACGGCGGGCGGTGGTGGTTACTCGATCAATCTCATGGGCGATGCTGAAACCCTGCACGTCGAAGGCGAGGAAAACCTTTCCGTCTATCGCGCGACATTGGAAGACGGATCGACGAGCACGGCCGAGCGTCGTTTCTGCCGGCACTGCGGCTCCTTTCTCTGGGCGTTTGATCCGCGCTGGCCCGAGCTCGTGCATCCGTTTGCATCCGCCATCGACACGCCGCTGCCGGTTCCACCAGCGCACACGCTCATCATGCTGGGTTCAAAAGCGGCATGGGTGGAAACGCCTCGAAACACGAACGATGAAACCTTCGATGAATATCCCGATAAATCTATTGTCGAATGGCATCGTGAACGCGGTTTGTTGGAAGAATAAATACAGGCAACACCGCTTTTGATCCGTGCGCGAGACTTGCAGAATGGCGGAAAGATTCTTGCCGGAGATTTCGCATGCTCGAACTCAATCCCGCCATCGTCTGTCGCATCATCGATCAGGCCAAGGAATTCCAGGCGCAGGAAGGCGTGGTGATTCCTGCGACCGACGGTGGTTCGGAAATCGACAGCGACCAGGCGATGCAGACGCTCGCTGCGCACACTGACGATCTCACCTACCAGCAACTCAAGGCCGAGATAGACGATCTTGAACCGCGGCAGCAGGTCGAACTCGTTGCCTTGATGTGGCTGGGTCGCGGCGATTACGAAGCGGACGAATGGGAAGACGTGCGCGACCAGGCGAAGGATCAATGGTCGCCGCACACGGCGGAATACCTTCTCGCGACACCGCAGGTACCGGATTTTCTCGAAGAGGGTTTGTCGATGCTCGGCTATTCCTGCGGCGAGGATTGAGCCGGCATTGCGTTCTTCAAATCCGCCAGGGCTTCGGCGGCTTCCTCGGAATCCGGATTGATCTCCAGGGCACGCTCGTATGCCGCGCGGGCGGCGTCGAAATTTTCATCGTGTTCTTCAACCATGCCAAGCCGCCACCACGCAGCGGCGGCATCGATCGGAACGTTTTCACCGGCTTCTCCGCGCGCAATGTAGCGCTGTAACGCGGCGCGTCCGTCGACGATGAATTGCCCGGACAGTGCGGATGTTCTGCCCAGCTGGTAAAGCGCGTTCAGGTTCGCATCCTCAGCATTCGTTGCCGCCAGCAGCACGCGATGCGCTTCCACAAAATCCTCGCGCTCGTGCATGAGCACCGCGTATTGCACCGCCAGCGCGCTGTTATCCGGATGCTTCTCCAATATCACGCGAGCAAGCGCGAATCCTTCCTCTTCTTCTCCGTCCGCAAGCAGCGTTTGCGCCATTTCGATATCGCCACGCAAGGGATCGCGCTTGCGGATTTCTTCCGCCTGTTCGTAGGCAACGTCGATATCACCGCCGGCGATCCACGGTGCCGCACGATGAAAGTCCGCAAGGATGGCGCGTGCATCAAGATTTTCCGGATCGAACTTTACCGCTGCTTCGAGATATTTCTTTCCGGTTCCTGCATCGCCCAGCGAACTTTCTTCACTGGCGCGTATCAAGTAGACCTGCCCGAGCAGGATCAGCGTGTCGCCGTTTCGCGGCGCGAGCTGCAAGGCACGTTCCAGGTGCTCGATAGCCGCATCAAGGTTCCTCGCATCGTCAGCCAGTTCGGCGTAACCGCGAAAAAAATGCGCGGGCATACAGCTTGGATTTCCGGAAATGATGTTTTCGAGTGCCACAACATCCAGCGTCGTCGGATCCGTATCGCTGGAAAAATCCGTCATCGCGCAAAGCGCCGCAGGATCCATGGGAATAGCAAGAAAAAGCAGATGCAAGGCAGGCATGGTCGGTCCCCCGGCTCGATGCAGACATTCGCCGGAATCGCTCCGGCCCCCGCCCGGAGTCTAATCGCAGAACGGACCGAACTGGTACCAATGACGGCACTGGAAACGTTCTTCACAGCTTCTGAGCTGCGCGCCATATTCGCGCGCGCGGTAGTCCACCTTGTTCGCAACGCTCAGCAGTTTTTCCTTGCTTCGGTACGAGCCGCGCGAATAACCGCCGTGACCTTCATGGTAGGCGAGGTAAAGATTTTTCGGATCCCACAATGAAATGCCGAGACGGTCGCGACTGATGTCGTTGTACCAGCCGATGAAGTCGAGTGCGTCTTCCATGTCCGAGCGTGATTTGAAAAGCCCGCCGGTCTGATCCGTGTAATCCGACCACGCCGGATCCTGGATCTGTGCGTAGCCTTCTGCGCTTGATGCGCGTCCCAGCGGAATGAAAAGAAACCAGTCCATCGGCGGTGCGGCGTCGCCCACGAAACGCGACTCCTGGTGTACGAACGCCATCTGGATGTGAATCGGCGTGCCCCATTTTTCTTCGGAGGCTTTCGCGTAGTCGTACCAGTCCGGATACTCGTCAAAGATCGCGCAGATATTGCCGACGCGCTCCGGCGGCGCGAGAACGCAACCCGTGAGAAGGGCGGCCGACAGTGCAAGCAGAATGAATCGCGCGACATTCATGGCGCGAAATTCTAGCGCAGTTGACCGCGTCTTTTGAGGGGATTTCCTCAGATGCTCCGCTCAGGCCGCGCCTTTTTCCTTCTTCATTGCATCGAACTCGTCTTCGAAGAAGAATTTTTCTTCACCGAATGCCGGCACAAGGTGATTCAGCCACGTCGCCTTCTCGTCGTACTTCGCGAAGAACGGCCGTTGCACCCAATCGGGGTTGCGTCCCTGTATGAAACGCAGCACGAAAACTTTCTCGCCGCAGATTTTCGTGACGCCCTGGATTTCCACCTTGCCGGGTTCCGAGGACATCGACGGGCCACGCGCGGTGCGTGCGAGGCCTGACACATTCTTCATCGCATCCCGGTAGATTTCCCAGGCTTTCGCGAGCGGCACTTCGAAGTATTGCCGCGCGCCCGTGTCACGCTCAACGAACAGGTAATAAGGAATGATTCCAAGCTTCACCTGCTCGCGCCAGAGCTTCGACCACACGGCGGGGTCGTTGTTGATGTGATTCAACAGCGGACCCTGCGCGCGGATTTCAGCACCGGTGGCGCGCACGCGGCGAATCGCTTCACGCGCGATCGGTGTGTCGAGTTCCTTCCAGTGGTTGTAGTGCGCCATGATCGCGACGTGCTTGCCGGCGGCGACCAGTTTCTCGAACAGCGCGAGTGCATCATCCGCATCCGGATCCGTGACGAAACGGTACGGCCAGAAGGTCAGCGACTTGGTGCCGATGCGGATCGTCTGCACATGTTCGAGCGAGGGATCGTCCGCGATCGGCTCGAGATACTGCGCGAGATTCTTCGTCTTCATGACCATCGGATCGCCGCCGGTCATCAGCAGATCGGAGACTTCCGTGTGATCGCGCAAATACTGGTGCAGCGTGTCCGTTTCATTGGACGCAAAGCGCAGTTCCTTGTCACCGACGAACTGCGCCCAACGAAAACAGAAAGTGCAGTAGCTGTGACAGACCTGCCCCTGGCTCGGGAAGAACAGCACCGTCTCGCGGTACTTGTGCTGCATGCCCTCGACTTTTTCCTCGCCGAGTTCGGGCACGTTCATTTCCATCTGTCCGGCCGGATGCGGATTCAGGTTGGCGCGAAGCTCGCTCGCGATCGCGGCAATCGCTGCCTTGTCGCCAGCGCGCAGCGCTTCGGCCATGCGCTCGAAACCTTCCGGCGGCAGCATTTCCTTCTGCGGAAACACGAGGCGGAAGATCGGATCATCCGGGACGTTGTTCCAGTCGATCAGCTCCTCGATGACGTATTCGTTCACGCGGAAGGGCAGCACGTTCGCGACCACTTCCATTTCGAATACCTGCTCGGGCGAAAGCCGCGCGAGTGCGGGAATCTTGTCGAGCTGGCGATGTGTGAAGACCTTGAAGCGGCGTTCCTTCCAGTCATTCACAAATGACGAAGAAAACGCGACCGTCGGGTTAACAGCCATTGGCAGCCCCCTTTGAAAAGTTGTTCAGAAAAGCGGGAATTATTTACGTAAATCCAGCGAAGCCGCGCAGGGTAACGCAGCAGCGCTGATATGTGAAATGGCGTTGCCGCAATAGCCGTCCAACACCCAGCGCGTTGTGCAGGACAAGACAAACCGTCATGCCAATGAACTTTCTGCCCGTGTTGGCGGTCCTAAAGTCCGCTCTGTGTTCGGAAGTGCCCGAAAGTGCACGGGAATTTCCCGCATTGTTTTCGATTTTGGGTAACACAAGCGCAATTTTGCGTTTTGCATCAAGAAACTTTTGACACGTCCGAGGACGTGAACAAGACTAGGCCGCCGCGGTCCGCCGGACCGTCATACCAAACCAAGCTGTGAAGGTGAATCCATGTCAACCGCGTTCGCCCTGGACAACGTTCAGCTGCAGATCAAGCGCAAGCTGACCAGAATGACCGTGCGCATCCTGCGCCCACTCGTCCGCGTGTTGCTCAGGCATGGCATGTCCTGCCAGGAATTCACGGAAATCGCGCGATGGGTGTACGTCGATGTCGCCATGCGCGACAACGAGTTCGCGCTGAAGAGCCGCTCGAAGCAATTCAAATCGCGCGCCGCCGTCATCACCGGTCTGTCGCGCAAGGAAGTGTTGCGGCTGGTGGAATTCGACGGACTGGAAGACCTGGAAGACATCCGGCCGCTGAACCGCGCCGCGCGCGTGCTGACCGGCTGGACGGAAAATCCGCTGTTCTGCGAGAAAAAGGACAAGCCCAAGCTGCTGCCGCTCAAGGGTGGCCCGGGTTCATTCCATCACCTCGTGCGCTTGTACAGCGGTGACGTGCCGCCGCGCGCCGTGCTCGATGAATTGCGCCGCTGCGACGCCGTCGAGACCATCAACGATGACGTGCGCCTGAAGCGCTTCGCGTATTTCCCCGATCTCGATTCGCCGAACGGGCTCGACCTGATCGAAACCCACGCCGGCGATGCGCTCGACACGCTCGACCACAACGTGCGGATCAACGCAAAGGACGGCGAAGGTTACCCGTTCCGGCAGGCGTTCTCTGCGCGGCTTCCGGAAAGCGTGATGCCCGAGGTGCGTGCCTACATCCGCAAGGAAATCGAGAACACCTCGCGCAAGGTGCATCACTTCGTGTCCGAGCGGGAAGAAAAGTCGAAGCGGGCCGGGAAGAAATATCACCGGGCGGGCATCGGGATGTTCTATTTCGAGAATTGATTGCGTCGATCACGGCGCGGCGAGGAGCGAAAATCCCCCCGCTGTGCTTGCGCACAGCGGCCCCCTTTTTCAAAGGGTGCTGCCTTTTTCCAGCGTTGTCGCAAGTGACTGGCGGTAGGGTTTCTTCCAGCGACCTTCAAAAGTGACTCGCGCTTCGGTTTCTCACTGTTACAAAGCGATCAGCTCTACGGTTTCCCCCGTAAAGCTTAAAGAAGCGCTCCCTCCCTTTTTCAAAATCGAGGGGTTTTCAACGAGAGCCGCTTTCTTCCGATGTTGTCGCAAGTCGCCAACATTCGGGGTTCCCTGTAAAGCTGAACGAAGCGCTCCCTCCCTTTTTCAAAGGGAGGGCCGGGGAGGGATTTTCTTTCTCTTATTCTTCCGGCGACGCCGCGATCACGAAAACCACCGACGCCATCGGCTCCCCGTATTTTCTTCAAGCACGGCCGTTGCATCTGCCGCCGTCATGGGCGCACCCAGCAACCGGCCCTGTCCGAGGCGCACGCCCAGCCGGCGCAGGTGTTGCAGTTGCGATGGCTTCTCGATGCCTTCCGCAATGATTTCCGTGCCGATTGCGTTCGCGAGTTCAACAATTGATTTCAATACCCGCTGACCACGC
>DASVDI010000058.1:0-88549 GCA_036381175.1 Gammaproteobacteria bacterium
AGCGTTTCCCGTGACACATGCGGCGCGAGCGCGTCCAGCGCGTAGGGAAGTTCAGGCAATTCGTGCTTCATGGCAATCTCCTTGTTGGAAATGCGCGGCGCGGGAGTGCTCCCGCCGGCGGCGTCATTTGGGTAAACTTGCGGGCTTGAAAGCGGATCGCGGAAGTCTAAAGCCGCAAACGCGCGCAGACAACCGCGGCGCAACACGTCCGGCCATTCCTTTACCCGATTTCATTGATCATTCATTGAACCTCACGGAAGTTTCATGCCAACACTGCCAGCCGATCTTTCCGAACAGGTGCATCGCGCGCGCGCCGAAGATATCGGTCCGCGCGACACTCGTGGCGATCTCACCGCGCAACTGATTCCCGCCGACAGGCTTGCGAGCGCGACGATCATCTCGCGCGAGGCGGCGGTGATCGCAGGACAGCCCTGGGTGGAGGAAACGTTTCGGCAGATCGATTCTGCCGTAGCGATCGAATGGGCCGTTGCCGAAGGCGAGCGCGTTAACGAAAACGCCCTGCTCGCCACCTTGCGCGGACCGGCGCGCGCGCTTCTGACCGGCGAGCGCACGGCGCTGAATTTCCTGCAGACACTTTCCGCGACCGCGACCGCAGCAAGGCGTTACGCCGATCTCGTCGCCGGCACGAACTGCAAGGTGCTGGATACGCGCAAGACGCTGCCTGGCCTGCGCACGGCACAGAAATACGCCGTTGCGGTCGGCGGCGGCGCCAACCATCGCATGGGCCTGTTCGACGCCATTCTCATCAAGGAAAATCACATCGCAGCCTGCGGTTCGATTGCCGCTGCCGTGGCGCGTGCGCGCGAGATTGCGCCGGACGTTACCGTGGAAGTCGAGGTCGAGAATTTTGACGAGCTCGACCAGGCCGTGGCGGCGAGCGCGGACGTCATCATGCTGGATGAATTCGATCTCGATGCCACCCGCCGGGCGGTCGAACGCGTCGCAGGCCGCGCGAAGCTGGAGGCCTCGGGCGGCATCGACGATGCCGCACTGCTGGCGGTGGCAAAAACCGGCGTGGATTTCATTTCCGTCGGCGCGCTGACCAAGCATGTCCGCGCCGTCGACCTGTCCATGCGTCTCGCGCTGGACGCCTGAGACTCATTTATTGTCGCGGATCGTGATATCCTGAGCCGTCTCAAACGGTCGTTTGAAACCGATTCCGGGCCGGACTGATGCAGATCAAGGCCCGCTGTCGCTCGCGCTGACACACTAGCCAGAGCAAAGAATATTTGTATCGAAGGAGACTTCGCATGTCAGTGTTACTGACCATTCTCGCCGTCATCGTTATCGCCATGGCGCTCGCGTATTTCGCAGCCCCCTTGTGGCTCTGGTCCGCGACCGCTATCGCCGGGCTTGGGGCGCTGAGTCTCGACGGCAACCTGCCGTGGACCGGCATCATTATTGCGGTACCAATCCTGCTGGTTCTCAACCTTCCGCCGTTGCGCCGCGCCATCGTTTCGAATCGCCTGCTGGTGTGGTTCCGCTCTGTGCTGCCGCCGCTTTCCGAAACCGAAAAAGTCGCGCTGGACGCCGGCAATCCCTGGTGGGACGCCGAGCTTTTCACCGGCAAGCCGGACTGGAACAAGCTGCTGGAAGCGCCCGCCGCGCGGCTGACCGAGGAAGAACAAGCGTTCATCGACGGGCCTGTCGATGAATTCTGCCGAATGCTCGACGACTGGAAGATCACCGCCGAGGACAAGGACCTGCCGCGCGAAGCGTGGGAGTTCATCGGCAAGCACAAGCTGTTCGGCATGATCATTCCGAAGTCTTACGGCGGCCTGGAATTCTCCGCGCTTGCGAACTCGTCCGTCGTGATGAAGATCGCCACGCGTTCGCTCACCGCCGGCGTCACCGTCATGGTGCCGAACTCGCTCGGCCCGGGCGAACTGCTTTTGCATTACGGCACCGACGAACAGAAAAATCATTACCTGCCGCGCCTCGCCAACGCCACGGACATTCCCTGCTTCGCGTTGACCAGCCCATGGGCGGGTTCGGACGCTGGCGCAATTCCCGACACCGGCATCGTCTGCGAAGGCGAATACAACGGCAAGAAGACGCTCGGTTTCCGTGTCACTTGGGACAAGCGCTACATCACGCTCGCGCCGGTCGCGACCATTCTCGGCATGGCGTTCAAGGCGTATGACCCGGACGGCCTGCTCGGTGACAAAAAGAATCTGGGCATCACGCTCGCGTTGATTCCGACCAACATGCCCGGCGTTGAAATCGGCAACCGCGCCAACCCGCTTGATGCTGCATTCATGAACGGCACGACGCGTGGTGAGGATGTGTTCATCCCGATGGAAATGCTCATCGGCGGACAGGAATACATCGGCCAGGGCTGGAAGATGCTGATGAACTGCCTCTCGGCCGGTCGCGCGATTTCGCTGCCGGCGCTCGGCACCGGCGCGGGCAAGATTTCCTCGCGCATGACAGGTGCTTACGCACGCATTCGCAAGCAGTTCCGCGTGCCGATCGGCAAGTTCGAAGGCGTCGAGGAAGTGCTGACGCGCATTGCAGGCCTCACCTATCGCATGGATGCCATGCGTCGCGTGACCGCGGGCGCGATCGACGCGGGCAACAAGCCATCCGTGCTTTCCGCGATCCTGAAATTCCACGGCACCGAAGGCATGCGCCAGGTGCTGAACGACGCGATGGACATTCACGGCGGCCGCGGCGTGATGCTCGGGCCCCGCAATTATCTCGCGCGTGCCTACCAGGGCATCCCGATCGCGATCACCGTCGAAGGCGCGAACATTCTCACGCGCTCCATGATCATCTTTGGACAGGGCGCGATCCGCTGCCATCCGTATCTGCTGAAAGAACTCGAAGCGGCCTACGACGAAGATCAGGATCGCGCGCGCGTGACCTTCGACCGAGCACTGTTCAGTCACATCGGCTTCACGATCTCGAACAAGGTGCGTGCGTTCGTGATGGGCATCACCGGTGCGCGTTTCGTGAGCGCGCCGGCCGCCGGTCCGCTCACGAAATATTACCGCCAGGTTACGCGCATGAGCGCGGCGTTTACGTTCCTCGCCGATCTCACGCTGCTGATTCTCGGCGGTGAGCTGAAGCGCAAGGAAAAACTTTCCGCGCGTTTCGGTGACGTGTTGAGCCATCTTTACATGGCATCCACCGTGTTGAAGACCTTCGAAGACACCGGACGTCCGGCGGCGGATCTGCCGCTCGCCGAATGGGCCTTGCAGGATTCCTTGTACCAAAGCCAGGACGCGCTGGAAGACATTCTCGCGAACTTCCCCATCGCGTGGATGGCGCCGCTGCTGAAAATTATCGTGCTGCCGTTCGGCCGCCCCTACAAGCGTCCCAACGACAAGCTCGGTCACGACGTGGCGAAGATCCTGCTTGTGCCATCGGAAGCGCGTGATCGCCTGACGCGTGGCGCGTACTGGAATCGCGATCCGAACGATCCCATCGGTCGCATGGAAGTTGCACTCGACAAGGTGCTGGCTGCCGAACCGGTGGAAGCAAAACTGCAGAAAGCACTGGGCGTGAAATTGAATGCTGCGAATTACGATGATGCTGTCACGCGCGGCGAGAGCGAAGGCGTGATATCAGGGGAAGAAGCAGAACTGCTGCGCGAGAGCGCGGCGGCAACGCTCGAAGCGATTCTCACCGACGAGTTCACACCGGAAGAATATGCGCGATTCGTCGTGGCCCAGGCATCAATGGAGCAGAAGACGGGAACGTGATCTCCGCTGATCGTGAAAAAGGAAGAATAATCCCTCCCCGGCCCTCCCTTTGAAAAAGGGAGGGAGCACTTCGTTTGACGGAATCGCAAGATCGGAGAAAGCACCTTCGACTGCATTGCTGAAAACCTCGCCGGTCCTGCGCAAGTTTTCTGACGCGCATCATCCTGCAGTACCAACAGCGCCGGAAGAACGCAGCCCCCTTTGTAAAAGGGGGCCGTCGTGCGCAGCACGGCGGGGGGATTTATCGGTGGATTTTTTCGTTGAAACCGAAAACGCGATTCTCCTTCAGTCAATCCTGATAAACGGTGAACGCGTTTCCTTTTTTTGTACCGGAACGTTGCGCAAGGATTTCTTCAGCCATGCGCCGCAAGCCTCCGCCGTCATCGGCTCACTGAACAGGAATCCCTGCATCAAGTGACAGCCTTCGTCCTGCAGCCAGCGCATTTGTGTTTCTTCCTCGACACCTTCGGCAATAACCTGCAAGTTCAGTGAACGCGCCAGGCCAATCGTCGCTCGCGCAATCGCGGCGTCGTGCGCATCTTGGCGAACATCGCGCACAAACGATCGATCAATCTTGATGATATCGACGGGAAACCGCTTGAGATAACTCAAGGAAGAGTTGCCCGTTCCGAAATCGTCCAGCGCGAGCTTGCAGCCCATCGCCTTGAGATCTTCAAGCAGGACGAGCGTCGATTCGGCTTCGCCAAGCGCGAGCGTTTCGGTGATCTCGAGCAGCAACGCGCCCGCAGGCAAACCGGTTTCCGCGATCACGACTTCCACCAGCGCGGGCACATTGCGAAGAATGAATTGTCCGACGGAAAGGTTGACGGCGATGTGAAAATCGTCGCGGTATTGTTTGCGCCACGTGCAGGCCTGGCGGCAGGCTTCGCGCAACACCCACTCGCCGATCTGTGGAATCAGCCCGGTTTCTTCGGCAAGCGGAATGAACTCCTGCGGCGACACCAGGCCGCGTACCGGATGCTGCCAGCGCACCAGCGCTTCGATACCCAGCGTTGCGCCTGTGCGCGTGTCCACCTGCGGCTGGTAGACCAGTGTGAATTCATTCCGCTGCAAAGCCTTGCGCAAATCGTTTTCACGCTCCAGCCGCTCCATCGCCTGCACGTGCATGTCGGGCGTGAAGAACTGGTAGTGATTGCGGCCGTTCTGCTTGGCGCGATACATCGCGGTGTCCGCGTTCTGCAGCAACGTTTCCGCATCGACGCCGTCATCGGGGAAACAAGCGATGCCGATGGAACAGGTCAGGATGACTTCCTTGTCGGCGAACATCAGCGGTTCCGCGACGGTCTCGATGATCCGGTCGCAAATCGTTGTGACGGTTTCGAGATCGTCCGCGTCCTCCACGATCACGGTGAATTCATCGCCGCCAAGACGTGCGACGGTATCGGACTTCCGCACGGAGCGCGTCAGGCGCTTCGCAATGGAGCGCAGCACACGGTCGCCCGTGCCATGACCCAGTGAATCGTTGACGCTCTTGAAACGATCGACATCAACGAACAGCAATCCGACGCGTTTTTCCGAACGCTGCGCCTTGATCAGTGCCTGCGACAGGCGGTCATGGAAAAGCGCGCGGTTCGGCAGGGCCGTCAGGCGATCGTAATTCGCGAGATGCCGCAACTGCTCCTGCGCCTGCTGGCGGCCGGATGCGGCAAGCGCAAGTGACAGGAAGTCGGAAAGCGAGCTCGCGAACATGCGCTCGTCACGCGTCCAGTTGCGCGGCAACCCGACGTGCTCCATCACGATGACGCCGCGCACGCTGCCATCCTGGCGAAACGGCGCGCCCAGTATCGCGCTTATGCGCCAGGGCGCCAGGTAGCTCTTGACGAACGGCCGCACGCGCTGATCGAAGCCGGTATCGTTGACGGCGAAAGTGCGCGTGCGTTCCAGCCGGCGGAAAAATTTCGCCTGCATTTCCGCGCCGAGGCGAATTCCCGGTCCCGTATCGTGGTAACCGTTGTCGTACAGGTGCACGCAACGGAAGCCGGCGAAGTCCGGATCGCAGAACCAGATACTGACGCGCGTGCAGTGAATCGCCTGCGCCGCCTTCTCCGTCACAACGTTGAGTGCCCGCGGCAGGTCGCCAGTAGCGATCGCCTCTTCCTTTGCGAGATCCAGCAGCATGTAGCTTTGCCGGCGCCCGCGGCGCTCGCCGCGCCGCAGCGTGTTCTCGGCGTTGATGCGCGTGGTCATTTCCACGTCAAACTCATCCGCCATGTCCGCATAGGCGAAACGCATGCAAAGCGCATCGAGGGTGTCCACGAACATGCGCCGTGCGACGGACGCGAGCATGACAGCGACGAAGAGACTGACAACAGCAGCAATATTCGTCGCCAGGATTTTCTGCAGCAGCAGGTTGACGACAATGGGGCCGATCACGAACGCCGCGAACAGCACGTAACTGCGGTAATCCGCGGCAAGCACCGCAACCTTGACCGCAACCGCGCCGACGAGCACCGCTGCCAGCAACAGTTGGTGTGTCGTCGAATCACCGGGAAACAGCACGATTCCGGCTGCGCCCCACCCCGCAGCGGACATGGCATTGCCGATGCGGAAAATCTGTAACCAGCGTTTCGCCTGTTCGGGCGGTAGCACGGTGTTGTGAAAATACGAATCAACGACGAGCCGTGCGACCTCGACGACAATGAACGACGCCGCCCACACCACGACGTAGTCGGAGTCTGCGAAGTCACGGAACAGAACAACGAGGAAAAGGATGACGCCAATGGATGCAAGGTCGATGACCCTCGAGTGCAGGAACAACAGGTTGACCTGCTCTGCGAGCGCCTTGCTTTCGATTTCCGGGTTGTTCACCCGGGGATTGCTGAACGTCGCTATGGCCATACCGACAGCGTCCTCCGTGAAGCTCGGGGAACGCCGGCACGCGTCATTGCGTTACGGTCGCGGACTCCCCCCGGTGCCCTTTTGACTTATGTCAAGTCTAGCGGATTCGCCGGCAGCCTCCACACTTGCCGCCGGTTTTTTTCAACGTTACCGTGAAAATCATGAAATCCCGATTCCTGATCACAGTGACCGCCCTGCTGGCCTCTCTCCTGGCGCTTTGTGGCTGCGAATGGCTCACGCAGCTTGATCGCAGCCGCAGTGCCGAATTCGCCCGCCTCGATCACCGCGCCTGCGAAGCGCGCGGCTACACGTGGCCCGGCAAGGCCTATGTCGACTGCCGCCGCTTCCAGGCCGATGACCGGCAACGCGAACGCTGGAAGGAACTGCAGATGACGCGGCAACAGCAGCCACTGCGCGGCGACATCGGCATCCAGGCCCGCATCGAACCTTACCGCCCCATCCGCGAAGAAAATTTCGGTTGCGATGAAGCCCGCGGCGCCGACGGCATGACGATCATCGCTTGCGGCGAAACGGACAACTGATCCTTCGCGCGAATCAGTTCGCGACGATGCCCAGCACCGCGCCGCGCACATCCTGCGCGAGCTTGCCCGCGATCGCTTCCTTCAACCGGAACTCCACCGTTCCGACATCCGTTGCGGATTCCTTGAATTCCCAGCGCTGCTGACCGAGCGATCGTGCGCCCGGTCCGGTGATATCCAGCACCGCCACCGCGCGACGCCAATACCAGTTCTGCCGTTTCGGCATTTCGACAATTTCAACCGAGAGCGTCGCCACGTACGGGCCGCTTTCCACGACGGAAAAGCCGGTATCAGCGAGCTGTCCCGCGATTATCGATTTCCAGTCGCCGTTGCCTTCGGCGCGCAAGGCAATGCGCGACAGCGCCGTGGCGAGATCGGCTTCAAGCTCGGCCAGCGGCCAGCGGGGTGCGATGCCACGGCCGGTAACGTCAACTGCCTGCAGCATGCTTTGCGCCGCGGCGCGCTTGCGCTGGTTTTCCACCACGTCGATCGCGAGCTTCGCTTTCAGGAACGCGTCATCGGTCGCGCGTGCACGCGCCAGCAGGCTTTCGGCACCCGCATCCAGGCCGGAAACTTCCTGTCGCAGGCGCATCGCCGCCTTCGCGCGGTTGAGAACCGCCAGCGCGTAAACGCGGCCGGAAGGATCCGTCCAGGTTTCCGGCACCGTCACGCCTTCGAGCACCTGCTGCGTGCGCGTGACGAGGTCCCGCTGAATTTCGGAGCTGTAATCGGTGGTGCTTGCAGCGCCCATTCCCGACTGGGAATAGCTGCGAAGGTCCGAGGTACTCTCGTCGACCGTCACGCGGAATGTCTTCGCGAGATCGGCGCGGGCGCGATCGCGCGCCGTTCCCATCTGGTCGGCGATACCGATGCCGGTCAGCCACGCGTTGCGCGGATACGCTTCGCTCGCGCCGTCGGTCCAGTCCGGCCGCGCATCGGCACGCTTGTCGCCGCTGGTAACGCAGCCCGACAAGACGAGCACGAACGCCGTCAACACAAAAGCAGATACACGCATGACATTTCCCCTGTCTGATCGTGCAGGAACCTCTGAACGATCAGAGGTTCCTTCCACACGTTTTTCCGGTCAGCCCGAAGGCCATGACCGGAGCCATTTCAAAGTGCGACGCGATGCACGCTGACCACCGTCGGCGCTCCCGCATTCACCGAAACCTGCTGTCCCAGCGGTTCGCGCACGGCGTTGCCGTATTCGATGGCAAGATCGCTATAAGTACCGGGTTTCACCCGCACCGACAACACCTGGATGTATTGCGGCAAGGTGTTCCAGCAACGAATGTCGGCCGCTTCCGTCGCCGCTGCCGCCACGTTCGCGAGCAGCCCGCCCAGCAGGCCAAATTGCTCCTCGACCTGGTTTGCACCGGCGTTCTTCACGACGTTGCGGGCAATCGATTTCGCGATCAGTCCCGGCAGTTGGTCATCGAGCGTTTTCTGCGACAACACGGAAAGATCAACCAGCGGGTGCGCCTTGCCGAGCAGTTCGCCGCCGCGCTGCAGGCTCACGCCCATGATGGTGCCGAGCGGTTGTGACAACGCCGGCAGTGCCATCGTATAGACCTTGCCGGAAGTCGGATCCATCTGCGTGGTGCTCGCCTCGTAGCGATGCGGGATCAGCCCGGTGCTTGCGACCAGGATGATTTCGCCCATGTCGCCGGAGGTTTCCAGCGTGGCGAGCGCCTCGAGCTTGCGCGCTTCGCCGAACTCGGCTGCGAAAGTCTCGAACTCCTGGTCAAAGCCGTTCCTCTTCGTGAGCAGCAGAAGGCGGCGCTGCAATTCCACCGGCACACCGCCGATCGTGCTGCGGTCCTTGTACGCTTCATACGCCTTTCGATACGCGATCAGCGCGTTGTCGCTCTCACCGACGCCCTCGAAGATGATGCCGGTCAGGAACCGTGCAGCGGCATCGCCGCCGAATGGCGCAATGCCATCCCAGCGCCGCTCAAGCAGGATGTTGATCTGCATCGCTTCGACCCGCGCGCCTTCCCAGTCGCCCATGTCCATGCGATTCAACGCCTGGTAGAAATGCAACTGCACCTGCTCGAAAGCCGGCGGCTGGTAGCCATCCGAGCCTTCGGTCAAGGTGAGGCTGCTGGCGAAATCGGTAATGCTGGTCGCTTCCTGGAAGGTGATCAGCGGCTTGGCCGCCTCGAATGCCTGGATGCTGCCGGCGATGTCACCCGACATGCGCAGCAGGATTCCCTTGTTGACGAGATAAAGCGCCGCGTCCTTCTCGCTGCCGCCAGCCGCTTCCAGCGCCTGCAAGGCGAGATCGGGCTGGTTGAGCAACAGCGGCCGCTCGATGTCGCGCAGCCAGCTGCCGGTTGCAGCGCAGCCGGACAGCAACAAGAAAACAACGGACAGGCAAAAAAAACGCAAGCTGTTATTTTGAATATTCACGCTACAGTACCCCCCTTTTTGTTTTTACATCGGCTGCCGGCCAGCACCCACGTTGGCCGGCGCCGAGGTCACACTTGTCTCACGGACGGAATGACGCCCGCTCGATGTCTTTCTTGATCTTCTTCTGGCCCAGCCAGACCTTGCGGTTGTCCGCCATGCTGATCAGTTCGAGATCGACCTGGTAGAACACCACCTGGCGGCGGCCTTCGGCATCGACGATCGTGTTGATGCTTCCGGACAGCATGTAATCGGCACCGAGTTCGCGGCCCATGGCGTTGCGCGTTTCCTCGCTGGCATTCACATCCTGGTCGGCGCGTTCATCGCGAACGGAACCGCGTTCATTGCTGCTGGCAACAAAGATCACGCGTCCCGAATTCACCAGCGCACGCTCGATATCGTTCGTGAATGTCTGCGTGTTGATGAACTCATGGCTGCGATTGCGAATATCGCCAACGATCACCGCCGGCATGCCGCCTTCGGTCACCTGGTGACGTTCGATCCACGCCCGCGACAGCATGTCTGCGATCATTTCCTCGGACACGAGTCTCGAATCCGTGTCGTTCCACTTGCCGCTGAGGTCCGTTGTCGAATCCGCCTCGATGCGCGCAACCTGCGTTCCCGCACAGCCGCTGAGCACCAGTGCTGTGACAACCACGAAAGCGGCGCCGAGATTTTTTCCTGCCTGCATCATTTCCCGTTCTCCTCGATAAACCGGTCAAACAGTGTTTCGCCCTTTTCCTGCAAATGCTTTGTGAAACCTTCGTTCATCACGCCCGCCTTGCCGACGATGTCGTTGACGCGTTTCATGTCGAGCTCAGCCAGGCTGTAAACCACGCCATCATTTTCACTGCGCCAGCGCGCGATGATTTCGGTGCCCGTCATGTTGAGCCGGGTGACGTTCTCGATCTGGCGCGAAATCGCCTGCTCGCTCAGCATGTCTTCGCCATAGCCCGCCGTCGCGACGTAATCCTGCGAAACGACATTCATGAATGACGACAGCACACGCGCAACTTCGGCACGGGCGCGGTCATCGGCGGTGGATCGCTGCAAGGAGGCGTCCATCATCTGCGGCGCGGAACCAAAACCGTGAATCAGCCGGCCTTCCTTGTTGTTCAACGCCTGCGAACCTTCGTTGACCCAGTCCGGCGCGTCCTCGATGCCGAGATCGCTCTCGACTTCCGTTCGCCCGGAAGCGCAAGCCGCGAGCGTGCCGGCCAGCAGCAGCAACAGCGCTGCGGATAGCATCCTTTGTTTCATTGTCTTGCCCTCATTTGGAGTTGGAACAGGAAGCCCCGCCGACCGAAAAATTCGACAATTGCAACAGGCGTTCCCCCGAATCGTGCCGCCGTCATCGTCGCGGATGCTCCCGCGTATCGAACGGTGCACCGCAATTTAACAATACCTTTCAGATAAAGGAATCACCGGAGCTGCCCCCTCATTAAACCGTAGCAGATGATGGCTTTTTCTCGGTGGAATACGGGAGAAAAAATGCAGATATGCGATTGAACGTCCCACATTGCCGCTGATCACGCGCGGTTTTCCGGAATCAGCGCGGCCCCCACAACGCCGCGTCGAGATCATCGTCGTGATCGACAAAACAACGCGCCGGCACCCGCGTGCCGATGAGCTCGACGCCCTCCTTCGAAAGCCGCCGCACTTGTTCTTTATAAGGTTCGCTGCCGGGTGGGAATGCCGGTCGTCCGTCGGCACGCAGCACGCGATGCCAGGGCAACTTCATGGACGAAGGTGACTCGCGCAGCACGCGGCCGACGAGTCTGGCGCGGCCAGGCAAACCGGCGCGGCGCGCGACGTCGCTGTAGGCGGCAACACGGCCTCGCGGTATGGCGCGGATGGCCAGGAAAATCGCCTGTTTTGCCTGCTCGGGTGTCATGGCGCGAGGTTACTGGCTGGATACTGAAAAAAATATTCAACCGGCTGGTTGAATCATGCCCGGTCACGAACTATATTCAACCACATGGTTGAGAATAATCCCGAACAACTCGACAACATCTTCCGCGCGCTCGCCGACGCCACCCGCCGCGCGATGCTGCGTGAACTGAGCGTTCGCGAACACAGCGTCGGCGAACTCGCCGCGCCGCATCGAATGTCGCTCGCCGCGGCCAGCAAGCACGTGAAAGCACTGGAGAAAGCCGGCCTGGTCGAACGGAAAATAGCCGGGCGCACGCATCGCGTTCGCCTCGCTCCCGCGCGCCTTGCCGAGGCGCACGAATGGCTGCGCTACTACGAACGCTTCTGGACCGAACGACTCGATGCGCTGGAACGCGCGCTGAACGAACCCGAATGAGAGAGGAATTCATCATGAACGATCACGGCGTCATCACCGAACCCGGCACGATTGTTTTCAGACGCACGCTGCCCGGCCCGATTGAAAGAGTGTGGGCGTATCTCACGGAATCCGAAAAACGCGGGAAATGGTTTGCCGCAGGCGAAACCGAACTGAAGGCCGGCGGGAAGGTGGAATTTCATTTCCTGCACAAAATCCTTTCGCATGAGCCGACGCCTGAACGTTTCAAGGACATGGAAAACGGTGTTTCCTTCGAGGCGCGTGTTGTCGAATGCGATCCGCCGCGACGGCTCGCTTACACCTGGCCGACATCCAATGGTGGCGACAACTCCGAAGTCACGTTCGAACTGACGCCGCAAGACGACCGCGTTCTGCTCGTGCTCACCCACCGCAAGCTCGACCCCGACAACATGACCGGCACCGCCGCTGGCTGGCAGTCGCATCTCGGCATCCTGGAAGACGTGCTCAACGATCAACCGCCGCGCGGTTTCTGGACAACGCATGCGAAAGCGGAAGCCGACTACAAGCGCATGATCGCGGATAGCGATCACTCGTAGCGCGGATGAAGGCGCGCGCAGCGCGTCGTAATCCGGGTTTGAATCGGCAAGTACCCCGGAGGAAAGATCGATGTTTTCTGAACCGCCCGTCGAGGTCCGCGTCACGCGGCACTTCAACGCCCCGCCGGAACGCGTCTTCGACGCCTGGCTGGATCCGGTGATGCTTCGCCGCTGGATGTTCGGCCCCGAGGTGCGCGACGAGGAAGTCGTTCGTCTTACGCTCGATGCGCGCGTTGGTGGACGGTTCTCCTTCGTTGTTCGCCGCGATGAAGAAATCATCGATCACGTCGGCGAGTATCTTGAGATCGCGCGTCCGCGAAGATTGGTTTTTACGTGGGGAATTGCTGGAGTATCGGTCGATGAATCACGCGTCGTGATCGAAATGAAACCAACGGATGCAGGTTGCGAGTTCGTACTCACGCATGAACTGGATCCCGACTGGGCGGATTACGCTGATCGCACGCAAGCGGGATGGACGCACATGCTGGAAGCACTCGCGAAGATAGTGTGACCATTCACGCGCGCGAAGCGACGAGCGATTCCTCTTCGCGCTGACGCCGTCGAAATGAACCACGCAACAGCCAGGCAGCAACCAGCAACAAGCTGATGCTCACTCCCCACGCTGCGGGCGAATGAAACACCGTTGCGTTCTGCACCGCATGCACAATCAACGCCGCGAGCAACAACACGCCGCTGGCAGTACGAAACGCGAATGCCGCCGGAAGGCGTGGCAGGATGATTGCGACAGCAATGCCGAGAAGCAACGCCGCCCAGAAAATACCGACCAGCCATCCAATCTGTGCAACGCCCGCAACCGCAATCAACAACACCAACACCATGGCAGCGGGCGTGCCCCACGCTGTCGCCGCCCACGCACGCTCAAGCGCGGGTACGGCGCGTCCACGCTGACGGCGTTTCAGCAACCAGATGTTGACGCCACTCACCACCATCACGCAGGCGAGAATGCCGAGCACGCCGTACGCGAATTTCACCCACAGTCCGCCGAACGAACCGAAATGCAGGGGATACAGCGCGCCCGCGATCTGCTGGCCAACCGGACCATCGGACAAGCCGGTGTTGCCGGTGAGTTCGCCTTCGGCGTTGAACGGATAATAGTCACCGAAAATCAGGCGGCGTGGATGCTGCGCAAGGATGTGCGCGCTTTGTCCCGCCGTCGCGGGATCGTGAAAGCTGACATACCACGGCACGAGACCGGGATACTCGGCATCGAAATTGTGCAGAGCCGTGTCGATGTCCGCGAGCGGCGCGGCAGTTTTGTCGCCTTCCGTTTCCTCGCCGAAGATCGGTGCGTAGAACGTTTCAATATTGCCATCGAGATACGCCGGCGAGAGCACCACCGCAACGAGGCTCGCGAGTCCGAGCGCGGCGCCCGTGAATGCAACAATCAAATGAAACGGTGCCGCCCACACGCCAAGACGATTGTGCGTGTCGGTTTCGCGCAGGCGTTCGGTTCCCTTGCGGCGCAGCTTGAATGCATCGCGAAACAATTTCGGATGCGCAAGCACGCCGGAAATCACGAGTGCTGTCATCAGCATGCCGAGAATGCCGACCAGCGTGAGACCGAAGAAACTCGGCAACGTGAGGTAGTAATGCAGCTTCGTCAGAAACTCGGTCCACGGATGGCTGACCTGTGCGAGCAGTTCGCCATCGGCATTCGCATACCAGCTCGCTTCATCCGCGGTCACGGACATGCGCGGCATGCTTTCGATCGGCAACGCGATATCAAAATGATGTGGTTGTTCGACGCGCGCGAGCGCGTTGGTTGCGAGGACACTGACGGATTCCGGCGCAACTTCGGAAAACTCCGGCACGCCCGGCTGTTCCCAGCGCGCGAACTCTTCGTGAAACACCATCGCCGTTCCGCTCAGGCACAACACATAAAGCAGCGCGCTCGCGGCAAGCCCGACAACGGTGTGTCCTGACAACATGCGGGCAACAAAACGCGGCGGCAGTTTCGACCACATCACATCATCTCCAGCGCGATACCCGCGACGCTCATTGCAGCCAAGCCAAAGGCGACCAGCGAACGGCGGCGCAACGATACGTCATACGTCGTCCAGATCGCGAGCAGCGCCCACGCGATCGGCATTATCAACAGTGCGGCGGCAAGACGATTCGCCGCCGAACCGGTTTCGACGTTCCACCAGGCAAACGCGTTTGCCGTCACGAGCAACGCGATCACCGCGGATATCGGACCTGCGAGCAGGAACACATAGATTCGCCGCAGCAGCAATCGCGTGCCTGAAAGTTCACTGGCGCCATTTCCGTTGCCGTTCGTGCGCGGCTCGCGTTCCGCGCGCTTGCGCGAACCATTGCTTTCCCTCGCCGCCATCAGCACCAGCACGAACCCGGCGAGCATGAAAACGGTGATCCCGAATGCAATGCCGCGATCCGCACCGGATGCGAACGTCCACGGAATGAACGACAGCAACAACAGGCTCCACGCCGAAAGCATCAACGTCAGCCGGCGTTTCATATGACCGGCACGTCGCGCGCGCCAGCCCTCGCGCAACAGCAAGGCGGCGGCAATTGTCATTGCCGCCGCAATGAGGGAAAGGAAAGCATTCATGCGCGTGTTCCGACTCCGGATCAAAGCTTCCGTAGGTTGGGGTGAGCAACGCGAACCCCAACACCTGGAAATGTTGGGGTTCGGAAATACCTCACCCCAACCTACAAAGACTTAGTCAAACCGATAAACAACCGTTCCGACAATCGTCCGGCGCTCGCCCCAGAAGCAATCGCCGCGTGCGAGACACGTTGCGACGTATTCCTTGTCGGCAGCGTTGCGCACGTTCAAGCGGAAATCCCAGTCGCGCATTTCGTAGCCGACCATCAGATCCGCGAGCGTATACGACGGCGTGCGAATGTCATCGGCGCCATCAAAGCTTTCACCCACGTAACGCAAGCCGATGCCCGCCTTGAAACCCTGCCACGAACCCGGTGCGTACCCAAGCCACGCCGATGCCTGGTTTTCCGGTACGGACGCAAACTGGAATCCTGCCGCGCTTTCCGTATCAAGCTTGCTCGCGTTCACTTCCAGGCTGAAATCACCCAGCTGCGTTTTCGATTCGATCTCGATGCCTTGAATGTTCGCGACACCTTCCTGTTGCGATGGTGCATTCGGAAGCGCGAACGGATTCGAGAGATTCGATTGCTCGATATCGAATGCCGCCACCGTAATGAACGTTGGCGAACCGACCGGCTGGTACTTCACGCCAACTTCAACCTGCTGGCCTTCCTGCGGCTTCAGCGGTTCCTGCGTGACATTGTCAACGCCGATCACGGGCGTGAAGGATTCCGCGTAGCTCACGTACGGCGCGAAACCGCTGTCGAACCAGTACAGCGCACCAACGCTGGTGCTCACCGCATCGTCTTCCTGCACAACGGTGCCGGTGTCCGTGCTGACATCGTCGAAACGCACGCCGGCCGTGAAGCGCCAGTTGTCGTAGGAAATCTGATCGTTGATGTAAAGGCCGGTGTCGCGCGTATTCGTTTCCGGTCCGTCGATAAAATAATCATCGAGAATGTCAGCCGACGGAATCGAACCGTATTGCGGATTGAACAGGTTGATCCAGAACGCATCGCCGTAAACCGTATCCGGCTGGCCGGTAGCAAGATCGTAGCCAAGCGCATAAGCGCTCGCGAGATCATTCTCCGTCGTCACGTCCTGGTACTGAAGACCGATCATCAATTCATGTTCGAGTGAGCCCGTGGTGAAATCGGCGCGCAGGCGCGTGTCCATCGCGAGCTGTTCCGATGTCGCGTCGCTCGCATAAAACGTGCGCGGCACCATGCCGTCGCGATACAGCGAACCGTCAGCATTGAACACGTAACGCGTGCCGCCGATGAACGCCGGCCACGCCTGGTTGTAATCCGCCGCGCCATCCGTCCAGCGCGCAGTGGCTTCGATCGACCACGTCGCGTTGATCATGTGATCGGCAAGCAAGGTGAGCGACTGCGTTTCGGTGTTGTAATGATCGAAGCCCGGCTCGCCGTAAAAATCTTCGATGCCGAGGAATTCGCCATTCGGCGCAGGATACAGCGTGCCGTAGATCGGAACGAACTGTTCACCCGTAGCACCGCTTGATTCCTGGAAATTCGCGAGCAAGGTGAGATTCGTGCGCGCGTTCGGGCTCCACGTCACCGACGGCGCGAACACCCACGCGTCGTTCTCGACGAAATCCACCTGCGTGCCCGCATCGCGGTATACGGCAGTCACGCGATAAAGCAGGCTGCCGGATTCGTTCATCGCACCACCGAAATCCGTCGCAAGCTGCATGTGATCAAAAGTGCCGAGCTGCAGGACGACTTCGCTGCGAAGGTCGGCGCGCGGCCGCTTGCTCACCACGTTCACCAGCCCGCCGGGCGAACCCTGGCCGTAAAGCACCGATGCGGGGCCTTTGAGAATCTCGACCTGTTCCAGCGTGTAAACATGCGGGCGCGTATTGTTGTAATTGCCGAACAGCGCCTGCAGCGAGTCGCGATATTCCGGCACATCCAGGCCGCGCACCTTCACCCAGTCGCCGCGCGTCGCAAAACCATAGGTCTCGCCGAAAACACCGGCGGAATAAAGATAAGCGTCAGCGAGTTCCAGTGCGCCGCGTTCGCGCAGCGTCGCCGCCGTTTCGATCGACACCGAGCGTGCCGTTTCCATGATCGGCGTGTCGGATTTCAGCGCCGAGTAGCGGGACATCTCGCCGGTCACAGTCACGCCGCTCAGGCGGGCGGGATCGTCCGCGTCGCTTGATGCGTCCTCGGCACCCTCGCCCTGAGGCGCTTCCTGAGTCGCCGTTTCTTCTTCCGCCGCGACGGCGCTATTTGCTGCGAAACACGCAATTGCCAGCCACAAAATGGCTGATCCAACCCGGTAAATCATGAAAATCTCCCTGAGTTCTTCTTTAAATGCAGAGCAACAAGGAGGGAATGTTAATGCGAATTGTTCTTATTAGCAAGAACGTTGGAGGGCAGAATTTGCGGAAAATCAGACGGGATTACGCTCTGGCTGGAACGAGATAAGAGGATTTATTTACTGGATTCCCGCTTGCGCGGGAATCCAGTTTATAGAACCCCTACTCCGTCATTCCTTCCCGCAACCGCGACATCAACTCCTCGTCCTCCGGCAGCAGCTTCGCTTCCGGCAGCCGCGCGAGCAATTCCAGCCACTGCGGATTCTCGGCATACGCGCGCTGCAAGTACGGCGCCGCTTCATCGACTCGCCCCACGCTCGCGAGCGACACGCCGACCCAGAACGGCGCTTCGCCATCGGTCGCGCTGTCCGGCACCAGTTCCATCGCCGCGGAATACGCTTGAAGTGCCTTGTCGATGTCACCATCGGCAACGTGCACATCGCCTTCGTTCAACTTGTGATACGCGCGCTGCAAGGTGACGAGGCGTTTCAGTTCCGCGACCGGCGTTGCGTGATCTTCAACCCGCAGATCGAACAATCGATCCTGCCACGCCAGGCCCGTCGGCTCGCCGGAAACCACGAGCAACGCGGCCGACTGTTTGCCGCGCACGTCACCGCCCGCGCGTTGCGCGGCTTCCAGCGCCGCAACGAGTTTCGCCGCGAGATCGCCGTCGCTTGCCTTGAAGGCTTTCGCCATTGCCAGGGGCACGCCGGAATCCGCCATCATGTTTGCCTGCGCGGAAAAGTTTTCGCCAACGATATGGCCCGCATGAATAATCGCGTCGTCACCGGTGAATGCATCGACGCGACCTTCGGCATCAATCATCGCCACCTGCCGCACGCTCGCGTTTTCATCCGTCGAAACAAGCGCCTTCAACGCTTCCGGCGCGGAACGGCCCACGCGCATCAACTCCAGGCCCAGCGGGCCGTACGCCGGATCGGTAAACGATTGCGTCGCCACCGCGCCAACGCCCGCCTTTGCCCACGGCACCACCTGCCCGACAGAAAACCAGTGCGACTGCACCGCTACGCCAAGCTGTCCCGTCGCAGGATCACGCGCCACGATCGAATATGTCGCCACCGGCCGGCGAATGTGTTCGAAATCGGCGGCCAGCACGGGCAATGACAGCAGTAAAAGAACAAAGAAGATCAGGATTCTGTGCATGAAAGTTCTCCCGCAGACAAGATGCTGCGAAAGCATAGCGGCTTTTCTTCATTGCCGCCGGATACGCGTCATCGAATGATGGCGAAACGAAAGCAGGCCGGCAACGCATGAAAAGGGCGCACTGTTCGCACAGTGCGCCCGCTCTCGAAGAATCTAGCGGCGGCTGACTGTCGCCGCGAGATTACATGCCACCGTCATCCATTCCGTCTTCCATGTCGTCGTCCGGCGTTTCACCTTCACCGCCGTCATCCATCAGACTGTCGGTAATCGGATTTGCGCGCAGCTCCAGCGAACAGATGCCGTACGACTCACAAAGCATCGTGCGCATGCTGCGAATTTCTTCTGCCTGCACCGCAATGGCGGTAGCGCACATGTCGAGCAGTTCACCGTGATGGAATTGTACCGCGCACTTCGCGGCTTCCTTGATGCCGACCATGTGGTGCGGAATCATCTGCTTCAGGTAGCTTCGCTCGAACTCGCCGTTGCTCAAGGTTTCCAGGTGTTCGATCAGCGCGTGCTGCGGCTCTGCAAGGTGCGGATCATGCGTTTCTCCGTACCACCCTTGCAGCCAGGATTGCAGCTGGTCTATCTCGGCGCGATGGCTTGTCACCATCGTCGTGCACAGCTCGATCAGTTCCGGCGATGTGGCACGCTGCATGCACACCTCGCTCATTCGTATTCCCTGCAGGTGGTGATCGATGGTGTGTTGCATGAAATCCACTTCATGCCGCGCGGTGTGTTCGTTTGGCGCCGGCTCATCCGCTTGCACAGGCAGGAATGCACCGGCGAGCAGCGCGACCGGCAACAGAAAACGTGCAAGAGACGCGCGGCCTTTCGCATTACCAGGAGTTACGTCCTTATCAATCGACTTATGGCTCATCATGTTTCTCCTCAACAAAAAGATTTCCCACCGCAGAAATCGCGGAGCACTGATGCCGAAGCAGGGCATCGGGCGGGACATGGTCACCGCTCCTCGTGCCTTCAATGGAGAGGAGAAAATAAAGACGTGAGTAAAGATGCGGATCAGTCGCCTGCCGTCATCGCCCGTTTCTTTAATCGTCCCTGTAATCCGCCGGCCGGAGTTTTCCGTCCTTGTCGATCAGGTTCGTTTCCATCCCCGGAACCACATCAGTGTTGTGTGCGGATGCGCAGCGCCAACCACTTTCAGTACGGTGCACGACAAAGGTAAAGATGTTGGTTCGTGTGCCGGGCGCGGCATTTGCATCAACGCCGGCCTGCCCTGTCAGCGTCATGCGTGCATGCACGATGGCGACAACATCGGAAAGCCGTTTGACGCGCAGCGCGCCAATACGCAGCGTGGACTGATTGAAGATGCGTTCAAGCCCGTAAGCGTGCGCGCGACGGATCGCCTCGCGGTCATGCCACCAGAGCCCGGTGACATTCACGAACTCCGCATCCTCGTCGAAGAGCATGGCAATGGCGTCGGCATCGCGCCGGTTCCATGCCTCGACAAACGCGCGCGGAATGCTTTCAGGCGAATCGCGTACGTCACCTTTCATTCAGATATTCGTCTGATCGCCGTCATTGCCATCCGGCGGACCATCCAGCGGCGGCGCGCCGCGCTGATTTTCCGCATCGAGATCGCAATGCGCCCCGAGTGTGTACGACGTCATCGAAAGCGAACCCATCGCGTAACCTTCTATCAAGGTCTCCGCAGGTTTTCCGGCGGCGGATGCAAGCCCCGCGAGATAAAGCAACGGCATGAAATGCTCCGGCGTCGGCACGGCCGCCGCATAATCGGGATGCTCGCGGAGTTTCGGCAAGTCCGCCGGCGTGCTCGTCATGACCTCCTTCACGGCGTCATCAAAGCGGCGGTTCCAGTCGGTCGCCGCATCCGGTCGTGACCATTCGATGCGCCGAAGATTGTGAACGACGTTTCCGCTGCCGAGAATCAGCACGCCCTTCTCGCGCAACGGCGCGAGCCGCGCGCCAAGGTCCACGTGGTAATCAAACGGTTTCTGCGCGTTGATGGAGAGTTGCAGCACAGGAATGTTCGCGTCAGGAAAAACGTGCACGAGCACGGACCACGTGCCGTGATCGATGCCCCAGCTGTCCCTGTCGATACCGACCGCCGTCGGCTTCAGCACGTCCGCGATTTCCGCAGCGAGTTCCGGCGCGCCCGGTGCGGGATAGCGCACATCGAACAATGCCTGCGGAAAGCCGTAGAAATCATGGATCGTTCGCGGGTTTTCCATCGCCGTGACGGCAGTCGCATTCACATACCAGTGCGCGGAGATGGCGAGAACCGCTTTCGGTTGAACGGACGCGCCGAATGTTCGCCACGCTTCTGTATAGCGATTGCTGTCCAGCGCATTCATCGGACTGCCGTGGCCGAGGAAAACGGCGGGCATCGTCTTCATCATTGCGTTTCTCCTCGAACGGGTGCGATCAAATCCTGCCGGGCGACATTCCGTTGACATCGACAAGCACTATCTCGGCATCATGATCCGCGGTGAATTCGAGCAGCCGTTCATCGCGAATTGCCACACCATCGCGTTCGTTCAATGCGATGCCGTTGATTGCAACCGCGCCTGACGCAACAACAGCATACGCGAGCCGCCCTTCATCGAGCCGGTATTCCGCCGCCGCACCGCGCTTCACCGTCGCACCGAGAACGCGTGCATCCACCCGAATCGGCAACGCCTCCGCGTCATCTTCAAAACCGCTGGCAAGAATGGAAAAGCTGCCCGCGCGATTATCCTTCGGAAATGGTTTCGTGCCCCACGACGGCGCTTCACCGACAGTGGCCGGAATGATCCAGATCTGAAAAATCGCCGTCAGTTCCTTTTCCCGGTTGTATTCGGCGTGCGTGATGCCGGTGCCTGCGGACATCACCTGCACGTCGCCGGCTTCGGTCCTGCCCTTGTTGCCAAGATTGTCTTCGTGCGTGATGGCGCCTCTGCGAACATAAGTAATGATTTCCATGTTCGAGTGCGAGTGCGGGGGAAACCCGCTGTTCGCAGCAATCTCGTCGTCATTCCACACGCGCAGCGCACCCCAGTGCATGCGTTTCGAATCGTGGTAATCCGCGAAGGAGAAATGATGCCGGGTCTTCAGCCAGCCGTGATCGCCGCCGCCCAGCGCGTTGAAAGGTCTCGGTTCGATCATCACGCATCTCCCGCTACGCCATTCGCCTTGTCCGTGCGCTTATCGGTGATTGCTTTCGATGAACGCTGCAAAACCGTCCAGGAATTTCTGCAACCGCTCGCGGGTGCCTTCATCGACAATCGCGCCCTCATCGTCAAAGACTTTCGACGCGCCCGTCACCATCAGGCGTCCGCCACTCCACAAGCGCGTACCGAGCGTGCGCATCACGGGCAACCACGCATTCTGTGAAAGCAGGGTTCCGAACCGTCCCGGGCTCGCGCCCATGATCCCCACAGGCAAGCCGCCGAACACGCGCTGAATATCATCCGGCGGACGCGACAACCAGTCGATGACATTCTTCAGCACGCCAGGCATGGAGTTGTTGTACTCGGGTGTACAGATCAACAAACCGTCAGCCGCGGCGATAGCGCGCTTCAACTGCTCGACCGGTTCCGGCACGCCTTGTGCCTTTTCAATATCGTAGTTGTAAAGCGGCACCTCCGTGATCGATCGCGTCTGAATATGCATGCCGGACGGCGCAAGGGAAACAGCGGCATTCAATAACGCGGAATTGAATGACTGCTGCCGCAGGCTTCCCGAAATTCCGATGATCGTCGCCATGATCGTTCCTCTGCGCGCTGGTTGATCGGGTGATCGTTTGGGCGATTGTCACACTGTCATTCCGCAGGCACAACCCGAACCCGTTCCGGAACCCTTTACTCGGTTTGTGCGTCGTCTACATCCGTGATCTCGAAATCCGCCGCTTCAAGGTCATACTCGATCAACACTGGCGGCACAAAATCAAGATCCTCGATTTCCGCATTCACGTTCGCGACAAGTGCGGCCGCATCGCCTGCGATCTCCACGTTCTCGAGCAGCGTTTCGTGAACATCCAGCAGCTCCTGCACGGTTTCGATATTCCGCGCTGCCCACGCACTTTGCCGCGCAAGTTTCGGGTAACCCTGCTCAAGTGCTGCGCGAATTTTTTCGAGCTTCTGCATTTCGCGCGCCTTCCGGTCTGCGGGCATTGATGAAGCTTCGGTGTTCTTCAACGCGACGGCGATCCGTTTTTCAAGTTCCTTCATGCCCGGCCTGTACACCTGGTCGATGCGCTGCCGGAACTCCTGGTTCATCTGGATGACGTAGCGGAACAACTGTATCTGCGCCTTGTAGGTTGTCGCCGCCAATCGATAGTTCGAGCTGTCCTGGGCGAGGCGGCTGTTCAGCGCGAGGATCGACTCGCGCAAATTCACCAGCGCGTTGTAAACCTCCTGCGCCTCGCGCGTCGGCGTACCCGGGCGCACGCGCTCCATTCGCTCGCGTGCCGATTCGTCGGGCGGCGATGCAAGCGCGGCCTTGATCTCGGCCTCAAGCGCATCCTGCGATTTCTCGAACTCGGAACGCACATCCTGCTTTTCCGCAGCAAGCTCTCGGCGGACTTCCTCGATCCGTTGTGCATAATCGCGTTTTGAATCCGTGATCACCGGCCAGCCGATCCTGCTCGCCTCGCGCCGCTTCGCTTCCAGTTCCTGCAACGTTTCGGCGTAGTCTTCTTCCGTCGCGTTCAATGCCTCGCTCATTTCACGCTGCGTATCGGCGACCTTGTCGAGCAGATCAATGATCCTGCCCTCCAGCGAACCGAGGCCAAACCACGGCGCCTGGTAGTCGCGACTTCCTGGCTCGCTCACCGAGCTTGCGCAGGCGCACAACAACACCACAAGAAACCCGGCGGCATAACGCGCGCTTTTCATATTCCGCTCCGGTCCTTCAATGAACTCCTTTTCTTACACGCGCACGAAACGCATCGCCATACGTCACATACCGTGTTTCATCGCGGCAGCGCTCCCGGTAAAAAGACAAAAAAAAAGCTTTCCGCCCGGGGAGGCGCGGAAAGCTCTGTGAGCAGACGGACGCGTTACTGGCGGCTGCGAATTCGCATGAATCTCGCACCGGCGCCGAATCCTGCCAGCATGAGCAGCAGGAACGGCTGCAATGGACCGCCGCCGCCTTCTTCTTCCGCCGGATCTTCACCAACCACGCAATCCACCGTCGGACCGCACCCGACAGTCTGCAGGCCGGACCATTCGCGGTAATCGACGATGTAGTACTGACCGTCCGTGCCGCGCTCCATCAGCAAGGTGTAGACGTAGTACTCGCCGAACGAAGGATGCGTATCGGCCGGCGTAACAGGTGCCTGGAAATCCGCGTACCACTCGCCAGGGCCAAGTGCTTCCGGAAGATCGTAATCCGCCAGCGTGTAACCCGTCAGCGTGCCGCCGGTGTAACGCTCGTTGCTTGCAACCACGCGCGCGCGCAACGCGCCGCTCGTCGTCGTGCCTTCGTTGATGATCGAGATCATGTCGCTGCCGACCATCTCGCCTTCGAAGGCGATCAACGCGATGTAACCTTCCATGTCATAAACAGGCAATGCATCGCCGACGATGTTCAAATCGCCATTGCCACCGCTGCCGGTGTCACCACCACCGGTGTCGCCGCCGCCACTGTCGCCACCACCGCCGCCCGACCCGCCGGTGCTGCCAAACGTCTCCGTGCCGAAGGTCACGTGATCAAGCACCGTATCGAAATCCGGGTACTCGACCACCAGCAGGTGAATGTAAAACGTGCCATTCGGCGGCGGGGTGAAGGAAGCCGTCTGCACGATGTCGTAGAAATACTCGCCCGGCGCAAGCTCGCCCAGCTGCACGCTGGCGAGTTCATGACCGGTATCAAATGGCGAGGAGCCGCTCGTCGCCCACAAGGTCAGGTACAGCGTTCCCGATGTCGTATCCGAGCTCGTGTTCGTGACCCGATCGACACTGATCGTCACCTGGCTGCCGGACGCGCTATAGCTCGCCGAACCCTCGATGACGACCGGCGTACCGGCAAATGCAAACGCCGGCAACAACAACAATGCAAGACCCGTGACACGGATAGTCAGGCGCAGTCTCATCGCACACCTCCCGCGTCCGCGAAGCGCAGCAAACTGCCACAGGATGCGGATTCATAAACGACATTGTCATTTACTGTCACTGCCAAATGGCGCATGGACTCGCACGCCAGGCTCAGCTGCATGCCTGGCGCGAGCGTCAAGGTTGCGAGGCTGACCACGTCCTGGATATGAATCGCAACATCACTCGCATTCTGCAGGCGCACGCCCGATGCGGAAGCATCGCGGAACAGGAGCAGCCTGGATGTTTCGCCAAGCGAACGAACCGCGTCCGGCCTGTCGAGTTCAACGAAATGCGCCGGCTCGTCGGCCATGGCAATTGAAAATGCCAGGCAACCCGCCATTAACACACCAACAATCGTTGGAAGTTTGTTTTTCATGAGAACGACCTTTAGTTATGCCCGAATTTTTATATCGCCCGCGCAAAACCGGAACGGAACGCGCAAGATCCCGAACGCAGGCGCGGCGAAGCTAGCAACCTTCGCGAAAAGTCACATATCCCAAATGGGAGATACGGGGTTTCTGATTCGCCTCGGTTGAAAACTGTTGCAGGACGAAAAATTGGTGAACGCGAAATGCCGGCATTCGTATGCCCGGCAACCCACGCGATAGAATGCGGACAAATCAAGACAGGTGACTGCAATGATTCCCTTCTCCGTTCTCGATCTCGCACCGATCACGGAAGGCGGCGATGCCGCGCTTTCCTTTCAGAACACGCTCGACCTTGCGCAACATTGCGAACGCTGGGGCTACCAGCGCTACTGGCTGGCGGAACATCACGGCATGCCCGGTATCGCGAGCGCAGCAACAGCCGTGCTGATCGGTCATGTCGCCGCGGGCACGAAAAGCATCCGCGTTGGCGCGGGCGGCATCATGCTGCCGAACCATTCACCGCTCATCATCGCGGAACAATTCGGCACGCTGGAATCGCTCTTCCCCGGGCGGATCGATCTCGGTCTTGGCCGTGCGCCCGGTTCGGATTCACCCACCTCGCGCGCCGTTCGCAGAAACCTCGCGACCGATCCGGAACAGTTCCCGCGAGACGTCGTCGAGCTGATGGATTATTTCGAGCCGGCGGAACCGGGCCAGGAAGTGATCGCGGTTCCCGGCGCAGGTTTGAACGTGCCGATCTGGATTCTCGGCTCAAGCCTCTTCGGCGCACAACTCGCCGCCGCACTCGGATTGCCCTACGCCTTTGCATCGCACTTCGCGCCCGCGCAGATGATGGACGCGATCGCCGTTTACCGCGAGCGCTTCAAACCTTCCGCGCAACTCGACAAACCGTACGTGATGCTCGGCTACAACATCTTCGCGGCCGACACACGTGACGAAGCGAAGTTTCTTGCAACATCAATGCAACAGGCATTCGTCAACCTGCGGCGCGGGCGTCCCACGCGCCTGGCACCGCCGGTTGAAAATTACGAAAGCGAGCTCAAACCGGAAGAACGCGCACTGCTGGAACAAGTGCTTTCCTGTTCCGCGATCGGCACGGTTGATGACGTGCGGAGTTCGGTCGCGGAATTCATCGCGCGCACCGGCGCTGATGAACTAATGATTACTTCGCAGATTTTCGATCACGCAGCGCGCCTGCGTTCGTATGAAATTACCGGCGAGATTCTGCATCAACGACGTAGGGCGGATTAGCGAAGCGTAATCCGCCTGAACGGTGGATTACGGCTGCGCCTGATCCACCCTACCAACCGCCAACATGGCGAATTTTCCTGGCAAGCCGAACGAAGTACTCCCTCCCTTTTTCAAAGCGAGAACCACGCCGCCATGCCGCGCTTGCCTTTTTCCGTCATCACCAGTTCGCGTTTCTCTCCACGCAGGAACCAGCGATCGTCAATGAGATGCCGCGTGATTGTCGCGGCCAGCGGACCTGCAAGATGAAAACGCCGCTCCGACCAGTCGAGGCAGAACTTGCCATGCAGCGTCGAAGCATCGATGCCAAGCGCCGCAAGAAACGGCGCGCTGCGTTCACCGGGAAGTACCCGCACGCCATCGCTGGCGAACATGCCGTTATCCAGCCCCATGTCCAGCAAACGCACACTGCATTCGCCGGCAAGATGGTCGTAGCACATCCGCGCCTTGCGCAGTCTTGCCGGGCACGATGTGGGAATCTTTCCGAGAGCCAGGCCTTCATGTACGGCAAGCGCATTCTCGATGAAACCCGCAACATCATTTGCCGCAATTCGAAAGTAACGGTTTCGCCCCTGCTGAATCCTTTCCAGGAAACCGGCGTGGAGAAGCTTGTCGAGATGATGGCTGGCTGTTGCCGGCGCAATGCCGGCCGCGCGCGCAAGCTCGCCGGCCGTGTACGCCCTGCCGTCCATCAAGAGCATCAGCATCGCGCTGCGAGACCGGTCCGCCAGTAACGCGCCGATCCCCGCCAACCCGTCGTCCTGTTTCATGTTTCGATCCCTGTCGAATCTTTCCGCGCATCATTGCACTTACGCTGCACGTCCTTCCACCACGCAGGAGCAACCATGATCGCCGACACGCCCGCGCCCCCGTATTACGCTGTCATCTTCACCTCGCAACGTTCTGATGAAACCGAAGGCTACGAAGCCATGGCCGAGCGGATGGTTGCGCTTGCCCGCCAGCAGCCCGGTTTTCTCGGCATGGAAACCGCGCACACGGAAATTGGCCTGACCATCTCGTACTGGGAGAGCCTGCAGGCAATCCAGGAATGGAAAGCAGACCTGGAACATCGCGACGCCCAGCGGCTCGGTCGCGAGAAATGGTACGCGCACTATCGCGTTCGCATTACACGCGTTGAACGGGAGTACGGAAAATGAAAGACCTTTGCATACAGCTCGCGAACGCGCCGGGCGCGCTTGCAGCAATGGGTGACGCACTTGGCAAGGCAGGCGTGAGCGTTGAAGGCGGCGGCGCCTGGCTCGGCACGGAGGATTCCGCATTCGGCATCGCGCACTTCCTGTTCGAGGACGGCGTCGCGGCGAGTCGCGCCTTACAGGATGCCGGCATCGACGTGCTCGGCGTGCGCGATGTGATCCTCACCCGCCTGAAACAGGACACGCCCGGACAGTTGGGCGCATTGACGCGGCGAATGGCGGAGGCCGGCGTGAATATCGAAGTGCTTTACAGCGACCACACCGGGAACCTGGTGTTGGTTGTGGATGACATCAACGCCGCGCAAACGGTGTCGGATGCATGGAGTCAACGCTGACGCTCAGACGCTCGCTCGTGCTGTGTTCCAACGAAGCACTCCCTCCCTTTTTCAAAGGGAGGGCCGGGAGCGATTTTCTTCTCCCTTCTCCCTTCTCCCTTCTCCCTTCCTTCTCCTATCTTTTCACCTTGCCTACCGAATCCATCATAAATCACTGTTTTTGTTAAAGTGTCTTGATTTACTTATCTTTTCAGATATCTTTTCAGAATGGCTACCACGAATGATCTGATCAACGTACTCCGTCGCAACGGCGTCACCGGCGGCGGCGATCTCGCTCGCCTGCTCGGTATAAGCCCGGCAACGCTGTCGCGGCTGGTTCGCGCCGCTGCAAGCCAGGTGATCCGGCTCGGACGAACGCGCGGTGTCCGGTATGGCCTGCTTGATGAAGCGCCGCAGATCGGCTCGACACTTCCCGTCTGGATGATCAACGAACGCGGAGAACCCCAGCCATTCGGGAATTTGTCCCTGCTTCATGGCCCGGGATACTGGCTCGAGTTTCACGCACAACACCCGGGCAAGCTCTACGAAGGCACGCCGCCGTTCATTTCCGACATGGCCCCGCAGGGATATCTCGGGCGCACGTTTCCGGATCGCTTCCCCGAGCTTGATCTTCCACCGCGCATCATTGACTGGAGCGATACGCACCAACTGCAGGCCGTGGCCCGCCGCGGCGAAGATGCTCCCGGAAATCTCGTCGTGGGCGCAGAATCCATGGACCGCTTCCTTGCCCGCCGAACGACGGTGATCTTGCCCCGCGAGTACCCCGAAATCACGCGCGATCTTGCGCGCCAGGGCACCGGATCTTCAGCGGGTGGCGAATACCCGAAGTTCACCGCATTCAACGGCGAACAACATGTGATCGTGAAGTTCACAAGCGGCGATGGTTCCCCGGCGGATCAACGGTGGCGGGATCTGCTTGCCAGCGAGGCAATCGCGGCAGAAACCTTGCGGCGCGCCGGACATGCTGCCGTCACAACCCGAATCCACGACATCGGCGAGCAACGGTTTCTGGAGATTGAACGTTTTGATCGGCCTGGCAAAATCGGCCGTCGCGGAATCCTGTCGCTCGCAGCACTCGATGATGATCGCTACGGAAAGCGGGATAACTGGGTGGCGGCAGCAGATCGTCTCTTTAATGACACGCTGATCAACAACGCGGATCTCGAGCAGATCCGTTTCCTGGAAACCTTCGGCAGGTTGATCGGCAACACAGACCGCCACTTCGGAAACATCACCTTCTTCTGGCACATGTTGCCGCGGGAAGAACTCAAGCTTGCTCCCGCGTACGACATGTTGCCGATGATGTTCGCGCCGGCCACCGGCGGTATGATCGTTGAGCGGCCATTCGAAATGCCTCCGCCGACCAGCTCCCTGCTATCCGCCTGGCCACACGCGCTCGATTGCGCACGCGCGTATTGGGCAGCCGTACAGAACGACGAACGCATCAGCCGATCCTTCCGGGAAATCGCCGCGCATGTTGGCCAAAAGCTTAAGGCGTAGAGGTTCGAACAGCGTGCGACGTTGGCGCGAAGCGCGAAGCAGGGACAACTTTCGTAGTCCAGTTAAAGAAGAACGAACCTGGATTCCCGGGAATACCGGGAATGACGACCAAAACCTGGATGCCGTCATTCGCCGTACTCGGCGAATCCAGTTGGGATAGTGACGTAGGGCGGATTAGCGAAGCGTAATCCGCCAAACGGTGCATCACGTCTGAACTTGATCCAGAGCTGAACGAAGCACTCCCTCCCTTTTCCAAAGGGAGGGTTGGGGAGGGATTTTTTTGAATCGAGAACGGGACAGAGAAAATCCCCCGGCTCGCGGTGCTCGCCTGCCCCCTTTTCCAAAGGGGGCGATCTTCGTTCAACGTTACCGCGAGAAATAACGCTCAGTCTTCGTAAAGATCAAACGAAGCGCTCCCTCCCGTTCTTCCTTCCTCCCTTTTTCAAAGGGAGGACCGAGGAGGGATTTTCTTCTTCTCCCCTCTCACCGAGCTTGTGACGTAGGGCGATCAGCGAAGCGTAATCCGCCGAACGGTGGATTACGGCTGCACCTAATCCACCCTACCAACCGCCAACATGAAGAACTTTCCTGCAAGTCGAACGAAGCGCTCCCTCCCTTTTTCAAAGGGAGGGTCGGGGAGGGATTTTCTTCTCCCCTCTCACCAAGTTCAGTGGAAACAAAACCTGGATTCCCGGGAATACCGAGAATGACGGCAAAAACCGAAACACCGCCCTTCACTACTCTCCCACCGAAAACCTCACCCACACCGGCACATGATCAGAAACATTCCGCCGCGTGTACTCATGAGAAAGACCGAACTCCACCGGAATCTTCCGAATCCCCCACTCGACCGGCGTGATGTCCGCGCCCACCCAAATGTGATCGTACAAATTCGCGTACCGCCCCTCGATGCTTGAAAGCGTTGTGCCGCCCTCATTGATCAACGACCGCGCCACTTCGCGAAGCGCCGCGAGCGATTCGTCATCCGGATGCAAATTGAAATCGCCGGTGAGGATCACAGGCACACCCGGAAATGCCCCATTCAGAAAATCCCAGTAACCGCGAAGTGCGGCGCCCTCACGCCGCCGGTCACTCTTGCTATCCCCATAAACCACATGCACCGTCGCGAGCAGAAACGCATCGCCATCCGCATCCCGAAACACCGCGCTGTATGGCTCTCTCGCGAAAACATCGCCCGGATCCAGGTACACCAGGCTTGCGCTGTCATAGCTCACGCGATCCGTCCGCCAGATGAAGCAATACGCTTCCTTGTAGGAATTCCGCCCGATGGTGTGGCTGCATTGATGCGCCCAGTCCGCCTTCGAGACCTTCTCGATCGCAGAAAGCAGGAACGGCACGCGCTCAGGTCTCATCACCTCCTGCAGCGCGATGATGTCGTAATCCGACAACACCGCCACAACCACCGCCAGATCCTTCGCGGGTTGATGACCCAGGCGTTTCAGATTCCAGGAAGCCAGCAGCGTCTCCGCCGCGCAGGCAGACGCCGTGAAAAAAAAGAACAGAAAGCACGCCGCAACCATTCGCATGTTCGTTTGCCTTGAGTCGTTGGAATATCCGCGTGGCCGTGGCAACGCGATTAACGAGGCATCCGTTCCTGCTTGTTGTTACTTGTCGTTGGTCGTTTTTCGTTTTTTCGCGCAACCGGTCATTCGCGGTTCGGTCGATCACGCACAACGGAATTCGTGGCGTTCGATGAAAGAAGATTCAGGCTGCCCCTCCGCTACGCTACAGCGCCGTGCCGGGTCCATTTTGTTTCGGCAAAAATGGACGAAAACTGGCGCTTCAGTGCCATCCTCGCGGAGGCGAGGACCCAGTGGAAAAGCAAGCGTTTCGCGCGCTGCGCGGCGGCGACCCACTTTTGTCTTGTCCAAAAGTAGGCAAAAACGCTTTTCCGGTCGGCTCTTGTTCATTCAACGGTGGTCTCATGCGCTCACCGGATACGGGCCACTCGGCAACTCGCCGGTCAGAACGGCATTGCGCTCAGCTCCACTTGTTCCGCCACGGTCTCGCCACTCCTCGTTTCTTCGCGACGGATCCGCGGATTCTCGTTTCGCTGCGCTCAACTCCGATTCCGGATCCTGCTTCGCACCCGTACCCGTCATCGCGCCTTCGACTGCCTCCGACGGGCGAAAAGCAAAAGCGCGCGCAGAGCGCTTCCTCATCGGTGCTCGGCAATCTTCAATTCCCCTCCTCATATCGATCCTGCAAAGCTTCCAGCAGATCGTGGTCTTCCCCCGCCTGAGACCCGAACCAGCGCGACACATCCCGGGACAACAACTCCGCCATCATCGCCAGCGAATGCATCTTCAAATGCGTGCGGTGAGAAACCTCCCCGCTGCCGTGCATCTGGATCAAGTCCGCCAGCGCGAGACAGATGCCGTTCAGGGCAGATGCAGCGTGGGAGGGGCGCAACGGACGCGTTCCGAAATTTTCTGCTGACATTTTTTTCCGACTTTCCTTAGCTTGAATTATCCATATATGGCGAATCTTCGCCACAAACGAATATTTATAACCGAAATGGGCTTGTTCGGGTAATTTTGTTCAAATATGGGGCAATTGCCTCACATAAGGTCAAATGACACCATCCACGCATCCTCTTTCTGACGCGATAAAAGCGATGATTCGAATTCGACTTAGAGAGCAATTGGAGAAGAAGCGCCTCGCCGAGCGGCGGCGAATAACTCTGAATGAAGTTGCCAAAAAGGCGGGGATTTCGAGGACGACCTTGAATCGCGTTGCCAACATTCCTGGCTACAACACGAACACCAATACCATCGAAGCGCTGTGCAATTACTTTGAGTGCGAGATCGACGACCTCGTCGAGAGAATTGAAGTCGAATAATTCAGCGAGCTATCGAAGCGTTACTCATCACCCGCTTTACGCCACTCCAACATCCGACAGTAATGCTATCGTTGCCATCAATTTGGTAGCGGGAGTTTTCGATGGCCGATCTCATCATCAGAAACCTCGACGAGCACATCGTCCAGGCACTCAAGCGGCGCGCGGCGAAACACGGCCGCAGTGTTGAAGCCGAACACCGCGCCATCCTCGAAACTGCGCTCCTGAAACCTCATCGTCGCACCCTCGCGCAGTCGTTAGCCGCCATGCCCTACGTCGGTAAGGACGAAGACTTTGAAAGAAAGTAAACCGAAAGGATGCGATGTTTGATTGAATGTTTAAACGCAAGACACGATCCCAAGAGCACGACCCAAAAGCAGAGCTGTATCAATCCGGAGAACTAAAGCTGAAAGACTTTCGAGGTGATTGTCGAAACGAGCGACGCACAGTCTCCAATGCTCCTTTCACCGATCCCTGAATATCGGGGAAAAGACTACGATGATTGATGTTCATGCTGTCCAGCATATCAAGTGCTCTAACTCTAGCCGCTCCCTCACATGGGAATTCCAGCTTTGTAAGTAGGGGATACGCGCTAATCTTCTGCGGAAATTCATCCACTATTCGATTTACCCATACTTCAAAGCTTCGATAGAAGACATGCTTTGTAAAAAAGCCTTTCTGGAAAACGAGACGACGATTCGAACCATTTATTTCTCTAGCAATTTCCATTATGGGAAATTGCTGGACCAGCAAGGAATTCGGCAATAGCTTCTCCTTGTTGCGTGGCCACACTTGTTCTCGAACAAAATCGTTCAAGACCGACAACAAATCAGTATCCAGCATCCATAAACAGCGGTCTGGTGCACCGTCTTCGCCAGAAACACCCTGCTCTTCTAAGGCGAAGAATAGCGCGATGTACGGCGAGTACGTCCAATCGAGATACGGCGAAGCCAAGCCGAAATGCTGTCCTAGCTGCCAAAGATCGATGGAATTAATACTTGTCTCATCAATATCGCCATAAACGATCAAGTTTTCTTTAAACTGCTCATACAGTCTATTGGCGATTTCCTCTCTATAGTTCGGTCCTTTCTTATGTTCGTTATGAATATCGTCGGAGATTGATTCGATGTATCTACTGAAGCTTGGAGCAAGCTCCCATGTTGACTCTCTGTGGCCTCGAAACCCGATACGCAGATCGGTGCGCGAATACTTTTCCTTAATAAGGTCGACTACACGCTCTACGCTCTCGAACCTGATAACTCGGACTTCATCCAAAGGGTTTCCCATTGTGTACCCCCATGCATTCCCATCTAACCTTACTAGGCATACGCCGACATCATGAACAAAGCTTCTGCGGCCCCTCCACAATCGTGGATCGGATAATCGGGCATAAGCCTTAACAAGTTGAGGTATGCCGACGGTTTGTCCTTAAACCCGTTTGATTCCTTTAAAAAAACTCCGTAACGCAAGCCATCGGTAACAATCAATTTGTTGCATGATTCGCTCCCATTCTTCAATGCGTATGATTCCGCTTGTGAGCGAGCAGTAAGACATGAGCTTCCTCTTTTCTTCGCTTCGACAACCGTACACAACGTGCGGCTGGATCGAGGCAGCTCGCTGAACAACGCAATATCTACGTTATTCCACTCAACAGAAATTCGCTGCGGCGCCCAACCTAGTGCGGTTAACAAAGGGAAAACGAAGTGCGAAATGGCCTCGCTTTCTGATGCACCTTTCTGGCCATTTGCACCGGATTCAACTTCTCGATACCAGCGCGCAAGACGACAAAGGTGATCTATAGCCTGCTTGATGTCATCGACCAAATGAAGCGCAACCCCTTTTGACTCAAGGTACGTTCCGATCTCGGGAATTGTTTGTGGCTTAATCCGAGTACTTATTGGACCAAGATTGCCAACACCAGCGTAAGCTTCCAGATGGTTAATCGGACTTAGTCCGAGAGAGGTGAACCAATCCAACAACTCTTTGTGAGTGACAAGTTGAGTAGTGTCGCCCCACTTTATTCCATTTTTTTCTATTGGATCTTTTCGATAGTCTTCGTGCCAGTGAACTTTTCGTGCATGCTGTAGATCCCAGCCATCTACATCACCGAACGAATCCAGCCAGGAGTAAGGTCCGATAACTTGACCGACGGCAAATATCGACCGCTTCCCAAGCCGAAGAATTACCCAGTCTCCGGGTTGAATATCTTCGGCGAACCTTTTGATGTCTGAAATCTTCTTCGATGACAAGCCAGCCGTTTGCATTTTCTCGCGTGCAACAGGCCAGATATCATAGTTCCCTGGCCCATTCAAAATTACGCCTTTATCGATGCAAACGTTGACATAGTTCCGATCTGTGTCGCCCGCAGCAACTTGCCACACTCGCGTCTGGTTACTGCTCATTGCGATCTCCTGCTATTTCTTGAAACTGTCGGGCACAAGTCCGAGCTTATTAATTGACTCGTTAACGGTTTCCAGGCATTCGTGAACGCGTATGACGTCTTCGTAGTCCCAGTATTTGATCTTGGTTGCCAGACCCTCGAGATCGTGCGAGTGCCCTTTGATTTTTTCAATTTGCTGTTTATCGGAAACGGCAACGACGCCTTGCACAGCAGGGTTCTTCAGAGATTTCAGGAGATTGAGAAGCAGACTGTCGATGGAGCCTTTTGTTTGGACTTCGAAAACGTAAATCACGCGGCCCATGTTGCCGATCGATGCTTCCCAAACGGCGTCCACTTTGGAACCCTCTGAAACCTTGATTTCAATATCACCGCGGAATCCGAGCCAAATGCCAATATCACGGATCTTGTCTCGAATCTCGTTATGGATGAATTCGGACGTCTCCTTATCCGCTGTGACAATACTAGTCGAAGGTTTGGCGGTATCGAACGAAAGATTCGAGAGGTTCTCTTCAACCTGAAGTTCCTGCCACAGGAAGTAATCGACGGCGAGTAGGTCGTGATCCGGTAGGCCAAAGGCCTTCATTTCAGCAGCGATCTTCTGCGCTTCTTGAGAGAGCGCTTCATACCGCGCACCAGTTAGTTGATAGTTGTATCGAGGGAGATTTGGAACACCGAGCGCGTGCATACCGACAAGAGCGCGACGATTCCAGATCATGCACTTGTCGGGATGAGCGTGGCATAGAATTTCGCTCATCATTGCCGGACCCATTCCCTTGATTTTCTTTCTGAATCGATCCCAACGCTTGCCAACGGATTCACTGCCCCACATAAGATCCAAAAGGCCTTCCCTTACTCCCTCCAATCCGTTGTCTGTTATGAGTTTGTCGACAACGTATTTCTTGTTCCCCCAGATCAACATAGCCCAGAGTTTCGCCATGAACTCATACAGGTCTTCCGGAGTCAATTTTCGGAGGCGTTCCTTGGTCCAGCTCTGGTAATAGGTCTTGCGCTCGTCACGCTCTACAAAATGTTCAGAGTACTCTTCTGTCTCTGCCTGAAACCAAGATTGATAGTGTTGCAGGTGGTTCCGCAAGATTTCCTTATTCATCTTGCCCCCCTATTTCTCATGTTTAAATGCAAGGCGTAACCGCTTGGCGACTTGTTCATATCAACGAACACTGCTGAGGAAGCACATAACGATACGATAGGCCGGCTCATAGCATGCCAATACTTGTTCGTCCGGATCCACTTCGCCGTGCAATAGAGCGTTGCGCATTGCGTAGATCAGCTCCACGATTCCTGCTAAAAGGCTCTCGGCTGTGCATTGAAATTGCATTGTAGAGATGGTTAGGGCGGGACCGCCGCCCTGAACAAGATCAGTCATTGGGCGCGGATTGCAACCATCATAGAACTGCCGAAGTGTTGTGCGTTGTGCACGCGATAAACTCGCGGTAAAACTTGGTTGCGCATAGACGTCGTTACTATCGTATTGGGCTTGTACGTACTGGAACTTTACCCGACCGTTTCTGATGGAGGTAACAGTGATTTCAATTTCTCCACCTTGGATCTTTGTCGCGACGAATCGTTGGCCGCTGCGGTCCATTTGTTCTTGCTGTAGATGCTTTGTCCGAATGCATACTTCACGTAGTGACACTCGTTCTCGCCTTCCTTTTCTGGTCACTTCAAAATGAATTTCTTCGAGCTTCAATTGCAGATCGCAGATGGCCTGCTTCAACTTTTCCGCTCCAGATGTCGCGTTTCCGTTGTCCAGTAATGGCAACACGTGACGGCGAAGCGCGCTATTCGCGTTTTGTATTGCAAAGTTCAGCATCTCTCGCTCCAGCGCCTGACCACTCGCATGGCGATACCACGCATTAAACGCCGCCCATGCCTTAACGAAAGGTCCGATGTAGTCAATCTCCGCGCGATTCATCCAATCCTGTGCATGTGGTGGAAGTGCCATCAACTTGCTCCCTCTATTGATTCAAGGAAAGCTAGCGCGGCCGACTCATTGTCCTCGATAGCGATTTCAACGGCGCGCTTGGCAGCTTCGAGAAGCTGGCGGGCTTCCCCGCGTGCTAAGAAGCCTTTCTGCACGATCCCGGTGATCTGATCCGAAACCTGTACAACGGCATCTGGCACTGGGATAGACAGCAGGTCACCTTCACTGAAACGCGGGTGTTGCGACCCATCCTGACACCACTTCAATACGGTCTGCACTGGAGTGGCGCGAAGGAAGACCATCAACGTCTCGGGCGAGATATCACCGAACGCATCCTTCGCCCGCAAGACAATGAACTCTGACGAGCCTATCGATGGAATTTCGTCGTTTGTACGAACAACTGCGGTTTCTTTTAAATAGGCGCGGAGACGAGATATCACTACGTCCCCATCCTTAAAGATTTTTTTGATGCTGCCGATTTCATCAGCGGTCTGTGGTTGCTTTTCAGCGTCGAGCAGCGGCACCAATGCGTCCGTCACATCGTAGTTGCGTACTCGCATGCTTGGGGAAACACGATGTGGCACAAACATATCGCGGACACTATCAACCCTGTCGCCCAATGGAAGCCCAGGAAGCGCCGCAAGAGACCGCTTCACCTGTTCCTTGGCGGGCATAAAATACTGCGCATCGAGCCGTCCGGCTTCGAGCGCGTAACGGGCACGGGCTATATAGCTGAGAGGCTCGGGCGGCGTCCAATCCGCGAAACCGAGAGCATCAAGGAGAACTTCAGTCGCTTCGTTTTGTCTACCGATGATCTCATTTCTTGTACTCAACGAGTCTTCAACTAACCGGTGGATCGCGAGGACGAGTCGTTCGCTCAGTGCCGGAACCGGAATGCGGAATAGATCATCTTTAGCAATATAGGATACGAGCAAATTAGTCTTGAGCCGGTCCTTTAACAGCGAGCCGAAACGGCTTGTTAAGTGAGCAATCAAAACGGATCTCTGCCATTCTTTCCGAGTTGTAAGCTTGAAACAGGTTCCTGTGACCAGTGTCTTTGTGGGAAAGTCACGGGGAACAACAGCGACTTTATCAATCTTTCCCTTCACTTCTATAAGAAGCTCTCCTGCCTTGATACGCCCTTTCGGGTACCGCACCCAATCAGCTTCTGGCACGCACGCCATCTTTTCCTTATTAATGAACGGCGTCTCTATGTCGGCACCTTGTAAGAACAACGGCAAGCCAGCCGCCAATCCCTCCTCGCGATCTACGATCTTCGTGTTCTCGTAGACCACCCGATAACCTTCTTTTACGAAATCTCCAAGCCGAGGAGCATCCTTTAGCATTCTAAAAGCTTCAATCGCGCTCTTATTGAAGTATTCAGGATCGATTCGGTTGGTTGCGTTCTCCTCCAACACTTCACGCTTTGGCAATATTGACGCTTCCAGCCCCTCCAACAGTGCGCTTAAGCGTTCACTGTCAAAGGGGCGGGGTGAAAAAAACTTAGCTTTTCTCCCACAGCAAACTCCTGGAAAGCTTCCGCAATCCCATCGCGAGTTAGCCCCTCGTGATTGTAGAGATCGTGGGCAACGATAAAATGCCCGTGTGTATCCCGCATGAGCGAAGTATCTTCGCGTCGAACGTAGACCTTATCACCCGAGTTATTCACGCTTTCTATTTGTTGAGTTGCAAAAAAGATGTTGTAGTCATTAACCTTGGGACAAAGCGGTCCCAAGGCAGGATCGTCGTTCCACTTCTGTACGAATAACACGCTAGTTTTCGTTCCAGTGTGCGGCTTAAATGTGTTCGGATGGAGTCCCACCACTCCAAGAATTCGGCAGCGCTCCATGACAAACTCACGCACTCGCTGATCTGAAGAGTTATTAAACCGACCTTGGGGAAGAACTACAGCCATGCGACCACCGGGCTTAAGGAAATCGAGATTCCGCTCGATAAACAGCAAATCTCGCCCCACAGCACGTTCAAGCTTCCCGTTCTTTTTGTGGGCTAGCTCATAGGGAGATAACATGTCGGACTGCTTGATGTCTCCTGCGAAGGGCGGGTTAGCCATAAGAACGTCGAATTTGAACTGCCGGTAGTCGGCCTGCCTCGAGCCAGCGCGCAACTTTCGCAGTCGTCGCCAGCCATCACCATAGGTGTCAGACCATTCGTCCTGCTTTACCGTCTCGTCCCATTTCGTCCAATCCAGAGTGTTCAGATGCAGCACGTTAGTTTCGCCATCACCAGCAATCAGATTTAGGCAGCGCCCAACTCGCACACTCTTTTCATCGAAGTCGATGGCGAACACTTTATTGCGGACATAATCTTCACAACGAGCAGGTTTGGCATCCATCGTAAACAGGTGGCTTTTATGAAGCCCCATGTCAGTCATGATACTGCGCCAGATGTGAAACATGGCATGCACGGTAAAGCCCGCCGATCCGCACGCAGTATCGATTACTGTTTCATGTTCTTGTGGGTTTAGCATCTTAACGCACATATCGATGACCCAACGGGGAGTGAAGTACTGGCCCTTTTCGCCTTTCGAAGACTTGTTAACGAGGTATTCAAAGGCGTCGTCAATAACATCGAGATTAGAATTGAATAACTTCCACTCTTCCAGCGATCCGATGCAGACTTGTAAATGGTCGGGCGACAGTCGGATGCGCTCGTCCTCCAAGAACACACCTGGCCATTTCAGTTTGGCTTCGTCGAACAAGTCCTGAATCGCTCGTTTTAGCTGGGCAGCAGTGTTGGTGTTGCGGAAGCGAAGGTAAGGATGCTGCCGCCGGTGTGTTGCCATTTCGTCATACAGTTTTGTAAAGATCAGTTTGAATACTTCTTCGAAAACATCAACGCCAGCATTTGCCAGTACCTCGTTCTCCATGTCCATGACTAAATCGCGAAGCGAGCGCGCCTTAGAGCCCTCGCGCTCCCGCTCGTTCTCCTTTTCGACGAGCGTCTCGATAGTCCACGGCTGATCGACGATATCTTCAATCGTCTGATTCGCCCGCGGTAGGTGGTGGATCGGAACAAAGTAGTTAGGGTTCTTCCTGTGCCAGACTTCCGCAAGAATGCCGTTGCTCCATACGGCCAGGGGCGCCCCCGTGGCATGTGTGTATGAGCGCAGTTGCTCCTTGCCGTCGCGTAAATTTCCCTGCTTAACCTCAATAACGATATAAGGAACAGTGGGACGATCGGCATCGAAAACGACGATATCAGCCCGCTTGGAACTGTCACGTCCAAATGTAATGGGGTACTCGACCGCGATCCGAGAAGGTGGATATCCATACTGTTCGATAAGACGGTTCAGCCATAATTGACGAGTGCGCTCTTCTGGCTTGAGCTGCACATCTTTGTTTCGGATCAAACAAGATACAAAAGCGATCGATTTTCCACGTACATCACGAAGAAAACTACGACCACTAAGCGAGTTCTGTTCGTTCTCCGAAAATAGTACAAACTCATTAAACTCGGACTCGATCTTATTTTTTGCCATGAAAGGAATTTCCTACTGAATTCTTAAATTGATTTTCGACATTTTGTGAGGCAACGCAGGCCTCCTCACATTTCATTACAAGTACGCGTAATCATTCGCTACCGAATTTCGAAAACTCCGGTGACGGCAACTATTGATACTTCTCCAGTTCCGCCATGAACTTCGCACGAACATTATCGTACGGCAGGTCCATTTCCATGAGCCCTTGTGCTTCGAGCTCAAGCCAAAGCTTCAACCCTGACTTCAATCCAAAATTATCCCGTTCCGGGTCGATTCCATTCAGGAATACCTTTGGCTTCAAGGCCATATCTTCGGGATGCCAACGGTGTCCATGCAGGCTGTCCACTCCTTTCCCACCCCATCCAAGCAAGGTTCGTCCCTCGTCATATTTCTTGATCTGCTCCACCGGCAACGTAACGCCATGAATGTAAATATTCCTGTCCCAGGCAAGAGCGACGCATGCCGCAAGGTATGCGCGCGCTTTCCAATAGGAAAATGTCCAATCATCACAAAGATGAAAGCGATTTATTAATTTGTTCCCGATCCAACCAATCGGCTCCTCAAGAACGATGAGGGCTTGAGCGTCCCAATCCCGCTCTTTTGGCGACAACACTCGCCCGATAATCTGTACATCAGGATTTTCAGACCGTAACGCATCGATGAACGCAGCAAATTGTTCCGGGCACTTGTAAAAATCGTGCGTCGGATGAACCTGGTTGTCAGCACCATCAAGCCATACACGCCGAACGGCAAATTTTGTACAGGCCGCATCCAGAACCTCTTCCGTCAACTTAGGCAACAAAGCTTCATCTGTTTGCATATTGGCAATAGACAAACCATGCCCAAAAAATCGAGGAATCTGGTTTCGATGCACACCGTGCGACTCAAACAGACGGACAAAGCGCGAAGGGATCGTTTCGGATAGCGGGTCGATTTGCCGGCCACGTTCCCACCATCCAGAAATTCTGTCCCAGAGCGAGAGCGCGGAATCGAGTTCGCCGAGAATCATTCAGGAATCCTTTCCGTTGTGGAATGCGAGTACAAGAACGAGACCGCGCTTACCCACCATGGCAGGCGGATAAGAACATCCAGAAGCTTTTCTTTTCTCCTGCGACCCATCGAATCCTTCCTTTAATGAAGCTTCCTGGAATCAGATTTCTTCTTCGGCGTCTTCGCGGGTAACTGTTTTACGGCGTCATCAAATTCGACCATATCTTCCATTGCATCATGCGCGAGCCGTCGCTCGTTGAACTTTTCGTAGTGTTCCTGCGCGAGCTTGTCGGCGACTTCCTTTGAGACGCGTCCCGGGTTGTCGAGAATTTCGCGTTCATTGAACTTTAGAAATGCATCGAGCTTTTCTCGCCAGTCGCGCATGTAGAGCACGTTACGTCGACGCGCCTGGTCTTCAGCGTAGTCGAGATACATCACAACAATGCGATTAAGCGCGTCGATCTCGTCTTCCCGCAGGTAATTCTTCGCGACGGTAACATCAGTCTTGCGCGGCTTTGTTCCTTTCCACGCGGTGAGACCCATGTTGGGCTGCGTGTGGTCAGCGCGCTTCTGGATCAGTTCGGCGGCTGTCATGCCGGTGGCCGCAAAATGCAATTTGTTCTGAATGACCTGGAAAAACTCCCGGGTCTCTGTTGCATCGGGCTGGTAATCCGCTGCCAGTCTGAAGATATCTCGCACTTTGAGATACATCCGCTTTTCACTGGCGCGGATGTCGCGGATGCGTTCCAGCAGTTCATCGAAGTAATCCGGCACTCCGGGACCCGGCGGATTCTTGAGGCGCTCGTCGTCCATGACGAAACCTTTGTGCAGGTATTCAGTGAGGCGTGCGGTAGCCCATTGACGAAACGCGGTGCCGCGCTCGGAGCGGACGCGGAAGCCGACGGCGAGGATCATGTCGAGGTTGTAGTGCTCGATCTCGCGACTGACTTCGCGGGAGCCTTCGGTTCGAACTATCCGGAATTTCCGGATAGTTGCCTCGTGCTGTTGCTCACCCTCTTCGTAGACATTCTTGATGTGTTCGTTAACGGTCCGCACGTCCTTGTTGAAAAGCTCAGCCATCAGCGCCTGTGACAGCCAGATCGTGTTGTCGTCGAACCGGCATTCGACCCGGGTTCGGCCGTCCTCAGTCTGGTAGAGGAGGATTTCGCCGCCCGGGATTTTGTCTTTTTCTTGCATCGCATCAGTTCCTTTGATGGGTGATCGACAGGCACGAAAAACCGGCCGCCTTCGGCAGCCGGCTGATTGCGTGTCTGTTCGCTTGCGTGAGTTCCATTCCCCGCCCCAAGGCCTTTCTACTTATGTAACGACGCCTCGGGATGGTACCGAATTGGGAAGTGGAGGCACAGGGCGGCAGGTGCGGGGAATGCGTGCGTGCTGTACGTGTATATACAAGGAGTACAAATCAGTCCCACGTTTTTGGTTTTTCGGGAGTTTTTCTTTTTGAAACAGGGGGTTATGGGGTTTTCTCGCGCGGAATTACGAGAGTTGAAGACCCCGGATTCCGGCTTGCTTCGCGCGCCTGCATCCGGGCTACGCAGTTAGAGCACCTGGCTACGAACCAGAAGCTCGGAGATTCGACTCCTTCCGTGATGATCCATCCGACCTCAGCATTATGAGTGCCGCGCTCGAAATTCCCGGATTCCGGCACGCTTTGCGCGCCTGCATCCGGGCTACGGCTCATCCATTCATCCGATAGTTCCTGTTTTATGAACGACTGTTCTCTATTCATGAACTATCGATGATCGAGCCCTTTACAAGAATATACCCTTCAGGCTATATAGCTTTCATGACATGGAACGTCGAATATTCGGATGACTTCGGGCAGTGGTGGAACACGCTCCCCGAAAACGTGCAGGAAACTGTCGACGCGCACGTGCAATTACTGGAAGCGAAGGGACCGCAATTGCCATTTCCTTACAGTTCCGGCATTACACGCTCAAAACATGCCCACATGCGTGAACTGCGCGTCCAGCACGAAGGCGAGCCTTACCGCATTCTTTACGCTTTCGATCCACGGCGAACGGCGATATTGCTGATCGGTGGCTGCAAGACGGGCGATGGGAGGTGGTACGACGTAGAAATTCCCATCGCCGATCGCCTGTATGACGAACACCTGGCGCAACTCGAACGTGAAGGACTGATCTGACATGGCAAAATCATTCAAGGACTTACGCAAGAAGATGTCGCCGGCATCACGATCACGCGCTGATGCGATGGCTCGTGAATTGGCGGCAGAAATGCCGTTGCAGGAGCTTCGCCGGGCTCGGCGCATTTCACAGGAACAAATCGCGCAGACATTGCACGTGAAGCAGGCATCGGTTTCCAGGATGGAACATCGTGCGGACATGTACATCGGCACATTGCGTCGCGTGATTCGCGCGATGGGCGGTGATCTCGAACTTCGGGCGGTATTTCCGGATGGCGAGGTGCGAATTGCCGAACTGGGCGGAATCGAAAAGAAACAAGACCAATAGTAATAACTGGATCCTTCCCAGGCGATGTTGCGTTCCGCCGCCGACAGCAATCGCCTGATGGTCGCCGCATCCGGTGCGATCGTCTCAAGACTGACGTCAACCAGATTCTCAAGACTCATCGGCCGCTCCAATCACGCTCAGGCGCGGTTTCGACAAGATGTCCTTTATGAATGCCGTATTTTCCTTACGCATGCGATCCCATTCCTCCTTGTTGTAAATTTTTGGATTCACTTCGCGGCCAAGAATTTCCTGCGCCGGATAGAGCGCCCCCACCAATTCGGCAAAATTCGCATCGCCGACAATCAACAGATCCACGTCGCTGCCGGCCCTCTCCTTACCACTGGCCATTGAGCCGAACACGAACGCGAGATCAATCTTGTCCGCCAGCGGCTCAAGTGCCTGTCGGATTATTTCGGTCACGCCAATGGTCTTCTTGATGATATCGATCAGCTCGCCGTAAATCGGGCAGCGCGGATTTGCCTGGTAGTGGTGCTGGTTGCCGATCGGGGTCATGGTCAGGATGCCGGCCGCCAGCATGCGATCGAGCTCGCGCTTGATGGTCGCAACGCCCATTCCTGTCAGGCGAAGGATCTCTTTCGTGTAGAAGCTCCGTTCCGGCTGGCCGTACAACAGGCCGAGCACCTTTTGCTGGGTTTCGGTAAATAATGCGTCGCCGAGCTGGCTCATTCGATCAATTCCGATAGTTCATTTATTATGAACTTTAGTTCACTATTTATGAACTATCAAGTCCTCGGCAACTCCCCAAAGTGCATATTACGTCCCTGGAACGCATGGTCAGGGATCGTGCGACGGAAGTTGCCGAGGAAGACATCGAGCGCGTAAGCCGTACGATGGCTCTCGAAGACCAGTTGCCGGACGCGCAGGTGACGCGTGAACAACTTGAGGAACGCCGCGATGCATTGCTGCGCGGTTCATGGAGGAATTTGTGGAAGTAATGGACGACTTGCTGCAACAGAATCCGCCCGGGGGGCGACGCCGCTCTCGGCAGGCACTCATCTGCGAGCCCTGAGAATTGCACTGTTCCACCCCACCCGCGTTTGCGCTAGCGTGCGAAGCAACAACAACAAGCACCGGGGCCAATCATGAAATTCCAGCAACGCGATATCCGGGCGGCGGCGGATGCCGGCATTTTCAGCGCCGCGCAGGCGACCGCATTCGAGGCGTGGCTGCTGGCGCGCTACGAACACGTGGTCGCATTTCGGCCCGCGCACATTCTTTATTACCTGGGCGGGCTGATCGCGATCGGCGCGGTGTCGATGTTCATCACGCTGGCGTGGGAACGCTGGGCGGGCGCACCGATGCTCATACTTGCGCTCGGTTTCGCGGCGCTCGGCGTTGCATTGACGCACTGGTTTCTCCGTCGCGGCTTCACGGTGCCGGCGGGCATCATGATCACGCTCGCCGTGGCGACGACGCCGCTTGCGGTGTATTCGCTGCAGCATCTGCTCGGCTTCTGGGAGGCGGGTCATAACCGTTCCGTGACGGACTTCCATCGCTACATCGATTGGCGCTGGTTCTTCATGGAGATGGCAACGCTCATTACCGCAAGCATCGCGCTGTGGCGTTACCGCATGCCGTTTTTGATGCTGCCGGTGGGCGTGGTGCTGTGGTATCTGAGCATGGATCTCGTGCCGTTTTTTTTCCAGGATCTCGACCACACCTGGGAGTTGCGCAAGCTCACGACGCTGTACATGGGTATTGTCACGACCGGGCTCGCGTTCTGGGTGGACGTGCGCAGTGCGCGCGCGAAGGATTACGCGTTCTGGCTGTATCTTTTCGGTGTGCTGATGTTCTGGTGCGGATTGAGCACGATGCATTCCGACAGTGAACTGAACAAGTTCATTTACTGCCTGATCAATCTCGGCATGATCGCGATCGGCGGGCTGCTGATGCGCCGCGTGTTTGCGGTGTTTGGTGCGCTCGGCGTCGCGGGCTATTTGTTTCACCTCGCGGATCTCTTCTCCGGCAGCCTGTTGTTTCCGGTGCTGCTCGCAGCGATGGGTATCGGCATCGTGTTCGCAGGTCTTTTCTGGCAGCGAAACGAGGCACGCATTCATTCAGCGCTCCTGGACCTGCTGCCGGTGCCGGTACGCCGTCTCGTGGAGCATGCGCACGGCAGTTAAGTTGCACAGAATTTCCTGGCTGGATCAAGAAAACCGTGCAGGTTTTCGCGCTGCGCGCCAGCGTCGCGACGCTGTTCTTTTTTTACTGGACTACGAAAGCCGTCCATGGCTTTCGCGCTCCGCGCCAGCGTTGCCACGCTGTTCAAATCCGTTGCCTACGGATTTGTCCCGTCTGCACGCGATAAGCGTGAGGCGGGAATGACGGCTTCGTTTGATGACAGGCGAGCACGGCAATGACAGCGTCGTCAGCGGATCAACCCACACGCCGTCATTCCCGGTATTCCCGGGAATCCAGCTTTACCTTCACGCGCTCCCGTCTGCCTGCGAAAGCATGTCGCGCACTTTCTGCGCGAGCAGGTGACGCTGGTAGGGTTTCTGCAGGAGCTGCACGCCTTCGTCGAGGCGCCCCTGGCGCACGATTGCGCTTTCGTTGTAGCCGGATGTGTAGAGCACTTTCAGTTTCGGCCGTATTTGCCGGGCCTTCTCGACAAGCGCGGGGCCATCCATGCCACCGGACATGACGACATCGGTGAACAGCAGATCGATATCTTCTTCCTTGCGGATGATGTCGAGCGCGTTCGGCCCGTCGGGTGCCGAGATCACGTGATATCCGAAGGCTTCGAGCTGGCTTTCGGCGTGCATGCGGACAAGCTCGTCGTCCTCCACCACCAGGATTTTCTCGCCGCCGCCGCGCTGGCCTTCCTGCATCCTCCCGGGTGCGGCTGACGCGCCGGCTTGCCGCGTGCGCGGCAGGTAGACGCGCACGGTGGTGCCCTGGCCGAGCCCGGATTCAATCCGGATATGACCGCCGGACTGGCGCACGAAACCATAGGCCATGCTCAAGCCAAGGCCCGTGCCCCTGCCCTTTTCCTTTGTTGTGAAGAAGGGATCGAAGACGCGGTCGAGGATGTCGGGCGGTATGCCGGTGCCGGTGTCGCACACGGCGAGCATGACGTAGCAGCCGGGTTCGGCGTCGGCGTGGCGCGCGACGTAATCGTCATCGAGCTCGGCGTTGGCGGTTTCAACGGTGAGCTTGCCGCCTTCGGGCATGGCGTCCTTGGCGTTGAGCGCGAGGTTGAGCATCACGGATTCGAGCTGCGCGGGATCGACGAACGCATTCCACAGGTCATGCGCTGCGGTGGTTTCGATGTCGATGTTTTCCGGCAATGCGCGGCGCAGGAAGTTTTCCATGCGCATCACGAGCGCCTCAACGTCAACGGCTTTCGGCTGCAGCGGCTGGCGGCGCGCGAAGGCGAGCAGCCCGTGGGTAAGTTCGGCACCGCGCGTTGCCGCATCGCGTGTCATCAATGCAAGGTTCTTCAACTCGGGATTATCGGGCAGGCGATCAGCGATCGTTTCGGCGTTGCCGAGGATGACGGTGAGCAAATTGTTGAAATCATGCGCGATGCCACCGGTCAGGTGCCCGACAGCTTCGAGCCGCTGCGACTGGCGCAGTTGCTCTTCCAGCGCGAGACGTTCGGTGATGTCGGTGTTGATGCAGAGTATGCGCGTGGGCTTGCCGGCGTCGTTCGCGACCAGCGCCATCACGGCCTCAACCGTGAACAGGCCACCGTCCTTTCGTTTCTGCGCGAGCATGCCGGACCACTCGCCAGTTTCCATCAGCTGGCGCATGGCCATGTCGAAGGCGGCCGGGTCGGCTTCGAGCAGTTCGCGCTTGTTCCTGCCGATGATTTCATCCGTCTTCCAGCCGTAAAGGCGTTCCGCGCCCTTGTTCCAGAACAGGGTCAGCGAATGGATATCGCTGACGATGATGGCGTCTTGCGCCTTGTCGAGCAGTGCCGCCTGTTCTTCAAGACGAACTTCGCGCTCCTTGGCAATGGAGATGTCGTTCATGCCACCGACCATGCGCATCGCGCGACCGGTCTGATCGCGCGCAACGACGTAGCCGCGCATCCAGACATCAGCGTAGGAGCCGTTCGCGCGCCGGAAGCGATATTCGGCGCTCCATTCGTCGCTGTCTCCCCGGATCGCTTTCTGCAGGAGCCCTTGAACGCGTGCGCGGTCGTCGGGATGAATGCGCTCGACAAACGAGCGTGAAGACGGCCCGATGTTTTGTGGCGTGTAGCCGAAGGCTTCGCGCACACCTTCGTTCCACCACACGCGATCATGTACAAGGTCCCAATCCCAGATGGTGTCGGACGCGGCTTTTGCCACGAGACGAAAGCGTTCTTCGCTTTCGCGCACTTGCTCTTCGGCATGCCGGTCGCGGGTGATGTCCTGCAGCGTGCCGAACAGCCACGCCGGCTGATTGTCTTCATCGAAACTGATTTCCACGCGTTCACGCACCCAGCGCACTTCGCCGTCTGTCGGGCGGATGATGCGATGCTCGAACTCGCCCGGCAGATCATTGCCTGCCATGAAATGCTTTCTTTGTTCGAGGAAGGCATCGCGGTCGGCCGGGTGCAGGACGCTGGCCAACGCATCCGTTGTCAGCGGCTTGTCACGGGAGATGCCGGTGATGCGGAACATCTCGTCGGACCACACGCGGCTTTCATCGCGAATGCCGAGCTGCCAGCTTCCGACATTCGCAACGCGCTGCGCGACGCGCAGGTGCTCATTGAGAGAACGCAGCTCCCCCGCATAGCGCATCACTTCCGCGGCAAGGCGATCAGCGCGCGCGGCGTGCAGCGATTCGTCTTCATCGTGGCTCCGCTGTTCGCGGAAGTGAACAATATCGGTGACGTCTTCAAGCCGGTGCACGATGTAGCGCAGTTGTCCGTCGGCATCGTGAATCGGAGAATCGGCGAGGCTCCAGTAGCGTTCTTCGAATTCGCCTTTCTTTCCGTTGCGTGCAGGAATCGCGTAGCGCTGTATCGGCACCGCGTGGGGCTTGCCGGTTTCCTTGACGTGATCGAGCGAGGCGCGCAGTTGGCGGACGTTCTCGAAGGAGCGCGGATCGGTGGGATCAACGGGAAAGGCGGTATCGAATCGCTTGCCGATGACGTCTTCACGCTGCGCGCCGACGGTTGCGAGAAACACATCGTTGGCCGCGAGGATGACGTAGTCATCCACGTCGAAGACCACGAAAGGTACGGGTGCCGCCTCGAAAACCCGAAGAAAATCGATCATCTGCATCCTCTGCATGAGCAAAGTCCATGGACGCTGGCGCGAAAAACGAACGCACCTCATGATCACTTTGTGTCTTTGCGGATTGCTTTCAACGCAGCGCGCGGACGCCGCTGCGTTGCGCAAATGTTCCCGGACTCAGCACGCCGCACGCACCTGCATCCGGGCTACGTGGCATTGAGCGGTTCGTAGCCCGGATGAAATGCAATGGAATCCGGGTTGCTCAGAGGCCGGATTGCGTCAACGCCAAGCCTTCACTTCTTCCAGGCATTCCGGCCCGTGGTGCTTCGGGCTGTTCACTACGGTGGAGATGCGATGCATGGTGAGCGATCCGCGCCAGGGAATGAGCAGCGCGGTGAGTTGGTCCTGCGTTGAACCGGGATCAAGCCAAATCCTGCAGCCTTCGGCGTCGAGGATGACGGGCATGCGGTGGTGGATCGGTTTTACTTGCGCGGAGGGTTCGGTGGTAAGCGTGAGGAAGTTTTCTTCGGGCCCGCCTTCCTTGTTGTTGCCGACTGTCCAGAGGCCCGCGATCGCGAACGGCTCGTAGCCTTCCCTGTGCAAGGCCCAGGGTTTTTTTCCGTCTTCGCTCGGCTGCCATTCATACCATCCGCTTGTCGGCACGAGACAGCGCTGCTTCGTGGCCGCCTGCTTGAACATCGGCTTCTCGAAAAGGGTTTCGCTGCGCGCGTTGATCTGCGCCTTGTTCGGATCTTTCATCCAGCGCGGCGCGAAACCCCAGCGCATGTCGGAGACGACAAGCTCGCCTTCAATGACGCGCAGGATGGGTGCGGTTTGCGAGGGCGCGATGTTGTAGCGCGGTGATTCGAACGCAGCCGCAACTGGCGCAGGATTGAAACCTTCCGGGAACAGGGTGTTCCGCGCGGATTCGGGTGGCGTGACGATGAAGTAGCGGCCGGGCATGGGATCTCCGCGAGCAGGGGGTTTGGTGATTGTAGGTGAAGGTCGGGCGGAAAAGGTTCTTCACGATAGCTGCGTATCGCCGTCATTCAACAGGCAGGGCGGATCAGGCGCAGCCGTAATTCGCCGTTCAGACGGATTCCTGGAGCAAGGCGGATTACACTTCGCTAATCCGCCCTATGTTGAGCGTGTGATGCGCAAAAGAAACCTGGTTTCGGTTCTCTTTTGACTGGGCATCCAACACCGCACTGCCGTCATTCCCGGTATTCCCGGGAATCCAGTTTTAGCTCTCCAGCCCTTCCCAATCGCATGACGCGACATAAAAGCAAATTTGTACCGCGTTTCCCGTATTTTTTTGCCAGATTTCCCGTACTAGCGTGTAGGCCGTTCCACTCACTGAAAAACAAAAAGGCCACGGATTGCCCCGCGCGCGTCCAACAATTCTTTTAAAAGGGGAAATACCGTGTCTAAAAACAAACTCATTCGAGCTGCCGGATGCAGCGTGATTCTTGCGTTCTGCATGAGCGCGGCGGCAGTCGCCGCAGGCGAGAAAAGCCGCGTCTATGTCGGCTTTGCACCGGGCCAGGCGAGCGCTGTGGCGCAAACCCTGAATGCCAACGGTGGGAAAACCCATTACCGCTTCGAATCCTTGAACGCCTTTTCGGTAACGGTGCCGGCCGCGGCATTGGCCGGTCTGCGCAACAATCCGAACGTCACGTACATTGAAGAGGATCCGAAACGCTTTTTGATGTCGCAGACAGTGCCGTACGGCATTTCCATGGTGCAGGCGGACAACCTCGCGCTGCAGCCGGCTTCGGCGAACCGCACGGTCTGCATCATCGATTCCGGTTACGACCTCGGCCATGAAGACCTGCCCTTGAACAACGTCAACGGCACGAATGATTCCGGCACCGGCAACTGGTACACGGATGAAAACAGTCACGGCACGCACGTCGCGGGCACGATCGCCGCGCTGGACAACGCACTGGGTGTGACCGGCGTTTTCCGTAACGAGAACGTCAATTTGCACATCATCAAGGTGTTCGGCGCGGACGGCTGGGCCTATTCCTCGACGCTCGTGGATGCGGGCTTGCGCTGCGAAGATGCCGGCGCGAACGTGATCAGCATGTCGCTGGGCGGCACGTTCTCCTCGCGCACGGAAGAGGCGTATTTCGCCGATGCCAACAGCCGCGGCGTGCTTTCGATTGCCGCCGCCGGCAACGATGGCAACACGCGCCACAGCTACCCGGCCTCCTATGATTCCGTGGTTTCGGTGGCCGCGATTGACGAAAGCAAGACGGTTGCCGCGTTCTCACAGCAGACCGACCAGGTCGAACTCGCCGGCCCGGGTGTGCTGGTGCTTTCCACGGTGCCGATGGGTACGGGATCGGAAGCGTCCGTCACCGTCGGCACGGACGGCTTCGCCGGCATCGGCATGGAAGGCTCGCCCACCGGCAGCGCCACGGGACCGCTGGTTGATTGCGGCATCGGCAGCGCGGCGTGTCCGGGTGGCGGCGGCCAGGTCTGCCTGATCCAGCGCGGCGAGATTTCGTTCGCGGAGAAAGTGCAGGCCTGCGAAGCCGGTGGCGGTGCGGCTGCGGTGATCTACAACAACGTACCGGGCGGGCTGTCCGGCACGCTGGGCACCACGGTCACCAGCATTCCGTCACTGGGCATTTCCGACGCCGACGGCGCGGCATTGTCGAATCGTCTTGGCGAATCCGCAACAGTGGTGATTGGCGTCGGCAACTATGCGTATTTCGACGGTACGTCGATGGCCACACCGCACGTCTCGGGCGTTGCCGCGCTGGTCTGGAGCAATCACACCAGTTGCACGAACACCGAAATCCGCAATGCCCTTCGCGCGACCGCCGAAGATCTCGGCGCTGCGGGCCGCGATAACGCCTACGGTTACGGTCTTGTGCAGGCAACAGCGGCAAGCGACTACCTCACCGCCAACGGTTGCGGCGGCGGTGGCGGTGATCCCGAACCCGAACCCGGCGATATCGCTCTGTCCACGTCCGCCTACAAGGTGAAAGGCGTGCAGCACGTTGACCTCGCCTGGAGCGGCGCGGCGTCCGCGAACGTTGATGTCTATCGTGACGGCAACGTCATTACGACAACAGCGAACGATGGTGCCTACACCGACAACATCGGCGCGAAGGGCAATGGCAGCTACAGCTACCAGGTCTGCGAAGCGGGAACAGCGACCTGCTCGGCGACGGTGCAGGCCAGCTTCTGAACCGGTCCGAACACAACGCGTGCATTGGAGGGGCCGCAAGGCCCCTTCGTTTTATGAAGCCTTCGGCCGTGCTACGCGCTCCAGGTCTTGAGCACCGCCTCCATGCCCGCTGCGTTTGCAAGTCGCAGGAGACGCTTGCGATCGAGCATGTCCATGTCGATATCGCCGTGCGGCGGCGTTGTGCGGCGGCTGCGCGCACTGGCACCGAGGTACAGCCAGTCGATGAGTGCCTTTTCAGGCGTGGCGCGTGGATGTTCATGAACATCGATGCTTTCCAGACGGTCGTCGGGCCGGCCTGCATCGAACACGCCGCGCGGTATGCCGTGAACGTGGAGGATACCGGCCTGCGTTTTCCTGCGGCCCAGTCGCGAAGGCGGCGGCGCGCCCGTGTCGATCGGCATGACCGCTGTGACAATGTTGCTCGGATTGTTGAGAACACCTGCATCGCCGAGCACAGTGTTGAGCGAGACGACGGCGTCGCGATACAGCCAGGGAATGGCATCGGCGAGCGTTCCAGGCCGCGCCCGCAAGCGGTTCAGGTAGAGCCCGCGTTGCACCGGTTGCAACTTGCCGCGCTCCACCTGGCGCTTGATCCAGTAAGTGAAACTGCTTTCGCGGAGTTGTTCGTCCCCGCGCGCCGTCGCGCCAAAACGTTCAAGCAGGCCGCGCGTGAGGACAGCAGGCGCATCGGCTGCGCCGAGCGCCTGTTCGAGCTGGATCTGCCAGGGCTTCACGCCAGTGCTCCGGCGAGCAGCGCGTCAACGTACTCGCCAACGTCCAGCTTCATCGCGGTCCACGCATTTTCGTCCCAGCGCGCGGCCGCTTCCCCGGACAATGCGCCCAACAATTCAGTTTCAAAACGACTCCAGGTGAGCGCATCCAGGTGCTGCCAAAGCGTGGCGCGCGCTTCGGCAGGCATCACACCCGCACGTTCTACCGCCCAGGTGATCTGCTCTCGCGATGGCGACGGATGCTGTGCATGCAGAAGATCGAGATCGTAGACGTCGCGCGGTACTTCACGGCCGAGCAACGCCGCGATCTTGGTGGCAATCAGCGTGGGGCCATCGTAAACAGCCACGAAAAACCGCGGCACGCCCTTTGCGGCGCGTGGCAGGAAGGCAACCTGCATGACATGGCCGGGCGGCGCGCGCTTTGCGTCGCGCGAGACTTCGATTTCGACGTGGACAAGCGTGTCGTCCGGCGCGCGAAAGTTGATCTTCCAGCGCGGGCTTTTCTCGCCCTTGCCGGGCTGGTGAACGCGCAGATCGCGCAGCGGCAGGCCGCGCGACGCGGCCGCGATAGCCGCATCGAGCATCCGGTGGAGAGAGTCAGCGGTGCGCCTGGGGTTGGGAAAGTCGAGATCCACGTCCTTTGTCAGGCGCTGCTCGCCATAGAGCGCGCGGATGGCGCCGCCGCCTTTGAGGATAAAGCCGCTGTCATGCCGGAAGAGTTCTCGCATCAGCCGTTCGAGGAATTGTTCGCGCAGGTCGTTCATGCTGCCGCTCTATTAAGTCAGTTACGCCAAAAATATTAGCATAACTGACTTAATCATCCAGCCATCCCGCGACTGTAGCCCCGATAGAGGCGCCCTGGAGCAGAAATCGGGGACCTTCCTAATAATTCTCCTCGTCAGGTCTTGGCGCAAATTTTTTCCCTTCCCCTGTCGATTTCGGCGTCTGACGTTCGTCGTTATTACAAGACCAGCGCTGACGCCGGTCAGGAACAAACCATCGAGGACAGCACCATGCGATTCATGATCATTGTCAAAGCGACGAAAGATTCCGAAGCCGGCGTGATGCCGGAGCAGGCCTTGTTCGACGCGATGGGCGCCTACCACGAGGAACTCGCGAACGCCGGCGTGCTGCTGGACGGCGCCGGCCTGCATCCGACCTCGAAGGGTTGGCGGATCACGTGGGCGGACGGGAAGAAGACGATCACGGATGGCCCGTTCACCGAAGCGAAAGAATTGGTGGCCGGCTACACGCTGATCCAGACGAAGACGGAAGAAGAAGCCCGCGAATGGGCACGCCGCTTTCCGAATCCGGCTGCAGACCAGCGCGACGGTGAGATCGAAGTGCGCCGCCTGTTCGAGCTCGAGGATTTCGAGGGCGTGAATGTTGACCGCTTTCGCGAGATCGAGGAAATCGGCGGAGCGTAGGTTGGGGCGAATTCCCGAACCCCAACGGTTCATTGTTGGGGTTCGCGGTGCTCACCATCACTCTACCAATACATAAGTAAGGAGTAGATCAACATGCAGAAAATCACACCGTGCCTCTGGTTCGACAGCGAGGCTGAAGATGCCGCGAACTTCTATTGCTCGCTCTTCAAGGATTCGAGAATCCTGGAGGTCACGCGTTACGGAAAGGAAGGCTTCGAGATTCACGGGCGCCCGGAAGGCTCTGCCATGACCGTGGAATTCGAGCTGGAAGGCCAGAAATTTCTCGGGCTGAACGGCGGACCGCATTTCCAGTTCACGCCGGCGATCTCGCTGATCGTGGACTGCAAATCGCAGGACGAAGTCGACGCGCTGTGGAACAAGCTTTCCGCGCATCCTGACGCCGAGCAATGCGGCTGGCTGAAGGACAAGTTCGGGCTTTCCTGGCAGATTATTCCGAAGGCGCTGGGCGAGCTGATGAGCGATCCGGATCCCGAGAAAGCCGGGCGCGTCATGAACGCGATGCTGAAGATGAAGAAGCTCGACGTTGCTGCACTTGAGAAGGCGTACGCGGGTTGAGTGCGTAGGTTGGCGGTGAGCACCGCGAACCCCAACATCAAGAATGCTGGGGTTCGGGAGTACCTCACCCCAACCTACCGAACCTGCAGAGCCTCACGATGAACTTGCCCTCCCCTTGTGAAAATGCTGTGATCGGCAGCCATGACGGCTGCCGACCAACAATCCGTTCATCGCGCCATCGACGCGATCTGGAAGATCGAATCGCCGAAGCTCATCGCCGCACTGGTGCGCTTCGCGCGCGACGTGAGCGTGGCCGAAGATCTCGCGCAGGACGCCTTGCTTGCCGCGCTCGAAAGTTGGCCGGCGAGCGGTATTCCCGACAAGCCCGGCGCCTGGCTCATGGCAACGGCGAAACGCCGCGCCGTGGATCACTGGCGTCACCAGCGGCTTGTCGAACGCAAGCACGAAGCCATCGAACACGAACAGGCAGACAGCGAGGCGGCGATGCCTGACTTCGAATCCGCGTTCGAGACCAACGTCGGCGACGATCTCCTGCGCCTGATGTTCATCGCCTGCCATCCCGTACTTTCCATGGAAGCTCGCGTTGCGCTGACACTTCGTCTGCTCGGCGGTCTCACCACCGATGAAATCGCGCGCGCGTTTCTTGTTCCCGAGCCGACCATCGCGCAACGCATTGTGCGTGCGAAGCGCGCGCTTGCGAATGCCGATGCGGCGTTCGAGATGCCGGATAGCGATGCGCTGCATGAACGAATCGATTCGGTGCTCGAAGTGATCTATCTCGTTTTCAACGAAGGTTATTCCGCAACGAAAGGCGACGACTGGTTGCGGCCGGCGCTGTGCGAGGACGCCTTGCGCCTTGGCCGCGTGCTCGCGGGGCTCGCGCCAGATCGATCCGACGTGCACGCGCTGGTCGCGTTGATGGAAATCCAGGCCTCGCGATTCAATGCGCGCACCGGCCCGAAGGGTGAACCGATACTGCTGCAGGATCAGAACCGCGCGGTGTGGGATCACTTGCTGATTCGCCGCGGACTTGCCGCATTGGATCGCGCGCGACGATACGCGGATGCGCCAAGCGCGTACCTGGTGCAGGCCGAAATTGCGGCCTGTCATGCGCGCGCCGCGACACCGGACCAAACCGATTGGCAGCGCATCGCGATGCTGTATGAACTGCTGGGCCGGATTGCGCCCTCGCCTGTCATTGAGTTGAATCGCGCCGTTGCCGTGTGCATGGCAGCAGGCCCGGAACCGGCGCTTGCGATGGTGGACACCTTGCGCGAAGAGCCGGCATTGAAGAAGTATCATTTGTTGCCGAGCGTGCGCGGCGATTTTCTTTTTCGTCTCGAACGATTCGATGAAGCGCGCGCGGAATTCCAGCGCGCGGCAGAGCTTGCGGGCAATGCGCGTGAACGGGAGTTTTTGTTGGGGCGCGTGAGCGCGTGTGATAATCGATAAGCAGTTCCCGGATTTCGCTGCGCTCTATCCGGGCTACGAAAGCATTCCTGCCGGAAAATGGGAGATGCAACATGCAATTTCTCTTGATGTGCTGTTCCGAAAGCGCGCACTGGTCTGCGTTGCCGCAAACGGAACGCGATGAGGTGATGCGCGATTACGAGCAATGGGTCCAGGACCATGTCGCGAGCGGACACTACGTGACCGGCGGCAAGCTGGACGAAAGCGATACCGCCTCCACGCTGCGCGAACGCAACGGGAAAATGAAAATCGTGGACGGACCGTTCTCGGAAGCGAAAGAACAGATTGGCGGTTATCACGTGATCGAGTGCAGGGATCGCGACGAGGCGATTGCCATTGCGCGGAAGATTCCGACGCTGCGTGCGGGAAGTTCCGTGGAGGTTCGCCAGTTGTTGTTCCAAACGGGAACGTGACGGGGCGTCACTTTTGCGATCCCGGATTTCGGCTTGCTTCGCGCGCCTCTATCCGGCTACGAGAACCTCACAGATCAAACCGGAAATTTTCCTCGACCTGCATCGCCCACGATTCAGGTACGCCGGTTTCGTTCGCATAATCACGCCACTTCATTACGGCATCGCGAACCTCATCGACAATCGCATCCGCGCGCCCGCGTTTCATGGATGCGGTGCGCGCGCATTCGCGAAGATCATCGCGCGTGAAATCATCCTGCTTGCCATTCACGGTCATCTGGTGTTTCGACGTCCACGCGCCTGACGGGTTGTAGCTGTAGGTGATATCGAACGCCGGCGACAATGCCCACCGTCCTGACTTGTCCATGAGAAACGCGATGTTCTTGACGTGATCATCCTGGTTGCGCGCGATGATGTTGAAGACCATGCGGCGGAACTGCTGCTCGATGTCATCCATGGAAAGGCCAAGTTGCCGGATTACGCCGAGCGCCTGTTCATACGAATACGCACCGGCCATGTCGTAATCGAAATGCGCGAGCGCGGCGAGCGATTGCATGTGAAGCTTGCTGCCGTCATCACGGCGATCGAATCGTTTCGTCATGAAATGACAGCGGCCATTTTCCTGCATGAGATGGCATTCACTCATGTTGATGCCGGCGGCTGCCGCCATTTTCGAATACGCGTATTCGATTCGGCCGTAGCCGCGCGGGTCTTCAAGCTCGCGATCCTTGTTGCCGGCGACACCGTCGAATTTCAGCAGCCAGTATTCGAAACCTTCTCCGGCTTCGGTTTGCCCTGAACGCACTTCATTCGTTTCACGATTCCACGCGATGATTGCTTTCGCACGCGCGCCACCGGCGGAGGTTCCGACACGCAGGATGTCTTTCAGCGCTTCTTCCTTGTCGCGCGTAAGCGAGACGCTGAAATCATTTCGTTGCGTGAGAATGTCGGAGGCGAGTTCCACCAGCGCATCGACGTGAATGTCTTTCGCGGCTCGTGGTGCGGGGCCGAGTGTGGGACGAAACTCCAGCGCGCCGATGCCGCGCGTGCCGATGTAGCACAGACGTTCGACGGCATCGAAACTTTCGGGCAAGCGATGCTGCGTGGCGAGCCAGGCATCGATGAGCGCATTGCCGAATTTGTCCGGCAGCGAATCGGCGAGCATGCCGGGCAAGCCGTGGAAAGCAGTCGGCGACAGTTCGGGGAAACGGTAGGGTGCTTTTGCGAGCGGCATTTTCAGCGGCGCGACCTGGATGCCGCTCTCGGCGAACGCGGGATCGTACTGGAAGCTCGCGAAGGTCTCGCCTTCGGCCAGCGAAACCGCGCCGATGGTTCGGCCCCAGAGGCGGACTTCGGCGAGTGTCATTTGTCTTCGCCCCACGTCCAGTCGGAATCGCGCTGATCCGATTTGGCCTTTCGCACGCGCTGGCGCGTCTTGCCGCGTTTCAGCAATTCCATCGGCCCGGGTGTGGCGGGCGGCAGCAGGGCTTCGAGATTTCCGAGCAGCGACAGCGTTCGAAGCAGGCGGACGAGACTGGTCAACTGCACCGAGGCGCCCGCCTCCAGCCGCTCCACCGTGCGCTTGGAAACGCCGGCTTCACGCGCGAGCGCTGCCTGTGTCATGTCTTTCTCGACACGGCGGTGCGCGAGGCGGCGGCCAAGCTCGGCGAGCGCGGCGGCGTCGGCAGGGTTTTCGGTGAATTTCATGGCTCGCCTTCCGGAGAGAATGGGAAGGCTATATTTCGCCTGTTCTGGCGAAAAATCAATAGAAACGGTTGTATTTCGTCAATTTATGAGAATTATCTATCTAGAGAGCTGTTTTTCGCCAGTAATGACGATTTATAAAGTGACACCCAAAACCTCTGGTTCGCATTCCGCCGCTCGCCTCATCCGGGCGACAGGCGACCAACCGGCGTTCTCGCCAGGTCAGAACGCGTGCATCACCATGATGCCGAGCGCGACCGCGTCCTTGTCGTAGTAATCGAGTTCCAGTTGCAGGCGAAGATCCGGCAGCGTTTGCGGCAGCACGCGCCAACGCACGCCGGCACCGAGCGCGAGCTGGCTGTCGTGCAATTGATCGCTGGAGGCCTGCGCGTCGAAGTTGTTCTGCAGCGAGGCGTAACCCGCCTTGAGGTGCACGTTGAAGCGGCTCGCGGGATCGAACAGCAAGTAACCCGCCATCAGGCTCGGGACTTTGTAGTCCAGCGCCTTGTCTCCCGTAATGGCCGGGTTCAGGTTCCGCAGCCCCGCGCTGCCGAGATCCGCGTAAGCCAGTTCCAGGAACCAGCGCTCGAAAAAGCGGTATTCGACGGCGAGCTTGAAACCGATATCGCTGTTGTCGACCAGCTTCCAGCCGGAACGCGCGTCGTCGGGTTCGAGCGTGGAACTGACAATGCCAACGCCCGCGGACCAGCAGCCATTGATGAACAACATGCCGGGAACGCAAACGTCGTTTTCGATTTTCGCCGGTTCTTTTACAACAACGGGCTCAACCACCGGTGGCGCAACAACAACCGGCACCGCTTCGGCAACTTCAAGCGTTGCCACGCCGCTCGTGGTTCGCAACCTGCCCGCATCGCCCGGCATGCCGCCGAACTCGACGAGATAGCTCTGCACGAACGGCGTGTTGCCGGCGAAGTCGTTCCATTCGCCAAGCACGCCCTGGTAATTCGTCGCCGCGAAATGCTCGCCGCCACGGAAGTTGTTCGGCTCGCCTTCCTCCCAGCTCGCATAACCGTCTTCGCTCACCGTGCCGTCACCCTCGCCTTGCCAGAATTGCTCGCAGGCTTCCGGGCCCGCAACCCAGCGCCAGTCGCCTTCGGTTGATTCGAGATTCACATCGCATGCGTCATTGATGACGGAGGTGCTGTCGCTCGCGGCAAGCCAGACGTTTTCGACATCCACAAAATGCGCAACGAAAATATTTTCCGCCTCGCTGCCGACGGTGGCGAGATAGCCGCGCATGCCGTGCAAGACTTCCATCGCGGCCGCATCGCGCGCATCCGTCCATGCGATTGCGCTATTCGCACTGATTGCCTTGTAGTAGTGACCGTTGTCGGGATTGTAGAAATAATCCGGCTGGTACTCGCTCGCGGACATCGAGAGTGTCGTGGCGGCGACGGTTTCCGGCGGATGCCACGTCAGGCGTTCCTTCAGCGCAACGCTCACATCTTCGAGCGCGCCATGAAAGCCGATCGCGCCGGCCTGCTCGAACGTGTCGTAACCGTATTCGAGTTCGAGTGCGAGACCGGCGGTGTCGATGGAAAGCACGCCGCCTGCTTCAGGCACGCTGACGACGGCAACAACATCGCTTGCGCCATCGAAGCCGATCAGCGTTATGGGCACGATCACTGATGTTGTGCCGGGTTCGACACGCACGTCATCGGCGTGAACGCCGGCCGCATTCGCGAGCGAGGAATGCACCGCAACGATCACGCCCGCCAACGCGATGACAACGGTGCGGCTCGCCGGAACCTTCACGCGTCGCAGCGCACCGAATGCGAACAGGAACGCGAGCACCAGCCAACTAACGCTGCCGCCGCCTTCAAGGCCGGTTTCCACACCCGGATCCTGCTGGAAGCGATCGTTGATGCCATCCTTGTTGAAGTCACCGTCTTCTTCGCCATCAGTGACACCGTCGTTGTCGCTGTCGGGATCGCGGTAATCCTCGATGCCGTCGTCGTCGGTGTCGGCAAGGTTGATGGTTGCGTCATCGATGCCGTCGCCGTTCGCATCCGCACCGCCGGTGACATCAACATCGATGGCATCATCAACGCCGTCGCCATCCGAATCCGCGCCGGATGGCTCGACCAGCAACGACTCGTACGCATCCGCAAGGCCATCGTTGTCGCTGTCGTTGTCCATGCGATCGGAAATGCCGTCACCATCGGTGTCACGATCCGCAAAACGATCATCGATGCCGTCACCGTTCGCGTCGGCACCGCCCGTCGCATTCGCATCATGCGCATCGTCGATGCCGTCGAGATCCGTATCGGTTCCCGATGCCGGTGGTATTCCCGCTTCGGTGCTGTCGGGAATGCCATCGTTGTCGCCGTCGCGATCAAGGCGGTCCACCGTGCCATCGCCATCGGTGTCGTTCTCGCCTTCCAGCGAATCCGGAATACCGTCGCCGTCATCATCCTGATCGTGATTCACGGGCACGCCGTCGTCGTCGTTGTCGGTGCGCGAACCGCGCTGATCCGGTTCGCTGTCGATGGCATCGGCGATGCCGTCGCCGTCGATGTCATCACCGTGATCGTCAATGCGTCCGTCGCCATCTTCATCAAGCGGCGCGTAGATACCCTCGGCAATATCGTTGACGCCATCATCGTCGCTGTCGGCGTCGCGCAGATCCGGCACGCCATCGCCATCGGTGTCGCGCGGTGTTGATGTCACCGTGCCGCCATCGTCGAGCAGGCCGTCTTCATCCGCGTCGCGGCCACCGGCTTCGATGACATCCGTGACGCCGTCGTTGTCGCTGTCAAGGTCGAGGTAATCGGGGCGTCCGTCGCCATCCGAGTCACGGGCCCCCGCTCCGTCGCTTACACCATCGCCGTTCGCATCCGGACCACCCGCGTAATCGACATCGAAGGCATCATCAATGCCGTCGCCGTCCGCATCGATGCCCGAAGCACCCGACTCGGCGGCATCGCTGACGCCGTCATTGTCGCTATCAGGATCGCGCGCGTCGGGATCGCCGTCCGCATCACTGTCGGCAAGCGAAGCGTCGTCGCCGATGCCGTCGCCATCCGCATCGGTGTTGCCGGACGTATCCGCATCCCAGCGGTCATCGATGCCGTCGTTGTCGGAATCGAAACCGTCGCCGCCGGATTCGGTTCCGTCGGCGATGCCGTCGCCGTCCTGGTCGGGATCAACGGAATCCGCGCGGCCGTCATTGTCCGTATCCGGCAGCATGGCGTCGTCGATGTCATCGCCGTTGCCGTCCGTGCCGCCGGTTTCATCGACATCGAAACCGTCGCTGATGCCGTCATCGTCGGCGTCGGTACCGGTGCCGTCGATTTCAAGCGCATCGGGAACGCCGTCGTTGTCGCTATCACCGTCCGTGAAGTCGGCATCGCCGTCGCCATCGCTGTCCGTCGTGCCTTCGACGATATCCGGAATGCCGTCACCGTCTTCATCGATGGATGTGTCGAGGTAATCCGGCGTGCCGTCGAGATCGCTGTCGCCATTGCCTTCGGTCGCGTCATCGATGCCGTCGTTGTCGCTGTCGGTATCGAGGTTGTCGGCCGTGCCGTCGCCGTCGCTGTCGCCGGCACCTTCAACGGCGTCGTCGATACCGTCGCCGTCGCTGTCACCGTCGAGGTAGTCCGGCTTGCCGTCACCGTCGGTGTCCGTCGTGGCGTCGCCCTCACCGGCATCGTCGATACCAACATCATCGCTGTCGGTGTCGATGTAATCGGCGCCGCCGTCGCCATCGGTGTCCACGTTGCCTTCCGTGGCGTCATCGATGCCATCGCCATCGCTGTCGGTATCGAGGTAATCCACGATGCCGTCGCCGTCGCCATCGCCTGCGCCTTCCGAAACATCATCAATGCCGTCACCGTCGCTGTCGGTATCCAGGCTGTCCGGAATGCCGTCGTCGTCGGCATCGCCCGTACCTTCGTCGGCATCGTCAATGCCGTCGCCGTCATCGTCCGCGTCATGCACGTCCGCGATAGTGTCGCCATCGGTATCGACCAGCACGTCGATACTGAACGCCGCAAGCGCGTCGTCGAGCGTGCCATCGGAAACCGTGATGATGATGTTCGGATAGCTCGCCACATCGTCAGCCGCGGGCGTGCCGCTCACGATACCGCTGGTTCCATCAAGGCTCGCCCAAGCCGGCAGGCCCGTTGCCGTCACGGTCAATGTGTCTTCATCGACATCCGCGATCACCGGCGCGAACTGGTAAGGCACGCCAGCCGTCGCCGTTGTCGCCGGCGTACCGGAAATCACCGGCGCATCATTGACGGCAGTGATCGTCACGGAAACCGTCGCGACGTTCGACAAGGCTTCCGCGTCATCCTCGACCGTGTAGGTGAAGCTGTCGGTGCCGTTGAAATTCACATCCGGCGTGTACGTGATGGTGCCATCGGCATTCACCGTGAGCTCGCCATCATCCGGCGCATCGACAATCGCAACGCTGCTCGCGATCAATGCACCTTCGACATCCACGTCATTGGCGATCACGTCAATCACGACTGCGGTGTCTTCTGCCGTCGTGCCGCTGTCCGCGGTTGCAACCGGAATGTCGTTGACATTCGTCACCGAGAGTGCGACGACCGCAGGCGACGACCACGCGCCGAGATCATCCTTGACGCGATAACTCAGGCTGTCATTGCCGGTGAAATCCTCGCCTGGCGTGTAGGTGATCTTGCCGGTGGTGGCGTCAACGCTCGCCGTACCTTCCGTTGGCGCCGTGACGACTTCAACGGTCGCGGGAGCGATGCTGCCGTCGACGTCATTGTCGTTGCCAAGCACGTTGATCTCGGTCGCGAGCTCTTCCGTCACAGTCGCCGAATCATCGTTAAGCCGCGGCGCATCGTTCACCGCAGTGACTTCGACATTCACGGTTGCGGCAGCGGCGCTCGCATCTTCGTTGTCGCGAACCACGTAAGTGAATGCGTCGTCACCGTTGAAATCCGCGTCCGGCGTGTACGTGATGCTGCCGTCTGTCGCGACGCTCGTCGTTCCGTTCTCCGGCGCGTCGAGCACTTCGACGCTCGCAGCATCCAGCGTGCCGTCCACGTCACTGTCATTCGCGAGCACATCGATGACAACCGCCGTGTCTTCATCGGTCGTATCGTCATCAGCCGTCGCAACCGGCGCATCGTTGACACCTGCCACGTTAATGACAACTGTCGCCGGCGCGGATGTCACGCCGCTCTCGTCTTCGATCGTGTAGGTGAGTTCATCGGTGCCGTTGAAATCGGCATCCGGCGCGTAAAGAATCTTGCCCGCACCGACAATTGCGGTGCCGTCCGTGGGCGCCGTGACAATCACGATGCTCGATGGAACAACCGCGTCGTCAGCGTCAATGTCGCTGTCATTGGCGGCCACGTCGATGACGATGTCATCGTCTTCATTGGTCGATGCCGTTTCACCCTCGGCTTTTGGCGCATCGTTGATCGCGGCAATGACGATGCTGACGGTCGCCGTATCAGACAAGCCGTGCTCGTCTTCCACGCTGTAGGTGAAGCTGTCGGTGCCGTTGTGGTTCGCACTCGGCGTGTATGTCACGACGCCTGTGGCGGTATTCACGCTCGTGCTGCCGTTCGCAGGTGCCACGGTGACTGTGACGCTGGCCGCATTGAGGAGCGCGCCTTCGGGATCACTGTCGTTGACCAGGACATCGATCGCGACGCTGCTGTCTTCGGCGGTGCTGCCACTGTCGTCGCCCGCGACGGGTGCCGCGTTATACGCGGTGAACGACATTCCGCTCCAGGCCGACGGGTTGCCCGCGATATCCGCGAATTGTCCGTCCAGCGCAACGCTGTAACTCACCCCCGGCGTCAGTTCGTTCGCAAGCGGCACGGATACCGTGCCGTCGCTGGAGAAAGTGGCGCTGGCGACGGCAACAGTCTCGTGCACGTCAGTGCCCGACATGATGCTGATGGTCGTGACCGAACCGGCGTGCATCGTCTCGTCAAAATCGAGTTCGATCGCATCGAGGTTGTACGGAACCTCAGTCGCGCCGTTCCCAGGCGTGCTGGCCGGCGGTGACGGATCAGTCACATCAATGGTTGCCGTCAACGCGCTGCCGGCAACACTGGTATTGCCCGCGCTGTCCGTTGCCGTCGCGGTGATCTTGTGCTCGCCTTCCGTCAGTGCCGCGGCAAGACTCCATGCGCCAGTGCCGTCCGCCGTGGCGCTGCCGATGGCGCCGTCCACGTCGGAACTCACCGTCACGGTGGCGCCCGCCTCGGCAGTGCCGCTGAGCACGGGTGTGGTGTCGTACGTGATGTTGTCGGTATCGGACGCGCCGTGATCGTCGGCCGCCGCCATGTCAGGCGCCGATGGCGCAGCAGGTGCCGTGCCGTCGAATGCAATGCTGAACTGCACCGCAGCTTCGGTGCCGTTGCCGGCCGCGTCGCTTGCGACACCGGCACCGATGTCCAGCGTGACGTTGCCATCGTCGGCCGGCGTCACGGTGACGCCGTAACTGCCGTCGCCGTTGTCGGTGAAGCCGCTCAAGGTCGCGTTGCCCGCCGTGACGTCACTCACGACGAAACCGGTAACCGCCTCACCGAAATCGATGCTTGCCACGAACGCACCGTTGACCGGACCGGTGTCGCCCGTGATGCCGGGAACAGGACCAGCGGTATCGAGCGTCGCCGTGTCGGTCACCGCTGCTGCCGTGTTGCCGGCGCTGTCGGTCAGCACAACTGACAACATCAGCGTGCCATCACTCAGGCCGGACACGTTGATCCCGGAAAAGTTTTCACTGGCGCCGTCAATCGTGCCGGTGCCTGTCACGTTCGTGCCACCGCCGTCAGAGCTGATGGTGTAGCTGTAACTCGCGCCGACTTCGGCATTGCTGAACGTGAAGCTTTGGCTGTTCGCTTCAGTGCCATTGATGAGGGCGTCATCGAAGCTGACGCTGTGTCCGCTCGGTGCGGCAATGTCCACCGTCGCGTTGGACGTGTCCGCTGTCGTCGTCGAATTATCGGCGTTGTCCGTCGCGGTAACCGCGACATTCAGGTTCGATCCTTGCGTCGAGCTGCCGTCAATGGTGTACGTCGCCGTCCAGGTGTCGCTGCTGTTCGTGGCGGCGACGGCCGTGCCGCCACCGAAGGCGGAGAAATCAATCGTGACATCGATGATGACGTCAGCGTTGCTGTCTCCAGATGCTGTGTCATTCCAGGTCGCGGTGATGATATCGCCACTGACAAACGCGCCACCGCTGCCGGTCGCGCCCGAGATGCTGATGTTCGCGTCCGTCATGAGCGGCTTCACGTCATCGATGACAGTCACGGTGGATGCAAGCGACAAGGTGGCCGTGTCGTCGCCGCCATTCGCCGTGCCGCCGTCGTCGGTGAGCGAGGTGATGGTCACTGTGCGGCTGCTGCCGGCGAGGCTGAGGCTCATGCTGGCGTTGTGATACGTCAGACCGTCGACCAGCGATTGCATATCCGCGGGCGAGAGCATGCCGCCGCTGAAATTGATCGTGACCGTGGTGCCTGCAACGGCGACGGAATAACCGAAGGACGGTGTGTTGCCGGTGGTTCCATCGGCAAGCGCAATCGTACCGGTATCCACGCCCAGCGTTTCGAGCGCGCCGTCGGTAACGTTGCTCACGGTAATCGTGAAGGCAGTGAAGGTCTGCCCGGCTTCCACGGTGGACGCACTGGCCGCGGAAAACAGGCTGACCGCCGTCCCGCCTTCGCTGAACTCGGGATCAGAGGCAGTGGCCGTCAAAGCCGGCGCGTTATTGACCGCCGTGACCGTGATGTCGAAGACGATGCTGTCCGTCGCACCACCTTCATCGGTAACCGTTATGGTGATATCCGTATAGGCGCCGTCGTCGCCATCATTCGGCGTGCCAGTGAGCGCACCGGTGTTCGTGTCGAAGCTCGCCCACGCCGGCTTGTTCGTGATTTCGAATGTCGGATCGGCTTCGCCTTCGTCGCTATCCTCGATCGACGGCGTGTACGCGTACGCGTTGCCTTCCGCAATGGAAGCCGAAGGGATGTTGGTGATTGACGGCGCCTGGTCGGAGACGTTGGTGAAATTAACGGTGCCTGGCGCTGCCACCGCGGGACTCTCGCCATCAGATGCAGAAAGTTCATAGGTCGGCGCGGTTTCGCTGCCGTCATGCACGAAGGCGATCTGGCCGAGGATGATTTCTTCCTGGGTGAAATTGGCAATCGGTGTTGCGGTATCGCTGACCCTGGCGAAGCGGCCGTTCGTGACGGACGTCACCGTGAAGGTGATCGCATCGCCATCGGGATCGGCAAAGCTGATGTTCTCGTTGCTGAGCGCGATCGCATCGCCTTCGACCAGCGTGATCTGGTTGGCGGCCTGTACTGGACCGCCCATGGTGGGCGCCGCCGCGTCTGGCTCCACGTACACGTAGAAATCGTGTGCGACGCTCAGGCCCTGTGGATCGCGGACATAGAGCGACAGCGCGCGGTCGCCTTCCGCACGCAGCGTGAAGGTATCTTCGTAGGTGAGGCTGCGCACGAGTGCCTGCAAAGCTGCAAGGCTGGTCGGGTCCGTGAAATCCACGCGCAACGCTGTGCCGACGCCGTCGAGCGTCGCGCTGACCGTGCCGATCCTGCTGCCTTCGTAGAAAACTTCATTGCCCGTGCGGCGGATCTGGCCGCTGCCATCGCCCTGGGATTGGATGCCAAGGACTTCGTACTGACCATCCGTGAAGGTGACGTTGAGCTTGAGAAAACCGCCCTGGAAATCGCTGGTATTGGCGTCGCTGACAATCGCGTCGAGATCTGCATCGACGGGAACGCCATCGCCGCCGGGATAGATGACGCGGTCGGCCTCCAGGTTCGCGATGCGCGGTGCGTTCGGATCCGGAACGATGAAGGTGAGTACGAGGTAATTATTGCCGGTGCTGCCGTCGTCAGCGCGGACCTCGAAGGTGATCGGGTAGGAACCCGGATCCAGATCGATGGCATCGCCCGCGTTGCCCGGTGCGAAGGTGTAGTTGTCTGCCGAGGTTTCGACCAGTGCGCCCTGCAGGTCGCCAAGGCTTTGCGTGTCGATCGCCGTGCCGTCGATGGTGAATGAAAAGCTTGTGCCCTTCTCGACAATGACGTTGCGTGTCTCGGGAATGCTCGCGTCGATCGTGAACTCCGTCTGCGCTTTCGGCACCAGCGAGAGAATCAGATCGACGTGCGTCTTGGATTTGGCGTGGCCGTTCTCGTCAACGTCTTCGGCAACGATGCCCGCGCTGTAGAGGCCGGATGTCATGTTGCCCGAGTCGGTCCACGTGAGCAGGCCGGTGTTCGGATTGATCGAAAGGCCGGCGGGATTCGTGTAGCCGCAGGTGGTGGTGGCACAGCCCAGTTCGCTCTGGTTCGCCAGGCGATAACGGAGCTTGTCCGCGTTCGGATCGGTGGAGCCGAGATCGAAGGTCCAGTCGGTGAGCGTGGTGCCGTCGGACTGCAACTGCGGCACTTCGAAGATGATCGGCAGGTCGATCTTCGGCGCCAGGTTGCCGTCCTTGAGATAAATGCGGGTCTGGATCTTCCAGTCGCCTTCGGAATTGTTCTCAAGAACGATGCGCGCGCTGCCAGAGTAATAGACGAGATACTGGATATCCGGATCGAGGTCGCGCGCATGAAAGATGGTGGTCTGCAACGCATAATCGGCGGCGCTTGAATCGCCGTTGACGTAGATCACGTCATCGCTCTGTTTCACCGCCGAGAAGCCGGCCTGGTCGGAACCGAGTGCCACGGCGACCGGCATCGGTGACCAGTTGTAGCGCCACGCGAGTTTGACGGTGATTTCAACGTCATTCATCGCGCCGTCGGCATCCAGCGCCTTCGCCTGCCAGCTGATCGAGGAGCAAGCGCCCGGCGTCGCGCGCGCCACGGGCGAGCTGCTTGCCGCCTGCCTGCTGCCGACAACCGGAAACCTCGAACAGGCGCGCCATGAAATTGAAGCCTTGCAGCTCGCGAGAATCCGCCGGTTCATTGACCAGCAGCTGGGATCGCACGAGCTTTCGGCTGACGACATCTGCCGCGCGATGTCGTTATCGCGCAGCCATCTCTATCAGCTCTTCAAGACGCATGGCGGCGTGCGCAAGTACATCCAGACCCGCCGCCTGCTGCGCATCCACGCCGCACTCGCCAATCCCGCGGAAACGCGATCCATCATGGCGCTCGCCGAGAACTTCGGCTTTGCCAGTCATGCGCACCTGAGCCGCGCCTTCCGCCTGCATTTCGGATACAGCCCCAGCGACTTGCGGCATCACCCCGTCGAAGCCTTGCACCGGCGCAGTGACACGCTCGGCCCCGCCTTGCATGAGCATGACGGCCCCGGTTTCGACGACTGGGTTCGTACCTTGCGGGTGTGAACGGCCGATTTGCGCGAGCTGCGGAGCTCACTGGTAACCCACCATGACGGTGAATGTTCCGGAGTACGCATCCGCAGGCTGACCAGGCTCCACGTGCAGCATGGCGCCGACCGTAAAGCTTGCCTGGCCCGTGGAACTGAGCGTTCCGCTTCCACCGGGAAGGCTCACTTCGAAGCCATCGACATCCATGCTGCTGCCCCCGCCGCTTGCGAGCGTAGCGGTTACCGGCAGGCTGATCACGAAATTCATGAACGGGTCGCCGGACACGCTGAACCGCGCGGGATGCGCCACCGATTGCGGAATGCAGGTGAGCCCGAGACTGCACGAACGGGAACCTGCCGGTGTGACCGTAACGGTTCCTCCGGAAGTGCCTGACGATACGATCGCTCCGAAAGCGATTTCCTGCGTACTGATCACGCTGGCGTTCAACGCAACTCGCGCCGGCGCGACAATGCAAAAACCCACAAGAAGGCTTCTGACGACGGCGCTCGTTTTTGTTCCGGTTTTCATCATTTTGCAACCTGCCGCTCAACGCTTGCGGATTGAATTCTGCACGCTCTCGAAGCTGCGAATCCATGGCTTTCCTGCGCGGATTTCCGGGGACAGTGCCGCGGCGGCGGCATTCGCCGCCGCGCGGCTCGAGTATTCACCGAGGATTATCGAATACCAGTCCTCGCCGTCCCGCTGTGTCCTGAAATACGCCGCGGTGTCGCCCAGGTCATGTTCTTCGATGAAGTCGCGCGCTTCGGATTCGGATCGAACCGCCATCAATTGCACCGTGTAGTACTGGTCCGGCCGCGACAGGATCCATGCATCCGCCCGCGGTCCATCGGCCATCGGCAGCGCCTTGTTCATCCGGCCTTCGATGGATGCGAGCGGCCGGATGTATGGCCCCGCGCTCTTCAATACGCGCGGCAATTGCTGGATCGCGTTCCGCGCGGTCGCCGCATCCGGATACCGGCCCGAAAGCACCTGGTACCACGGCCGGCCATTCCGGACCGTTTCCACGTACGCCGCATTTCCGGCAAGGCCATGAAGGGCAATGTACCGCTGTACAACCGATTCCGTGGAGGCGGCCATCAGCTGAATGGTGTAACCGGAACCGGCGGCAAGCGATTCCGCGGGCTCGGCAGTAGCGGAGCGTGTTGATCGCGAAACGGATGCCCATGAACGTCGGGATTTTTCATCGCGGATCACGAGATCCACGGAACCGATCGTGCCCATGCCGCCGTGGATTTCGATCAACACATCGGCAGGATCGTAAGCGCGATCAAGGCCCGCGCGGCCGAGCCGGATGCGATAGAACCCCGGCGGTATCCGGTCAAAATAGAAATAGCCGTCGTACGCGCTGGCTGTGGAGCCGATGCGCCGGCCGTCGGCGGTCAGAAGGTACACGCGCTCGCCCGAAACCGCGCGGAAATCGCCGTTTCCCCGCGCGAGCACCATGCCTTCGATGCTGCCTGTCGGCGTTACCGGAATCTGGATGCGGGCTGTTCTTCCGGGGCGCGGAACAACCGACGTCTTCGACGCGTCCACCTGCCAGAACGGGTTTTCGATCGACGACGGATCGACGCTGACTTCGGTGACCTCGTAGGACGGAATCCCGGCGATGTAAACGTAGCCGCTGTCATTGGCGCTCTTGTCGCGCACGACGCCGCCAACGCGCAGTTTCACATCCGGAACCGGCGGCTCGGATTCATCCCAGGTGCCGTTGCCGTTGTCATCAAGAAACACGTGCACACCCAGCGCGCCGAACTGCGTTCTTGAATTCGACGTGATTCGCCAGTCATCGGCGACCGGATCACGGGAGAAGCTGCTGGAGAGCACGAGGCCGGCCGTCATGTCGCCGTTATCGGTCCGGGCCACGCTCATGCCCAGCGAGAAATGATCAAAGCGCCAACTGAGCCCGGTGGAATACGTGGTCGTATCTTCCGCGGGATTTCGAAGCGCGCCGAGACGCAGGGTTGCGCGATCGCCGAGCGACCAGTCGGCCGACAAACCGATGTTCTGGACGTACGGTTCCGGCAACAGCTCCTGCACCACTTCACCGCGAAACGACACCGGACCGCGGCGCGTGCTGAACAGCAGGCGCTGGCGCGCGCGGCGCGTCTCGATCGCGGCGGTATCCGTCAGGTCCGTTTCGTAGGCATACGTCGCCGTGCCGAAACGTGTCACGTAGGAAAGATGGCCTGTCGCTTCAAGCCGTTCACCTTCCGTACCGCGATTCCGGGCAAGCTGCATGCCGAACCCGAGCCGCCGGCTGCGGCCGCGAACCCGAAGCTCGTTTCGAGCCCGCAACTCGCCCGGCACGATTTCCGAGCGCACGCGCTCGCTGTCGAAATCATCGAAGCGCGAGGATTCTGCGGTGATGTCCAGTCCGAACAACTGCGTGCTGAGCAGCGTCGACAACGCGGTGCCGCCCTCCGCCTGGCTTGCGTATTCGACGCGCGCGAACGCGCCCGGCAGCGACAGGTTCGTGTGCGCAGTTGCGTAATCCTGCCCGATATCATCCAGCACAATCCGCCGCAGGGTCGTTCCGACCGAAAAAGCGCGCGTTACACCGTAGTCATAGCCGAATGCAAATCGCGGGTCTTCTTCCTCGTCTGCGAGAACGGGGTCTTCCAGGCCGGGCGCATCGAAAAGATCGCGCTCCTGCATGGCCGTGAAGTGGTAGTAATGTTCGCCCGGGCGAATCATGTCCTGGCCGATCACCCGCTGCAGCGTTTCCTCGCGCACCTGTCCTTGCGGTCCGTAAAAAACCAGGCGAAACCGGTTCACGCCGAAATCGAGTGGAATGTCCGTGAAATCATAACGGTCGCCACTTTGCGCGGACTGGAACGCGATGAGCTGGCCGTTGCGATACAGCTCGACATCCCAGCCCAGCGGCAATTCGCCACGCAGGCTGAAACGATCGAATTCCTGCGGACGATCCAGCGGCAGGTTCGAGACGTGAAAACCACGGCCGAGCGCGGTGTTGGCAATGAGCGGATCCCTGGCGGTCGCGATATCGCCAAAGACAAATTCACTGGCGTGCAGCGGACCGAGCAGGCGCTGCGCCGGATCGCGCCGGCCCAGTGTCACGAAACTGTCGAGGACATCGCCGTTGCTGCCGGCGAGTGAAACCTGCGCGTTCATTTTCAGGAAATCGCCGGCAGCGACGATCTTGTAGCGATCAGTGGACACGCGTTCGCCGGAGGCGGATTCCTCGACGTGCGACTGCACCGTGGCGTCGATGAACGGCCAGTCCATGAAACGGTAAGGCGTATCCTCGATGGGAGGATGATCGGCATCCGCCGCAGTCTGCGTGTTGCCATAACGCTCCCAGCGCCTTTCACGCTCGAGCCGTTCCTGCAACGGCAACGGTTCGAGCGCGTTGATGGTGAGGCGCAACTCCGAGGGATCGAAATCCAGGTCGAGCGGAAACCACTTCTCGATCAGCGTTTCGTGCACGTAGATATCATCGTCGCGTCGATCGATGAGCCCGGGCGCGAGTGCCTCCTCACGGCCATTGACGGAAACGCGGCAATCCTCGAGATCGAGCACGAAAGTTCGCGTCGTATCCAGGAACCAGCCTTCCGCGCGCGCGGCGTCGAGATCCACGGTGATCGGGAAATCCAGCGACTGCATCAACAGATCGAGAGGAACGTACAGGCCGTCGTCCATTCGATACGCGGGGATCACATCTTCGAGAATGATGCGGCTGTCGCCGAGTGAAACTTCGAGCAGTGTCAGGTAATTGTCATCAAGGCCGGCCTGCTCGCACGCCGCGGACGACACCGGCGGAAATGCCAGCCAGCACATCGCCGCCAGCACCCGCCGGAATCCCCCTCTCGCCCCTGCCTTCCTGGATTTCCGCACGCCACGACCAGCCCGACAACGTTACAGGTTCAGCGAATGACGCGTTCGGCCTCGGCCAGCACGCGCGCGTTATCGTCGTGATCGACGTATTCGACACGAAGACGGCCGGGGGGAAGGTTCGCCGCATCCAGCTTGTTGAACGGCACGCTGACATTGCGCGCTTCAAGCGGCGGATACACAGCAAGCCCCAGCGTTTCACCGACAAGGCGCTCCTCGCCGCCTTGCGGCGTCAGGTACAGGCGAATGTCGCCATAAATCGAACGATTGCCGGAACGGCGAAGGCGAAATGTCGCCATCGGCGTCTTCCGCGGACCGCTTCTGACGGAAAGCGAATCGATGGCCACAGTGGCCGACAGATCACCCGTGCGGACGATGACCGGGATGCTCACGCCGTAAAGCGGAATCAACTCGATGCTCAGATCGCGCTCATTGCCACCGTTTCCCGCACCTTTCGATGGCGCATCAAGCGGCGGCTCCGTCTGGAAGCGCAAATGCGAGCGGTATTCCACCGGCGCACCGGATGGCGGTCGCGCCAGGATGCGAACCGTCTGACCTTCACCCGGCGCAAGGTGGATCCGGCGTGGCGCGTACCGCAGGAAATCATCTGCGAAATGTTCCCCGGGCAGGGGTTCGGTGGCCACATCAAACGATCCGTTCGCGCGCATGTGGTAGTTGACGAAGGAAATGCGCAGCGTTACCGGATCGGCCCCATTGTTCATGACCGTCACCTCGCCGACACGCTCACCGGGTTCCAGCACAAGACGCGTGGGCGCGACAAGAATGCCTGCCCTGGCGGCGGTGAGCGTCACACTGAAGAGAACCAGCAGGCAGGATGCAAAAAGAATCTGGCGTTGGCGAAGCATGTGGCTTGCGCTTCGATTCGATGAAATGCACTTCATGGTCTTTTCCTCGTCAGGCGGCGGATGACAATCCTTCCCTTCAGGAAATGACAGGGTTCGCTGCCTGTTTCAAGGTTCCGCGATGCGAAAAGGGGAAACGTAAAATCGCAGTGTGCGTGCAGGAGATTCTCCTGCACGCACACTGCGCGGATCGGGCCTGAACCTGTTCCTCAAAAAAACGCGGATCAGTTGTACGCAACGGACACGTTGAACGTACCCGTGTAGGTGCCCGCAGTCTGGCCAGCCGTCACGTTGAGCGTTCCGCCAACACCGAAGGTTTCCGAGCCCGTCGTCAGGGTGCCGGTTGAATTCTCGGTGAAGGTGTCAACCGTCATGGTCGCGGTCCCGCCGTCGCTCAGGCTTGCCGATGCAGGCAGAGTAACCGTGTAGGCATAACCCGTCGTGCCGGTCACGGTGAACTGCGCGGCCGAGGTGGCCTGTGCGGTCGTCGTGGTCACGCCACCGGTGCTCGACTTCGTGCCGTCGGCAGCAATCACCACGGTACCGGCCGTTGCGGCGTCGATAACGAGGGAACCGAAGGCGAGATCACCGCCGTTGGTGAGGCCGATCGCCTGAACGATGGTCGCGGTCGCCTGCGCATCGGCGTTGTCAGCGGCAATCGCCGTGGAAACAAACACCGGTGCCGACAGCGTGAACGCCGCCGCTACCAGACCCGCTTTCTGAAACGATTTTGAAAACATTGTTGAGTACTCCTGGTTACTTTCGGACACCAGGCTGGCGTCCCCTTACGGTGATCCGTCGCACTACCGGTCAACGGCAGTGCGGCGCATCGCGCAAGCACCCACAAAGCAACAAGGAAACCGCAAGGAGACGCGTCAAGAAGACGGGAAGCGCTGTTCGGAAAAAAGCGCAACTCTCCGATTTCGGAGAAATCGGATTTCGCCTGGCGGCCCCGCTATCCTAGGTAAAACCCTTAGACCGGAAGCTTTGCGACCCCGCCTTTCGACGGGTGTGCCTTTTTCAGACGACGGGGGAATTTTCCCCAATCGGCAGTGTGTACGATAATTTCTATTTAACAGAATGCCAAGGATAAAATGCGTTTTTGTGATGCCGCACACATTAATTTCAGTGAACACTATTGGTATTGATTCGCGTTTCGGTATCACCTGACCCGCTACCAATTCCGAATCCAGTCAGCGTTTTCCACCGCGACGATATGCCCGGGAACGTGCACCTTCATTCGCTGTTCGAGCACCTTTGTCCGTGCGATGCCGTTCCAATACCCAGTTCACGGCGGCTTCTCCAGCCATGGGACGGGCGATCAGGAATCCCTGTGCATTATCACAACCGATCTGCTCCAGGAAACGCAGCGTGTCTTCATCTTCCACGCCCTCCGCCACCGCCTTCAAACCCAGGTTGTGGCCGAGATCGACGATCGATTTGATGATGGTTCGCGACTCGCTTGACCACGATGCCGACATGACGAACGATCTGTCGATCTTGATTTCCGAGAACGGCAGGCGAGAAAGCTGCAACATTGATGAATAGCCGGTGCCGAAGTCATCGATCGACAGGTGAATGCCCTTCATTCGCAAGCGCGTCATCATGTCCAGTGCAAGTACGGGATCTTCCATGGCCGCGGTTTCGGTCAACTCCAGGGTCAGCAGCGTCGGATCGAAACCGGCGTCGCGGCACAGGCGCGCAAGTTGATCGGCAAACTGGAAGTTGACGAGCGTGCGCGTGGACAGGTTCACCGCGAGCGACAGTCCCTGCGAAAGAACAGGACCGTGTTGAATCTCTGTCATCCAACACAGGCCCTGCTGCAACACCTCTTCGGTAAGGCGGTCAATCAACCCGACGGTTTCGGCGAGCGGAATGAAACGATCCGGCATGATCACGCCGATCTCCGGATGCCTCCACCGCACCAGCGCCTCGAAACCGACCAGCGCACGTGTCGCACAGGAAATCTTCGGTTGGTAAACCAGCTCGAATTGTCCCTGTTCGAGTGCGGTCCACAGCGCCCCTTCCGTCACTTCAAACCGTTTCCCGTTTCCAGTTCTCCCGGGCCTGGCAAGCGGTGAGTACTCCCGCTTTTGTACGAGCGATCGCAACTGGTCCGCCTTGAACGGTTTCGACAACACACCGACAACATCGAGATTGCGTTCCACGGCCGCTCGCCGCGCCGCATCGCGAATCCGGCCTTCAACACCGCTGGATATGATGATGCACGCCTTGCATGCGCGATCGGCGAGCTGCCGCATGATTTCCACGCCGTCCATTTCGGGCATGACCAGGTCCAGCACGATGTGGGTCGGATTCCATGACCCCAATTGCTGAAAAAATTCTTCTGGCGCCACGGCGGCCCGATATTGCATGCCAATGCTTTCGGCCATGAGTCCGATGGTGCGTCCGATGACAGGATCGTCATCCATGATCAGCAGGCGTTGATCACTCATGCATTTCTCCCACGCGCACGCGCCTGATTCCCGGTGCGGCAAGCACCTCGCGGATTTTCAGGGCCACGTCGGCCCTGCGGTAAGGTTTCTTCAGGAATTGCACGAAAACGCCTGTCGCATCCGGAAACAGGTCGATGCCTTCGGTGTAACCCGATGTGTACAACACCTTCAAATCCGGGCGCATGTCCAGCGCAGACTCCACCAGTTCGCGGCCGTTCATGCCGTCGGGAAGAATCACATCGGTAAACAGCAGGTTGATATCCGAAACAGCACGCAGTGCTTCCAGTGCTTCCCGTCCATTGGTTGCGGCAATCACGTGATAGCCAAGATTGCGCAGGACCTTGTGCACATGGTGTCTTACTTGCGGATCGTCTTCGACAACGAGCACCTTTTCGAAACCATAGACGGTCCGGCCGCTGTCGAACGATTCCTCTACAACCGCCCCGGCACGGGCGTCAACAACACGCGGAAGATAAATCTGCACCCGCGTTCCCTGCCCGACCTCGGAATGGATTTCGATGTGGCCGCGAGATTGCTTGACGAAGCCGTACACCATGCTCAGTCCGAGACCGGTGCCCTTTCCCTTTTCCTTGGTCGTGAAGAACGGATCGAAAACGCGCTCGCGGATTTCATCGGGAATTCCCTGTCCGGTGTCGGATACCGACAGCAGGACGTACTCCCCTGGCGCGACCTCGGAACGTCCGACGGCGGTGTCCTGTTCCAGCACGGTATTGGTTGTCTCGATGACAAGACGTCCGCGCCCCTGCATGGCGTCGCGGGCGTTGATGCAAAGATTCAACAAGGCGGCTTCAAGTTCGGAACTGTCGACAAACGCTGTCCACAAGCCTGGCGCATTCGAAACCTCGAGGCTGATATTTTCGCTCAGGGTCCGGCGCAGCAATCCGTCCATGCCCGCGACAAGCTGATGGACGTTCACGGCGCGCGGCTCCAGCGCCTGGCGCCGGCCGAAAGCCAGCAACCGGTGCGTCAGCTCCGAGCCGCGCTCCGCAGATATCCTGATCACTTCAGCCAGTTCTCGCAGTTGCGCGTTGTCGGCAAGCTGACTGACGAGCAAGTCCGCGCCGCCAAGAATCACCGTCAGCAGGTTATTGAAATCGTGTGCAACACCGCCGGTAAGCTGTCCGATCGATTCAAGACGCTGCGACTGGCGAAGTTGCTCTTCCAGGTTTTCGCGTTCCACCGCCATGCGCTTGTGTTCGGTGACATCCCGGAAATACACCGCCAGGCCCTGTGCCGACGGATACGCCGTCACGTCCACCCAGATCTCGAGCGGCGGATAAAACGCTTCGAAATTCGCGGTGTGCCCTTCGGTCATCGCCTGCCGGTACTCACGATCAAATTTCGTACCGACAGCGTCCTTGAACTCTTTCCACACCGACTTTCCCAGCAGATCGGCGCGTCGGCGCCGCAGCAATCGTTCAGCCTGTTGATTGACATACGTGAAGCGCCAGTCGCGATCCAGCGTGAAAAAGGCGTCCGTAATGCTCTCCAGTGTGGTCTGGAGACTTTCGGCCAGCCGCGTGATGACCTTCTCGGCACGCTTGCGCCCGTGGATGTCGATCGCGGTTCCGTACCACTTGATGATCTTCCCGTTTTCATCGCGGATAGGTAGCGCGCGCACGAGATGCCACCGGTCAGTTCTGTTTCCATCGCGAAGAATGCGGAACTCGACCGAGTACGGACGTTCAGTGCTGAGCGCTTCCCGCCACGCCACGAGGCAGCGCTCCCTGTCATCCGGATGCACTGCATTGAGCCAGCGCTCGCCGGGAAGATCCGTGTTTTTCATCGCGGTGTAGCTGCTGAACGCGCGGTTCGCATAATCCACACTTCCGTCCGGCTCCGCGGTCCACACAATGAGCGGCATGGCGTCAGCGAATTGCTGGAACCGCTGCCGGCTCCGGAACAACTCATGCTCCGCCTGCTTCTTTTCGCTGATGTCCTGGAAGGCACCCTGGACACGCACGATCTTCCCGCTGGAATCGCGCACTGCCTGGCCAATGCTCCGAACCCATGCTCGTTGGCCGTCGGCGGCAACAATCTGGAGCTCTTCATCATAGGGAATGCCATCGCGGGCACAGGCATTGAATACGGCTTCAATCCGGACACGGTACGGGGGCGGGTAGTAATTGATCGCATCTTCGAGCGAAACGGTTGTACCGGGCGGTTCACCGTGGATAGAACAGACTTCATCCGACCAGAACACTCGATTCGTGAGCAGATCCACATCCCAGCCGCCAACGTGCGCAAGACGGGAAACCATTTGCATCAGGCGTTCACTGGCCCGCAACCGCTCGTCCGCTTCGCGGCGCTCGGTGGTGTCGCGCATGAAAACGGCCGTGCGTTCTTCGCCCTGCTCGTCGCGAATGACGATGGTGCTGACTTCGGCGACAAACTCGCTGCCATCCTTCCGACGCGCACGCACCTCACCACGCGCCTGTCCGGTCCTCCGCCGTGTTGCGAGCATTTCCTGGAAGGCGGAATCGTTTTCGTCGATGATCCCGCGGCGCCCGGCCCCGCAAAAATCCGCTTCCGATATCGCAAACAACGTGCAGGCCGCCGGATTCGCGGAGATGATGCTGCCGTCCGGTCTGGTGAGAAAGATCGCATCCATGCTGTAGTCGTAAAGTGAACGAAAGCATGCAGCGTTGACCTCAAGCCGTTCGAAACCGCCATGCTCATCCAGACCGGCAGTTCCGGATGCTTTTATTCTTTTCACGCTTCCACGCCGTGAGCAGCACGACCGGATAATCCTGTCATCCACGCGCAACATGAACACAACAGATAACAGGAACAGCAACATGACGCTCGCCGTGCTCGCGACGAGGGCCAACTCGGCAACATCCCTCTTGAGAAGGAACGCAGCGGCGTTGGTGGCCGCCCATCCGCTCGCCAACAGGAGATGGACACGGCCAATTCTCATCGCGATATCGGCATCATCACGCTTCGCAAACAATTCGTCTTGCATGTCCCTCCCCTCACGCTATCCCCAGGAACAAGAAACCGTGCACTGACACCGTCAATAGAAAGCGTCGTTGCACAAGCACGCGAACGACACGGCAAATGCCGTCGATGCGATGTCCACGAAAAAGGAAACGCCGCGAGAGAGAGCTCCACGCGGAGGGGTAATGAGCGCAGCGCTCGCTGCGACTGCATTTGGCGGTCCCGCTACCAAGGCTCCACTGGAGAACCTACAGGCCGGTGACTTTGCGTCCCCACCTTTCGATGAGTTTGCCTTTGTCGTGCGGTGCAATTATCACATTTTAATAAGACATAATCACGCGGACCGGTTTTCTTCTCCCGGCCACTGGGCGTTGGCAGAGCAACAAAAAAAGGGTCAGCCCGAACGGGCTGACCCTTTGTTATTGGTGCCGACGCGCAGAGTCGAACTGCGGACCTACTGATTACGAATCAGTTGCTCTACCAGCTGAGCTACGTCGGCGAATGCGGAAGGCGCGCATTATATGGGATGGCTCAAGGTCCGGCAATGAAGACCTCGGCGAGATGTCAGGCTTTCGGACGCACCCGGATGACTACGTCAACGCCAGCCAGTTCACGGTTGCCCGGCACGTTCGGCAAGCGCGAGAAATCCACGGCGCCGGCAGGAATGTCGCTCAGCTCGCCTGTAGTGATGTCATAGAAATGATGGTGTTCGGTGGTGGTGGAGTCGTAGAAGACCCGGCCGGGATCGACGACGACTTCCCGCAGCAGGCCGTGTGCGCTGAACAGTTTGAGCGTGTTGTAGACCGTGGCGACGGACACCTTGCGGGAACCTGCGTTCACGCGGGCATGAACCTGGTCGGCGGTGAGGTGCTGCGGTTTCGACAGCAGCACATCGGCAACAGCAAGGCGCTGCGGCGTCGGACTGATGCCGTGTGAAACAAGACTGGCTTTCATGGTGTCGTGCATGGGGAAAGTATAGTTTCGTGCGCTGGAGTTAGTCTAATTCTTTGTATTGAATGACTTTTTCCGTGCCGCATCATCGGTCGGGGCGGTATTCGCCGGGATCGAGTATGGGCGACCGTTCCAGGAGGATGTCCGCGATCAGGCGCGCAGAGGCCGGTGCGGTGGTGAGACCGTGGCGGAAATGTCCGGTGTTGAAATACAGCCCGCGCAAGCTGGAATGCGCGCCGATATACGGCAGTCCGTCGGGCGTTGCGGGACGCAGGCCGGACCAGTGCCGCTCGATCTTGAGGTTCCCGAGCGCGGGCAGGATGGCGGCGGCGGACTCCTGCAAGGCATCGCGCGCATCCGGCGTGGTGTCGCGATCAAACCCGGTTTCCTCGATGGTGCTGCCGACAACGATACTGCCGTTGCGCCTTGGAATGATGTAGCAGTCGCTATCCAGCAGGATGCGCGAAAGCAGGCCCGGCGGCGCATCGAACTGGATGACCTGCCCTTTCACGGGCCGCACGTCACTGCCGATGCCCAACGGTTTGACGAGATCACCGGACCAGGCGCCGGCGCAAACCACCACGCGCGGTGCGCTGATTTCACCGTCACTCGTCATGACACCGGTCACGCGGCTGTCGCTCGTGGCAATGCCCGTGACTTCCACGTCTTCGCGAATGGGAATGCCGCTGCCGTAAACCGATTCGGTAAGCGCGCGCATGAGTCTTGAACTGTGAACGTGCGAAACGGTAGGCAGGAACACGGCCGGGCGCGCCGGGCTGCCGCCGAGCGCCGGTTCGCGCAGCACGACCTGCGCTGGGTCGAGAATATCCAGCGGGCGCGCGCTGTAACGCGCCCAGGCCTGTGCGACCTGGCGCTCGTCGTCGCCGAACACCAGCATGCCGCTGTTGACGAGTTCCGGATCAATGGCGGAATCGCGCCGCAGGTCACCCACGAGCACGGGGTAATACTGCTGGCTCCAGTGCGCGAGCGCCTGCAGTGGCGCCTGCACTCGCCAGGGATAAAGCGGGGAAAGAATGCCGGCCGACGCGCGCGACGCTTCGCGCCCAGGTTGGCCTCTTTCTATAAGGAGTACGGAAAGCCCCGCGCGACCGAGTTCGCGTGCGGTAAGAAGACCAAAAACGCCTGCCCCGACTACAATGACGTCCGGTTTCTGCGTGGTCATTCGCCAAGCCCCCGTTCCACGACGTGATTTCTTGCTAGAATTCTGGGAGGCATTGTGCCACCGGCCCCCGAAAGGCACCAGCAAACCCGCCCTCAAGGAAGGAGAGGCTCATGCGCAAGGACAGCGGATTCACCCTCATTGAATTGATCGTCACCATTTCGGTCGCAGCGATACTCGTCGGGATCGGTATTCCCTCCATGACCGACCTGATGAAAACCAACCGGCGCGCTTCCGCAGTGAACTCCCTCGTCTCGCAAATGCAACTGGCCCGCAGCACGGCCGCCAGTCGCGGCGTCGCGGTGTCGCTTTGCCATTCCAGTAACGCCAGCAGTTGTTCTGGGCAGGAAGACCCGGACTGGGCGCAAGGCTGGGTACTTTTCATCGACAACAACCAGGATGGCAATCCCGACGCCACCGACGGCAACGGCAACATGGACGCCGGCGAAACGTTGGTATCCACCGGCGCGGCAAGAAACGGCGTCACCATGCCGTCAAATCGGACAAGCTTCGCGTTCAACCCCGGCTTTCAGCTGGGAACGGCGGGCACGGTTGCGGTCTGCGTCGACAAGGAAAACGTCAATGCCCGCTGGATCGCCGTCGGCACTACCGGTCGGCCTCGCCTGAGCAAGGACAGGGAAACCGACGATCCCGACTGCACAACGCTCGGTCCCTGATACCGCTTTTCCTTACCGCCTTTCCCCGAAATCCCATCGGCGAAAACTGACCACTCATCCGCCGTTGGGTTGTATCCCCCACGACAGCTTCTATAGTCGTGGTCATGGAAAAAGTCCCCCAAAACGGCTTCACGCTGCTGGAACTCATGGTCACGATCCTCATCATTGCGATCGTGACGACCCTGGCTGTTCCGGCCATGTCCGACCTCGTCAAGAACAACCGCCTTACCTCGGCCATCAACGATTTCATTGCCTCCACTACCCTGGCTCGTAGCGAAGCCATCAAGCGGCGCGCGCCGGTCACGGTCTGCATCAGCGACGATCCTCTAGCCGCTGCACCGGTCTGTGATACGAACGCCGGCGGTCAGTGGGAAACCGGCTGGGTGGTGTTTTCGGATACGGACGGCGACGCCGTCATCGATGCCGGCGAGACTCTCCTGCAGCAACACGCGCCGCTGGATGCCAGTGTTGAAATCCGGACCGACGCCGTACTCGCCGAATATGTCTCCTTCTCCAGTTCAGGACAGACGCGCGATATCGCGGGCGTGTCCGTTACGGGCGATCTGGTTTTCTGCGACGACCGCGGTATCACGGACACCGGTGACGGGGTTTCCACAGCCCGCGCAATCACACTGTCCCGCACGGGACGACCGCAATCGCTGAGCAAACAGGCGGCCATTGTCGGGACGGAAGTGGGCTGTCCATGAGGTGTCCTATGACAATTTCCCGGAAGCCACGCGCCGGAAATAGCCGGGGATTCACGCTGATCGAAGTCCTGATCGCGGTGGTCGTCCTGTCCGTTGGCATGCTCGGCGTCGCGGCGCTGTTGATCAACAGCCTCCAATCCAGCGGCAGCGCCATCCTGCGCACGCGCGCGGTGACATTCGCCGAAGACATGGCTGACCGGATTCGCGCGAACAGCGCAGCGGGCGCAAGTTACGTGGTGGACCTCGCGGGAATGGGCGCGAACAACAACTGCACGGACACCGCGAATACCGTTGCGGCGAACTGCACATCCGCGGCGCTCGCAATGCATGACATTTTCCTCTGGAAAACGTTGCTTGCCGCTCCCCAGACAGGCCTGCCAAACGGCCAGGCGTCCATCACGCGCGCCGCGGCGGGGACCATTTCGCAATACACCATTACCGTTCAGTGGTCGGAGCAGGACGGCAACGACTACGACTACGTGCTGACATTCCAGGCGATATGACATGACTGCAATGACTTTCAATTCAATTCGCCGGCAGCGCGGCATGACACTGGTCGAGGTACTGATCGCCTCGACGATCGGTGTTTTCCTCATTGGCGGCGCGATGTCGGTGTTCATTACCGCGAGCAACTCACGCCATGTGAACGATGATGTTGCACGCATGCAGGAAAACGCGCGCTATGCGATGAGCACGATCAAGCCAGACTTACGCCTGGCCGGCTACTGGGGCCTGACGGCGGTCGTCGGGTTGCTGAACGGACACAAGGGTTCCATCACGCCGATTCCGGCGGCCCAGGCACCTGCGAATGATTGCGCGGCTTCCTGGTTCATCGACCTTGCCAATGAGGTCGAAGCGAGCAATGACGTCAATCCGTATGCCGCCACCTGCCTGCCGGCGACCGAGTATCTCGCCGGTACGGACGTTCTTGTCGTGCGACATGCGGATCCGGATCCGGCGCCTGCGCTGGTGCCCGGACAAATCTACATTCGGGCCGATGCCAACAACGGTGTTGTCTTTGAGGGTTCAGCCCCGCCCGCCGCTGGGTTCTCGGCGTTTGCACAAGACCACCGGCTGGTGACGCACGCCTATTACATCCGTCCATACGCATTCGCCGAGGGCGACAACATTCCGTCGTTGTACAGGCTGTCGCTGGGCAACGCGGGTGGCGCGACGGTTATCACCGATGAAGAAGTGATTCCCGGCATCGAAGACCTGCAAGTGCAATTCGGGATCGATACCAACGGCGACGGCTCGATCAATCAATACGTGAATGCCGACAGCGCCGCGATCGCGGGTGCAGAAATTCTCGCCACGCGCATCTGGATCATGGCGCGCACGCTGAATCCCGAATTCGGGTTCACGGATAACGCGACCTATACCTACGCGAGCAAATCCGTAACTCCGGCTGACAACTTCCGGCGCCTGCTCATGTCATCAACAATCCAGTTGCGCAATATCCAGGTGAACGCGCCATGATGAAAAAAACTCGCCCGCAAGTCACCGCGGGACATTCCGAACGCGGTGCCGCGCTCCTGGTCGCACTCATACTGCTCGTGGTCATCACTATTCTCGCGGTATCTGCCATGGGCACGGCCCGGCTGGGCTTGCTCATGGCGGGCAACGCGCAGTACAGCCTGCGCGCATTTCAGGCGGCGCAATCCGCCATCGAGGCGAGAATAGCGGCCGGTGGCTTCAGTACCGATCTGAACAACGAATCGACAACGTATCCCTTCACGGATGCGGCAACCGGCATCAATTCGACAGGAATCGCCGTAATCAGCTACCAGGAATCGACAGATGTTCCTGCCGGCGGTTACAGCCTTGGTTCGTCTTACCTGGCATATCACTTTGAAATCGATGCGTCAGGTACCGCATTGCGCGGCGCCGTTTCGAGTCAGATGCAAGGATTTTACATCGTCGGACCGGGCGCCAATTGAGGCATCACGCGAGTTGTCACGACCCGAACAAATGAGGTTCAAGTCATGAAAAACGCATTCATACAAACTGCATGCCTGATGCTGCTGCTGATCAGCAGCAACGTGGCCGCCATGCGCTATATCGAAGATGCGTATGAGGTTTTGAATTTGCGAATCAGCATGGAGACGCCGGATACCGGCAGCGTGGAAGTCAGGAAGTGCGAAACCTGTCCGCTGTTTGAACTGGAGATCACGCCGGAAACGAAATTCTACAAGGCGGACACCGAGATCTCGCTCGCCGTGGCAACGAAATACAACGGCATGGAAGGCGTCGTCCTTCAGGACACAACCACAAAAAAAGTGACGCGCATCATTATTTATTGAGCGACTGAATACTGTTATTGGCGACGCGCTGAATTGTCGGCGCTTGTCACCGGAGAAAAGACATGAAATCGACATTGCACAGAATCCGTGGCGCATCCCTGGCCTTCCTGCTCGGTGCAATACCCATGAGCAACGCGCTTGCCGACGATATCGAGATCTATGTCGGCGGCAACAGCAACGTGGCCGGCGTGCCGCCGAACATTCTGTTCGTCATCGACACCTCGGGCTCGATGAGCGGCCAGGTCGATCTCGACAGCGGAGAAAGCGGCGACCCGATTTTCTCGCAGAATCCGTATGACCCCAACACCGTTTATTCGGGCAGTTGCGTGGATAGTCGCGTTTACTGGGACGACGACTCGAATTTTCCGGACTGCAGTACCGATCAGTACATCGAAGCCTCGTCGTTCCTGTGCAAGGCGGCGCTTGATGCGTTCGCGAGCAGCGGCCGTTTCATGGACCGTTACGCGAGCTGGCGTGACCGGGACAACGGCACGCGACGCGACAATTGGGTGGACGTCAGCGACCGCAGACAGTCGCGCTACACAGAGTGCAAGACCGATTCCGGCGTGCACGGCGACGGCGTCGATACCGGCAAACTCTACGCAGCCAACGAGTCGGATGGACCGTGGAGCAGTGATTCCAGCGAGAGCATCGACTGGAATGACCGGGAAATCCTGACGTTCATGAGCGGCAATTTCCTGAACTGGTACCACAGTGCTGTCAGCAGCGAACCCTCCACACGCCTTCAGGTTGTGCAGCACGTCACCAAGACGCTGATCGACAGCGTATCCAACGTGAACTTCGGCCTGATGCGCTTCGACACTGGCGCTTCCGGCGGCATGGTGCTGTACCCGGTCGAGGGCATCGCGGACAACCGCGACGCGATGAAGGCCGCAATCGACTCCTTGACCCCCGGCGGCGGCACGCCGCTGTCGGAAACTTACTACGAGGCGATCCAGTACTACCGCGGCAGTGACGTGGTCTTCGGGCGCGACTCCAAGGTCGGCTGGTCCGACGTGCCGAGTGTCGCCGAGTCACGCGGCAACGGCGACAGCGATCTGTGGGATTCCGAAGACGCTCAGTACAGAAGCCCGATCGAATACCAGTGCCAGAAAAACTTCATCGTGTTCCTCACCGATGGAGAGCCGACGTCCGACAGTCACGCCGGGGAAAAGATCAAGGCCTGGCCGGGTTTCGATTCCCTGGGCGATTCCTGCCATGACTCGATCAGTGGCGACTGCCTCGACGAGGCCGCGCTGTGGGCTCGCAACCGCGACGTAATGCCTTCTATCACCGGCGACCAGAACGTCATTACTTATATGGTCGGCTTCGCCGAAGAGGTGTCGGTTCTCGAAGAGACGGCAGCCAAGGGCGGCGGCAACTTCTACCTGGCCAACAACTCGCTCGAACTCCTTAACGTATTCACGGACATCATCACGGAGATCCTTGCGATCAACACCACATTCACCGCACCCGCGGTCTCGGTGAACGCCTTCAACCGAACAGTGCACCTCAACCAGCTGTTCTTCACGGTTTTCAAACCATCCGAAAGACCGCACTGGGACGGCAACGTGAAGCGTTTTGACCTCGGCTATGCGAACGCGGGCGACGCCCAGGTCAGCATTCTCGATGTCAACGGCGTTCCGGCCGTGGATTCGAATACCGGCTTCTTCAAGGAAAGTGCAACCAGCTACTGGACCAATCTCGATCAATCGCCGGATGGCGGCGAGGCCGCACTTGGCGGAGCCGCAGGTGACCTGATCCTGCCGCGAGATATCTATACCTATACGGGCACTGCGGCATCGCTCACAGAACCAACCAACGCATTCCATGAAAACAATCCGAAGATCACCAAGACCGCGTTGGGGATTGACGCGCAAACCGATGACTATCGAACGAGATTGATCCAGTGGGCGCGTGGCGTGGACACGGAAGATCGGGACGATGACGGCTTTACGGATGATGCACGACGCATCATGGGCGACCCCTTGCATTCCAAGCCGGTCGTGGTTACCTACGGCGGTACCGCCGAAAATCCGGACTTCACGGTGTACATGACAACCAACGACGGTTTCCTGCATGCAATCAATGGTGAGACGGGTGCCGAACACTTTTCCTTCATCCCGAAACAGAAGTGGGAAAACCTCAATAAACTTTACTCGGGTCTCAGTGGCACCGGCAGCAAGGTCTATGGATTGGACAGCCCGATCACAGCGTGGGTAAACGACGTGGGCCGTGATGGCACGATCTCGGGCGACGATCACGTTTACCTGTATTTCGGCGAGCGCCGTGGCGGGAACAACTACTATGCGATCGACGTCACTAATCGCGAAGATCCGAAGTTCATGTGGAGCATCAGCAAGGGCGGAGCGTTCGCGGAACTGGGACAAACCTTTTCGCAGCCACAACTTGCAAAGATCAATGTCGGCGGCATCACCAAGCAGGTACTGATATTCGGCGGCGGATACGATCCGGACCAGGACTCGGCGGACATCTACCAGGAGGACGATGAGGGTCGCGCGATATATATCGTTGATGCGATCAGTGGAAATTTGATCTGGTGGGCGGGTCCGGCCGGAAGCAGCGCGAATCTCGTCCTCGGCGACTTGAAAAACTCGATTCCCGCCGAAGTGCGAGTCGTGGATATCAACAGCGATGGTTTTGATGATCGGATGTACGCCGCTGATACGGGCGGCCGGATCTTCCGCTTTGATATCCTCAACGGGAACGACGCGAGCTCGCTCGTCAGCGGCGGCAAGATCGCCTCGCTGGGTGCCGCTGAAATGACGACGCCGACGGAATTGGAAACGCGTAAATTCTTCTCGCCGCCGGATGTCGCCTTGATCGTTGACGAAGAACACGGCAACTACATCAACATCGCTATCGGATCGGGCAACCGGGCGCATCCTCTGGCAACCGGAACCCAGGACAGCTTCTTCTCGATACGCGATCCCAATGTGACGAACATACCGGGGAGTTACGCGTACGGCATTACTGTCGATAACCTTTACGACGCAACGGAAAATCTCATCGGCCAAGGCTCGGATCCCGAGACCGAGATCACCGCCTTGTATAACGCCAAGGGGTGGTATATCGACCTGGTGAGTTCGGCGGGAACGCCGGAAGGCGAAAAGGCGCTTGCAGCCGCCACAACATTCGATGGAAAAATCTTTTTCACGACGTTCACCCCCGTCAATTCTGCGAGCGCAACCGGTTGCGCGCCAAGCCAGGGCCTGGCACGCGCTTATGTTGTCGACGTGAACGATGCGACGCCGGTCTATAATAACGATGGCATCGGCGGCGAAACGGATCTTACCAAGGATGATCGCGCAACGATCCTGACGCGCGGCGGAATTCCGCCGGAAGTGACGATCCTCTTCCCTGAAGCCAGCGACGATCCTGTCGGGCTTGTCGGACCGGAAACACTGCCAGTCGATTTCGACGAACCGCCGGTACGAACGTACTGGTACGAAACCGGTACGAGCCAATAGCGCCGGTCGCTATTGCAGTCATGCAGGTCGTCGATCAATGTCGAACCAATGCGAGGAAACGACATGAAAATTAAATACGGGCGCCGTACAGCGGGCTTCACATTGATGGAGTTGATGATCGTGACGGCGATCATCGCGATCATCGCGGCGATTGCCGTACCGTCATACAGCGCGCATGTCAGGCGTGCGAATCGTATCGATGCGATCGACGCACTCCTGAGCATAGAAAATGCCCAGACGAAATTTTACCTGCAGAACAATACGTACACGGCCGACCTGACGGCTCTCGGTTTCACCGCTACAACATCCACGAACGGCTACTACACGCTGGCGATCCCCGCTGCCGACACCAACACTTTCACTGCGACAGCAGTACCGAACGGCTTGCCGCAGAGCGAGGACGAGGATTGCCAGAGCTTCACGGTCAACTCGCTGGGTGTACGCACCGCAACGGACAGCGGTGGCGCGGACAGCACGGAAGAATGCTGGAATTGACAGGCTGAATGGGTAATCGCTGCAATAAAAAACGCCGCGAAACAGGCTGTGTCAAAACAACTTGAGAACTCGGTAAAACAAGAACCCCGCGATCAGCGGGGTTCTTTTTATTTGTTGTGGTGGAAAAGGCAGCGAAAAACGGAAAGCGATATCAGGCCTTCGCCAGCATCTCGCGGAGCT